>NZ_VSFA01000039.1 GCF_008119785.1 Micromonospora sp. MP36 | reverse complement strand
GTGAAACGTCAACCCGGCCCCGCTCAAGCGGACAAGACCGGGACCGTCCCACCGCAAGGCGGGACATGCCGATCAGTCGCAAGAGCGCACTGACAGGTAACGGTCTGGAGCACCACGCGACGGAACACCACCAGCAGCACCGCGCCGAGCGCGATCACCGCGGCATGCCCGGCGCCTGGTCGTCCTCCGCGCCGGCGATGGTGACGGTGACCGACCCGGCGTCGCCAGGCTTGGCGCCCTGCTTGCTGACCAGCGACAGCGGGCTCAGGGTCTCGACCTGGCCGGGCTGGAGCACGCCGATGGTGCAGGTGACCTTCGTGCCGTCCAGCTTGCAGGCGTCGGTCCACTCCGGCACGGACGCGGTGACCGACTCGGCGGCCTTGCTCAGGTCGAGGGTGACCTTCACCGCGGTGGCGGTGGCGTCGCCGTTGTTGTAGACGTACCTGCCGACCGTGGTGCCGCTGTTGTCGACCTCGGCGACGGGGTCGCGGTCGAACGAGACGGACAGGTCGGGCAGCGGGTCTGCGGCAAGGGCCGGGGCCGGCGCGCCGACCAGCGCGGCGGTGGCCAGCGCGCGTGGTCCGGCAATCCCGGGCCATCGAGAAGGGTGGGTCAGCGGTCGCTGCCCCACCTAAGCGGTGTGTTCGCGAGCGGTCCAAGCAAGGCCCGGGCCGGCAGGCGGTCTCACACCCGCCTGCGAACCCAACCGACGACGGCGGTCGCGACGAACAGGATCGCCCCGATCACGAACAGCCAGAACAGGCCCTTCACCAGGAGCCCAACGACCACCAGAACCAACCACACCAGCAGCAGGGCAAGGATCAGTGCGATCATCGGCGCCGCGTACCCGCGCGTGGCCTGCGCAAACCGGGTGGATTCCGGGAAACACCCCTCCAGGCGTTCCCGGTTCGGTGGGCAACCGATGTTCTCACCGAGTCACTTCGGCCGCGCGGCGCAGCAGCACCCGCCGCTCCGGCTCAGAGCCCACCGCCTCGCCGGCAGCCCGGAACAGGGCGGCGGCACCGTCCCGGTCGCCATGCCGGGCGGTCAGCTCGGCCTGCGCCGCCAGCGCCGGCGGGTAGTCATCCAGCGCACCGCCGGAACGCGCCTCGGCGAGCAGTGCCAGCCCGGCCGCCGGGCCGTACGCGTAGCCGTGGGCGACCGCCCGGTTGAGTCGGACCACCGGGGTGGGGCGCAGGCCGACCAGGTGGTCGTACCAGCGGGCGATGGCCGGCCAGTCGGTGTCGGCGGCGGTGCGGGCGGTGGCGTGACAGGCGGCGATCCGGGCCTGGAGGGCGTACGGGCCGTGGCCGGCCCGGTCCAGCAGCGCGACGCCCTCAGCGACGCCAGCGTGGTCCCAGCGCGAGCGGTCCTGCTGCTCGAGGGTGAGCGGGTTGCCGTCGGCGTCGCGCCGGGCGGCTCGGCGGGAGTGGTGCAGGAGGAAGAGCGCGAGCAGCCCGGCCACCTCGGGCTGCTCGGGCATCAGGGTGTCGAGCAGGCGGGCCAGCCGGATCGCCTCGGTGGCGAACGCCGGCTCTCCGTCCGCGTCGTAGCCGCGGGTGAAGAGCAGGTAGAGCACGGCCAGGACGCCCGGCAGCCGCTCGACCAGCGCGGACCCGGTCGGTACCCGGTACGGGACGCCGGCTGCGGCGATCTTCGCCTTGGCCCGGGTGAGGCGTCGGGTCATGGTCGATTCGCTGACCAGGAAGGCGCGGGCGATGTGGGCGGTCGGCACCCCGGCCACGGTGCGCAGGGTCAGTGCCACCCGCGCCTCCAGGGCGAGTGCCGGATGGCAGCAGGTGAAGATGAGCCGCAGCCGGTCGTCCACCACGTCTCCTTCCGGTGGCGCGGGCTCCGGCTCGGTGAGCAGCGCCAGCTCGCGCAGCTTGCGGCGTTCCACGGTGGCCCGGCGCAGCCCGTCCACGGCCCGGTTCCGGGCGGCGGTCATCAGCCAGCCGCCCGGATTGGCCGGCACGCCGTCACGGGGCCACCGTTCCAGCGCCGCGGCCAGGGCCTCCTGCGCGCAGTCCTCGGCGAGGGTCCAGTCGCCGGTGATGCGGATCAGGGCGGCGACGATCCGCGGGTACGCCTCGGCACCCGCGGCGGCGACCGCCCCGGCCGCGTCGGTCATGGGGATCAGTCCACCAGCGGGCGCAGCTCGATCCGGCCGCCGTACGCCATCGGGTGGGCTCGGGCCACCTCGACGGCCTCGTCCAGGTCGGCGCACTCGATCAGGTCGAAGCCGACGATCACCTCCTTGGTCTCGGCGAACGGGCCGTCGGTGAGCAGCAGTTCGCCGTCGCGTACCCGGACGGTGGTGGCCGCCGATGGGGGCGCGAAGCGGCTGCCCGTCACGCGCTGGCCGTTGGCGTCCCGCTCGGCCACCCACTTCTCGATGTCCGGCGCGGCGCTGGGGTCCCGGTCCGGCTCGGTGTCGGTGCAGACGAGCATCATGTACTTCATCGTTTCTCTCCTCCGGTCGTGCTTCCACCCAGCCTGACGAACGGGGGGCGCGGATCCGGACAGCCGCGGGCGAAGAAACTCGTGGGTGTGTTCCGGGTCCGGCTGGGGTACTGCCGGGCGATGTTCTTCATCTTCGGCCTGCGGACCAAGGTCGTCCGCTCCGGCGTCGTCACCGAGGTTTGCCGCAACTGCGGCAATCAGGCGGCCCAGGTCATCACCCGGCGGGCCACGAAGTTCACCCTGTTCTTCGTCCCGCTGATCCCGGTGCACACCCGCTGGACGAAACAGTGCACCTTCTGCGGCGCCCAGTACGACATCCCGCGAGCCGAGGCCGAGCGCCTCCCGGTCGGCTGACCATGGCCCGGTTCCTCTGCTGGCTGATCGGCCATGAGCTGGTCGCCGCCCCGCTGCACACCGCCTCCCACCCGCCCTGCACGCCCGGCCGCCGGCACCGCCGCCGCAGCCGGCCGCTCGCCGGTGCCCAGTCACCCCGATCGCCCCGGAACCGCTCCGCTGGCCGCTGAGCGGCCTGTGATTCTGCACCCGTCCCGGGATCCGCCGCCACGCGCCCGAACTAGGCTGAGGCGGCCGTTCGAACGGGGGGAATCTTTGCGCAATCACCCGGCCGTCGTGCTGGCGGCCGTCCTGCTGTCCACCCTGGCGTTGCCGGTTTCGCTGACCGGCGCGTCCGTCGCGCTGCCCGACATCGGCGGGGACCTGGACGCCGGGCTGGCCGGCGTGCAGTGGGTGGTGAACGGCTACAACGCCACCTTTGCCAGCTTCATGCTCGCCACCGGCGCGCTTGCCGACCTGTTCGGCCGCCGTCGGGTCTACGCCGTCGGGGTCGCGGTCTTCGCCGCCGCCGGGCTGCTCGCCTCGGTCGCCGGCAACATCGTGCTGCTCGACGTCGCCCGGGCCCTCGCCGGGGTCGGCGCGGCCGCCGCCGCGACCAGCGCGTCCGCCCTGCTTGCCGGCACGTTCCAGGGCCGGGCCCGGGCCCGCGTCTTCGGTGTGTTCGGTACGACGATCGGCGTCGGCCTCGCCTTCGGCCCGTCGATCGCGGGGCTGCTCATCGAGGGCTTCGGCTGGCGGGCCGTCTTCGCCGTCCCGGCGCTGGCCGCCTGCGCGGTGCTTGCCCTGGTTCCGCTGCTGCCGGAGTCCCGCCAGCCGGATCCGGGCCGGGTCGACTGGCCGGGAACCGTGTCGTTCACCGCCGCGCTGCTGCTGCTCATCTTCGGTTTCGTGCAGGGTCCCGAGTACGGCTGGGCCGCCCCGGTGATCCTCGCCGCGTTCGCCGCTGCGGCGGCGCTGCTGGTGGTCTTCGTCCGGGTGGAGCGCCGCCGCGCCGATCCGATGTTCGACCTGGCGCTGCTGGCGAGCCCCCGGTTCGTCGGCATCTGCCTGGCGGCGGCCACCATCGTGGCGGTGCTGGTGCCGCTGCTGGTCTACCTGCCGTCGTACCTGACCACGGTGGTCGGGCTCAGCCCCGGGGCGGCTGGCGCGACGCTGATCCTGCTCACCGCCCCCACCCTGGTGCTGCCGCTGGTCAGCGGCGCGTTGACGCGGCTGGTCCCGGCGACCGCGGTCACCGTCGTGTCGGTGGCCGTGGTCGCCGTCGGGGCGGCGTGGGCCACCGTGCTCGGCCCGCACGCGGACACCGCGACGCTGGCCGGGCCGCTGCTGACCATCGGGGTCGGGGTGGGCCTGTCCATCGGGCTGCTCGACGCGATCGCGATCGGCAGTGTCGCGCCGGCCCGCGCGGCGACCGGCGCCGGGATGATCAACACGGCCCGGCTGGCCAGCGAGACCGTGGCCATCGCGGTGGTCGGGGCGGTGCTGGCCAGCACCACGGCCGGCCGGCTCGCCGACCCGGGCTTCACCGGTGGGCTGCGGGTGGTGCTGTGGTCGATGGCCGGGCTGGCGGCGGCCGCCGCGGTGACCGTCGCCGTACTGGTCCGCCGGGGCGTCGCCCACACGGCGCCGGACCCGTCGGCTGACGGGAGCGGCGCGGGCGTGGATCCGGCCACGTCGGCGCGTACCGCCTATCCTGGCGGATCATGACGGACACCGCGCAGCGCCTGGCCGAGATCCGGGGTGGCGTGCCGCCGCGGCGGCACAACGCCCGCACCATCGCCGCGCTGACCGGCAACCCGGGCTGCACTCGCCGAGCGGTGCTGGACAGCGCCGGGGTGGACAAGCCGAAGTTGGCCGAGCGGATCGGCTTCCCGGCCAGGTTCGGCCAGTCTCGCTTCGCCATCACCCGGGGCAACGCGTTCGAGGCCCAGGTGAAGGCCGACGGCGGTGCGGAGTTGCTGCGGCTGGTCGCGGAGCGGCTGGGCGTACCGGTGCCGGCGGGCGCGACCTGGACGGACCTGGGCGGCGCCGAGGACCTGCCGGACCGGCACGAGCGGTCCCGGGCGGCGTTGACCGGCGGCGGTGACGAGCCGGCGTTGTTCGACCATCCGCTGCTCGGCCTGGACGTGGCCGGGCGGCGGGTGCACCTGGAACCGGACCTGGTCGCCGCCCGGCTCGGCGGCCGCTTCCACGTGGTGGAGATCAAGTCGTTCCCGGTGATCGACGGCCAGGCCGACCCGGCGAAGGTTTCCGCCGCCGCGATCCAGTCCGCCGTCTACGTGCTGGCGCTGCGCGAGCTGCTGGCCGCCGCCGGGCACGACCCGGGCCTCGTCTCGCACGAGGTGGTGCTGGTCTGCCCGCGCGACTTCGCCAACCAGCCGGTGGCCAGCCTGCTCGACGTCCGCAAGCAACTGCTGGTGCTGCGCCGCCAGCTCGACCGGATGGCCCGGATCGACGACCTGCTCGCCGACGTGCCCGCCGGTTTCACCGCCGACCTGACCGCCGACCCGGCGACCCTGACCGCCGCGCTGACCGGCGTGCCCGCCCGCTACGCGCCCGAGTGCCTGGCCGCCTGCGAGCTGGCGTACTTCTGCCGGCACGAGGCACGTGGCCACACCACCGTGCTGGGCCGGCCGGTGCGGGAGGCGCTGGGCGGCCTCGCCGACATCCGGGAGGTGCTGGCGCTGGCCGACGGCGTCCGCGCCCCGGACCCGGAGCAGGCGGAGGCCGCCGCGCTGCTGCGCGCCGCCGCCCGCCTGCGCGCCGACGCCCTCGCCGGAAACGCGGCATGAGTACGCCGCGCCGGCCCGCCCGGCCCGTCCCGTCCCGGAGGTCCCGGTGAGCACCCTGCGCGCCCTCGCCCAGGCGCAGGCGGTCGCCGCCGGGGTGGCCCAGCCGGTGGCTACCGTCCGGCACTTGCACCTGTCGGAGCGGCCGTTGGTGCTGGTGCCCCTTGCCATGGCGGGCGAGGCGAACGCGCCGCTTGCCGCGATGGTCGGCGCTGCGCCCGACGAGGCGCGGCTGCTGGTAGTGCCGCAGCCCCGTAACCGCAACCAGCGCTTCGCGTTCGCCGCCGAGCTGGCCGCGATCCTGCTGCCCTATCTGGACTCGTTTCGGGGGGTCAGCGAGGCGGTGCCGGTCGACCGGGGTAGGGACGTGCGCTACCGGTACGTCGATGCCCCGCAGGTGCTGGTGCCGAACCCGGCCGGGGTCACCTTTCTGCGGTTGTTCGGCCGCTCCACCCGGTTCCGCCGCCCGGACGGCGAATACCCCGTGCATCCGTCGGTGCCGCTGCTCGGGTGCTGGCTGACCTTCTTCGCCGAGCGTGCGGAACATCCCGGCTCGGCGGCGCTGGTCGCGATGACCGAGGCGCTGACGCTGCACTGGGCGACCGGGCAGAGCGCGGTGGAGGACCTGCACCTGCCGGCGCTGCTCGGCTGGATCGACCCGCCGCCCGGCTCGACCGGCGCCGAGGCGGCCGCCCGGGCCGAGGACCCGCAGGTCTGCCCGCCCGCCGGCCCAGCCACCGACCCGGACTTCGACAACCGCCGGCTCGCCCCGGCGATGACCGCGTACGCCGAGGCCGAGGACGACCCGGTCGCCCGCGCGGGCGCGTACGCGCAGCTGGAGCGGCTGCTGCGCGACCAGCTCACGCCCACCTGGGAGCTGATGTGGCGCGGTGTGGGGTTGCTGCGCGGGCTGCCGCCCGGTGCCCGGGTGGCCGGCCGGTGGGACGGCGACAAGGACGCCTTCACCGGTTACGCCGAGCACCTCGATGACGGGGGCGGGCCGCAGCCGCGCCGGGACGGGGCGGTGGCGGCGGCGGTGCGGCTGCACCGGCTGGAGCGGGCCCTCGCCTCGTACGCGGTGCAGCGCGCCTACGACGACCCCCTGGTGATGGCCGAGCACCGGCTGACCGGGGAGGCGTTCGTCGGCGACGTGACCCTGGCCGACCCGAAGCGGGTGGACGACACGGGCAAGCGGCCGGTGCTGCGCCCCCGCATCCAGGTGGTCACCACGGAGCCGGTGGTGGTGCCGGTCGGGGCGACGCTGTACTCGCCGGCCCGGCCCGGCCAGAAGGCGAAGGTGGTCTTCCTGACCCCCGGCGCGGACGGCAAGACCGAGGTGGTGCTGGAACTGTCGGGCGGGATGGGGCGCGGGCTGACCGCCCCGCCGGGCAGCGTGCCGGAGGTGGGGGAGCGGCTCTGCTTCACCACCCTGTCGGACGCGTTCATGCCGGCCGGGAACTTCCCCGCCAGCGAGGAGACCCCGTGGACCCACGGCGGCCCGCCGGCCACCAGCGGCCCCGCGCCCGACAGCGGTGACGGAGACCCGGCGGAGGAATGGACCTGACTCCAGGATGGAGCCCGCGATGAGCACCGATCACGACCGGGTGCGGCGCAGCTACGACACGGTCGCCGGGGAGTACCGGGACCGCCTGGCCGGCGAGCTGGCGGGCAAGCCCCTCGACCGGGCGTTGCTGGCCGCTCTGGTGGAGCTGGCCGGGCCCGGGCCGGTGGTGGACCTCGGCTGCGGGCCGGGCCACGTCACCCACTGGCTGGCCGGGCGGGGCGTGCCGGCGGTGGGCATCGACCTGTCGCCGGGCATGGTGGCGCAGGCCCGGCGCGCGTACCCGGAGGTGGAGTTCCGCGAGGGTGACCTGCTGCGGCTGCCCGCCGCGGACGGCGAGTTCGGCGCGGCGGTGGCCCTGTACTCGGTCATCCACCTAAACCCCGACGAGCTGCGGCCGGCCCTGGCCGAGGCCCGCCGGGTGCTGCGGCCGCAAGCGCCACTGCTGGTCGCGGTGCACCTTGGCGACGAGGTGCGGCACCTGGACGAGTGGTGGGGACACCGGGTGGACGTCGACTTCCACTTCTTCGCCGCGGAGACGCTGCTCGGGGCGCTGGACGACGCCGGGTTCACGGTGCAGGCGCGCCTGGAACGGGTCAGTTACCCGCACGAGGTGGAGACCCGGCGGCTGTACGTGCTCGCGCGCCGCCGCCCGTAGCGCCGCCGGTCAGGGAAGGGCGGCCAGGGCCTCGCGCGCCTCGTCCGCCGTCGGCCGATGCGGATCGGTGGCCAGCAGCGCCTCCAACACCCTCCGGTACGCCACGTCGTGCGCGGCGCCGGCCGGCACCTCGACGTCCGGGGCCACCCCGCAGCCCTCCCAGTTGGTACCGGTCACCGGGTTGACCGGCCGCAGCACCGGCACGGTGAGTTGCAGGTGGGGGTGTACGCGGTGGCCGACGCAGGGGTGCGCGCCGCCCCCGGTCCGCTCGCCGACCACGGTGGCCCGGCCGAGTTGCTGCAGGTCGTACGCCAGTTCCTCGCCGCCGGAGACCGTCTCGGCGGAGGTCAGCACGTGGACCGGCTTGTCGGCCCCGTACGTCGGGACCGGCAGGTAGGCCGCACTCCAGAACTGGTGGGCGTTGCCGGCCCGGTCGTACATGGTGTGCAGGTGCGCGGGCTCGGCGAAGAACCAGCCGCAGACCAGGGCGACCATGTCGGGGCTGCCGCCCCGGTTGCCGCGCAGATCGAGCAGGAGCGCGTCGGTGCCGCCGAGCAGCCGCAGCGCCGCCGTCATGGCGTCGCCGGCGATCTGCGGCGGGAACAGGCACGGCCGGATGTCCAGCAGCCCGACGTTGCCGGCCAGCCGTTGCACCCGGGCGATACCGCCCATGCTGATGGCGGCCTCCCGAGCCCAGAAGCCCTCGTCCGGATCCTCGTCGCGCTCAGGCAGGGCCGCGGCGTGGTGCTTGAGCCGCAGGTGCGAGTCGCCGTTGACCGCCTGGAGGTCCCCGGTGACCAGCGTGGCGAGGATCGCCGGGTCGGTGACGTCGGCGTACCGGCCGTCGCGGAGCCGGTCGCCGAGGTGCGCGGCGATCCGTTCGGCGACGTCGGGAAAGACGTAGTGCTCGGTGACCAGCTTCGCGGCCCGTTCGACGACCTCGGTGATCTCGTCGTGGCGCATCGGATGCCCCCGTCCGGTGTGGTGAGCGTCAGTAGAGCAGCCGGATTGACAAAGCGTCAAGAGAAGTGGACCCTTTCGGGGTGGCCAACGAGATCACCGACGCGCTGCAGGTCCGCACCCCGGCCCAGTTCAAGGCGCTGGCCCACCCGTTCCGCCACCGGCTGCTCTTCGCGCTCGGACCCGGCCCGGCCACCATCAGCCAACTCGCCGCCGGCCTGGGCACGGCGAAGGGCACTGTCGCCCACCACCTCAAGGTCCTCACCGAGGCGGGCATGGTCCGCCCCGCCTACACCCGCCAGGTACGCGGCGGCACCGAGCAGTACCACGAACGCAGCTACCGCCGCCTCGTCGGCGAGACCGTCGACTCCGAGACCACCGCCGCCATGCTCGGCGCGGTCGCCGAGGAACTCACCGGCGACTCGGATCCGCTGCTGCACCTGCTGCACCTGCGGCACCTGCGGCTCACCCCGGAGCAGGCGCACCGGCTCCGGGCCACCCTGGACGACCTCGTCAGCGACGCCGAGGAGGCCGGCCCGGACCAGCCACGCTACGGCGTCCTGGTCGCCCTCTACCGCCGCCACGACACGCCGTCACCGACCTGACCGGGACGGTGGCCGACGCCGATTGGCTCTGGCGGCGGTACCAGGCGGTAGCTAGGCTGGCGGGCGTTCGCCGTCCGCAACTGGTCCTCATCGTCGAGGGTGCGCGCACAGAAGGCCGGAGCGAAGTTCGTTGTACCCCAGCAGGACGTGAGCCTCGCCGCCCCGGGCGTGGCCCGTCCCTCGCTCTCCGGCCGCGTCGGGCTCGTCGCGGCCGCGTTCGTCGTACTCTCCGAAGCCCTCTGGCTGGTGGCCGGCCTGCCCGGCGCGGCCCTGGCCAGCGACCTCGGCGCGGTCGCGGTGGCCAGCTGGGCGGCGGTGGCCTGCACCGGGGCGGCCCGGCGGCACCCGGAGACGCTACAACGGTTCTGGACGTTGCTGGCCGTCACCATGGCGCTCGCGGCGATCGGCCGGAGCGTGTGGACAGTCGAGCGGCTCGCCGGGCACGACCTGCCGCACACCGCGCTCGTCGGCGGGCTCTTCACCGCAGGCATCGTCACCGGCACCGCCGCGCTGCTCTGTTCGCTGGCCGCCCCACGCAACCTGGTCGGGCAGTCCCGCACCCTGCTCGACGGGGTGATCGTCGGGCTGGCCCTGATCCCGATCGCCTGGCTGGTGGTGTTCCGCGACATCGCCGCCGCCGACCTGACCGACCCGCTGCGCACCTTCGGGCTGCTCTACCCGATGTTCGACCTGATGCAGCTCACCATCCTCGTGGCGGTCGCCGGGCCAGCCCGCCCGATGTGGCCGGCGCACACCCTGATCGGCGTCAGCCTCGCCACCCGCGCCATCGCCGACACCATCTACGTCTCCCTCGTCGCACACGGCAGCTACGCCCCCGGCCACCCCATCGACCTCTGCTGGCCGCTGAGCTACCTGCTGATCGGCGCCGCCACCCGGTGCCCACCACCGGCCGGCGACGACGGGGACGACGAGGGCACGGAGTCGCCGCTGCCCCCGTGGTGGCGGGTCGCCCTGCCCTACCTGCCGGTGGGCGGGGCGATCATCGCCGTGGTCCTCGCCCGGCGGCCCACCGGGCAGAGCCCACACCTGATCTTCGTCGCCATGATGGCGCTGCTCGGGGTGCTGGCGCTGCGGCAGGGGCTGGCCGCCAACGAGAACCTGCGGCTGGTCGTCCGGCTGCGCCGGCTCGCCTACTCCGACCAGCTCACCGGCCTGCCCAACCGGCTGACCTTCACCCGGCGGCTGCGCCGGGCCCTGCGCGACGGCGGCCCGGTCGCCGTGCTGCTCCTCGACCTGGACGGGTTCAAGCAGGTCAACGACCGCTTCGGGCACGCCGCCGGGGACCGGCTGCTGACCACCATCGCCGACCGGATGCGCGACGCCGTCGGCGCCGACGGCATGATCGCCCGGCTCGGCGGCGACGAGTTCGCGGTGCTGCTCGACCGGGACCGGCCGGTGTCGCCCGAGCGGCTCGCCGAGCGCCTGCTCGCCGCCCTCGAACCGCTGCCCGGCGAGGAGGACCTGGGCGTGCACCCGTCGGCCAGCATCGGCATCGCCGAGTACGGCCCGCAGCACACCTCCCACACCGACCTGCTCCGCGACGCCGACATCGCCATGTACGCGGCGAAGGCGGCCGGCAAGTCGGCGTACCGGACCTGCACCCCGCAGCTGCGCGAGTCGGCGGTGACCCGGGCCGAGCTGATCGCCGACCTGCGCCGCGCGGTCGACGAGGGACAGCTGATGATGGAGTTCCAGCCGATCGTCGACCTGGCCACCGGCGCGGTCCGCAGCGCGGAGGCGCTGGTGCGGTGGCGGCACCCGCGGCTCGGGGTGCTCCCGCCGGCGAAGTTCCTGCCGCTGGCCGAGGAGACCGGGCTGATCCTCGCGATCGACCGGTGGGTGATCCAGCTGGCGTGCCGGGCCGCCGCGACCTGGCGGGAACAGGCGCCCGAGGTCACCGTGGCGGTCAACATCGCCGCCGCCCATCTGCGCCGCCCCGATCTGATCGCCACGGTCACCGCCGCCACCGCCGCAGCCGGTCTGCCGCCGCGCGCGCTCACCCTCGAACTGACCGAGTCGGCGCTGATCGAGGGGAGCGAGGCCGTGCTGGAGCGGCTGCGTCAGCTGCGCGACCTCGGCATCCGCATCGCCATCGACGACTTCGGCACCGGCTACTCCTCGCTGAGCTACCTGCACCGCATACCGGCGACCGAGCTGAAGATCGACCGGTCCTTCGTGTCCCGCCTGGACGCCGAGGACACGCAGGCGTACGCCACGGTGGAGATGGTCAACCGGCTGGCCGGCGCGTTCGACCTGGTGGTGGTGGCCGAGGGGGTCGAGACGGGCACCCAGCACGCGGCGGTGACCGCGATCGGCTGCCTGCACGGCCAGGGCTGGCGGTACGGCCGCCCGGCCACCCTGACCGAGCTGCTCACCATCCTCACCCCGGTCGACGCGACCGGCTGATCGTCACCTACCCGTTACGGCCTCGGGTGGGGACGTTGACCCGGTGACGAGACAGTAGGTCCATGGCCATTCCGCTGCGCCGAGCCGTCGCCGCGTCCGCCGCCGCGCTGATAACTGTTGCCGGTCTGACGGCCTGCTCCCCGGAGATCAAAGGGGTCACCGGAGTCAGCGTGGACGGATCCGGGCAGCCGGTGGCCATGCTGGCCTGGTGCGCCTCACACCCGCCGGACGTCGTGCTGCTCTTCGACGCCACCGCCGACGACCGGCATCCTCGGCGCACCGAGTGGGACTGGCCCGGGCGCGAATATCGCGTACCGGACGACGCGACCTCCCCGGCGACGGTGCCGCTGACCGGCTTTCCACCGTCAACGCTTCCCACCGGCGTAGTCGACTTCGCGATGTACGCCGCGACGGACGACAACTCCTTCTCTGCGGCACGGGTGACCTTCCGGCTCGCCGACCTGGCGGGGCTGAAGCCCGGTTTGGTCCTGGTCACGGGCTACCAGGACGAGTCCGAGTCCTTGCGTGAACTCACCCTTGAGGAGTTCGCCCGGCGGGGCGCCGAGGAATGTTGACCCGCCGACGGCAGGTCGAAGGTCCCGGGTGGAACAGGGGGTTCGGCCCTGCTTGATGGGCTGCGCCGGCGGCGACGATGAAACGGACATCGAAAGACGCCACCAGCCACACAGGAGCAGTCATGAAGCGCCGGACCTTGGATCTGCTGTTCAGCATCGGCGGGTTGGGCCTTGCGGTCCTGCTGCTCGTCGTGGGCATCGTCCTGACGACGAACGCCAACTTCGCCAACACCTACGTGCACGACCAGCTCGCCGCGCAGCACATCAGCTTCAAGCCGGCCGACCAGCTCACCGACGAGGAGAAGAAGTCGGACTGCCTGCGCGAGTACGCCGGGAAGCAGCTCACCACCGGCAAGCAGGCCGAGTGCTACGCCAACGAGTTCATCGGCCTGCACCTCAAGTCGATCTCCGGCGGCAAGACCTACGCCGATCTGGGTCAGCCGGAGGCAGCGCTGAAGCAGCAGGTGGCCCAGGCCGAGCAGAGCAACGCCGCCAACCTGGCCGACCTGCAGAAGCAGCTCGCGCAGGTCACCGCCCAGCGGGAGACCGTCTTCAAGGGTGAGAGCCTGCGCGGCATGCTGCTGACCTCGTACGGCTTCAGCGAGTTCGGCCGCAAGGCCGGGCAGGGCGCCCTGGCCATGTACCTGGGTGCGGCGCTGCTCCTGCTGCTGTCGATCGCCGGCCTGGTGCACGCGTTCCGCACCCCGGCCAGCGAGGCGTTCGCCGCGCCGGAGAAGACCCGGGAGCCGGTCACCGCCTGATCCCGCCACGATCGCCCCCGGCCTGGTGAGGCCGGGGGCGATCGGCTTTCCGGCACGCCGGTGTGAGGTGGGATGCAGAATCTGGCTTGACCCTCACGTAGCGAGAGGCGGGACCCTTGGCCGTGGAAGGGAGGGAACCCATGCCGTACACGGTGGGTCAGGTGGCGCGGGCGGCCCGGGTCACGGTCCGCACGCTGCACCACTACGACGAGATCGGGCTGCTGTCGCCGAGCGGACGCACCCCGGCCGGCTACCGCCGCTACGAGGACGCGGACCTGGAGCGGTTGCAGGTCATCCGGGCCTACCGGGAGTTGGGGTTCCCGTTGGAGGAGATCGCCGAGATCCTCGACGACCCGGGCGCGGACCCGCTGCCGCACCTGCGGCGGCAGCACGAGCTGCTCACCGGGCGGATCGGGAAGCTGCGGGAGATGGTCGCGGCGATCGAGCTTGCGATGGAGGCGAGAACGTTGAACATTGAGCTCACGCCGGAGGAACGGTTCGAGGTCTTCGGGGACTTCGACCCGGACGCGCACGCCGAGGAGGCGGAGCGGCGCTGGGGCGGCACCGAGGCGTATCGGCAGTCGACCGAGCGGGTTGGCCGGTACTCGAAGGAGGACTGGCTGCGGAACAAGGCCGAGAACGAGGACTGGGGGCGGCGGTTTGCCGAGCTGATGGCCTCGGGCGCGCCGGCCGACAGCCCGGAGGCGATGGCGCTGGCGGAGGAGCACCGGCAGCGCATCACCCGCTGGTTCTACGACTGCTCCTACGAGATCCACACCGGGCTGGCCGACATGTACGTCGGCGACCCGCGGTTCACCGCGTACTACGAGAAGATCCGGCCGGGGATGGCCGCGTACCTGAGCGAGGCCATCCACGCCAACGCGATCAACCGGGCCTGACCCTCGCCGGGGTGCCAGGATGGGCCGGACGGCTCACCCGCGGGAGGTCTCCTTGATCATCGTCGCCGGCACCCTCTACGTCGATCCCGCCGAGCGGGACGCCTACCTGGCCTCCTGCGTGGCGGCCGTCCGGGCGGCCCGCTCGGCGCCGGGCTGCGTCGACTTCGCGGTGAGCGCGGACCTCGTCGAGCCGGGCCGGATCAACGTGTACGAGCGGTGGGAGTCCGACGAGCAGTTGCTCGCGTTCCGCGGGTCCGGCCCGGCCGAGGAGCAGGTGGCGGCGATCCGCGGTGCCGAGGTGCACAAGTTCCGCATCTCGGGCGTCGAGGCGCCCTGACCCAGATCACGGCACCGCTGTGCCGTAGTCGGACGTGCGGGTGCCCGGGTGGCAGCACACCGGGAAGGCCAGCCAGCGCAGGGTGGTCGCTGGCGACTCCACGGGTACGGCGGGTTGGCGCGGGTGCCGCTTACTCGGCCGTGGCTTCCGCCGCCGCTTGCGGACCTGCTCTTCATCGCCTTGGAGCTGAATCGCCTGTGGGTCGCCGACTACGTCTCGACGGTGCGACGCGAACTTGCCTTTCTCCGACAGCTCGTGGATCAAGGAGGCCACACGTGATACCCGAGGAGGTCAAAGTCGCCGATATGGTTAGGATATTGACCGACCACGATGCGGAAGTCCTCTGACCGAGAGGAGGTGGGAGCGGGCGCTCCCGTTCTGGCTCACCTGGCACGCTCTGGTGCCATAGCAATTGTCCAGCATCTCCCAAGCCACATATCTAGCAGTAGGAGGGATGGGCTCATGCTCAGGAAGCGGATCCTCGCACGTGTGACGACCGCAGCCGTCCTCGGCTTGATCGTCACGACGATTGCCGGCGCAACTCCCGCCAACGCCAGCCCGGCAACAGCCACTACCGAAACCTTCATCGGATACGGCTACCTGCCCGAGAACGCGCACCAGGACGCATTGGCGCAGATGCACGCCTACAGCCCGAGCTGTTATGAGGTGAGCACGACCTACTCGCCCGCCGGTTCGATGCATTACTGGAAGGCGACGCTCACGGCCGAGTGCTGAAGGAAGAACGGCGCCGGTAGGCCGCTGGGGGATCCACGCCCGGTTCCCCCAGCCTCGCCGACCTGGCCGGCCGGTCCTCTCCACGTGTGGCGGGCGGCTGATCCCAGGTTCTCTCGGCTGGGTAGCGCGCTGTGCCGTGCGGGACGGCGTATCTGATGGCCGTTAGACGAAGACGTCGATGATGAGGACGCCGGCGAAGCCGACCACGGAGATGATCGTCTCCATCACCGACCAGCTCTTGATGGTCTGCCCGACGGTCAGCCCGAAGTACTCCTTGACCAGCCAGAAGCCGGCGTCGTTGACGTGTGAGAAGAACAGTGACCCGCAGCCGACGGCCAGGGCCAGCAGCGCCACCTCGGTGCCGCCGAGGGTGGCGGCGAGCGGTGAGACGATGCCGGCGGCGGTGATGGTGGCGACGGTGGCCGAGCCGGTGGCGACCCGGATGCCGACGGCGACCAGCCAGCCCAGCAGTAGCGGCGAGAGGTTCGCGCCCTTGGCGGCGTCGGCGACGAGGTTGCCGACGCCGGCGTCGACGAGTACCTGCTTGAAGCCGCCGCCGGCGGCGACGATCAGCAGGATGCCGGCGATGGCCGGCAGTGATCCGCCGAGGAAGCCGGAGACCTGGTTGCGGCTGAATCCGGTGCGGTAGCCGAGGAAGATCATCGCGAAGATGACGCCGGCGAGCAGGGCGATGATCGGGGTGCCGACGATGTCCAGCGCCTTGCGGCCGCCGGTGTCCTTGGCGAGGGTGAGCTCGCCGATGGCGCGCAGCAGCATCAGCGCCACGGGCAGCAGCACGGTGATCACGGCAGCCCACAGGGCGGGGGCGCGGCGGGGGCGCTGTCCTTCGTTGATCGGCGCGCCGGGGCGGCCGGTGCCCGGGTTGATCAGGTCGTCCTCGGTGACCAGGTCGCCGTCGGCGTCGAGTCGGCCGCCGGACGGGGTGGTGGGGCGTCGTTCGGCGGCCGTGACCGGCCGGCGGGTGGGCAGCAGCGCCTCCGGTGCGGTGGCGGGCACGTAGCGGGCGATGAGGTTGCCGAAGACCGGTCCGGAGATGATCACGGTGGGGATGGCGATCAGGAGGCCGAGGGCGAGGGTCTGGCCGAGGTTGGCGCCGAGGGCGTCGATCGCAACCAGCGGGCCGGGGTGCGGCGGCACCAGGCCGTGCAGCACGGACAGGCCGGCCAGCGCCGGGATGCCGATCTTCATCAGCGGTATGTCGACCCGGCGGGAGACCAGCAGCACGATCGGCACCAGTAGGACCACGCCGACTTCGAAGAAGAGCGGGAGCCCGATCAGGGCGGCCACGCCGGCCATCGCCCAGGGCAGGGCTCCGCCCGAGACCCGGGCGACGACGCGTTCGACGATTTTGTCGGCGCCGCCGGATTCGGCGAGCAGGCCGCCGATCATCGCGCCGAGGGCGATGAGCAGGCCGACGCCGCCGACGGTCGAGCCGACGCCCGCGCTGAACGAGGTGACGATCTTGTCGACGGCGACGCCGGCGACCACCCCGAGTACGGCCGCGCCGAGGATCAGGGCGAGGAACGGGTGCACCTTGCCCCAGGCGATGAGGAGCACCACCGCGACGATGCCGAGCACGGCGGCGATGACCAGTTGGGTGTGACCGGCGTTCGTGAGCGGCGCCGGTGCGGCGAGCAGTGCGACCACGGCTATCACGACCTTCGGGAGTCGTCCGCCCCCGGGTCAGCGGGGAAGGGCGATGGGTGGTGGTTCCGGCGGCAGGCTCGGCGCCAGTCGCCGCAGCGACGCGAACGTTGGCACGAGCGCGTCGTACAGCTCGGAGAAGAGCGGCAGGAGGGTGGCGTAGATGGCGGCGGAGGCCGGGTCGGGGCGTACCGTTTCCTCGATCTGGACCAGGTCCGCGGCGACGTCGATGGACTCGATCAGGCCGAGCGCCTGCATGCCGAGCAGTGCGGCCCCGAAGCTGGATCCTTCGTGGCCGTGGGGGAAGCGCACGGGCATGCCGAGAGCGTCGGCGAGGATCTGCCGCCACAGCGGGCTGCGCGCGAAGCCGCCGCTGGCGCGGACCTCGCGTACCTCGTTGCCGGCCGCCCTGACGGAGGCGAGGACCAGGGCGAGCTGCTGGCAGACCCCCTCCAGCGCGGCCCGGACGAGGTGTTCGCGGCGGTGGCCGTGGGTGAGCCCGACGTACGCGCCGCGGGGCAGCGCGCTCCAGTGCGGCGCGCGTTCGCTGAGCAGGTACGGCAGCATGATCAGCCCGCCGGAGCCGACCGGCGCGTGGGCGGCCAGTTCGAGCAGTTCCTCCTCGGCGTGTTCGCCGAGTTCGGGGGCGAGTGCCTCGCCGGCCCACTGCAGGACGATGCCGCCGTTGTTGATCGCGCCGCCGACCACCCAGCGGCGCTCGGTGAGGGCGTAGCAGAAGACCCCGCCGAGCGGATCGACGCCGGGGCGTTCCACCATCACCCGCATGGCGCCGCTCGTGCCGATGGAGCAGGCCACCTCGCCGGGGTGCACCGCGCCGAGGCCCAGGTTGGCCAGTGGTCCGTCGCCGGCGCCCACCACGATCGGGGTGGCGACGGGCAGGCCGGTGGCCGCGGCCGCCTCGGGGGTGAGCCCGGGCAGCACGTGGGTGGTCGGTACGAGCTGGGGTAGCTGTTCCTCGGTGATGCCGGCGATGCCGAGCGCCTCGGCGTCCCAGGCGAGTCGGTGGATGTTCATCAGGCCGGTGGCGGAGGCGACGGAGTGGTCGGTGACCAGCGCCTCGGCCAGCCGCAGCAGCACGTAGTCCTTGATGCCGACCCAGTGCGCGACGCGTTCGAACAGTTTCGGTTGCTGCTCGGAGAACCAGACCAGTTTCGGCAGCGGCGCCATCGGGTGGACCGGGGTGCCGGTGCGCCGGTGGATGGCCAGGCCGGACGGCACGGCGCGGAGCCGTTCGGCCTGGAGGCTGGCTCGGGAGTCGGCCCAGGTGATCGACGGGGTGAGCGGAACGCCGTCCGCGTCCAGCCCGATCAGGCTGTGCATGGCGCTGCTGAAGGACAGCCCGGCGACGGGTCCGGGCAGCTCGTCGACCACCTCCCGGATCGACTGGACCACCGCGTCGAAGATCAGCTGCGGGTCCTGCTCGGCGTATCCGGGGTGCGGCTCGTCGAGCGGGTAGCCGTGGGAGTGCGCGACGAGTTGCCGTCCGCCGGTGTCGTAGGCGACCGCCTTGGTGCTGGTGGTACCGATGTCCACGGCCACCACGACGGTCGGTTCGCCCACCGGTCCACCTCCTCGCCGTCACGCCACGGCCCGTTGCGGCTGACGTTACCGACGGTCCGACCCCCTCGCAGGGTGAAGCGGGGCAGCCGAGATCGTGGGGGAGGCGATGAGTGGGATTCGGCCTAACGTGCAGGTCAATCACCCGATCGGTTGGATTTGCAACTTGCGCGTGTCTTGTTGCCCCTCCGCCGCAGTTGACAGGAACGACACCCCGGTGGGCTCGCGCGGCGGAGGAGTCGGCGTGGCGATGACTGATTCGACGGGTTCCACGTGGCGGTACCGGTGGGCGCACCGCCAGAACGAACGGCGGCTGCGCACCTTCCACGCGGCCGACGAGGCGTGGCGACGACGCGACGACGAACTGCGCCGCCTGCGTACCCTCGCCGCGTCCTTCCACGGCTCCGCCGAGGCGGGCGTCGGCCTGCCCATGGAGCTGGCCCCCGGTGAGGTGGTCTTCTGGACGCTGCCGGCCGCGCAACTGGTGGAGGTACGGCACACCGCCGTGCTACCGGCCCCCGAACTGACCGTCGAACCCGACCCGCCCGAGCTGCGCCCGCGCCGCCCCGAAGGTGTCCGGGCCGTCGACGCCGGGCTCGCCGTGCTCACCAACCGGCGGCTGGTGCTGCTCGGCGGCCGCGGCCGGCGCGACTGGGCGTACGGGCGGATGACCGGACTGTCCCACGACCCGGGCGCGCCGGTGACGCTGCTCCAGGTCCTGGACCGGCGGCGCACCTCCGGCCTGATGGTGCCCACCGGCGCGGTGGCCGACTTCCGGTTCAAGCTGACCCTGGCGTTCGCCGACGCGATCGAGCAGCGGGCCGCCGTCGTCGCGCAACTCGACGAGCTGATCGAGGAACATGCCGCGGCCCGGCCCGTGCGGCCCGCCATCGCCACCCCGCGCCAGGCCCGCCTGGCCGCGTTCGTCGGCCCGCGCGCCGTCGCGGTCGGTGCGGCCCTCGCCCTGATCGTGCCGGCGATGCTGTTCGAGTCCGACCCGCCGGGGCGTACCGGCGGGTCGGAGCTGGCCGCCGCCGCCACCCCGGCGGCCACCCCCACACCCACGCCGCTGGTGATCGCCCCGGCCGTCCGGGTCGAGCCCACCGCCGCGCCGAAACCCCGACACACCACGCCCGCACCCACGTCGTCGCGCGCTCCCCGGCCGGCCGTCGTCGAGCGGCGCTGCGGCGCCCCGGCCAACCCCTTCGGGTACGACTTCTGCGGCGGCTCCCGGGTCCGCAAGCCCGCCCGGGGCGTCTGCGACTGGTTCGACTGCGTCCCCCGATTCTGGTCCGGACGCGGCTGGCTGGTGCAGTGCCGCGACGGCACGGTCAGCCTGACCGGCGGGCAGCGCGACTCGTGCGCCGGCCACCGCGGCTACCGCCGTACCGTGTGGAGCTGACCGGTCAGCCGAAGTCGGGCACGGTCAGCGAGCCGTCCGGGCCGAGCGGGAAGCCGGGGTTCCAGGCGATCTCCCACAGGTGACCGTCCGGGTCGGCGAAGTAGCCGGCGTACCCGCCGTAGAAGGTCTCCCCGGCCGGGCGGGTGACCGTCGCGCCCGCCTCCGCCGCCCGACGCAGGATCTCGTCGACCTCCTCGCGGCTGCGTACGTTCTGCGCCAGGCCCAGCCCGCCGAACCCGCCGGCGCCCCGGTCGGTCAACCCGGCGTCCGCGGCCAGCTTGTCCCGGCCCCAGAGCACCACCGCCAGCCCGCCGGCCTGGAAGAAGACGGTTTCCTCGACCTCCTGGCCGCGCCAGCCGAGGCGCTCGTAGAAGGTGCGGGCCCGGGCCACGTCGGCCACGCCGAGGGTGATGATGCTGACGCGCTGCTCCATGCCCCGGACGGTACCGGCGACCGCCGACATCGCGGGTCCGCTCCGTGGCCGCGCCGCCGTTGCCTCCGCCCGCGGCCCGGCCGGTCAGCGGTGCGATTTGAGCGGAAGCAGGCCGGCGAAGACCAGGCCGGCGCCGACCGGCAGCAGGTCCAGGTTGACGGCGATGGCGCCGAAGCCGACCAGCACCAGCAGCGGCCCCCACGGCGGCAGCAGCCGCGCTACGGCCGCGCGGACCAGCAGCGTGAGCAGCCCCAGCTCGAACAGCGCCGGCCCGCCGAGCAGCACCAGGTCCGGCGTGGTCACCGCGTCGGCGAAGCGCGGGAACAGGTCGCCGAGGATCACCCAGACGAAGCCGGCCGCCCCGACCAGACCGGCCAGCGCGGCTACGTCGTCCACCGTGTGCAGCCGGGACGAGGCGGTACGCAGCAGCCCGTGCAACCCCACGATCATCGCCCCGAACGCGACGATGCCGAACAGGAACAGCGTGTGCCCGGTCATCCACGCCCACGCCGACTTGTCGCGGTGGCCGTCTAGGCCGTCGACCAGGCGGAGGATGCCGTAGCCGAGCAGCAGCAGCGACGCGGTCAGCGCCACCGGCCGCAGCCAGGCGTACGTGGAGACCCGGGAATCGGTCGTTGTCATTGCCCCAGCGTGTCAGCGGAGCGGGGCGGGGACATCGGGGGTCGGACCCGTAGCGGTCCCGGAGATGCGAGCCTGACTCGGCTCGGGGAGCGGCCCGGTCGATAACCGCTCGCCGCGCAGCGGCCCCGACGCTACCGTCGCGGCGTGTCCCGCACGATCACCCTCGTCCTGGTCGACCGGGACGGCGCGCCGCTCGGCGCCCTGCCTGCGTTCGACGTGCCGGAGCCGTGGTGGCAGCAGGTCGGCGCGATCGTCGACGAGGCCCGCCGCCGCCACGACCTCGAGGTTGCCGTGCTGCGGCTGCTCGCCGCCGACCGGCCCGAACCACCCGGCGGCCACCTCACCTACCTCGGGCAGGTCACCGCGCCCCCGGCCGTACCCCTGGAACCGGTGGCGGTCGACCTGGCGCCGCACCCGCTGCGCGCCCCCTGGGCCGAACCCGGCGGCCCGGCCCGCAGCCTCGCCTGGGCCACCGCCGAACTGCACCGCCTCGGCCGGCCGGTGACCGCCGTCGAGCAGCACCGGACCTGGAACCTGTCCGCGATCTGGCGGCTCGACGGCGACCACGGCAGCGCCTGGCTCAAGCAGGTACCGGTGTTCTTCCGGCACGAGGCCACCGTGCTGCGCTGGCTCGCCGCCGCCGCGCCCGGCACCGCCCCGACGCTGCTCGCCGCCGACGACACCGGCCGCATCCTCCTCGACCACGCGCCCGGCGAGGACCGCTACGCCGCCGACGACACCGAACGCGCCGCCATCGCCGCCGACCACCACACCGTCCAACTTGCCGCCGCCGACGACGTCAGCGCGCTGCTCACCGCCGGCGTACCCGACTTGCGCGGGCCCGCGCTGGCCGGCTGGATCCGCGACCGGCTCGCCCCGCACGACCTGTCCGTCGCCGCCGACCTGCTCGCCGACCTCGACGACCGGCTGGCCGAGGTACGCCGCTGCGGGCTGCCCGACACCCTCGTCCACGGCGACCTGCACCCCGGCAACGTGCGCGGCGACGGCGTGCGGCGAGTGATGATCGACTGGGGCGACTCGTTCGTCGGGCACCCCGCCTTCGACATCCTGCGCCTCACCGAAACCCTCGACCCGGCCGCCGCCGCGCCGCTGCTCCACGCCTGGGCTGCCCGCTGGCGGGCCGACGCGCCCGGCAGCGACCCGCACCGGGCCGTCGACCTGCTCCGCCCGGTCGCCCCGCTGCGGATGGCCGCCGTGTACGCGATGTTCCTCGCCGGTATCGAACCGAGCGAACACCCGTACCACGCTGGTGATGTGCCGGCCTGCCTGAAACGGGCCGCCGCCGAGACTACCGGAAACTGACGGCGCGGGCCGGGATCAGACCCGCCGCACCGGGATCCACAGCTCCGCGTCGGCCTCCGTGCCGTCCGCCGACACCCGGACCTGCGAGATCTCCGGACCGGGCCGACTCTCGTACGGGTTCGACGGGAACCACTGGGTGAACACGTCCCGCCACAGGTACTGCACCGCGTGCGGGAACGCCCCCGAGGTCCGGAACACCGCCCACGAACCGGCCGCCACCGGAAGGCTGTCCAGGTCATCGGGCGTGTCCGCACCGGTCACCACCCCGTGCCAGTAGTCCAGTTCCGTACCCTCCGCACGGGAGCCGGCCAGGTCGTCGCTGACGTTGACGATCCCGCGCGGCTCCTGATCCGACAGCGCCTCGATCCGGCCCACCGTCTCCCGGTCGATGCTCTTGACGAACGCCACGATGGCCGGGTTCATCCCCTCGTGCACCAGCGGCACCCGCGCCTTGCGCCCCACCAGGCGGAACGCATCCTTCTCCACGATCCGATACTCCATGCTGCTGCTCCCTTCCACGACGAGCCGGAAGGACATCCGAGGCTGCGCGCGCAGCGGCGCCCCCGTACGCCGGGCCTCACCCGGGCCGACCCCGTGCACCGCCCGGAACGCCCGGGCGAACGCCTCGTTCGACCCGTAGCCCCAGCGGACCGCGACGTCGAGCAGCGGCACCTCCCCGGCGAGGACCTCCGCGCCCGCCACGGTCAGCCGCCGCCGGCGCACGTACTCCGACAGCGGGATGCCGGCCAGTGCGGAGAACAGCCGTCGGAAATGGTGCTCCGACACGCATGCGATCCGTGCCAACTCGGTGACGTCGACCGGCTGGTCGAGGTGCCGTTCGAGGTGGTCCATGGCCTGGTTCAGCCGCTCCAGCACTCGGTGCTCCTTCCTTCGTTACGCCCTCGACGCTAGGCACACTCGACTCGCTGGACCCGATCACAGGCAGCCCGATGCGATCGGATCGGCTCCCGGACGCAATAGCATCAACGCTTTGAGCCGCCGGCGTCACTTTGACGTGCTGCGACGGCGTCGGATGGCCGAGCCGGGGGCGGAAGAGGTGTACGCGGCGGCGCGGATTGCGTTCGAGCTGGGGCAGGCCGTCCGCGGGCTGCGGGAACAGGACGGCTGGAGCCAGACCCAGCTGGCGCGGGCGGCTGGCATGACCCAGTTCGCAGTGGCGCGCTTCGAGGCCGGCGGCACTGTGCCCACGCTCGTCGTCCTCGAACGGCTGGCCCGCGCGCTGGACCGGCGGCTCGGCGTTCGCTTCTTGCCGGCCGTCGACACGTTCTGACAACCGCCGGGCCTCGCGCGGGTCGAGCCCGTGCGCCCACGACGGCGGACGAACGGCTCGTGGGTCCGAGCGAGATCATGAGCTGACGTCTGGGCAGATCTCCGTGCCGCAGCCAGCGCCCGTGTTATAAGTATTATCTGAGGAGGAGGGAAAATGCTTATATCGGCGACGGCGTGGAGGGCTCTGGTTGATGCCGGAGTTCTTGTCGTGCCGCTCGACGCCGATCACGTCGAGTTGCGGATTGGCCCTCACCGCGGGGTCCTGAGAGTGGTGGCCTCGTCAGCTGTGCTCAGTCCCAGCGACATCGCCCACCTGAAGAGTCGAGTTCGGGAGCAGGTCCTGCTCGTCGTGCCCTCAGCCACGCCCGTTGTCCGATCCGCAGTCGAGGCGGCCGGCTGGTCCTGGTTGGTCGACAACAGGCGGCAGGTCACGGGTCTCCTGCAGGTGGGAGGCAAGCAGGTGTCCATCGAGACGAGAGACGCCGATACCGTGCCCGCACGGGCCCGGCCGGGTCGCGTGCCGTGGGGCACCTTCACCCTGGTGCGACGGTTGGCCGAGCGACCCTGGGCCGGGCAGCAGCAGTTGGCGGCGGTCACCGGCGTCTCTCAGCCTCGCGTGTCACAGGCGCTCGCCGCACTGACCGAACAAGGTCTCGCGCACCGAACGTCGGCCGGTTGGGACGTTGCCGACATCGATGCGGTCTTCGACTGGTGGCTGAACTCGTACCCGGGGCCTGGCGGCCTGAGAACCCTTTGGTACGGCCTGGAGCCGCCGGTGCAGCAGGCAGAAGCCGTCATCGGTCGGTTGACGAGCGGCGACCCTGGACGGATGGCGATCTCGGGTGACGTCGCGGCCGACCGCGTCGCCCCATGGCGAGCCCCGCGTCGAGCGGTCGTCTACGCCCAAACCGGCGTGGACCTGACCGGCGCTGGCCTCACGCCCGCCGACGAGGAGGACGCGACGGTGGAACTGATCGTGCCGAAGGATCCCGGAGTCTGGCCCCGTCGGCCGGCTGACGAGGCACCGGGGAGGAGCGTGCCGCTGGCGGACCCGTTGCAGATCCTGTGGGATGTGGCGCGGGCCCCAGGGCCCGACACCGATGAGGCAGTGCGGCACCTGCGACGAACGCTGCGGGACCGCCGGCGAGCGAGTGGGAGCCGGGCAGCATGATCGGACCCGTGCCACCTGGTGCAACGCCGCCCGGCGTGCTGACTCTGAACTCCACCAGCCGGGCGGCCGATGCCGGCTTCCGGACGCTCGCCGACCTGTCGGCGATCTCCGCAGCACTGGAGTTGGATCACCGGATCGTCGGTGGACACATGGTTACCCTGCTCACCGCAGCGCACGGTGTCGCCGGACAGGTGCCGATGCGGGAGACCCTTGACGCCGACTTCGCCGCATTGCCTGCTGTCGTCGCAGATCCTCGGCTACCTCAGGCCCTAGCCGAGTGCGGTTACCGACGCGGGGATGCGGCGAATCGGTTCGTCCGCCACTACCAGGACAACCACGGGCCGGTGGATCTCGTCGTTGACATCCTTGCCCCGTCGTTCGAGAGCAAACTGGTGCCGAATCAACGCCACGGTGATCTCATCGTGGATGAGGTACCCGGACTGATCCTTGCGCTCCACCGCCCAGCCAGCCTGATTCAGCTGGAAGTTCGCCTGACGAGTGCCGACACGCTGGCGCTACAGGTCGCTCTGCCCGACGTGGCCTCGGCGCTCTGCCTGAAGGCGCTCGCGTACCGGGGCCGCTTCGCCGCCAAGGATGCGGTGGACCTTTGGCGCCTCCTTCATGCTGCCTACGCTGCAGGGCTGACGGCGGAAACCTGGCCAACCAGCACCACCGGCCGTACGGCTGCCCAGATCCTGCACCGCTTCTTCGGGGCGCCCAGCGCGACCGGCCTTACCCAGGTGTCCGCGACGCGGGCCGACTGGACACGCATGCAGGCGCTGGTGAAACACGTCGTCGCCCGACCCGCATGAGTCGACCACCACGCAGGACTATGTCAGGAGCGCTGGCGTGATCCTTGAGATGGCGCCGCGGTGGCGCGGGTGTCGCATCATGGCGTCGTGATCAAGCTGAAGCGCAAGCGGCACCACAAGAAGAAGGGCCGTTCGGACTGCGACACCTGCGACGGCTGTGACTGCGACGGCCCGGACTGCTGCGACTTCGGGCTGTTCTCGTTTCTGCTGACGCTCGGCTCGGTGGCCGCCACCGCCACCGGGAAGCCCATCGTGGACCGGGCCGGCCGGGCGGCCATCCTCGGCTACCGCCGCTGGCTGTCGCACCGCTGGCCCGGCCAGTGCCGCTACACCCCGACGTGCAGCGCGTACGGGCTCGCGGCGGTGGAGAAGTACGGCCTCGCGGTCGGCGGGCGGCTGGCCGCCGACCGGGTACGCCGCTGCAAGCCGCACGTGCCGCGCGGCACCCACGACCCGCTGCGCTGACCGCCCGCCGGCCCCGTCGGCTACCCGGGGCGGTGGCAGACCGCCTCGACGTTGTTGCCGTCGGGGTCGCGGACGAACGCGCCGAAGTAGGTCGGGTGGTATTCGGGCCAGACCCGGGGCGCGTGCAGCACCTCCGCGCCGGCCGCGACCGCGGCGTCGTGGAACGCCTGCACGGCGGCCCGGTCGGGGGCGGTGAAGGCGATGTGCGCTTCCAGCGGCGCGGCCCCGGCCGGCGCGGGGACCAGCCAGAAGTCGGGGCTGTCGACGCCGTAGCCGATCGGGCCGGGCTCCATGATCCGGCGGCCGCCCAGCGGGGCCAGCACCGTGTCGTAGAAGGCGGCGCTGGTGGGCAGGTCGCGCACCATGACGGAGAAGTGGTCGAGCATCTGGTCTCCCTGCGATCCGTGATGACCGCGTCAGGCTATGAACCGGCTACGACATTCAAGCGGTCGCGCGCCTCCGCTTGACAGCATGCGTCAAGTACTTGACGATAGCTGTCAAGCAACGAGGGAGGCGGCATGCCACCGGCTGAAGAGGAACTGGTCGAGCAGCTCACCAGGTTGATCGACATCCGGCTGCTCGATCCGCTCGAGATCCTGGTCAACGGCCACCACGCGATCGACCCGCTGCGGGCCGTCGTCCGCGAGCGGGCACGATCCTGGGCCGCCACGATGGTCAGCGGCGACGATCAGGCCGCCTACGGGGTGATCGCCCGAGCGATCTCCACGCTCTATCCCGGCGACGGCCCGTTCGACCCGCCCCTCGACTGGTGGCGAAGCCCCCTCGGCCAGATCGTCGCGCGGCGGGTCGGCCACCCCACCGCCGAAGCGGTGTCGTACGCGGTGGCCGGCGCCATGCTCGGCATCACCCGCCAGGGCGTCCACGACCTGGCCTCACGCGGCAAGCTCGCCCGCCACCCCGCCGGCGGTGTGCTGTCCGCTGCCGTCCGTGACCGACTGCTCCAGGAGGGAACCCGACGTGCCTGACACCTTCATCAGCTCCGGATCCGTGCCGATCGCCTACCGCGACTTCGGCGGACCCGGGCGCCCGCTGCTGCTCCTGCACGGCGCCGGCGGCAACCTCGCCCAGATGACGACGCTGGCCGAGCAGTTGCGGCCGGCGTACCGGGTGGTCGCCGTCGACCTGCGCGGGCACGGGCGGTCCGGAGACGGCCCGTGGCGGTGGGACGACGTGCTGGCCGATCTGGCCGCCGTCGCCGACGGCCTCGGCCTGGACCGGCCCGCGGTGGTCGGCGTCTCCCTCGGCGGGATGGTGGCCGCGCTGTGGGCGCAGCGCCACCCGGAGTGCCCCGGCGTCGTCAGCCTGGACGGGAACCCGACGCTGGGCCGCCCCGAGCAGCTCGCCGGGATGGACCCGGAGCAGGCGGCGACGCAGCTGGCCAAGCTGCGGGCCGCGTTCGACGGGATGGCCGCGATGCTGGCCGAGCCGCTCACCGCCGAACAGTTGGCCGCCGTGCTGGCCGGGCAGCGGGCGATGGCCGAGCGGTACGGTGCCGCGCCGGAGGAGTGGGTGGCGGCCTTCGAGCGCAACCTGCTGCCGGGCGACGACGGCCGTAGCCGGCTGCGCCCTGGGCCGGAGCTGACCGGGCAGCTGCGGGAGGCGATGGAGTCGCTCGACCTGATCCCCGCCTACCGGGACACCCGCTGCCCGCTACTGCTCGTCCTCGCCACCGAGGACCTGCCCGAACAGCAGGCGTTCCACGAGCTGTACGAGGCTTACCGGCGGGCCACCGCCGAGCGGCTCGCCGCGCTGGACAATCCGTCGCTGCGGGTGCTGCACCTGGCCGGCGCCAGCCACGCGATGGTCGCCGAACGCCCGCAGGAACTCGCCACCCTCATCACCGACTTCCTCAGCTGACACCAGCCCGGGACACGGACGGACCCCGGTACTGGCGAACGTCGGACCGGGCTGCTGTCATGGGCGCATGGGGGAGTCCGAGACACGGCGCACCGTCGAGGCGGTGTGGCGGATGGAGGCCGGGCGGGTCGTCGCCGGCATCGCGGCGATCGTCCGCGATGTCGGCCAGGCCGAGGAGTTGGCCCAGGACGCCCTCGTGGCCGCGCTTGAGCAGTGGCCGCGCGACGGCGTACCGGCCAACCCGGGCGCGTGGCTGACGACCGTCGGCAAGCGCCGGGCCCTCGACGCGCTGCGCCGCCGGCAGACCCAGCAGCGTACGCTCGCCGAGCTCGGCCGCGACCTCGACGAGCAGGTCACCCCCGACTTCGACGCCGCCGTCGAGGACCGGATCGAGGACGACCTGCTGCGGCTGATCTTCGTCTCCTGCCACCCCGTGCTGTCGCCGATCGCCCGGGCGGCGCTCACCCTGCGGCTGCTCGGCGGCCTGACCACCGGCGAGATCGCCCGCGCCTTTCTCACCACCGAGTCCACCGTCGGCCAGCGGATCACCCGCGCCAAGCAGAACCTCGCCACCGCCCGGGTGCCGTTCGAGGTGCCCGGCCCGGCCGAGCGCGCCGAACGCCTCGACTCGGTGCTGGAAGTGGTCTACCTGATCTTCAACGAGGGGTACGCGGCCACCGCCGGGGACGACTGGATGCGCCCGGCGCTCTGCCAGGAGGCGCTGCGGCTGGCCCGGCTCCTGCAGGGGCTGATGCCCGACGAGCCCGAGGTGCACGGGCTGGCGGCGCTGCTGGAGATCCAGGCGTCGCGCACCCATGCCCGCACCGGCCCGGACGGGCAGCCGATCCTGCTGAACGAGCAGGACCGCAGCCGCTGGGATCAGCTGCTCATCCGGCGTGGTCTCGCCGCCCTCGACCGGGCCCGCGCCGGCCAGGCCGGCCCGTACACCCTGCAGGCGGAGATCGCGGCCTGCCACGCGCGGGCGCGTGCCCCGGAGGAGACCGACTGGGCGCGGATCGCGACCCTGTACGCGGAGCTGGCCCGGCTGGTGCCCTCGCCGGTGGTGGAGTTGAACCGGGCGGTTGCCGTCGCCTACGCCGACGGCCCGGCCGCCGGCCTGGAGTTGGCTCGCGCGCTGGCGGACGAACCGGCGCTGGCGGGCTACCACCTGCTGCCCAGTGTGCTCGGTGACCTGTTGGCCAAGCTGGGCCGGCACGACGAGGCCCGGCGCGAGTTCGAGCGGGCGGCGTCGCTGACCGGCAACGCCCGGGAGCGGGCGCTGTTGCTCGACCGGGCCGCCGCGTGCCGGGCGTAAAAATTCTTGAAACGGGATGTCGGATCCCGGTCGACCCGGTCGACGCGTCGGTGAGAACCGCTGACGAGGAGATCGAGATGACCAGTACGACGCTGCCGCAGGCCGGGGCGACCCGGGTCGTTCCGACCGCCACCCTGCTCGCTGGGGGGATGGCCGCCGGGCCGCTGTTCGGGGTGGTGGCCGCTGCCCAGGTGCTCACCCGCGACGGCTTCGACCTGAGCCGGCAACCGCTCAGCCTGCTCTCCCTCGGCGACCACGGCTGGATCCAGATCGCCAACTTCGTCGTCTCCGGGCTGCTGGCCCTCGCCGGCGCGGCCGGGCTGCGTCGCGCGGTGCGAGGTGCGGCGGCCCGCACGTGGGGGCCGGCGCTGGTCGCGGTGTTCGGCGTCGGCATGATCGTCGCCGGGGTGCTGCGCGCCGATCCGAGCATGGGCTGGCCGGCCGGCGCGCCCGAGGGCAACCCGGAGACGATGAGCTGGCACTCCGTCGGCCACGGTGTCGGGGCGATGCTGGCGTTCGGGTCGCTCACCATCGCGTGCCTGGTGTTCGCCCGCCGCTTCCAGCGGCTCGGCGCGTGGGGCTGGGCGCTGTGCTCGGTGCTGTGCGCGCTGGCGACCGTGATCGTCATGGCGTGGCCCGACCAGGGCAGCATCAGCATCCGGATGGCCCTGGGCTCGGTCTTCATCCTCGGTTGGCTCACCGCCGTGTCCGCGCGCGTCCGCGCGGACCTTTCCTGAAGGGAACCCTGCAATGCGCTACATGTTGATGCACAAGCTGGACGAGAACACTCCGGGCGCGTTCGACCCGAGCCCGGAGTTCATCAAGCAGATGGGCGCCTTCATCGAGGAGGTGGCCAAGGCCGGGATCCTGCTCGCCGCCGAGGGGCTGTGCAAGAGCAGCAAGGAGGACGCGTCGCGGATCACCGCGACCAAGGGCAAGACCACCATCACCGACGGGCCGTTCACCGAGACCAAGGAACTCATCGCCGGGTTCGCGCTGCTGGAGGTGCGGTCGAAGGAGGAGGCGGTGGAGTGGGGTAAGCGTTTCATCACCGTCTTCATCGACCACGGGATCGACGTCGAGGTCGACGTCCGCCGGGTGTTCGAGGGTCCGGGTCAGGCCTGAGCGGAGAGGGCGGGCGGCACCGGTGTTGCGCCGGTACCGCCCGCCGTCGCGTCACGCCCCGGGAATCACCACGAGGCCGTTGTTGTAGTCGGCCAGCAGCACGTCCTTGTGCCCGTCGTTGTTGATGTCGCCGACCGCCAGGCCCCGGTGCTCGTAGTGGGTCGCGTAGTACGGGTTGGAGCCCAGCTGCTCCCGGCCCAGCCGGCCGTCGGGTCGCTGGAGCATCACCCCCACCCGGTACCAGCCGCCGTGCGCGATCACCACGTCCAGGCGCGAGTCGCCGTCCATGTCCTCCAGGACCAGCGGTTCGGGCATGTCGTAGGAGACGTAGATCTGCCAGGTGCCGAGCGTCCCGGCGGTGTCGTGGGTGAGGACGGAGATCCGCGGGTCCGGCATGTTGCCGGTGACGGTGAGTACCACGTCGGCCCGCCCGTCGCCGGTCACGTCGCCGGCCGCGAGGGATCGTGCGTCGATTTCCTGTCCCTGCGGCATGGGAATGCCGGACGGCGGGGCGAAGGTGCGCGCCGACGTCTGCTCGACGACGATGACCTGCCGTCCGTCCAGGCGTACCAGGTCCAGGCCGGGGCCGCCGGTCACGTCGGCGATGCCCAGGACCGAGCCGGACAGCGGGGTGGCCACGGTGACCGGCGCGGTGAACTCGCCTGCAGCGGTGCCGTAGCGCACCAGCACCGACTCGTTGATGGTTGCCACCAGGTCGAGCTGGCCGTCCCGGTCAAGGTCGACGGCGTGCACGTCGCCCAGGGCCGCGCCGAACGGCAACGCCACGGGGGCGGACAGGCCGCCGGCGGACTGGCGGTACAGGTCGAGCCCGTCGCCGGAGGCGACAAGAAGTTCGTTGCGCCCGTCCGCGTCGACGTCGGCGATGACCGGGACCATGCTGCCGCCGGTCGGCACGGTCGTGGCGTATCGGACGGGCGCGGCGAGCCGGTGCTCGGGCAGTTGGACGTAGAGGTAGACGGAGTGGTTCAGGTCCCCGGCGTCGGCCTGGATGCCCGTGGTGAGCACGACGTCGGTGAGCCCGTCACCGGTGAGGTCGCCGGCGGCGATCGCCGTCTCGGTCGAGCCCACTTCGGCCGCCTCGGCCGGGCCGAAGGACACCTTCCCGTACGCCGGGTCCACCTGGAGCGGTACATCGGCCGACGAGCTGCCCCCGTTGTTGGACATGCCGCCGTAGCCCTCGAACCGGGCGTAGTAGGTCATTGAGCTCGACTTCGGGGTGATCACCACCGCGCCGTACCCGTGCCAGAGGTCGGCCTGGCCGACGACCTCGCTGCCGGAGACGAAGACCACCTTGCCCCACGGCTCGGCCCCGTCGGCCCGGCTGACCCGCGCCGACAGCGCCACCCACTGGCCCTGCTCGGACCGGGTCGGGTTGACGGCGATCGTGGTGGACGTCGCCGGCCCGCTGTACGCCGATCCGGACGCGAACGGCCCGGCCGCGCCGCTGTCGGTCAGCGCCCGCACCTTGTACTGGTAGTAGTACCCGTCCGTCCGCCCGGTCTCCCGGAAGGAGGTTGTGGTGGTCGAGGTGATCAGCGTGTCCCCGTCGATTGGGTGGTGGCGCCAGATCTCGTAGCGGGCCGCGCCGGTCACCGCCGTCCAGGTGAGATCCATGGTCGACGGCGTGCCGGTGAGCCGGAGGCCGGTGGGTGCGGGCAGCACCGGGAGGGTGGTGGCGCTGGCCTGCGGCGACTGGCCGGACAGCTTGTTGCGGTACTCGGCCTGCACGACGTAGTAGTAGGTGGTGGCCGGGGCGAGCCCGGAGTCCAGGAATTCCAGGCCGGTGCTGCTGCCGACCTGGGTGTAGGGGCCGCTTGACCCGGTCGATCGGGAGATCCGGTAGGCGGACGCCTGCGGGGCGGCCTGCCAGCTCACTCGGATCTGGGTGGAGGAGACTGCTGCGGCGCTCGTCGCCGGTGGCGGGTAGATCGCCGGCCCGGCCTGTGCCGGCGTTGCGGTCAGTTGGGTTACCGCGACGAGCGCCGCCACCAGGGCGATGCCGAGTCGTCGCAGGGATGTGCGCGCCATCAGGCGTCCTCCGTCCCCCGTTGTAGATCAATCCGTTGGAAACGGCGTCACACCGTCATGGCACGTCACATCGCCGGCCGCGGGCCCGTCCCACCGGCATGAGAGCACTGGTACGCGCGGTGGCCGCGCTGCTCGGCGCGGCGTCGCTGGTGGCCGGGGTGTGGGCGTTGATGTCCCCGGACTCGTTCAGCTCGGCGGTGGGTTTCCCGCCGCACGAGCACTTCGTGCACGACGTGGGGGCGTTCCAGCTCGGCATCGGGGCGACCTTGCTGCTGGCGCTGATCTGGGCGGACGCCCTGTCCGTGGCGCTCGCCGGCTACCTGGTCGGCGGGGTCGCGCACACGGTGTCGCACGTGATCGACGCGCACCTCGGCGGCAGCGCGGCGCAGACCTGGACGGTCGGGTTGTTGGCGGTCCTGGCGCTGGCCGGGCTGGTCGCCCGGCTGCGGCAGCTCGGCTGGGTGGTCGGGTATGTCGACTCCGCGCCGGATGCGGCCTGGGCGCCGCTGGTGCGGCAGAAGACGGTCGTGCTCACGACGTACAGGCGGGACGGGACGGCCGTGCCGACGGCGGTGAGCATCGCGGTGGCGGGGGAGCGGGCGTACGTGCGCAGCTTCGAGAAGGCGTGGAAGACCAGGCGGCTCTGCAACAACCCGCGGGTGACCGTGGCGCCGTCGACGGCGTTGGGGAAGCCGACCGGGCCGGCCGTGGAGGCGGTGGCGCGGCGGTTGAGCGGGGCGGAGTATCGGGCGGCCAGCCGGGCGCTCGTACGCAAGCACCCGATGCTGCACGGGGTGCTCGTGCCGTTGATGCACCGGCTCGGGCGGGCGAAGACCGGCCGCACGGTGCATTTCGAGCTGAGCTGAAGGTCTGGCCGATCGTTCCAGCCGTCCGCACTCCTTGCTGCTGGGTGCCGGCGATTGGCCACGTGTGCGGGCCTGTTGATTGTCTCAAACTCGATGGATGTGAGTCGTCGCGCCAGGTCGTCGGGCACCGGCGGCCCCGCCCGCCTGGTCAAGCCCTTCTTCCTAGCGGACATCGACCAATCTGCTGCGCAGAGCAGAGCCGGGCGACCCGAGGTTACGAGACGTCGCTTAGTCATTGACGACGTTGGATTATCATGTCAAGATCTGACAATCACTACCATAGAAGGGTCTCCATGAATCTACGTAAACTTGGCTCGGTGGCAGTAGCTGCTGCGGTCGTCGTCGGCGGTGTACTAACTCCCGCTTCCCCAGCCTCAGCCTACGCCCTCCTGGGCTGCAAGTTCTCTACCCCAGCCCTAAAATGGAAGGACAGCACCACAACGTCCGGTTATGCTAGCGTTGCGACGGCTAGCGCAAATGCATGGACGAACACGTCGACGCCGGTTTCGCTCACTAAGGTCACGTCGGGTGCCAACATCACCATCGCCAACGGAAACTTCGGCAATTCGGGTTATGACGGCATCACCCTCGATGGCAACCAAAACAATCCCAGTTGCGGATCGAGTGGCTTGTGGAGTATCGGCCTCGTCACTTGGTGGAACTCCTACTACACTGACGGCTATTCAAGCGCAAAGCGTCAGAGCGTTATGGTTCACGAGCTGGGTCATGCACTTGGTTTAGCACACTCTTCCGCAGGTTCTTGTACGAATGTGCCGATCATGCAGCCCGACACCTATACCCGCTACGACGTCTGCAGACTGACAACTCCTCGGGCAGGCGACATCGACGGCGTGAACTTCCTGTACTAATTGGGGTCACGACATGGGGGCGACCGTCTGTGATGAGCCTCAGAAAAAGCACGATTCTCGTGTTAACCTCGCTCGTTCTTATGGGTCCGCTTGTTGCGGCCTGCGGTATGGGCACTCAGGCCAACGGCACACAGGACTCGAAAATTAACGTTAGCCGGTCTGTTACCTACCGCTCGATCTCCGAACTGCGTAAGGACAGCAGCGCCGTAGTTGTTGTATCCCCGACATCGGCCTCGACGGGGGATCTCAACGGCATACCGATCACCATCACGCAAGTTGAGGTCAAGTCTGTTATTTCTGGATCAACGGACTCCAGTCGCCTCTCCATTCAACAATTCGGTACGAGTGCTGTGCCCTCTCCGTTGACCTCTCCACTGCTGAGGGCTGGCAAGGATTACCTACTTTTTGTCAGTCCCTTTCATCTTGAGCCGAATGACAGCACTGGTCGCTTCACGATTACTGGCGACCAGGGAATATTCGAGCTCCGGGATGGAGTCTACCGAAACGTTGGTGTGGCTACGGAATTGCCTACCACGGTTGACCCAAGATCGGCAGATCTTAGGAGTTAGGTGGACGGATGCGGAAGAGAGCCCTGGTGATTAAATTCAGGGTTCTCTTCCGCGCGTCCATGTGGCCCCTGTAGCCGCTGGTTTCGGCCACACGGGTGCTTGCTCGGCATTCGGAATGTGCAATTAGACCGCGTGATTGCACAGGTCCCTGACTGCAATCCGAGCCCTACGCCCTGCAACGCTGCACGCTTTGCACACCAGGAAAGGGCGTTGATGAGCAGTTCAGTGGCGGATGCCGGTTGCCGAGGACTGCCGCCAGCGGCCGGCCACAGACAAGTCGCCCGAGGTCGCGGATGGGGCGGACCCGACTTGGCTCATTTAGTGCGTGCCTTGGATGACGTCGAGGGCGGCTTGGAGCTCGGCGGGTATGGGGTCGGCTGCGGTGATCGTGTGGTCGCCGGCTTGGATCTGGATGGTGCGGTAGCGGCGGGCGGTGGTGACGAAGCGTTTGATGGTCCAGCCGGTGGTGTTCTCGATCCAGCGGGACACGGCCAGGGCGGCGAACACGATGGTCAGGTGGGCTTCGATCGACTCGCGGGTGTGGTGGTAGATCGGCCGGGCAGCCAGGTCCGTCTTGGACATCCGGAAGGACTTCTCCACCTGTAGCAGCCGGCTGTAGGCGCCGATCACCTGCTGCGGGTCCGGGTTCGGGAGGTTGGTGACGTAGCCCTTGATGCCGGCCAGGGCCCGGTTCTTGGCCTCCAGGGCCCGGTTCACGCTCTTGGTCGCTCCGGTCAGGCGTACGTACCGGTTCCGCTTGACCGCTGTTTTGCCGGCGACGGCATTCTCGGCCTTGGCGACCTGGGTGTCGATACCCCGAAGGGTGCGTCGGGCCCGGTCAGCCCGGTACTGGTAGAAGATGGTGTGGTCGCGGCGTTTGTCGCCGTGGCCGGCCGGCCACGGCTGGACGAACACGTGCCCGTCGGGGATCTCGGCGTCGGGGTGGGCGTCGCGCCATTCTGTGACGACGTAGGGCACGTCGGGAAGGCGGGCGCCGAGAATGAACGACAGCCCAGCCTGTTCGATCGCGCGTTTGTTCGCCTCCGACACCATCCCCGCGTCGGCGATGACGGTGACATCCGACAGGCGGTGTGCGTCGAGGAAGGCCCGTAGGACCGGCATCATGGTGGTGGTCTCGGCCCGGTTGCCCTCAAACGCATGCACCATCAGCGGGAATCCCGACCCGTCGGTGAGCAGACCGACGGTGATCTGCGGTTCGAGACGCCTCTCCTTGCTGAAGCCAGGCTCACGGAACCCGTCACCTTCGTCGGCCTCGAAGTACAACGTCGTGACGTCGTAGAGCAGGAACGTCGCCGGCCCGAGGCGCACATGCTCGGCGCAGGCGCGGGCCAGCCGCGCCCGCCACGGGCCACCAGCCGGATCACACGTCGGCTCAGCGCCGTCCTCGACCGGCACGCCCTCGGTCTTCTCGCCGGCCCCGGAAGCCTTGCCTCCCGTGGCATACAGCCGCAACCGCCGCTTGATCGTCGCGTACGACGGCGCCCACGCGCCGGCCTCGTCCAACACCCGCACCGAGTCGAGTTTGCTGGTCGGGTCAATTATCCGGGCCAGGACCAACGCCTTGAACACCTCGTCCTGCTCGGCCGCCGCGGCGAACCCCAGGGCGTCGTACCCGCGGCCCAAAGCATCCAACAGGTGCCCGGCCCTCGTGGACGTGATCGGCAACGGGTCACCCCCGTTGGCCGGGCTGCTCGGCAGACGCAGATCCAACTCGCCCTGCCCCACGGCCATCCGCTGCCGAGCCACCGCCTTCAGCAGTTCCAGGTCCGCATCCGTGTGCGCGGACCCGATGTGCTCGATATCCCGCGAGCCCGCCGCTCGGAGTGCACGATCTGCACCGCCCGCGCTCCGGACGCCGTCTTCACCGTCCGCACGTACGCCACAGCCGACACGATAGAACCCGACCCATTTAGTGCGTGCCTCCCGACGCAACACCCCAGGTCACAGCCTCGCAGGCCCCAGAATCAGCCAACCGTGAGCCAAGTCGGGAATTAGACCGCGTGATTGCACAGGTCCCTGACTGCAATCCGAGCCCTACGCCCTGCAACGCTGCACGCTTTGCACACCAGGAAAGGGCGTTGATGAGCAGTTCAGTGGCGGATGCCGGTTGCCGAGGACTGCCGCCAGCGGCCGGCCACAGACAAGTCGCCCGAGGTCGCGGATGGGGCGGATCCCGCCGCACGGAGCGCCCAGAACTTGTGCGCTCCTCAGCCCTGGGTTTCGTGCTGACGGATCACCCGGTCGATGCGGCGGTCGGGGACGACCCACATGATCGCCACGGCGACGAAGCAGGCCAGGGCAATGCCCACTCCGACATGCCCGCCCGGGACAAGCAGGGCGCTGAGGATCCCGACGGTGTAGAACACCGGGGAGACTTTGCCCTTGACGTCGGTGCCGATGGCTCGCCGCAGCGGCGACTCTGGTCCCTGCTGGTGAATGATCACCGTCTGGAGCACGAAGTAGGCGATGGCCGCGGCGAACAGGTTCAGACCGTAGATGACGACCGGGGTTCGCTCGAACCTTGAGTCGTCCATCCAGGCCGTCGTGAACGGGAACAGCGAGAGGCAGAACAGCAACGCCAGGTTCGCCCACAGCACCCCGCCCCTGACCCGCTGCACAAGATGGAACATGTGGTGGTGGTTGTTCCAGTAGATGCCCACATAGACGAAGCTGAGGAGATACGTCAGCAGCCCGAGGCCGCTGGTGTGGACGAGGTCGGAGAAGCTGTGACCCTCTGGCACCTTCAGCTCAAGCACCATGATCGTGATGATGATGGCGAGCACGCCATCGCTGAACGCCTCCAGCCGGCTGGTCCTCACCGCGCCACCGCCCTTCTCCGTCAGGCACGCGGCCTGGCCTGCTACGGGACATGCACACTAGACGTTGCGACGAGGTGCAGGTACGGCCGCCCCACGGAGATTCTTGTCGTTGGTTGGCGGTTGTGGCGGCGGTACCACCGCGCGAACCCGGTCCGCCCTCCGGCGTTGTTCCGAGATGTGAACGGCGACCGCACCCTCGGATGCCGCTCGCACACCGGCAAAATTTTCTCGCCGAATTCGGCCGGGCGGTAAGGGTGCCGGCGCTCTGATGCGTGTACGGCACGTGGGACGTGAGCACGCACAGTTCGCAGAGTTCTACCGGCTCCACCGTGCCGCCTGCCTGAAGGCGGTGGTGGCGGCGACCGGTGATCGCCAGGGCGCTGAGGACCTGGTGGCGGAGGCTTTCACCAGGGCCTGGATGTCCTGGCGGAAGGTCAGCCGGCACCCGGCCCCGCAGGGATGGGTGGTCCGTACCGCCCTGAACGCGAGGGTGTCGGCGTGGCGGCGACGGCGCCGGGAGGTCGCCCTGGCCGACGTGCACGACGTGGTGGTCGACCGGGACCCGGGCGGCGTGGACCCGACGCTGATGGCGGCGTTGCGGCAGTTGCCCGCCCGACAACGCGAGGTGGTCGCGTTGCGGGTCTTCCTCGACCTGGACACCCGTGCCACCGCTGAGGTGCTCGGCATCGCCGCGGGAACTGTCGCCGCTCACCTTTCGCGAGCCGTCGCGACGCTGCGCGGCCAACTCGCCCCTGCCAAAAGCTGAGGAGAACGAACGTGCGAGACGAAGATGTACTGAATGCGGTGTCGAACGGGCTGTCCGGCCTGGACATGCAGCGGCCGGCGGAGGAGATCGTCGCCGCGGGCAATGCGCGCCGCCGGCGCCGGGCGGGCGTGGTAACCATGGCCGCGGTGGCGCTCGCCGCCGGGCTGGCGGTGGGCGTGCCGTCGCTGGCCGGCTCGGGGCCGGGCGCGCCGCCGACCGCGCAGCGGCCGGCCGCCACGACCCCCATGCACCCGGCCGCGTTCTCGTTGGTCAGCAATCCCAACGGCACCGTGGCCCTGACGCTGTCGAGGAAGCAACTCGCCGACCCGGACGCCCTGCGCAAGGCGCTCGCCGACGCCGGGGTGCGGGCGAAGGTCACGACCGATGGCACGATGTGCAATTCGGTCCCGGCCCCGCGCAACATGGGGGCGGTCTTCCCGTCGACAAAGCAGCAGCCCGACGAGGTCGTCGTGGTGATCGACCCGGCGGCCATGAAGCCCGGGTCGGTGGTGGTAATCCAAGTGGTCGAGCCGGATGGCGGGGTTGTCGCCTTCGGCCTCGCCTGGGAGGACAAGTTGACCTGCTCGAAGCCGCGACGGTGACGCGCGTCGCCTTCGTCCCGGGCCTGTCGCGAGCCGTCGGGCGCTGAGTTCCGTCGAGCGGGAGCCGACCCAGCGGTTTGTCCGTCGCTGCGTCCGGGTGCGTTTGTTGTCGGCCACGTGGCAGCAAACGCACCCGAGCCGGCGCCTGGTGCGGTCGGTCAGTGGGACCGGATGGTCGTGGCGGGGATCCCGGAGCGGGAACTCCCCTGGTGGTGGCGGTGACGGGGTCGGCGTACGCCCGCAGAGGCCAGTTAGTTGCTGCTCCACAACGTCACCTGGGCGAGGTATCCGCTGTCGCCGTCGCGGCGCAGCACCTTGATGAACACGATTCGGCCCTGGTTGGTCTTCAGGCAGATCCGGCTGCGCGCATCGATGTTCACTTCCTTCACACCGTGGGTCTGCAAGCGCTGCGCGCAGTCGTTGCGGGACGGGTCGGCCTGCTCTGGCCACAGCACCACTCCTCCGCCCCAGAACTCGTTGTACCTCGAGTCGTTGAGATATCCGTCCGATTCGCGGTCGGTGCTGGTGTTCCCGAGCGCTGGTGGTTCCTTGTCGAAGTCGCGCGGCGTGCTGTCAAGGCGGATCTCGTCCTGCCATAGCACGGGGGCGGCGGCGGGTGTGGTCGGCGAGGCGGGGGCACCGGATGTGGTTTCCGTGGAGGTTGCCGGTGCGTCCGACGGACTGTCGCCGGAGTTGCCATCAGCGAGCTTCGAGACGGCCTTGATGAGGCCCCAGGACCCGACGCTGCAGAGCACGATCACCGCCAACCCGGCGGTCAGCCAGATCGCCGTCTTGGCACCGGAGCCGGTCCGAGAATCGGTCTGCTGCCCTCTTGCCCCACGGATGGTGAAGGCCAGCGCGATCACCGCGATGACGGCGCCTACCACGCTGGCGATCTTGTCCGCCTGGTCCAGTCCGAAATCCACCGGGGCTCCTCGGTCGTAGAACCTCTCCATTCTCGACAGAGACTGCACCACCGGTGGCTGCCGCGGGTGCCCGGAGTGCATCATCGTCGATATACTCCGGGGATATATACGCGAGGTATACCCTCAGGGTATGGTGTCGGCATGAGCGTTCCCATGACCCTCCTCGGCCTGCTCGAATGCGAGCCCAGCCACGGCTACGACCTCAAGCGCGACTACGACACCTTCTTCAGTCGCGGCAAGCCGCTGCCGTTCGGCCAGGTCTACGCGACCCTCGGCCGGCTCGCCCGCGACGGCAAGATCGTGATCGGCGAGGTCGAGCCCGGCGTCGGCCCCGAACGCAAGCGCTACGTCATCACCGAACGCGGCGCGACCGAGGTCGAGTCGTGGCTGACCGAGCCGGTCGAGGCCGAACCCAACCTGCAGACCGTGCTGTTCACCAAGGTCGTGCTGGCGCTCATGCTCGACCGCCCAGCCGAGGAGTACCTCGACCGGCAGCGCGCCGCGCACCTGCGGCGGATGAAGGAACTCACCGAGATCCGCCGCGGCGGCGACCTGGTCGACACCATGCTGGCCGACCACGGCCTGTTCCACCTGGAAGCCGACCTGCACTGGATCGACACCACCGTCGCCCGGCTGGACGCCCTGCGCAAGGTGGTCCGGCGATGAAGGCCATCGAGGCGCGCGAGGTGCACCTGTCCTTCGGCGAGACCCCGGCGCTGCGCGGGGCCAGCGTTGCGGTGGCTCCCGGCGAGATCGTCGCCATCATGGGCCCGAGCGGCTCCGGGAAGACCACCCTGCTGCACTGCCTGGCCGGCATCCTCGTGCCGGACGCCGGTGAGATCCACTTCGACGGCCGCCGGATCGACACCCTCAACGAGCATCAGCGCAGCGTCCTGCGCCGGGACCAGTTCGGGTTCGTGTTCCAGTTCGGGCAGCTCGTGCCGGAGTTGACCGCCGAGGAGAACGTCGCCCTGCCGCTGCTGCTCAGCGGCGTCAAGCGGGCCGCCGCGCTGGAGCAGGCGCGGCCCTGGTTCGAGCGGTTGGGCCTGGCCGGGCTGCAGCGGCGCCGCTCCGGTGAGCTGTCCGGCGGGCAGGCGCAGCGGGTCGCGCTGGCCCGCGGCCTGGTCGCCCGGCCCGGGGCGCTGTTCGCCGACGAGCCGACCGGGGCGCTCGACTCGCTGACCGGTGAGCAGGTCATGGACCTGCTGGTCGCCTCCGCCCGCGAGCAGGGCACCACCGTCGTGCTGGTCACCCACGAGGCCCGCGTCGCCGCGTACGCAGACCGGCAGGTCATCGTGCGCGACGGCAAGGTGAATGCGCTGGTGCACTCGTGATCCGGTTCGGTTTGCGGCTGGCGCTGTCCGGTGGCCGGGAGGCGGCCGTCCGGCTCGTCATCATCGCCGCCGCGGTGGCGCTCGGCGTCGGCATGCTCCTGACGACACTCGCCGGCATGAACGCGGTCGACGCGCAGAACCAGCGGTACGGCTGGCTCAACACCGCTGTCGCGCCGGCGTCCTCCGATGCGTCGGCCGACCCGATGTGGTGGCTGCTGCGGGAGGACTACTACCACGGCAAGTCCATCGGCCGGGTCGAGGTCGCGGCGTTGGGCCCGGACGCGCCCGTCCCGCCGGGCCTCCCGCGCCTGCCCGGGCCTGGGGAGTACTACGTGTCGCCCGCGCTCGGCGAGCTGCTGCGGGCCACCCCGGCCGCGGAACTCGGCGACCGCTTCCCCGGCCACGAGGTCGGCACGATCGGGCGGGCGGCGCTGCCCTCCCCGGAGTCGCTGCTGATCGTCATCGGCCGCGCCCCGGCCGAGCTGGAGCAGTTGGGGGCCAAGAAGGTCAACCAGATCATGACCACCTCCCCGAGCGACTGCAGCCACGGCTGCTACGTCGGGATCAACGGTGCCGGCCTGACCCTTGTGCTGTCCGTCGTCGCGGCCGCGCTGCTGTTCCCGGTGCTCATCTTCATCGGCACCGCGACCCGGCTGGCCGCCAACCGCCGCGAGCAGCGGTTCGCCGCGATGCGGCTGATCGGCGCCACGCCACGGCAGATCTCCGTCATCTCGGCCGTGGAGTCGACAGTCGCGGCCGCAGCCGGTACGGCGGTCGGGTTCGGCCTGTTCTTCGCGTGCCGGCCGGGACTCGCCGCGATCCCGTTCGCTGGCGAACCGTTCTTCCCCGCCGACCTGTCGCTCACCGTCATCAACGTCCTGGCGGTCGCGCTCGGCATCCCGCTCGGCGCGGTCGTGGCGTCCGTGCTGGCGCTGCGCCGGGTGCAGATCTCACCGCTGGGCGTGAGCCGGCGGGTGACCCCGAAGCCGCCGCGCGCCTGGCGGCTGATCCCGCTGATCGCCGGCCTCGCCGAGCTGGGTTACTTCATCGGCCGGCGGCCCGCCACGACCAACGGCCAGATCACCGCGTACCTGTCGGGGTTTGTGCTGATCCTGGTCGGGTTGGTGCTGGCCGGGCCGTGGCTGACCATGATCGGTGCCCGGGTCCTCGCGGGGCGGGCGAGCCGGCCCGCCACGCTCATCGCCGGACGGCGCCTCGCGGACAACCCGCAGGCCGGCTTCCGGTCCGTCAGCGGGCTGATCGTGGCGCTGTTCGTGACCAGCGTGGCGACCGGCACGATCACCACGTACGTGGCCAACCGCGGTGAGCCGCGCACCGACTCGGTGGCCGCCACGTCGCTGGCCAAGACGTTCTGGCCCGAGGACGGTCCCGCGCCGGCCGCGGACCGGATCCCGGCCGGGCTCGCCGCGATCCCCGGTGTGCGCAGCGTGACGGTGGTGCACGTCAACTCCGGGCGTGAAGCCGGTGTCGGCGGGGACGGCGGTGCTCCGGTCGACTGGCCGGGCCTGGTGACCTGCGCCGAGCTGGACCGTCTGAAGGTGTTCGGCAGCTGCCCGGCCGGCGGGCAGGTCGCGGTCGTTCCCCCCGACCTCATCGGCATGCGGGCGTTCGACCTGACCAATGACACGTACGTCTGGGGCGCCGCCGCCGGCGTCGCCGCCACCGACGTGGACCGGCAGCCGATCCTGTCAGTGGTCGTCAACACCACCAGCCCCTCCGCCTTCGAGCAGGCCCGGACGATGCTGATCAACGCGTTCCCGCTCGGACGTTTCCCCGCGAGCGTCGGCGAATGGGAGGCGAACTCCGCGCAACAGATGGTGCAGTTCCAGCAGTTGGCCAACGTGGTCATGCTGGCCAGCCTGCCGATCGCCGGCTGCAGCCTGGCGGTGAGCGTGGCCGGCGGGCTGAGTGACCGGAAGCGGCCGTTCAGCATGCTGCGCCTCACCGGGGTACGGCTGCGTACCCTGCGCCGGGTGGTCGCGCTGGAGACCGTCGTACCGCTGCTGCTCGTCGCCGCGGTGGCGATCGGGATGGGATTCCTGGCCGCGCACCTGTTCCTGCGGGCGCAGCTGGGCTACACGCTGCTGGCGCCGCACCTGTCGTTCTACCTGATGGTCGCCGGTGGGCTTGCGGTGTCGCTGGGCATCATCGCCTCGACACTGCCGCTCCTGCGCCGCATCACCGGCCCGGAGACCGCCCGCAACGAGTAACCCCGCGTCCTGCATCAGGTTCACCGAGGGGCGCGGCCGGACGGGCAACCACCGTCCGGCCGCGCCCGCACATCCGACGGTGCGGACTGAGGCGCGCTCGGTAAGCGGCACGCGGGCTGTCCGTCTTCGACGTTTTCGTTGTCGACACCTGGGTTTACTGAGGTGGTGACGACGAACGCTCCGCGCTGGGATCGGGGCTCGCTGCTCCGCAAGGGCGCGGCGGAGCAGGCGACGTTCGTTGAACTGTTCTTCGACCTGGCCATGGTGTTCATCCTCAGCCGGTTGGTCGCACTGGCGTTCGACGTGCTGGCCGAGTCGCCCGGGCCTTCAGGCTGGGCGGTGCTGGGGCAGGCCCTGCTGCTGTTCCTGCCACTGATGCGGGTCTGGACCTTGACCACCTACATCACCGCCCGCTTCGATCCGCGGCGGCCCGCGGTGCAGGGATCCGTCATCGCCAGCGTGTTCGGTGTGCTGATCTTCGGTGTCAGCGTGTCGTGGGCCTTCGACGGGCGAGCCGTGGCCTTCGCCTGCACCTACATCATCATGCAGGCCGGCAGAACCCTGGCGATCGGTCTCCTCGCCACGGTGCCCGAGGTGCGTACCGCCTACCTCCGGTTCTTCTACTGGTACGCGGTCGTTTCCGTCCCGTGGCTGGTCGGCGCGGTGTCCCACGGGCCCGTCCGCCCGGCGCTGTGGGCCTTGGCGGTGCTCGTTGAATTCGTCGCGAACGCCCGCGGCTGGCCCGTGCCCCGACTCGGCGCCGGTCTGGCCAACCTGTGGGCGACGGCTGCCCGATACCTCGCCGAGCGCTACCAACAGTTGCTGATGATCTCTTTCGGTGAGCCGCTGCTCTCCGTGGGCGTTACCTTCACCCAGGTGCCGGCCAGCCCGTACCGGATCACCGCACTGGCCGTGGCGTTCCTGACCACCGTCCTGCTCTGGCGCCTGTACTTTCACGTCGCCGGTCAACTGGTTGACGAGGCGGTCCTGGCCGCGTCACACCCGGCCCACGCCGGCCGCGTCGCCGGCGTTGCTCACCTGACCATGATCCTCGGGGTCATCACCACCAGCGTGGGGCACGACCTGGTCGAGAAGCACCCCGCGATGCACACCCCTCTCACCTGGTCGTCCGTCATCCTCGCCGGGCCTGCCATCTTCCTCGTCGGCCGCTCCGTGTTGGAGTACGTCGTCTATGCCCGCGTCTCCCGGTCCCGCCCTGTCGGCGTCACCGCCCTTGTGGCCCTGGTCGTCCCGATGACCCTCGCCCCACCACTGGCAGTCTCCGGCGCCGCCGCCATCGTTCTGCTCCTTGTCGCCATCGCCGACACCCGGCGCTCACACCGCCACCCCGACGAACAGCCCACCCCACCCTGACAACGTGGGGCAGTCTCGCAAGCGGATTACTGAGGTAGCGATGGCAGGACCAGGAGTCGGGCCGTTCAGCGACCGAGGACGAAGTAGCCAAGACCGAGAAGACCGCGATAGATGCCGACGTACTCCCGCAGCCGGTCATCGAGTTCCTCGCGAACCGCCGCCGCGCGAGGGTCCTCCGGGTGTTCCAGCAGCCACTCCTGCCGGCCCGCGCGCCAGGTGGACTCGAAGTCGTCCCACTCTCGCTGATCGGCGGTGCTGAAGTGCAGGACTCGCCAGCCCAGCTCACGGGCCTGCTCGATGAGATCCGCGAGCGACGCCGTCTCTTCCCCGAAGATCTCCACAGCTTCGGCCGTCGGTGGCTTCTCCCAGAACGCGTCGCCGAACAGAGCCGGCCACCAGGCCGCACGAACTCGGCGAGCGCCTTGAGGGCGTTGACCGTTCCGCCGAAGGCATGCGAGGCGCCAACGCACAGGACACGATCGCCTGTCTCCCGCGAGGTCGCCGCTTCCCCCGTCACGAAGGTGACGTGCTTGTCCAACGACCGCCCAGCCGCCAGTGCCCGCCCCCGCACGAGAGCGCCATCATCCGTGTCGACCCCGACGCCCGTCGTCACAGCTGCGCCGCTCACTCCTCCGGCGGCAACCGCCCTCAGCAGCAACTCACCCCACCCGCAGCCGAGATCAAGCACGCGCGCGCCCGGCCGGACGTCGAGCCGCTGCAGAAGCAGAGCGGCGTGTTCCTCCGATAGTGGCGTGTTCCAGCGCATCCGCACGTAGCGCGAGGCGGCGAGGTCGTCAGTGGTCTGCATCCGCTGAGGGTGCCAAGCCCGGTTGGACGGCGCATCCCCGTTTCGCGGCCGCCACGGCAATCGATGGCGGCCACTCAGTAGCCCGCAGAGCGGCCGCGCCGGTCAACTCTCGGCCACCCCAGTCACAAGGGTGTACAGAAGAGCCTGGCGGCCGGCCGCGTCGAGGCCACTGCGGCGGTCACGTTGACGATCCGCTGATAGTCGTACGCCTACCGGCACATCGAGTCGACCAGTTCCTCGAACCTGGGGAACTCGGCGCGGGCCGCGGTGATGACCTCGGCCGCCGACCGTCGGGCGTGTGGCGCCCATCGTGCCGCGATCCGCGCCCGGTGCGCGTCTACCCGTGGGACGTGTTCGTGCCGTGGGTACATCGTCGCCTCCAGCGGCCCGAACCCGTCGGCGAGCAGCCACAGGTACGTCGCCAGATCCTGCGCCACCACCGCTGTCTCGCCCTCGGAGCCGAGGAACACGACGGGTTGCCGTTCGACCGGCTCGCCCGGGCGGACCAGCCAGAACGCGGCGATGCCGCCGGTGCCGTCCTGCCCGAACACCCGGAAGTCGCTGCCGTCGAGCTCCGGGTTCCCGGTCCACGCCTGGAACCACTCGGCGGTCTCCTCGGCGGTGAGAAACGCCTCGTACGGCTCGAAGTCGACCCCGTCGCCCCGGTTGTAGTCGAATCCCGGCTCGTGAGCCTCGGCAAGCGGCACCGGCAGTTCACGGCGATCCTGATCCACGTCGGCACCTTAGCCGCGCCGTCTGACGTTTCTCGGCTGCCGGGCTGGCCGCGCCCCGCCGCTCGCAGGAGCTGGGCTATCCGAGGGGGACCTGGACGGCGACGTCGTGCTTGGGGTAGTACGCCTCGAACTGGTCGGTGCCGTACTTGTCGCGGAACATCGCCACGACGTGGTCGACCCGGTCCGCGTCGGTGATCGGGGTGGCGCTGGAACTCAACGCCGTGCCGTTCGCGGCGATCTGGATCATCGGCGTGCGTCGGACGTTCTTGTACCAGTCGCTGTCCGAGCCGGTGACAGGTACCAGGAAGACGCTGTCCTCCTCCTGCACGAACCACACCGGGTGGGAGATCTGCCGTCCGGTCTTCCGGCCGGTCACGGTGATCTCGACCTCCTTGACGCCCTGCAGAGCGTCCCTGATCGCGTTGGCCACGTTGCCCTCCGACGGCTGCCCCGAGTGCTCCCGCCTGCCAGGCTATGAAGCCCCGGGCCGGTCCGCCGCCGGTTCCGCGACCTTGTCACCGGCACGGAGCACCCGCGCCGCCTGTTCCGGCCGGCCCATCTCTCGTAACGCTCCTTTTGGGTGCTGCGCACCTTTTACGATGAACTCTCAGATCTCATACCTGCGTCGAGCGGTGCCGGAGGCCGCGGACGAGTTCCGAGGAGGCGGCGGTGGTCCAGGCGTACCCCCAACCGCCGCCCCTGACGAGGAGCCGGCGGCCGTGGCTGCGGATCTTCCTGGTCGGCCTGGCCCTGTGGCTCGCCACCGTGGTGGTCATCTTCCTGACCGGCAACCCCGCCCTGGTGCCGACGCTGGTACTGCTCGGCAGCTTCCTGGTGCCCGTGACGTTCGTGGTGTGGGCGTTCCAGCGGCGGGAGACCGGCGAGCTCACCCCGGGGCTGATCCTGAGCACGTTCCTGGCCGGCGGTGTGCTCGGCGTGCTGGCCGCGTCGCTGCTGGAGTCCTATCTGCTGCGCCCGTCGTGGTGGCTGTTCCTCGGCGTGGGGCTCATCGAGGAGGCCGTGAAGCTCGCGGTGCTGGCGTTCCTCACCCGGCATCTGCATGTGAAGGCGCCACGGGACGGGATGATCCTCGGCGCCTCGGTCGGGTTCGGCTTCGCGGCCCTGGAAACCGCCGGGTATGCGTTCACCGCGCTGTTCACCGCCCACGGGCTGTCGGTGACGCAGGCGGTCGTGACCGAGTTGCTGCGCGGCGTGATTACACCGTTCGGTCATGGGCTGTGGACGGCGATCCTCGGCGGGGTGCTCTTCTCGTCCAGCACCCGGGAGCACTTCGTGGTCACCGGGCGGCTCGTCCTGGCCTACCTCGGGGTGTCCCTGCTGCACGCGTTCTGGGACGGCATGCACGTGATCGCGCTGATCCTGACCGTGCTGCTCACCGGAGGCACCGTGAGTCGGCACGGCGGGCTGGTCCGGCCGACCCCTGGGCAGGTCGCGGTCTTCGCCGTACTGGAGTTGGCGGGGCTGGCGCTCGTGGCCGTCGTCGGGCTCCTCTGGCTGTGGGCGCTGGTGCGGTCCGCGCGCCGCGCGCCGCGGATGCCGCCGCCGGCGTACGGGTGGCGGGTGCCGATCCGCCCGCCGACCACCTGAGATCGCGACGCCACGCCTGGTCAACCGATGCCGCGCGGATCCCGCCCGGCCGCTGGGATCGTCTTCCGCTGTCGGGGTCGGCCCGGTTCACCTGTCGTCATGTCGCGTCGTGGCGGCTGCTGGCGGCTTGGCCGGTGCGGCGGATCCGGCGGCGGGCGTCGCCGCGGTCCAGCCACCACTCGGCGACGAGCAGGTTGACCACCCAGCTCATCCAGACGCTGGCGCCGGCCGCTGCCCGGATCATCGCGTCCTGATCGCCGCCGTAGGTCGTGTCGACGTGGGGCAGCAGCAGGATGACGAAGAGGATCAGCCACGCCCGGTTCAGCACGATCGATGTGGTCAGGGCGAAGCTGCGGATCATCCACCGGCGATGTTCGACGAAGCGGCGTTGCCGTGCCATCCGGTATCCGGCGATCGAGGTGGCGAGCCAGAGGACCGCGAGCATGGTGTTGCCGACCTGTGAGACGAAGCCGGTGCTGCTCAGGGGTGCGACGCCCAATACGGCGATGCCCGCTGGGAAGACTCCGGCGAAGAAGTACGCCCGGCCGATCCACCGGTGCGCGGTCGGGTAGCGGCGGCGGAACCATGGCCAGACCTGGAAACAGCCGGCGAGCAGTGCCACCGAGCCGAACAGGATGTGCGCCACCAGCAGCGGGTAGTACTGCGGGTAGCCCTGCGGGACCGGCAGCCGGGACCGGCTCGGATCGAGCGTCACGTAGGGCGGCAGCGCGTACCCGACGAACGCAACCGCGACCACGAGCAGCGGTACCGTCCAGCGCAACTGCCGCCGCGCGCGTCTGCGACCGGCCGGTTGCCCGGCTGGTGCGCCGGTGGCCGGCGGGGTTGACGAGTTGTCGACCGTCGTGGGCATATCGGTTCCCCTGTCGTCTCACATCGGCTGGCCTTCTCGTTGACCGAGGGCAGCCGGCGTTCACCCACCCGGCCCGATCTGCCGGGTCCCGCGACCGACCACGGCTGGCTGTGCCGCTCGTGACGCGACGAACCGGATGGAACGACTGCGCTGTGCCGGCCGTCGGGTCAGCGGTGCTGGGTCCCGCATTGGCGGTGGTGCTGGCCCTACCCCGTCCACGCGCCGTTACCCGGCCGGATGCGTTATCAATCTCGATAGTGATAAGGTTGGCCCGTGGAGATGTCGAGTGGGCGTTGGGCAGAGCTGGCGCTGCATCCGGTGCGCATCCGGATCCTGCGCGCGGTATCCGGTGGACGGCTGACCACCCACGACCTCGTGGCGCTGCTGCCGGACATCCCGCAGGCCACGCTGTACCGGCACCTGGCCACGCTGGTCAAGGCCGGCCTGATTGAGGTGGTGGAGGCGCGCAAGATTCGCGGCGCGGTCGAGCGGGTCTACGCGCTGCCCGCCCACGGCGCGACGTTGGACGCCGAGGCCCTGGCCACCGCGACACCCGAGGATCACGCCCGCTACTTCACCGCGTTCGTGTCGAGCCTGCTGTCGGAATTCTCCCGCTACCTCGCCCGCGACCGGATCGACTTCGTCGCCGACGGGGTCGGATACCAGCAGCTCGTGCTTCACCTGACCGACGCGGAGCTGGCCAAGTTCGCCGCCGACCTCAACCAGGTCATCGGGCCGCTGCTTCGCAACGAGCCCGGCAAGGGCCGGGTGCCGCGGCTGCTGGCCACCATCCTGCTGCCGGCCGACCAGCCGACACCCAGCGACACCACACAAGAGACGCCGGAGCGGGAAGAAGGCTCGGGCACGACGGAAGGAAGTGGCTGATGGCATCGGTCACGGTTACCGGCGACCTGGTCGACATCCGGTTCACCGGGTGGGAGCGGCTCTGGATCGGGCGGGAGCGGTTGGCCATCCCGGTCGCGGCCGTACGGCAGGCGACCGCGGTCGACGGCCCGTTGCGCCTGGCCCGCGGCGGCCGGCGCGGAATCGTCGTGTCCGGCTTCGTCAAGATCGGCGTCTGGGGTCTGTTCGGCGGCCCCCGTCAGCTCGTGGCCGCGCGCCGGGATGAGCCGGGACTGCACCTCGTCCTGGACCGCGCGGCCGCAGGTGGGGAGTTCGACGAGGTCGTGCTCTCCCACCCGGCCGCGCCCGGTATCGCGGACGCGGTCGGACGCGCGATGGCGGCCCGCGCATGAGCGACGACCGCCTGAAGATCGAGGTCTCGCACCTGACCAAGCGGTACGGTGCCGTCACCGCCGTACGTGATCTCACCTTCACCGTCGAGCCGGGCGTGGTCACCGGGTTCCTGGGCCCGAACGGCGCCGGCAAGACCACCACGATGCGCATGCTGACCGGCCTCGTGTCGCCCACGTCCGGCGCTGCGACGATCGGCGGCCGGCCGTACCGGCGGTTGCCGCGGCCATCACGCACCGTCGGCGCGGTGTTGGACGCGAACGCGTTCCACCCCGGCCACACCGCCCGCGACCACCTGCGGGTCTACGCCGCGATGGGCGGCTACCCGGACAGCCGGGTCGCCGAGCTGCTCGACCTGCTCGGCCTCGCCGAGGCCGCCGACCGCCGCACCCGCGGGTTCTCCACCGGCATGCGGCAGCGGCTCAACCTCGCCACCGCGCTGCTCGGCGACCCCCGGGTGCTGCTGCTGGACGAGCCGAGCAACGGCCTCGACCCGGAAGGCATGCGGTGGCTGCGGAGCTTCCTGCGCCAGCTGGCCGACGAGGGACGCACCGTCCTGATCTCCAGCCACGTGCTCAGCGAGATCCAGCAGCTCGTCGACGACGTGGTGGTGATCCGGCGCGGCGAGCTCATCGCCGCCGGGCCGTGGTCGCGGCTCGCCGGACCACCGGCGGTGCTGGTGAGCTCGCCGGATGCCGACCAACTGGCCGCCGCCCTGCGGGTCAGCCGGCCAGACCGCGACGCACCGCGAGTCGAACCCGTCGAGGGCGGCCGGCTCCGGGTGCACGGGCTGGACGCGCCGGACGTCGCCGACCTCGCCGCCGCGCACCGGCTGCGGGTGCACGAGCTGGTCACCGAGGCACCCGGCCTCGAACAACTCTTCCTCCATCTGACCACCGACAAGGCGGCCGCCCCATGAACCACCTGATCAAAGCGGAGTTCCGCCGGCTGCTCGCCACCCGGATGTGGCGCGGGCTGTTGCTCGCCGCAGCCCTGCTCGGCGGCGGCATGATGAGCGCGATGGCGCTCGTCGGGCCGGAGAACTTCACCCCGCCCATGCCCGGCATGGACACCGAAACCGGGGTCCGCTCGATCCTCGGCATCCTCGGCTACACCGCATTCGTGCCGGCCGCCGCCGGCACACTCGCCGTCACCTCCGAGTACCGGCACCGCACCGCCGCCGTCACGTTCCTGTTCGCGCCCCGCCGCTGGCAGGTGGTCGCCGCCAAACTCGCCACCTACGGCGTCGCCGGACTGGCGTACGGGCTGATCCTCGCCGGCACCGCCGCCGCGGCCCTGTTCACGGTCGCCGCCGCCCGCGGCGACTCGCTCGGCCTGCCACCCGGCACCGTTCTCGCGTTGCTCGCCCGTATCGGCCTCGCCATGGTCGTGTACCTGCTGCTCGGCGTCGGAGTGGGCGCCCTGGTCCGAAACCAGGTCGTAGCCCTGTGCCTCGTGATCGGCTACCTGTACATGGGCGAGGCGCTGCTCATGATGATCCCCGGCGTCAACGTGCTCTACCCGGTCCTGCCCGGCGGCGCCACCGCCGCCCTCACCGACTTCACCTACCTCGCCGACGCCATGTCACAAGAACTCGGCAGCACCGCAGTCCACCTCCTGCCACCGGCCGCCGGCGCGCTGCTGCTCACCGCGTACGCACTCGCCGCCACTCTGATCGCCGTCGTCAGCTCCGTGCGCCGCGACATCACCTGACCTTCATCGCGCTGGCTGAGCGCGCTCGGCAACCACTGGTGCGACAGATCGGGCACCCGGTCGGGCCGGCCGGGTACCCGAACCTGGAAAAGCTGCACGTCGCGCCATCCGAAAAGGAGTGACAGTCGACGCTATGGTGTGACAGGGGGTAACCGAGGCTGCCGGGCAGGGTGACGGGCGGGAGTCCACAAGCGCTCCAGGCCTCAGACGGTGGTGCCGAACACACGGGGGGTAGCCATGTTCGAGCGGCTGGGCAGATTCGTCGTACGCAGGGCGTGGTGGGTGATCGGCGGCTGGCTGCTCGCAGCAGCCGCCATCGTCTTCACCACACCGTCGCTGAGCGACATCACCTCCGCCGACCAGGAAAGCTTCCTGCCGCACTCGTACGAGTCCGTGCAGGCCACCGAACTCGGCAAGAAGGCATTTCCGCAGCAGGCCACCGCGACGGCGACCATCGTGGTCAAGCGCGCCGACGGGCAGCCGCTCACGCCGGCCGACCAGGCGAAGGTGGGTCAGCTCGCCCAGTCGCTCAAGGCCAGGAACATCGCGCACACCTCCGGCTATCTGACCGGCCCGCAGGCGGTGGCGCCGGACAAGTCGGTGCAGGTGGTGAACGTCGGGCTCAGTGCGGTCGCCCCGGACGACCCAGGGCTGCTCGACGCCGTACGCGACCTGCGGGCGGCCATCGGCCCGGACCTGGCGGGCAGCGGGCTGACCGCGGGCGTGGCTGGCGACGTGGCGAGCTTCGTCGACAACGAGGACACCTTCAACAAGGCCTTCTCCGTGGTCGGCATCGCGACGATCATCCTGATCATCGGACTGATCCTGATCATTTTCCGCAGTCCCATCGCCGCGCTGCTGCCCGTGGTGGTCATCGGTGTCGTCCTGACCATCACGACCGGGCTCGTCGCCGCAGCGGGCAAGGCGTTCGACCTCAGCGTCAGCCAGGATCTGCAGACGATCCTGCTGATCGTGCTGTTCGGCATCGGCACCGACTACATCCTGTTCCTGCTCTTCCGCTACCGCGAGCGGCTACGCGCCGGTGACGACAAGCGCACCGCCATGATCGTCTCCGTTCAGCGGGTCGGCGAGGTCATCACCTCGGCCGCGGGAGCGGTCATCGTCGCGTTCCTCGTGCTGCTCCTGGCCTCCCTGGGCTTCTTCGGCTCGCTCGGCCCGGCGCTCGCGATCGCCGTCGCCGTCATGCTGGTCACCTCCCTCACCCTCATCCCGGCCGTCGTGTCGCTGCTCGGCCGGTACGTCTTCTGGCCGTCCAAGGCCTGGCGGCGTCCCCCCAAGGCCACCATGTCCCACCGCCTCGGCAGCGCCATCGGACGCCGGCCGGCGCTCGTCGCGGCGGCATCCGGCGCCCTGCTGGTCGCGCTCGCCGCAGGCGTGCTGAGCTACAAAGCCGACTACGACTTCAGCGCCGGCTTCCCCCAGGACACCGAGTCGGCGAAGGCCGCCAAGGACCTGCAGCACGGGTTCGCCGCCGGCGCGCTCGCCCCCACCGAGGTCTACCTGACCACCGGCAACGGGTCACCGCTGACCGAGCAACAGGTCAGCGACTTCGCCGCGGCCGCGGCGGGCGCCCCGGGAGTGGGCCGAGTGCAGCCGCCGGAGCGCAGCAGCGACCCGAGCGTGGCCCGGGTCAACCTGCTGCTCAACGAGAACCCGGTCTCCAACAAGGCGATCACCCTCGTCCGCGACGACCTGCGCGACGCCCTGCACAAGGCGGCCCCGCAAGGCACCCGGGCGCTGGTCGGCGGCACCACCGCGATCTTCGCGGACATCAACTCGGCGAACAACCGCGACCTGTCGGTGATCCTGCCGGTGGCGGCCGGCCTGATCGCGCTCATCCTCGCCCTGCTGCTGCGCAGCCTGGTCGCGCCGATCTACCTCGTGATAGCGGTGCTGCTCAACTTCGCCGCCACACTGGGTGCCACGGTCTATCTCTTCCAAGGGCTGCAGGACAAGCCCGGCGTCACCTTCCAGCTGCCGATCATCCTCTACCTCTTCGTGGTGGCGATCGGGACCGACTACAACATCCTGATGATCGCCCGACTACGGGAGGAGGCGCGGGAGGGCAACGAGCCGCACGAGGCCGCTGCCATCGGCGTGGAACACGCCGGCCCGACGGTCGCCGCGGCGGGCCTGATCCTTGCCGGGACGTTCGGGGTGCTGATGCTCGCGCCGATCTCGTTCCTGCAGCAGATGGGCTTCGCGGTGGCGATCGGCATCGTGCTGTCGGCGTTCGTCATGTCGATGTTCTTCGTCCCCGCCCTCACCGCGCTGATCGGACACAAGGCGTGGTGGCCGGGCCACGGCGACCAACGGCCGGCCAGCGACCGGCAGCTCCCGCCGGAACCGGCCAGCGTGGCGAACGCCTAGCGGGCGGCGCGCCCAGGTGGCTAAGCAGGTGCCAGGTATCGCCTGCTGAGGTTCAGATCAGACCCTCATCAAAGCTCGCGCTGCCTTCTTGCTGCCTTCGCCCAGTCCTCACCCCCCTCCGGGGTGACCTCCAGTAGGAGATCGCCTCGATCTGCACAAGCACGCTGCCCACGGCCGTCGCCTAGGCGGTCACGCCCTCCCGGCGTCCTCCGCGCAGCCGGCTCGATCGCGACTTTCACGTTTACCTACCCCCGCGGACCACATCTCCCGGGAGGGCAGCGAGGGCTGCTCTCGGCACGTGAGGAGATCGTCTAAGTTGGACAGGGATGTGACGAACACCGGTTCCACCTCCGATGCCGCTGGCGCAACCCGTCAGCGGTCGGCCCGCCGGAGCCCGGCGCGCCGGCTGGGCACCAAGGGCCTGCTCGCGGTGACAAACGGTGTTCTGGCGGGAGTCGGCGGGGTCTACCTGGCCACCGTCAGCCTCCCCGTCACGGGGATCGCGGCGGCTGCGGCGGTGATCATCGGCAGCTTGGTCGTGATCGTGCATCGATAGCCAAGACGGGCGGCATCCCGGCGGGGTGCCGCCCCTCCCAAAAAGTTCGAAGACCAGTTTCACAGATCCTGGTTCCCGTGGACCTACCTCCCTAGAGCGGGAGTCACCGACGAAGAGATGGGGAGGCCGCCCGTGGTCCGAGCGGACAAGGGCTTGGCGCAGGCGGCACCCGCGCCGCATGCCGACGCGACGGTGCCGGTCGCCAGCGACGTCGACAAGTTCATCGACAGCACCTACCCCTCGTTGCTGAAGACCGCCCTCATCGAGGTCCGCAGCATCCACGAGGCGGAGGACGTCGTCAACCAGGTGATGGTGGAGCTCCTCCGCAAGTGGGAGACGATCGTGCAGACGGTGGACAACCCGCTGGCGTATGCCCGGACGGCGCTGATCAACCGGATCCGGAAGAACAGAGCGCGTGAAGCCGAGCGACTGCCCCGCACACTCCGCGGTGGCCATCTCACCCCCGCTGGTTTCGAGGACACGTCGATGACCGCTTGGGAGGAGCGGGAGTGGGTGCTCCAGCACCTGAAGCAACTCCCGCACAACCAGCGGGCGGTGATGGCGTACGAGTACGACGGCCTGACCCCCAACGAGATCGCCGTCAAGCTTGGCAAGAAGCCCGCCAACGTGCGCAAGCTGCTGCAGCTCGCTCGCGACCGGCTCAAGGTCGAGCTGGAACGGGAGCTTCAGCGAGAGAACAACGAGTTCGGCGCTCAGGGCACAAGGAAGGAGACCCGGTGACTACTTACGATGGCCACCTGGACCCGGCCGACCCGAAGCCGGAGTCCCTGGAGGAGCTGGCAAACGAAGTCAGCGAACTGGCGGACAAGATCGTCGCCGCGCGACTGGGTAACGGCGAACTTGCCAGGCGTCGGGAGTGGCTCAAGCAGGCGGCGGCCGAGAAGCCCATTCCCTCGGACGTCACGTGCAGCTCTAATATCGGCAATCAGGCAAGTCTTCCAATCGTGGCACTCAGCCGGGAATCGCGTAACTTCAATTGGCCGACCGCGCAGTACACCATGACTGCACGGCGGGAAGCAGCATCGATCCGCGCCCAGGCACGCAAGGACGCAGAGGAGTATCGGGACGCTGCCCTAAGACGCGCCGCCGATACCATCGCCCAAGCCCGTGCGGAAGCCCAAAAGATTCTAGAAGAGGCCCGCCAAGAGGCCGACAGAATCTTGGGCGAAGCAAAGGAAGAAGAGCAGCGCCTGAATACTGCGGCTCGGCACGCATCCAGCACTCGAAATGAAGCGCTAGAGGGACTTTGCGCCGCGGACAGGTTCACTTCAATTGCTAGGAAGGCAGTCATTGAGGCGTGCGTCGAGTCCCGGATAGAGGCTTTCGCGGGGGGTGCCGCGTTGCTGTGCCGATCCGAGAATGTGGAAACGTTCGGAAGGCTCGTGCGACTCTACAGATCCCAATCTCCAGCCGCCCCAAGATGGAGTGGGCCCCTGCGATTGGAAGGCATGCTTTACGAGCAAGCCACCCGAGCGGTCGCACCGAGGCAACAACTTGAGGTTGAATGCAGCGACGCCATTAATGCGCAAGGAGTTGGCGCTCGCATGCCCCTAGTGGTAGTAGGTGCAGTGCGCTATGCACTGTTGATCCACCACTCCGCCCTGGCCGGGAGTTCTGGCGGCAGGCTAATAGTGGAGGCGATCGAAGCAAAGACCAGCCCGAGATGTTTGAATACGGATGCTTTACCCGCATGTAGAAACGAGCCGGCTCGCAAGGTAAGCCAAGAAAGTCATGATTCGGCAACCTATCTTCCTGCTGGCTCATACACGGATGACGCGTTCAATGCAAGTCATTGGCAGGGCCGCAGTGCGTTTACCCTGCTGCAGTTCACCAGCTACAGGTAAGTCCTACAGCCGCACCTGGCTAGCCGCCCAGCCACAGCCCGTGCCCTGGGTAAACGTCGTCGCCAATGGTCGTCCTTGGTCATGCCTGCTCGGCGCCAGACGGCCTGGCGACGGCCTGACCACAACTTGACTGTGCACCATCCCCCTCCGAGCGTCGGTGGCAGATTCCACTGCAACGCCTGCAAATGGTCAAGAAGCGCCATGCAAGACATCGCCGTAACGGCCCAGCCGCGCCTCTGCGCGCTCATGCCTGTGGGGCGCCCTCGTCGCGCTTGGGATACCGATCGGCATTGTCGAGGGTTTTGGCCCAACTGCTGGATTACGCCTCAGGGAAGCTTCACCTCATCCTGTGGGCGCTGGGCGGCACTTTGGTAGTGCTGCCCCTTGTATGGCTGGCCATATGTACTTCGCTCGGCAGAGCAGCAACGCTGCCGGTCAGGTTTCCGCGCTGGCCTGCAAACGCGAGGACGAGCGGCTACCCCGGAGGGCCATCCATGGGATCGCCGCCGCATATGCGAGCGGCGACATCGGGGCACCGTGCGGCCGGTCAAGCCACGAGCGGTGACCGATCCGGGTGCGGCACCGGCCGTACCTCTGTGGCACGGCCGGCACGCGTGAATGCTTACGACGCCGCCGGTATCTGCTCGGCCGGCGGGGCCGCGACCGGCCGGAATGCCGGCCGGGCCAGGGAGCTCGGCCACCAGGTACGGCGGCCGACGTGCAGGGCCAGCGCCGGGACGAGCAGGCTGCGGACCAGGAACGTGTCGAGCAGCACCCCGACGCCGATGATCACGGCCGATTGGACGGACGGCACCAGCGGGAGCACGCTCAGCGCGCCGAACGTGGCCGCGAGGACCACACCCGCGCTGGTGATCACCCCGCCGGTCACGGTCAGCGCGTGCAGCACACCCTGCCGGTGCCCGAGCCGCGCGGTCTCCTCGCGGGTCCGGGTGGTGAGGAAGATGGTGTAGTCGACGCCGAGGGCGACGAGGAACAGGAACGTCTGCAGCGGAATCCCGACGAACAGCTTCGGGTAGCCCATCGCGTCGAGGATCAGCCCGGCCGCGCCCATGGCGGCGACGTAGGACAGGACCACGCTGGCCAGCAACAGCAGCGGCGCGACCAGCGCCCGCAACAGCAGCACCAGGATGACGAACACGACCGCCAGCACCAGCGGCACGACCAGCCGGTTGTCCCGGTCGACCGTGCGTTCCTCGTCGATCAGGTACGCGGTGTCCCCGCCGACGAGGGCCTGCGCACCCGGCACGGCGTGCACCGTCGCGCGCAGCCGCTTGACGGTGTCCAGCGCCGCGTCGCTGTCCGGCGTGTCGGCCAGCACCGCGGCGATTCGCACCCACCGGCCGTCGGGCGAGGGTTCCGGCGCGCGGACCTCGGCCACCCCGCGCACGGTACGGGCGGCGGCCACCACCTGCTCGGTCGAACCGGCGGCGGCCAGGACCTCGGCCGGTGCGACCGATCCCCTCGGGTAGTGCGCCTCGATCATTCGCTGCCCGGTGACCGAACCGACCTCCTTGGTGAACGACTCGTCGTGCGGCATGCCGATGCTCAGGTTGACCATGCCGAAGCTCAACGCGACCAGCGCCGCCGCCGTGCCCAGCCACACCGCGCGGGGCCGCCGGCCGACGAACCCGGCGATCCGCCGCCACACCCCGTGCTGCGCCGCCACGTCGACTCCGACCGCGTCGGGGGAGTAGCGGGGCACGAACGGCCAGAACAGCCACCGCCCGAAGATCACCAGCACGGCCGGCAGCAGCGTCGTCATGGCCAGCAGCGCCGCGACAATCCCGACCGCGCCGACCGGCCCGAGCCCCCGGGTGGACGGCAGCTGCGCGGCGAGCAGGCACAGCAGCCCGATCGCCACGGTCGCCGCCGAGGCGCCGATCGCGCCGATCGACCGGCGCAACGCGACGGCCATCGCCGCGTGCCGGTCGACGTGCCGGCGCAGCTCCTCGCGGTAGCGGGCGATGAGCAGCAGCGCGTAGTCCACGCCGACGCCGAAGACCAGCACGGTCAGGATGCTCTGGCTTTGGAAGTCCACGGCCAGCCCGGCGTGCTTGGCCAGCAGGTACACCACGGCGCTGGCGAGCTGGTTGGCCAGCGCGACCGTGACGAGCGGGATCAACCACAGCACCGGGCTGCGGTAGGTGATGAGCAGCAGCAACGCGACGGTGGCGGCGGTGGCCAGCAGCAGTGTGGTGTCCATGCCGGCGAACGCGTCGAAGACGTCGTCCTCGCCGCCGGCCGGGCCGGTGAGCGCCGTCCGCAACCCATCGGGTGCGCCGTCGGTGAGGCGTTCCTTGATGGCGGCGACCGCGTCGGCGCGCTGGTCGGCGTCCCCGGCGACGGGGAAGGAGAGCAGCAGCGCCTTGCCGTCGTCGCTGGGCGCCGGCGGTGGCACCTGGCCGCCGTCGGCGTACCGGGCGAAGGCTGCGCGGTCGGCGTTGACCTTGGTCCGGTCGGTGGCGGTGAGGCCGGCGTCGCGGGTGTAGACGGCGACGGCCAGGGGTTTCTGCGGGTCCGGGAACGCCTCCTGCGCCCGCTGCACGGCTCGGCTGGCCTCGGCGGTGGCGGGCAGCGCGCCGAGGGCGTCGTTGTCCTGCACCTCGGTCAGCTTCAAGGCCAGCGGCCCGGCCGCCGCGATGAGGACGAGCCAGAAGACGAGCATCGCGTACTTGCTGCGGCGGCCGGACGGCAGCCCGGCGAGTGCCGTTTTCTTTTCCCTGGTCATGCCCTTGATCCTTGGGACGGAAAGGAGTGAAGGCAGGAGTGGCAGGTCCCGAACGGCAGGTGGTGGTAGTACCACCGATTCCGCTGGCCCGCGGGGCGGAGAATGGCGGCGTGGACAGCTCCGTACGCGCGGTCGTCTGGCGGCTCATTCGGCCCGGCGCGCTCGCCGCCGTGCAGGGCCTGGCGGTGGCCCTGCTCAGCCTGACCACCAACGTGGCGCTGTTCGTGCTGTCGGTGGTCTCGCTCGCGCTCATCCCCGCGCTCGGCATCGGGTTCGCGATTTTCCCGGCGGTGACCGTGCTGGTGCGGGCGTCGCTGACGCTGCAACGGCGGCTGAGCCGCTGGTCCGGGGCGCCGATCGCGTCGCCGTACGCGCCGGTGCCCGCGGGCGCCCGGATCGGCACCTGGCGGCGGTTCCGGTGGGTGGTCGGGGACCCGGCGACCTGGCGGGACTTCGCCTGGCTGATCCCCGGTGCGATCACCGGCGGCGTGTGCCTGCTGGCGTTCGTGCTGCCCGCGTACGGCCTTGAGGGTGTGCTGTTCGTGCCGTTGGTGCTCTACCTGACCATCGACTGGTACGGCTACGGCGTGTTCTGGCCGATGGACAACCTCGCCAAGGCGTGGCTGGCCGCGCCGCAGGGGTGGCTGCTCCTCGCCGGCGGGCTGGTCGCCGCACGGTGGCTGATGTGGCTGCACTTCCGCTTCGCCGGCCTGTTCCTTGCCCCCACCCGGGCGCAGGAACTGGCCCTGCGGGTCCGGCACCTCACCGCCACCCGCGCCGACACCATCGACACCCAGGCCGCCGAGCTACGCCGGATCGAACGCGACCTGCACGACGGGGCGCAGGCCCGGCTGGTTGCCCTGCGGATGAGTATCGGCCTGGCCGAGAAACTCCTGGCTGACGACCCGGTCGCGGCGCAGCGGCTGCTCAGCGAGGCGCAGGAGGCCAGCGGTCACGCTCTCGCCGAGCTACGCGACCTGGTCCGCGGCATCTACCCGCCCGTGCTCGCCGAACGGGGCCTCGACGGGGCGGTGCAGGCCCTCGCCCTGGCCGTACCAATGCCCGTCGACCTCGACGTGCAGCTAGCCGGCAGCCCACCCGCAGCGGTCGAATCCGCGGCGTACTTCGCCGTCGCCGAGGCGCTGACCAACGTCACCAAACACAGCGGCGCTGGCCGCGCCTGGATACAGCTCTTCTATGACGACGGCGTGTTGAAGATGGTGGTGGGTGACGACGGCCGCGGCGGCGCCACCGTGGACGCGGGGACCGGCCTGGCCGGGGTACGACGCCGGCTGGCAGCCTTCGATGGCACGATGACGGTGACGAGTCCGCCCGGTGGACCCACCGTCGTGACCATGGAGCTGCCGTGCGAGTTGTCATCGCCGAGGATCTCGCCCTCCTCCGGGACGGGCTGACCCGCATCCTCGACGCCTACGGCTACAAGGTCGTCGAAGCGGTCGCCGACGGGCCGTCCGTCCTGCCGGCGCTCACCCGGCACCGCCCCGACGTCGCCGTCCTCGACGTACGCCTGCCACCCACCTTCACCGACGAAGGCCTGCAAGCGGCGCTCGCCGCCCGGGCGCAGCTGCCGGGGCTGCCGATCCTCGTGCTATCCCAACACGTCGAGCAGCTGTACGCGCGGGAACTCCTCGCCGATCGAGCTGGGGGAGTGGGCTACCTGCTCAAGGACCGGGTGTCCAACGTTGGGCAGTTCATCGACGCTGTGCAGCGGGTGGCTGGCGGCGGGATGGTGATGGACCCGGAGGTGGTGTCGCAGCTGCTGGCCCGCAACGCCGGCCCTGATCGGTTGGGGGAACTTACTGCGCGGGAGCGGGAGGTGTTGGGGCTGATGGCTGAGGGACGGTCCAACGCGGCTATCGCGGGTCGGCTGTTTGTCACCGAGAAGGCGGTCAGCAAGCACATCAACAACATCTTCAGCAAGCTGGGGATGCCGCCGTCGGAGGACGACAACCGGCGGGTGCTGGCGGTGCTCGCGTACCTGAACGGCTGAGACTCACGCGGCCAGGACTGTCAAGGGTCCGAGAAGGTTGCTGGTCGCCAGTGAGATTCGCGCGGGGTAGTGGAGAATGTTCGGCAGAATGACGGACGGGTGTCACGGGCGCTCTGAGCGCGGTGCCCATGCCAGAGCGGCCCAGATGCCGCCGGATCCGCCCACGTCGTTCCAGAATGGTCACACAGCCGACCGACACCCTAGCCGTGCTTCCCTTGCGTCGCCCGGCCATGGCCGGACTGAACTGTAGGCGCGCTGCCTGTAGTCATATGGCGGTCATCAACAGCCGCCGTTCGGTCAGGACTGTTGGCCAATCGACGGTTCTGACGGCGGGCAGCATGGACCAACATTCTGAGAATCCCTGCTCTCGCAGCTGGGGGCACGTCAGATCTCGGGGGTGGCGGTGGTGGGACGAAGCATCGGAGATTTCTACGCCGATGCTGAAGGACGCGGTTCGGAGCTGCCGGGGTACGACTGGGAGAACGACGACGCCGCCGACCGTACTCCGGACATCTGGCTCGACAGACTGGTCTCGTCGCCTTCGGCGCAGCGCGTCGGCGTGGCTTCGCCCCGGACGACCAAGGGCCCGTCGGGCCGACGACGGTCAACGAATAGTTCTGCGACTAGAAGAGGGCAGGACCCTGCCGCTTCTCGCCGTCGCCCTACAGACCGAGAAATCGCGGATGCCGCCCATGGCATTCGAGCGAGAATCCCAAACATCGGCCCCAAGGGGATTGCGAAGCGACTCCGCCAACGATGGGCCTTCATCGACTCATTGGCTGTCGACCGGGCGCTGAAACGTCATCCGTTCCCCACCACCCCGCACCAGGGCCGCAGTGCTCCCAGCAGAGCGACCCGAGCCGACAGCCAGCAGCCGGGCCACCTGCAGGAGGTAATTGTTCAACAGGGCAGTGCGATGGTGGGTCGGCGGCTGCGCAGCTTCGCAAAGGCGGCCCGTTACTTAGCCGCGAGCGACCCCGAAATGAGCTTGGCGGGGATGGCTCGCCGCCTTCAGCGGCGGGGCTGGCCCACCTGCACAGAGGCAGACGTGCGGAGGGCGTTGGGAATGAGTCCCACCGCTGCCCCGCGCCCTACTCGGACGTCGTCACCACCGAAGAGCAGCCGACCAGCGGTGGTGGGCATCAGCCCTTCGCTACGAGCGGCACCCCGGCCTCCTGCCGAAATCTGCCCCTCGTGCGCCGTACGCATCTCGGTCCTCGGCATCTGCCGCTGCTCCTAACAGAGGACCGGCTTGCGACAACGGCGCGGCGGGCGTCTGCACGCCGCTCAGGCGGCGATGGCTCGCGCAGCGGCGTAGAGGTCAGCGGGGAGTGGGCGCGCCAACTGCCACTCGATGCGCATAGGCCGGTCGCCAGTGTGCCGCCGGTACGTCATCGGCCCTGCATACAGATACGGCGGCGCGCCCAGGTCGCGGTCGGCGATCTTGGTCTCCCGCAGGAATAGGTGCACCGTCGACCCTCGCTCGGCGTGGTGGATGTAGCGCTGCCCAGTGGCCGAGGCCGACGACGTGGTGCTCTGCGACTCCCACTGGAACAGGCTGTCGGTGATGGCCCGGTCGGCGTACATCGTTGTGGGGGAGTAGTGCTCCTCGGACTTGACCAGCGTGACGAAGAAGAGGTCGGCCTGCTCGTCCGGTAGCCACTTCACGCCCTCACGCAGCGATCCCGGGTTCGCCATCCCGAAGGCCGTGCACGCCTCGTTGCGGCTGTAGCGGGCGTGCACCCGCAACGGCACCCGGTCGGACTGCGGCTCCGGCGTGACCCGGTGGATGCGATCCTGCAACACCTCGACGACCTGGCATAGCTCCGCACAGCGCGCCGGCTCCGCCCAAAGCCGCTTGAGCCGCGCGTCGCGCTCGGTCAGCGGCACTGACGGCCCCCAGAGGCTGAAATGCAGCATGTCCAGCAGCCGTCCGCTGCCGGGCTGCTCGCCGCTCGCGACCCGGGCGAGCAGGTCCAGCCGGTCGACGTCGTCGATGTGTAGCATCCGTCCGATGGCCCGGCCGAGATCGCGGTCGTCCGGCCCGCCGGTCGAGCTGTCGATTCCTGCGAGGCGCCGGAGCCCGGCCCACCCGCCGATGCTGGCCGAACGGTAGACGTCCTCGATTTCCAGGCCGGTCTCCCGCAGGAATTCGGCCAGGCTCACGTCACCGAGCTGCCGCAGCTCTGCCACCAGGCCGTTCTTCGAGGTTGGCAGGGCCGACTTCAGGTTGGCGAGCACGATCTCCTTCGCGACCCGGTCCAGCTCGATGTGGCAGCCGCTCGGCAGTGACGGGAAGCCATCGCGCACGGCGGCCCCGATGGCTCGCCGGCTGACTCCGGTCAGGGCCCGCCAGCGCAGGTCGAAGCGGAAGTTGGCGTGCTGCCCGCCGATGAAGTCGAGCACGGTCAAGCAGGGCTTGTCGTCGTCCAGGCGCAGGCCGCGGCCGAGCTGCTGGAGGAAAATGGTGGCGCTCTCGGTGGGGCGCAGCATGAGGATCGTGTCGACCATCGGCAGGTCGACGCCCTCGTTGAACAGGTCGACGGTGAATAGGACCTGCAGCTCACGCTTGCGGAAGCGATCGATCAGCGCGTGCCGGCCGTCGCGATCGACCCGCGAGGTCACGGCCGCCGATGGCACCCCGTGCTGGGTGAACCAGTCGGCCATGAACTCGGCGTGCCCGATGCTTACGCAGAACCCGAGCGTCCGCATCCGCGCCACGTCGACGGTGTCGCGGACCGCCTGCAGGATCATCCGGGCGCGTGCGTGGTTGCCGGTGTAGACGCCATCCAGCTCGGCTGGGTCGTACCCTTGCCCGCGCTTCCAGCGCAGCTGCGACAGGTCGACGTCGTCGTGCAGCCCGAAATACTGGAACGGCGCCAGCAACTGTCGCTCGAGGGCCTCCCACAGGTGCAGCTCCACCGAGGCGCGGCCGTCGAACCACCGCCGCACGTCGCCGCCGTCGCTCCGGTCCGGGGTCGCGGTCAGCCCCAGCAGGACGCGCGGCCGCAGCCGTTCCAGCAGCTGGGCGTACGTTGGTGCCTCGGCGTGGTGGAACTCGTCGACGATCACCATGTCGAACGCGTCGGGGTCGATTTCCTGCCGCTGCAGTGACTGGATCGAGGCGAAGACGTACTTCCAGTCCTTCGGCCGAGCCCCACCGACGAGGGTTTCGCCGAAGCTGCCGTCCCCCATCACCTGCCGGAACACCGACCGGCTCTGCCGCAGGATCTGCTCCTGATGAGCGACGAAGAGCAGGGAGTTGACCTGGCCAGCCTTGCGAAGGCGCCGGTAGTCCAGCGCGGCTACCACCGTCTTGCCGGTGCCCGTCGCCATCACCACCAGGTTCCGCCAGCGGCCGTGCACCAGCCGCTCGGCGTCCAGGTCGTCCAGAACCTCCTGCTGATACGGGAACGGCCGGACATCCAGGTTTGCGATCTCGGTCGGCGCCTCGTCGGGACGCTCGCCGCGCAGCGCAACCCGCAACCGGTCGGCGTCCTTCGTGGGGTCGTACGCCTCGAAGGTAGAGTCGTTCCAGTAGTCGGTGAATGTCGCCTCGAAGGTGTCGATGACGTGCGGCTGCTCCAGGTTCGAGATCCGCACGTTCCATTCGACGCCGTCGACCAGCGCGGTCTTTGAGAGGTTGGACGAGCCGACGTACGCGGTGGTGGTTCCGTTGCTGCGGCGGAACAGCCACGCCTTGGCGTGCAGCCGGGTGGTCCTGGTCTCGTAGGAGACCTTGATGTCGGCACCCAGCTCGGCGAGCCGATCCAGGGCCCGTTGGTCGGTTGCGCCCATGTACGTCGTGGTGATGACCCGGAGTCGGCCGCCGCGGGCGATCAGGGCGCGGATCGCCGGCTCGACGATGCGCAGGCCATGCCACTTGATGAATGCGCAGAGCAGGTCAACCTCGTCGGCGGAAGCCATCTCGTGGGTGACCTCGTGGCCGATGCGCGGCTGGTGGCGGCCGTTAACCAGCAGGGCGCCGGTGGACAGGGGGGTGGTGGGGCGTACTGGGAAGGCGGGGGCGGCAGGAGGAGTCGGCGGGGCCGCGATGGCGTGTAGCAGGTGCTCCGCGTCGGCGATCTGGTCGTCGGCGCCGACGGCGCGTGGTTCGGCCTGGGCGATGCTCTCCGTGATGCGATTGGCTAGCTCGACCTGGCGGGCGAGCTTGTTTTCGCCACCGCCGACTGCGAGCAGTGCGCGTCGGGCTAAAGCGGTGATGTGCCGGGCAAGTAGGTCGTGAGCATCGCCCGGATCGAGCGGGGTGTGCTGAACCTGAGCAGGGCCGACATGCTGGAGCCGCTTGACAAGGTCCTGGGTGATCAGGTGCTCATAGATGCCGGGCTCAAGATCCGTCACCTTTGGCAAGGTAGCCGGTCAAGGGCTGAAGCGCTGCCCCGCTGCCGAGCACGACGTACCGCTGTCGGCTTCATGACTAAGGGCGCATCTCATTTGGTGAGGCGTCGGTAGCAGATCAGGGTGCTAGCGATGGTGGCGAAGGCTTCGTAGTGGTCGCCTTTGCGGTCGTAGCGGCGGACGAGTCGCCGGTATCGCATGAGCCAGGACATGCACGAA
>NZ_VSFA01000038.1 GCF_008119785.1 Micromonospora sp. MP36 | reverse complement strand
CTGGAGTAGATGTGGCCGTTGTACCAGTACGCGGACCAGGAGCCGCCCGTGCGGAGCTGGGTGTCGGAGAGCGGCCCGCGCTCCCAGAAGCCGATCTCCTTCGGGTGGCGGGAGTCGGTGAACTCCCAGACCGAGACGCCGCCCTGGTACCAGGCCTGGACCATGATGTCGCGGCCGGGCACCGGGATCAGCGAACCGTTGTGCGCGACACAGTTCTCGGTGTCGGCGTTGGTCCGCGGGATCTTGAAGTAGCTGCGGAAGACCAGCTTGCGGGCGTCGCCGCGGCCGGTGACGTCGTAGATGGCGTCCGCGCCGCGGTTCGGCCCGGTGGCCGGGTTGCAGGTCGCCGCGCCGCCCCCGCCCAGCTCGTCGGTGAAGACCACCTTGGTCCCGGCGTTGTTGAAGGTCGCCGAGTGCCAGAAGGCGAAATTCTCCGTGTCCCGCACCCGGTTGATCACCCGGGGCGCCTCCCGGTTGGCGATGTCCATCAGGATGCCGTCGCCCATGCAGGCGCCGGCGGCCAGGTCCTTCGCCGGGTACACGGTGATGTCGTGGCAGCCGCTGGTGGCCGTCTTCTGCTGCGGGATGCCCGGGTATCCGCCGTCGGGGAAGAGGTTCGGGGTGGCCACCACGGCCGCGTCGGTCGGCGACCGCAGCGGCACCTTCACGATGGAGATGGAGTCGTGCGGCGGCGGGCAGCCCACGTACGTGTCCGACGGCCCGTACGAGGAGACGTACAGGTAGACCGACTTGCTGTCCTTGGCCGGCACCAGGGTGTGGGTGTGCGAGCCGCAGGCAGTCTGCACCGACTTGATGTAGCGCGGGTTGGCCTTGTCGGTGATGTCGAAGACCTTGATGCCCTCCCACTTGGTCTCGGACCGGTCGACGCCGGTGCTGGCGCAGGAGTCGTCGCTGCGCGGCGAGTCGGTGGAGAGGAAGAGCAGGTTGCCGTAGACGGAGACGTCGTTCTGCGAGCCGGGGCAGAGCACCTGCGACACGATCTTCGGTGCGCTGGGCTGGCCGATGTCATAGATGACGACGCCGTCGTAGTTGCCGACGAAGGCGTACCGGCCCTGGAATGCCAGGTCGGAGCCGAAGGCCGCGCTCGTGTCGAACGGCGCCTGCTTCGGCAGGTTGGCGATCTGACGGAGGTTGGGGCTGCTGGAGATTTCATCCACCCCGAGACCGGCCCCGTTGACCGTGGCCGGCTCGACGCTGAGCCGGGGGGTCTCCTGGGCGCTGCTGACGGGGGCAGTGGCCACCCCGGCGACGAGCAGTCCGGCGGCGGTCAGGCTGACGATCCGGAGTCGGCGGGTGGGTGACGTGCGGGACCTGATCATCGGCAACACCCTTCGAAAGGGGGATGATGATGTCGACACCTTACCGGGCGGTGACGTAGATCTATGTGATGTGGGTCACATCAAACGCCGTTCGTCTATGGATAGGATCGCTGCCACCTCGACCGGAGGGAGCGGCGTATGACCGGCCGGCAGGCACGCATCTGGGCCGCCGTCACAGGCGGCGCCGTACTCCTGGTCGCGCTCGGGCTGGCCCTGTCTCGGGCGGGCGACGGTGGAGCGGTGGTCGCGCGGGCGCCGGCCCCGAACGCGTCGTCCACCGTGGACGCACCGCCGGTCATCGTGCCCGGCCGGCCGGGGGAGTCGGCGACCACCCGCCCGGGGCAGGAGGTGCGCAACGCCGAATCGGCCCGCTACAACAGCCTCGATGTCTGGTTCGTCCGGATGATGATCCCGCACCACCAGCAGGCGGTAGAGATGGCCGCCCTCGCGACGGACCGGGCCGCCGATCCCCGGGTACGCGCCGTCGCCGAGCGGATCCGCGCCGCGCAGGGGCCGGAGATCGGCGTGCTGCGCGGCTGGCTCGGCGCGCGCGGCCTGCCGGCCGAGGTCTCCGGGCACGACCACGGCACGATGCGCGGCATGCAGCCCCCCGAGGCGATGCGGCAGCTCGCCGCCGCCCGGGGCGCCGAGTTCGACCGCCGCTTCGTCCGCATGATGACCGAGCATCACCAGGGTGCCGTGGCAATGGCCACCGACCTGCTCAGGGTCGGCGCGGACCAGACCATGCAGGAGTTCGCCAACGCGGTCGCCACCGAGCAGTCCGCCGAGATCGCCCGCCTGCACGACCTCGTCGCCCCCTGACGGGACCCGCGCCGGGCTTCGCAGCCGGCTGCGGCCCGGTGCCCGGCGCAGCACCGGTCTGCCTCGCGAGTCCTTTCGAGCTGAGTCGTTGGTGATGTCAGCCGCCGCCCGGGCTCCTCCGCGGGCGACGGGAAGAGGAAGAGGGCCCGCGCGGCACCGGCGGGTCACCCGGGCACGGCGTGTTCGCGGCAGGCAAGTCCTCATGACGTGGCTACGAACTTGATGACGTGAAGGATCGCGCCTCGCGGGCCGCTGATTCGTCTTCGTCATCAGGTCTGTAGGCAGTCATCAGTGTTACCTCCGAGCACGCCGCAGCCGCCGCAGCTCCGGATCATGGCGGGCAATGGGCGCGGAAACCCGGGGCGGTAGCGCTGGGCAGCGACCGTCGACCCGCCACGTACGCTGGGTGACCGTGGACCGCATCATCTTCGGGCGCCCGCTACGCAGCGTCGCCTTCGACGTCGCCGTGGCCGGGCTGGTGGCGCTCTTCGCCGTCGCCGGGGTGGTCGCCCAGCCGGGCGGCTGGAAGGCCACCTGCGTCGGGATCGTGATGGCCCTGGTCCTGCTGTTCCGGCGTACCCATCCGACGGCGGTGGCCGCGGTGGTGGCCGCGCTCGCGCTCGTCCAGGTGGTGTTCCGTTGGGGGCCGTTGGGTTACGACATCGCCGTGCTGATCGCCCTCTACAGCGTGGTCAAGTACGCCGACCGGCTCCGTGACGGCGTGCTCGCCGGGGCGGTCGCCGCGGTCGGCGTGGTGCTGGCCGCGCTGCAGGTGCGCGGGCCGGCCGCCTGGTGGGCCAGCGCGATCTACTTCGGGCTGATCACCGGCGCGGTGTGGCTGATGGGGCTGAACGTGCGGACCCGCCGGCTCTACGTGCTGAGCCTGGAGGAACGGGCCACCACCCTGGAACGGGAGCGGGAGGCCGAGTCCCGGGCGGCGGTGGCCGAGGAGCGCACCCGGATCGCCCGGGAGCTGCACGACGTGGTGGCACACAGCATGGCGGTCATGATCGTGCAGGCGGACGGGGTGCGGTTCACCATCGACCGTGACCCGGCCACCGCCCGGGAGGCCGCCAAGGTGGTGGCGGACACCGGCCGGCAGGCGCTGGAGGAGATGCGCCGGCTGGTGGGCGTACTGCGGGAGCCGAGCCGGCCGGAGCCGGCGGCCGCGCCGGAAATGGCGGCCGAGCCCGGCGGCGAACTGTCCGCCGAGCCGGCCCACCGCCGGCCGGCGCTGGTCGAACTGCCCCACCTGCTGGACCGCTTCCGCGCCGCCGGCCTGCGGGTGACCTGCACCACCACCGGCGCGGCGGTGCCCCTGCCGCCGGGCCTGGAACTGACCGTCTACCGGGTGGTGCAGGAATCGCTGACCAACGCGCTCAAGCACGCCGGGGTGGGCGCGTCCGTGGCGCTGAGCCTGGACTGGTCCGCGGACGCCGTCGTGGTCCGGGCCGTCGACGACGGGCACGGCCGGCCGGTGGTCCGGCCGGCGCCGTCCGGCGGGCACGGCCTGGTCGGCATGCGCGAGCGGGTCGGGGTGTACGACGGCAGCCTCACCGCCGGTCCCGCGCTGGCCGGGGGCTGGCGGGTCGAGGCGCGGCTGCCGCTACCGTCGGCGCCGGGTATCGAGAGAGAGGTGGCGGCTTGACTGTCCGGGTGGTGATCGTCGATGACCAGGCGCTGGTGCGCGCCGGGTTCCGGATGGTGCTGGACTCCCAGCCCGACCTGGCGGTGGTCGGCGAGGCGATCGACGGCGCGGACGCGCTGCGCGTGCTGGACCGGGTCGAGGCCGACGTGGTCGTCATGGACCTGCGGATGCCGACCATGGACGGGGTGGAGGCGACCCGGCGGATCTGTGCCCGGCCGCCCGCCGGGCGGCCGCGGGTCCTGGTGCTCACCACCTTCGACACCGAGGCCGACGCGTTCGCCGCGCTCCAGGCGGGGGCCAGCGGGTTCCTGCTGAAGAACGTGCCGCCGGAGGATTTGCTGGCCGCGATCCGGGTGGTCGCGGAAGGCGACTCGGTGGTCGCCCCGTCGATCACCCGGCGGCTGCTCGACCGGTTTGCCGGCCAACTCGGCCCCGCCCCCACCGAGGACCCGCGGCTCGCCCAGCTCACCGAGCGGGAGCGGGAGATCCTGCTGCTGGTGGCGCAGGGGCTGTCCAACGCCGAGATCGCCGCCCGGGTGCACGTCGCGGAGGCGACGGTCAAGACGCACGTCGGCCGGATCCTGGCGAAGCTCCAGCTCCGCGACCGGGTGCAGGCGGTGGTGCTGGCGTACGAGAGCGGGCTGGTCACGCCGGGCGGCTGAGCCGGCGTACGACCTGGGTCGTACGGGTCCACCCGGTCCGGGGCGACCACCGGCGTACCAGGATCGAGCGCGCAGGTGGAGATCAACCAGACGGTGTCGCGCATAGCGTCGGAGACGTCAGATGAACGTCTCCACACGGGGAGCAACACGTGTCCGTCGCACCCGCGACCACCGGCGTCGCCGTCACCGCCCGAGCGCTGCGCAAGGAGTACGGCTCCGCGCAGTCCCGCGTCGTCGCCCTCGACGGCGTCGACCTCGACCTCGCCGCCGGCCAGTTCACCGCCGTCATGGGCCCCTCCGGCTCCGGTAAGTCCACCCTCATGCACTGCCTCGCCGGCCTCGACCGGCCCTCCGCCGGGACGGTCCGGATCGGTGACGCCGACCTGGCCCGGCTCGACGACCGCCGGCTGACCCTGCTGCGCCGGGAGCGGATCGGTTTCGTCTTCCAGAAGTTCAACCTGCTGCCGACCCTCACCGCCGAGGAGAACATCGTGCTGCCGCTGGCCATCGCCGGCCGCCGGCCCGATGCGGCCTGGCTGCGGCAGGTGGTGGCCGCGGTCGGCCTGACCGACCGTCTCGGGCACCGGCCGGCCGAGCTCTCCGGCGGACAGCAGCAGCGGGTGGCGGTGGCCCGCGCGCTGATCACCCGCCCCTGGGTGCTCTTCGCCGACGAGCCCACCGGCAACCTCGACTCCCGCTCCGGCGCGGAGGTGCTGGGCCTGCTGCGCGAGGCGGTCGACACCCTCGGCCAGACCGTGGTCATGGTGACCCACGACCCGGTGGCCGCCGGCTACGCCGACCGGGTCGTCTTCCTCGCCGATGGCCGGGTGGTCGACGAACTGGTCCGGCCCACCGTCGGCCAGGTACGCGAGGCGCTCACCCGCCTCGACCCGGCCGCCGCCGGCGTGCGGGCGGGGCGGTGACCGGGATGTTGCGCCTCACCCTGCGCCAGGTTCGCGCCGACTGGCTGCGCCTGCTCCTCTCCTCGCTGGCGATCGTCCTCGGCGTCGCCTTCGTCGCCGGTACCCTGATCTTCACCGACGGCATCCGCGCCGGGGCGTACGCCCGCGCCGGCACCTTCGACCGGCACACCGACCTCGGCGTGTACGGCCCGGACGACAAGCCCCTGCCGCCCGCCCTGGTGGACCGGGTCCGGGCCGTCGACGGGGTGGCCGCCGCCGGGGGTGAGCTGCTCGGCTCGGGCGGGGTCGTCGGCGCCGACGGCCGGCCGGTGCTCGGCTACGCCGTCCTCGCCGCCGTCCCCACCGACCCGGCCGTGCAGTCGTACGACGTGGTGGCCGGCCGGCTGCCGCAACGCCCGGGCGAGCTGGTCCTCGACGCGCCCACCGTCGCCGAGCAGGGCTTCCGGCTCGGCTCCCCGGTCCGCGTCGGCGGCGCCACCGGGGCGGCCCGGCCGTACACCCTGGTCGGCACCGTCGACGTGGACGGCACCTCGCGGGACGTCGGCGGGCCCTACATCGGGCTGGCCGGCGCCGACGCCCTCACGGTGAGCGGCCAACGCGGGTACGACCGGATCGTCGTCGCCGCCCGGCCCGGGGTGGACCGCGCCGCGCTCGTCGAGCGGGTCCGGGCGGCGGTGGGGCCCGGCGTGGTGGTCAAGGACCGGCAGCGGATCCTCGACGAGGCCGTGGAGGACGGCGTCCGGAACCTGCGGCAGTTCAGCGCCTTCCTGCTCACCTTCGCCGCGGTGGCCGTGGTGGTTTCCGGCTTCGTCATCGCCAACACCTTCGCCATCGTGCTGGCCCAGCGCACCCGGCGTACCGCGCTGCTCCGGCTGGTCGGGGCCACCCGTGGCCAGGTGTTCCGGGCCACCCTGCTGGAAGCGGCGGTGACCGGGTTGGTCGCGTCGGCCGCCGGGGTGCTGGCCGGGGCGGGTCTGGCCGTCGGGCTGGACGCCCTGATGTCGGCCCAGAACGCGCCGGCGGGTGGCCCGCTCACCATGCGCCCCGCGACGGTGCTGCTCTGCCTCCTCCTCGGCACCCTGATGACGGTCGGCGCCGCCGCGGTGCCGAGCTGGCAGGGCACCCGGATCGCCCCGGTGGCGGCGCTGACCGACGCGGCGGTGCAGCCGGCCCGGCGGGCGGGCCGGATCCGGCTCGCGGCCGGTGCGCTGGCGCTCGCCGCTGGTGTGGCCGCCCTGCTCGGCGCCGGCGCGGCCGGCCAGGTGGCGCTGGTCGCGCTCGGCGGGGTGCTGGCCTTCTTCGGGATCGTGCTGTTCGGGCCGGTGCTGGTGCCGGCGCTGGTCCGCCTGCTCGGCCGGCCGGTGCGCCCGCTGCTCAGCGCGACCGCCGGGCTGGCCGTGGCCAACGCCGTACGCAACCCGCGCCGGATCGCCGCCACCGCCACCGCGCTGGTGATCGGGATCGGTCTCGTCACTGCCTTCGTGGTCGGCGCGGCCAGCGCCAAGCGGGGCATCGAGGACGCGGTCGACGCCGAGGTCGGGGTGGACTTCGTGGTGACCGGCATCGGTGGCGACCTGCCGGCCCCGCTGGCCGGCGCGCTGGCCGCCCGCCCCGAGCTGGGCGTGGTGCACGAGCAGCGCAGCCGGGTGGCCGACGGGGTGCAGCTGCGCGCGGCGCACCCGGCGCTGGTGCGCCGGACGCTGACCGGCGTCGACGCCGGGGACGCGGGCGGCCTCGGGCCCGGTGCGGTGCTGGTGCACCGCGAGCTGGCTGCGGCGCGCGGCTGGACCGTCGGGCAGACCGTCACCCTCGCCGGCCGGCAGTTCCGGATCGCCGCGGTGGTACGCGCCGACGAGGCGCCGCTCGCCGGCAGCCCGGTCCCCGCCGGGTACGTGGTCGACGTGCTGGACGCGGATTTCACCCGGCTCTTCCCGGCGCAGCGCGGCTACCTCGCCGAGGTGGACCCGGCGCCCGGGGTCGCCACGGCGACCGCGAAGGCGGCGATCACGCAGGTGCTGGCCGACTACCCGACGGTCAACCTGATGGACCAGGCGGCGTACAAGAAGATGCTCACCGGCACGGTGGACATGGTGCTGGGCTTCGTCACCGCGTTGCTCGGCCTGGCGGTGGTCATCGCCCTGGTCGGGGTAGCCAACACGCTGAGCCTGTCGGTGGTGGAACGCACCCGGGAGAACGCGGTGCTGCGGGCGGTGGGGCTGACCCGGGGCGGCATGCGGGCCGCGCTGGCCGTCGAGGCGGTGCTCATCGCGCTGGTCGGCGCGGTGCTCGGCGTCGCCCTCGGCACCGCGGTCGCCGCCGGCGCGATGGCCGTGGTGGCCCGGGTGGGCGGCACCTTCATCCTGGTGCTGCCGCCGGCGCGGATCGCCCTGATCCTCGGCGTGGCGGTGCTGGCCGCACTGGCCGCCTCCGTCCTCCCGGCCCGGCGCGCGCTGTCCCGGCCGGTGGTGGAGGCGCTGGGCGCGGAGTGACCGATCGCGCCGTACAGCACGAGCCGGTCCCGCATCTGCTGCGGGACCGGCTCGGCCGTGCGCTCGTCGCCGTCCGGTGGGGTCAGTTGCCCGCCGCGGGCGGCTGGCCGCCCTCGGGTGGCGTGGTGGTCGTGTCGGTCGGTGGCGTCGAGTTGTCCGTCGGTGGGGTGGTGCTCGGTGGCGTCGACGGCGGGGTCGGGGGCGTCGACGGCACCTCCGACGGGGACGCCTCGACGGACCCGCTCGGGGTCGGGGTGGGGGTCGCCGTCACCGAGCGCCTGGTGTCTGGCCGGGACGGACGGCGGGTCCGCCCGCCCTGGTCCGCGGGCGTCTCGGTCGCCGCTGTCGATTCCGCGTCGTCGCTGTGTGTGACGGCGGTCGGCGTGGTCTCGATCGTGGTCGCCGGATCGCGCACGTCCCTCGCCGCACCGAGTGCCGCGCCCAGGGCGGTCAGTGCGACCAGCACCGCGGCCAGCGCGCCGACCAGGGTGCCGCGCCGGCCCCGCCGCCCGGCGGGGGCCACCATGGCCAGGGGGGCCGCGAGGGTCGGGTCGTCCCGGGTGGCGGGGCCGACCGCCCCGCGCAGCGCCACCGGCACCATCGCGGTCGGCGCCCCGGCCATGGCCGCCCGGGCGGCCGCGGCCATGGCCGCGCCGTCCGGGTAGCGGTCTGCCGGGTCCTTGGCGAGAGCGCGGGCGACCAGGTCCCGGACCGGCTGCGGGATGTCAGCCGGCAGCTCCGGCGGCTCGTCGTCCAAGTGCCGGACGGCCACCTGCAGCGGGTTGTCGCCGGTGAACGGCGGGCTGCCGGTGAGGCAGCAGTAGGCCACCGCCCCCAGCGCGTAGATGTCGGTGGCGCCGGAGACCGGTCGGCCGGCCGCCTGCTCGGGTGCCATGTAGAGCGCGGTGCCGGGCACCGCGTTGGTGCTGGTGATGCTGGTGACGTTGGTCGACCGGGCCACCCCGAAGTCGACCAGCACCACGGCGCCGTCCTGCTGCACCAGCAGGTTGCTCGGCTTCACGTCCCGGTGGACGATGCCCCGGGCGTGCGCCGCCTGCAGGGCCTGGGCCACCTGCGCCACGATGGACATCGTCTCGGCGACCTCGAGATGGCCGGCCTCCTGGATCCGCCGGGAGAGCGGCTCGCCCTCGACGAACTCCATGACCAGGTAGTCGGCCCGGCCGCCGTCGGGCAGCTCGTCCTCGCCGCAGTCGAAGACCTGGACGACGCCGGGGTGGCGCAGGGACGCCATGATCCGCGCCTCGGCGCGGAAGCGGGCGATGAAATCGGGGTCAGAGACCAGCGCGGGAAGCAGGACCTTCACCGCGACCTGACGACCCAGCACCAGGTCGGTGGCACGCCAGACGTCACCCATGCCGCCGGTGGCGACACGGTCATCCAGGCGGTACCGGCCGCTGAGTACGACCCCCGAAGACAACACCCCCATACCGTACCCAGTGCCGCCCCGAAGTATTTCCCGCGATCTCTCCCGTCACGGCCGGCGGCCGGTCCGACCGCCCTCCGCCGAACGGCCAGCGGGCACTTGCGCCGATTGGTCGACCGTGACGGCTCGGGTACGATCGGTCAGGAAAAGCCGCTCGACGACTGGTTTATCCGCGTTGACCGGACCGGCTCCGGCCCTGCGACGACCTGTGGCGTCCCAGGCGTGTTTTTCGTTACCTCGACCCGCCGCGATCGGCGGTTGAGAATTCTCACTCTTTCGCCGCCGGATGGCGGCTTGTCCACCCGGGTATCGGCTCCTAGCGTTAGCCCGGCTCTGGGCTGGCCCACGCCGCCGGTACGGTATGTCCGCCGACGGCCGTACTTCGCGGCACGTGTGTCCATGCGCGCGCCCCGCACGCTTCCGCGGGCGCCGATACAGGTCAGCGGGGGGTTGATGGTTCGGGTGCAGCTCCGGTCACCGGGCCGGGACAGGCGCCGGGTACGCCGGCACCGGCACGCGCCGGCCCGGAGAACGGAAACGGCGAATCCATGACCGGTGAGCTGAGCGAGGCGGTTGCCGCGGCCCAGGCGGGCGACGAGGAGGCCTTCCGCTTCCTCTACCGCAGCCTGCAACCCGGGCTGCTGCGCTACCTCACCGCCCTGGTCGGCGCGGACGCCGAGGACGTCGCCTCCGAGGCCTGGCTGCAGATCTCGCGTGACCTGCCCGGCTTCGCCGGCGGGGAGTTTCGCGCGTGGACGGTCACCATCGCCCGCAACCGGGCCATGGACCACCTGCGCCGGCAGCGTCGGCGGCCGTCCCTGCCGGTGCCGGTGCAGGCGCTCAGCGAGCTGGCCGGGGACGCCGACACCGCCGAGCGGGCCGGCGAGACCATCGGTACCGAGAGCGCGCTCGCGCTGATCGCCACGCTGCCACAGCGGGAGGCGGAGGCGGTGCTGCTGCGCGCCGTGATCGGGCTCGACGCGGAGACCGCCGGGCGGGTGCTGGGTCGGCGGGCGGGCGCGGTCCGTACCGCCGCGCACCGGGGGCTGCGCCGCCTCGCCGCGCTCCTGGAACGCTCCGACGTGCGCCAGCCGTCGGGCCGGGCCGAGCAGGCCACCCCGCCCCGCCCCCGTACCGGTCGGGGGCGACCGGCGCCGAGCGCACCCAAGGCCGAGCCGGCGGACGGCTGACGTGAGGGGAATCTGGATGCGATTTCGCCGGTCCGGCGGGCCCGCCCACCGGGCGGAGTCCGAGGGTCTGCTCGACGCGGCCCGTGGCGGTCAGCCCCCGACGGCCGAGGCCGATCCGCTGGCCCACCTGCTCGCCGCGGCGGCGGCGCCGGCCGAGCCGGGCGAGCTGTCCGGAGAGGAGCAGGCGCTCGCCGCGTTCCGGGCGGCCCGCGCGGCACCCGTACCGGCTACGGCTCGCGTGGCGCGTCGGTGGGGACGGCTCCGCGTCGGCGCGGCGGCCTGGCTGGCCGGGCTCGCTGCCACCGCCACCGCCGGGGTCGCGTTCGCCGCGGTGAGCCTCGACCGGCCCGACGAGCCGGCGCCGCCGGCCCCGACCACGCCGGGCAGCACCGGCGGGGAGAGCGCGGCGTCGCCGACGGGGTCCGGTGACGACCCGACCGCCACCGGAACGCCCGGCGCGGCCTCGACCACCGGCACCGGCCCGACCCCGACCGGCGGACCCGGCCAGCCGGCCGGCGCCGGAGAGCTCGCCGGCCACTGCCGGGCCTACCTGGCCAAGTCGCCCAGGCAGCGGGCCAGGGCGCTGGAGACGCCGGGCTTCGCCGACCTGGTCACCGCGGCGGGCGGGGCGGACCGGGTGGAGGACTACTGCCTCCGGCTGGTCCCGGACCGCGCCCCGAAGTCGTCCCCTGCTGCCCCCGCCACGTCGCCTGCCGCTCGCACCACGTCGCCCGAGGCCGCTCGCGCGACCACGCCGGCTCCGGCTTCCGACAAGGCTCCGGCTTCCGACAAGGCTCCGGCTTCCGACAAGTCGAGCACCGGCCGAGCAGACACCGGCAAATCGGGCAACGGCCCGGCAGGCGCGGCCAACGTGGATCGCTGATCCTGGCGCGGGCGCTGGCGAACGATCGCCGCCGACGCCGGCCGCGACCGGAACCCGGACAAAAATTCATCTCCCTCGGCGGGCGGGATCCGTCTGCTAGACAGAAGATGGGTGGGACCGCGGACGCCCCCGCCGGTGACGGTGCGGGCGTCCGTCGACACCGTGGTCGCCCACCCCGCACGGGGAGAGGAGTCTTCTCTTGGTGATGTCACCGGAGCTGGACCGGACGACCGTCCTGCCGGACGTGGCCGCCGCCGCCCGGCACATCGCCAGGATCTGCTTCAAAACCGGGCCACCCACGCTCACCGGCGTCGAACTGGAATGGACGGTGCACGACGCCGCGGACCCGGCCCGCCCGGTCGACCGCGAGCGCCTGCGCCGGGCGCTGGGGCCGCACTGCCCCGTCACCCTCGACCCCACCAGCCCTGCGGAGAGGCTCCGGCACGGCGGCACCGTGACCGTGGAGCCGGGCGGGCAGGTGGAAGTCTCCTCCGCGCCGCGACCGTCGATCGCCGCGCTGATCCTGGCCACCGAGGCCGACGTCGCCGAGCTGACCGCCGCGCTGGACGCCGCCGGCCTCGCCCTGGGCCGCACCGGCCTGGACCCCTGGCGCTCCCCGTGCTCCGTCGTGGAGACCCCCCGCTACCAGGCCATGCGCTGCGTCTTCGACCGGCACGGTCCGGCCGGTCAGGTCATGATGTACAGCACCGCCGGCCTGCAGGTCTGCCTGGACGCGGGCGAGCCGGAGCAACTGGCCGGACGGTGGGCCGCCGCCCACGCCGTCGGGCCGCCGCTGCTGGCCGCGTTCGCCACCGCCGACCGGTACGCCGGCCGGCGTACCGGATGGGCGTCGGCTCGGATGGCCGCCTGGCTGGCCATCGACGCGGCGCGGACCCGGCCGGTCTGGTCACCCGCCCAGCCCGACCGCGACCCGGTCACCGCCTGGACCGAGTACGCGCTCGCCGCGCCGCTGCTGTGCGTACGCGGCGACGGTCCAGACTGGACGCCGCCGGCTGACGTCACCTTCGCCGACTGGCTGGCCGGGGCGCTGCCCCGCCCGCCGACCACCGACGACCTGGCGTACCACATCAGCACCCTCTTCCCGCCGGTGCGGCCGCGCGGCTACCTGGAGGTCCGCTACCTGGACGCCCAGCCCCGGCGGGAATGGACGGTGCCGCTGGCAGTGCTGGCCGCGCTGTTTGCCGAGTCGACGACCACCCGGGACGCGCTGGCCGTGGCGGCCCCGGTCGCCGACCGCTGGCAGGCCGCGGCCCGGCACGGGCTCGCCGACCGCCCGCTGGCCGCCGCCGCGGTGGCCCTGTTCGACCTGGCCCTGGCGGCCCTGCCCCGGCTGGACCTGCCGGCCGGGATCCACGAGGAGACGAGCCGAGGAATCGTGCGGCGCCGCGCCGCCGCGGAGAGGGGACACCGGTGACCACGACCGAGCGGCCGGGTACGGACAGCGAGCAGCTACGCAGCCGGATCGCGGCGGAGCTGGACCGCACCCGGACCCGCACCGCGCTGCTGACCGACGCGGTGGACGACGACGACCTGATGCGGCAGCACTCCACCCTGATGTCCCCGCTGGTCTGGGACCTGGCCCACGTCGGCAACCAGGAGGAGCTCTGGCTGGTGCGGGACGTCGGCGGCCGCGGGCCGGTGCGTCGCGACATCGACGACCTTTACGACGCGTTCAAGCAGCCCCGCAAGGACCGACCCGCGCTGCCCCTGCTGCCCCCGGCCGAGGCCCGCGCCTACGTGCGCACCGTCCGGGACAAGGTGTACGACCTGCTCGACGGGATCCGGTTCACCGATCGGAAGCTGATCGAGGACGGCTTCGCGTTCGGGATGATCGTGCAGCACGAGCAGCAGCACGACGAGACGATGCTCGCCACCCACCAGCTGCGCGCCGGGGCGCCGGTGCTGGACGCGCCACCGCCGCCCGAGCCGCGCGGCCGGGTCGGCGGCGAGGTGCTGGTGCCGGCCGGTCCGTTCACCATGGGCACGTCGACCGACCCGTGGGCGCTGGACAACGAGCGCCCCGCCCACCCGGTGGACCTGCCCGCGTACGTCATCGACGCCGCACCGGTCACCAACGGTCAGTACCGCGCCTTCATCGACGACGGGGGGTACGCCGAGCCGCGCTGGTGGAGCGCGGCGGGCTGGCGACACCGCGTCGAGGCGGAGCTGAGCGCGCCGATGCACTGGCGGCGGGACGGCGACGGCTGGGCGTACCGCCGGTTCGGCCGCTGGTCGCCGGTGCGCGACGACGAGCCGGTGGTGCACGTCTGCTGGTACGAGGCGGAGGCGTACGCGGCCTGGGCCGGCAAGCGGCTGCCCACCGAGGCGGAGTGGGAGAAGGCGGCCCGCTGGGACCCGGCGACCGGCCGGTCCCGCCGCTACCCGTGGGGCGACGACGACCCGACCGTCGCGCACGCGAACCTGGGGCAGCGGCACCTCTGGCCGGCGCCGGTGGGCGCGTACCCGGCGGGCGCCTCGCCGCTCGGCGTGCACCAGCTCATTGGGGACGTCTGGGAGTGGACCTCGTCCACCTTCCGAGGGCATCCCGGCTTCGTGGCGTTTCCGTACCGCGAATACTCCGAGGTCTTCTTCGGCGACGAGTACCGGGTGCTGCGCGGCGGCTCCTTCGGCACCGACCGGGCGGCCTGCCGGGGCACCTTCCGCAACTGGGATTACCCGATCCGGCGGCAGATCTTCAGCGGGTTCCGCTGCGCCCGGGACGCCCGTCCCGAGGAGGCGCACTCGTGAACGAGCGGAGCGGGGCGCCGGCGTGAGCGGCGGTCCCGGCTGATGTGCCGCCACCTGGCGTACCTCGGTCCGCCGGTCAGCCTGCGCAGCCTGCTGTACGACCCCCCGTACGGGCTGCTGCGGCAGTCCTGGGCGCCCCGCGACATGCGCGGCGGCGGCACGATCAACGCGGACGGCTTCGGCGTCGGGTGGTACCCGGGGGCCGGCGACCCGGTCCGCTACCGGCGGGCGCAGCCCCTCTGGAGCGACACCACTCTGCCCGAGCTGGCGGCGGTGACGGTCGCCGGTGCGGTGCTGGCCGCGGTCCGGTCCGCCACGGTCGGTATGCCGGTGCAGGAGGCGGCCGCCGCGCCGTTCGCCGAGGGGCGCTGGCTGTTCAGCCACAACGGGGTGATCCGGGGCTGGCCGGACACGGTGGTGCCGCTCGCCGCCGAGCTGCCGGTCCGCGACCTGCTGACGTTGGACGCGCCGACCGACGCCGCGCTGCTGTGGGCGCTGGTCCGGCACCGGCTGCGGGCCGGGCACGATCCGACGCGGGCGGTGGCGGACACCGTCGCGGCGGTCACCGCGGCCGCGCCCGGGTCGCGGGTGAACATGCTGCTCACCGACGGTACGACGGCGGTGGCCAGTGTGGCCGGGCACGCCTTGTCGGTGCGCCGCGGCGCGGAGTCGGTGCTGTTGGCCTCGGAACCCCTCGACGACGACCCCGACTGGCAGGCGCTGCCGGACGGGCAGCTGGTGGTGGCGACCGCTACCGGGGTGCACACCCGGGACCTGGTGGTCGCCTAACCAACGTTTCCACGGGTAGGGCAGGACGTTCGGGTAACGGAAGGGACACCTCATGGGCGCGGAGCCACTGGAGATCTACCTGGCGGAGCAGGACCTGGACCGGAGCCTGCGGGAGGACGTACGGGTCGGGCTGACCGCGCAGCCGAAGTGGCTGCCACCGAAATGGTTCTACGACGCCCGGGGCAGCGAACTCTTCGGCGAGATCACCCGGCTGCCGGAGTACTACCCGACCCGGGCCGAGCGGGCGGTGCTGACCGAGCACGCCGACGAGATCGCCGAGCTGACCGGGGCGAAGACCCTGATCGAGCTGGGCTCCGGCTCGTCGGAGAAGACCCGGCTGCTGCTGGACGCGTTCACCCGCCACGGCGACCTGGGCACGTTCGTGCCGCTGGACGTGTCGGTCAGCGCGCTGCGGGAGTCCACCGACCAGATCGCCGCCGAGTACCCCGGGCTGCGGGTACGCGGCATCGTCGGCGACTTCACCCGGCAGCTCGACCGGCTGCCCACCGGCGGCCGGCGGCTGGTGGTGTTCCTCGGCGGCACCATCGGCAACCTGCTGCCGGTGGAGCGGGCGGAGTTCCTCACCGCCATGCGCGCCGCACTCGAAGCCGGGGACTGGCTGCTGATCGGCACCGACCTCGTCAAGGACCCGAAGGTGATCGTGCCCGCGTACGACGACACGGCCGGGGTGACCGCCGACTTCAACCGCAACGTGCTCCGCGTGATCAACCGGGAGCTGGGGGCGGACTTCGACCCGGAGGCGTTCACCCACGTGGCGGTCTGGGACCCGGAGCACGAGTGGATCAAGATGCGGCTGCGCGCCGAACATCCGACCCGGGTGCACGTGCTGGACCTGGACGTCGAGTTCGCCGCCGGTGAGGAACTGCGCACGGAAGTGTCAGCGAAGTTCCACCCCGAGGGGATCGCGGCGGAGCTGACCGACGCCGGCTTCGCTTCGCACGCGTTCTGGACCGACCCGGACGGGCTGTTCGGCGTCACCCTCGCCCGGGCCGACTGAGCGTGCCGGGCCGCCGCGGGTCACGCCGTGCACCCCCGGCGACCCTGCCCACTGGGGTGGGCTAGGCTGGGCCGCGCGAAGGGGAGTAGCCCCCAATGTCGTGGTCGACATACTGATGCGTTCCGCATCCGGCCACGCGGCCCCGGTCCCCGGGGCGGGCGAGACCTTCGACTCAGGCTGTCGCAGCCGGGTCGAGGGCGCCCCCGTACCTCCTCCCGGCTTGATCGGGAAGGTTCACATGGACGGTTTCCTCGTCGCCCTGGTGATCAGCTTCGGCGTCATCTTCGTCGCCGAGCTGGGCGACAAGTCCCAACTCATGGCCCTGACGTTCGCCACGCGGTTCAAGCCCGTGCCGGTGCTCATCGGCATCACCATCGCCACCGCGATCGTGCATCTGGCCTCGGTGGGGATCGGATACGGCCTGCACGCGGCGCTGCCCACCACCTGGATCTCGCTCATCGCCGGGGTGGCGTTCCTCGGTTTCGGCGCGTGGACGCTGCGCGGCGACAAGCTCACCGAGGAGGAGAAGCAGAAGGCCGAGAAGAGCAGCAAGTCCGCGGTGATCGCGGTCGGTGTCGCGTTCTTCCTGGCCGAGCTGGGTGACAAGACCATGCTGGCCACCATCACCCTGGCCACCAAGTACGGCTGGTTCGGCACCTGGCTCGGCTCCACGCTCGGCATGGTGGCCGCCGACGCCCTGGCGATCCTGGTCGGCCGGCTGCTCGGCCGGCACCTGCCGGAGAAGATCATCCGGTACGGCGCCGCGGTCCTGTTCGCCATCTCCGGCCTGTGGCTGATCCTGGAGGCGGTCAACAAGCTGACCTGAGCCCGGCGACCGGCACCGCCGCCGGCGACCGACCGGTCGCCGGCGGCGGTGCCGGCGATCGTCGAGCCCCGCCCCGGGTATGAAGATCTGCGCCGCGCTGCGCTGGGGGCCGCCACCGCATAGCGTGAGCGACGAGAGGCGAACCTTCGACGACCTTGGAGGTCAGCGCATGGCCAGGCACGACGAGCCAAACGAGTACGGCTTCGCCGGGGACCCCACCGCTCCCGAGCCGCCGCCCGGCGCGCGCCCCGACGAGCAGGACCTGGCCGAGGCGGTGGCGGTGCCGGCGGACGACCTCATGGAGCCGTACGCCGAGGCGGTCGAGGAGGAGACCGAGGAGCGGGAGGAGCCCGAGGAGGAGCGCACGGCCGATCGGCGGCGCTGACGCGCGACCTCCGGCGCTCCCGGCGCTAGGCGGCCCCCTCCTGATAGACGTCCGGGATGCCGTCGCCGTCGGCGTCCCGGCTCTCCCGCTCCGAGATCCGCCGGTACGCCCGGTTGCGGCGCAGCAGCACCGTCGAGGCCAGCACGGCCGCGACCAGCGAGCCGAGCAGCACGGCCACCTTCACCCGGTCGTACTCCGGGCTGCCGGCGCCGAAGGCCAGCTCGCCGATGAGCAGCGAGACGGTGAAGCCGATGCCGGCCAGCAGCGCCAGCCCGAGCAGGTCCGCCCAGGTGATCTCCTCGTCGAGTTCGGCGCGGGTGAACCGGGCGAGCAGGAACGTCGAGCCGAACACGCCGATGGCCTTGCCGAGCACCAGACCGGCGGCCACCCCGAGCACGACCGGGTCGGTCAGCACCGCGCCCAGATCGACGTCGACCAGCGACACGCCGGCCGCGAAGAACGCGAAGACCGGCACCGCCAGGCCCGCCGAGACCGGCCGCCATTTGTGCTCCAGCCGTTCGGCCAGTCCCGGCCCGCCGGCCCGGGAGGGCAGCACGGGCACGGTGAAGCCGAGCAGCACCCCGGCCACCGTGGCGTGCACCCCGGAGGAGTGCACCAGGGCCCAGGCGAGCACGGCCAGCGGGACGAGCGCCCACCACCAGGTCCGCCGCCGCTGCACCAGCAGCGCGAAGACGGCGATCGGCGCCAGCGCCGCGAGCAGCGGCACGGGGTGGAAGTCGGCGGTGTAGAAGACGGCGATGATGATGATCGCGAAGAGGTCGTCGACCACCGCGAGGGTGAGCAGGAAGGCGCGCAGCCCCTGTGGCAGGTGCGAGCTGACCACCGCCAGCACGGCGAGGGCGAAGGCGATGTCGGTGGCGGTCGGGATGGCCCAGCCGCGCAGCCCCGTCCCGCCGGTGGCGAGGACCACTCCGACGTAGCAGAGGGCGGGCAGCAGCATGCCCCCCATGGCGGCGATCACCGGCACGGCCGCCCGCCGGGGATCGCGCAGGTCCCCGGCCACGAACTCGCGCTTGAGCTCCAGACCCACGACGAAGAAGAAGATCGCCAGCAGGCCGTCCGCGGCCCACGCGGCGAGGCTGAGATCCAGGTGCGGCGCCGCGCCGCCGGGCCAGGGCACCCAGCGGCCGAGTTCCGCGTACGCGGACCGCCAGGGCGAGTTGGCCCAGATCAGCGCGATCACGGCACCCAGCAGCAGCAGCCCGCCGCCCACCGTCTCGGTACGCAGCATGTCGGCCAGGAAGCGCGCTTCCGGCCAGGAGCGGCGGGAGAGAAGGCGTTCGGGCAGGCGGCGGTGCGGGGTGCGATTGGTCATGCGATGTCCGACTCCGGCTCGTCGATCGGCAGGGAACTCGCCGACCAGACTTCCCGGCACACCGCTGTCGACCCTATCCGGACCGCGCCGGCGGTGCCGATCCGGGCTGGTGGGACGCTTCTCTCACCCGTTGGCCGGAAGCGTCCCACCGCCGGCGGCTCAGCGCTGCCCGGGCAGCACCGGCAGCGACACGCCGACGTGCTCGCAGCGCGCCGCCAGCCGCTTGATCAACTCGTCCGGGTCGGCGTACGGGTCCAGCCCGCGCACCTCCTCGGGGGCGAGCGCCGGCACCCGTACGTGCGAGATGAGCGGGTGCAGCGGCCGGCTGTCCGCCTCGTCGACGCCGAACAGGTGCTCGTGCAGCTTCTCGCCCGGCCGCAGACCGGTGTAGACGATGTCGACCGGGTGGTCCGCCTCGGCGGCGAGCCGGCGGGCCACGTCGGCAATGCGTACCGGCTCGCCCATGTCGAGCACCAGCGCCTCCCCGCCACGGCCGATGGCGGCCGCCTGGAGCACCAGATGCACGGCCTCCTGCACGGTCATGAAGTAGCGGGTCACGTCCGGGTGCGTGACGGTGATCGGCACCCCGGCCCTGATCTGCGCCTGGAACGCGGTCAGCACCGAGCCCCGGCTGCTGAGCACGTTGCCGAAGCGGACGCTCAGGTACGCCCCGCCGAGCTGGTCGGCGAAGTGAGCGGTGAGCCGCTCGGTGATCCGCTTCGAGTAGCCGAGCACGCTGGTCGGGTTGGCCGCCTTGTCGGTGGAGATGTTGACGAACTCGGCGACGTCCCGGCACGCCTCGAGGACGTTGAGGGTGCCCCAGACGTTGGTCTTGATCGCCTCCCCGGGGTGCCGCTGGAGCATGGTGAGGTGCTTCAGGGCCGCCGCGTGGAAGACCACGTCCGGCTGCCGGTCGGCGATGATCCGGGCGATGCCCTCCGCGTCGCGGATGTCGGCCAGGATCAGCTCCGGGCCGTCCAGCAGCGCCCGCCCGTACAGGGACATCTGCAGGGCGTGCAGGGCCGACTCGTCTCGGTCCAGCATCATCAGCTCGCCCGGCTCGGAGCGGGCGATCTGCCGGCACAGCTCGGAGCCGATGGAGCCGCCGGCGCCGGTGACCAGGACCCGACGCCCGGCCAGGCCGCTGCGTTCCACGGTCAGCTCGGCCACCCGCTGGGCCCGCCCGAGCAGGTCGGTGAGCTGCATGTCCCGGACGTCGGTGACGGCGACCGGGCGGTCGAGCAGTTCGCGGACCGGGGGGAGCACCTTGAACGCGGCGCCGGCCTGGAGCGTGCGGGCGCGTACGTCCCGCAGCAGCGCCGCGTCCGAGCCGCTCATCGAGAAGATCACCGTGCCGGCCCGGGTCGCCGTCACCGCCGCGGCGATCTGCTCCCGGCCGCCCAGCACCCGCAGCCCGTCCAGGCGCAGCCCCCGGTTGGCGGGGTCGTCGTCGAGCAGGCCGACCGGCCGATACCGGCCCTGGGAGTCGCTCAGGAGCACCCGGACCAGGCGCTCACTGGCCGCGTCCACGCCGTAGACGAGGCACCGCTCGGCGGTGCGGACCGGCTGGCGGTGCCGTTCCTGCCGGGCCCGCCAGGCGGCGCGGCCGGCGGCCATCAGCACCAGGGCGACCGCGCCGCCGAGCAGCGGGGTGGTGGCCGGCGCCGGCCGCTCCGTCCACGGCGGCAGCAGCAGGCAGGCCAGCGTGGCCAGGACGGCGATCGCGGCCCGGCCGGCCAGCCCGCGGGCGTCTCCGGCGCTGCCGATCGGGTGCCGCCCGTACATCCGGAAGCGCAGCAGGGTGAGCACCGCGTACAGCGCGGCGCAGCCGAGCGCGACGGCCAGCACCCGTACGCCGCCGACGGCGGTCAGCTCGAACTCGTAACGGGTCCAGGCCGCGCCGAGAAATCCGCCGCACCACGCGGCGGTGTCCAGCGTTAACAGAGACAGGGTGGCCGCACGGCGGGTCACCCTGTCGCGGGGCCGGGCGGCGTCTCCGGCGGCGGTTGCTTCGCGATCCATCATTGTCCTCTGCGTCCGAACCGGGAATGGAAGGATTTAGACCGTATGTGCGCTTCTAATCGTTTACATTCGTCCAGTCGCTTACTGTGATGTATAGGCGCTTTCGATCCTGGCACGGCTACTGGGTGTTTTAGGGGGCTTTCGTGCAGTTTCATCGGCTGATCGGCGTGTCGCGAGGGGGAGGGTGATGGACGTTCTCAGCTACCTGCGCCTGGTCCGACGCCACTGGTGGATCGTCCTGATCACCGTGATGGTCGCCCTGGCGGCGGCCGCCGTGATCACGGTCCGGACGCCGCCCAGCTATCAGGGCTCGGTGACCTTCTTCGTCACCACACCCAGCCAGGGGGTCACCGACGCCTATCAGGGCGGCCTCTTCCTCCAGCAACGGGTGAAGTCCTACGCCGACCTGCTGACCAGCGACCGACTGGCGCAGAGCGTGGTGGCGGAGAGCCCGCTCGGGCTCACCGCCGACCAGGTGCAGCGCCGGATCAGCACCTCCACCGAGGCCGGCACGGTGTTGCTGAAGGCCACCTTCACCGACACCGACCAGACCCGGGCGTTGAAGACCACCGAGGCACTCTCCGCCAGGTTCGTCGACCTGGTGCAGAAGGTGGAGACGCCGCCGGACGGCAAGTCACCGCCGGTCAAGCTGGAGGTGGTGAGTGGCCCCCGGGTGACCTCCACTCCGATCGCGCCGCAGCCGGTGCGCAACCTGGTCATCGGCGGGCTGCTGGGCCTGCTGCTCGGCGCGGGGCTGGCCGTGCTGCGGGGCGTGGCCGACGTGCGGATGCGGGACGGGGCCGCGCTCCAGCGGGTGACCGGCAGCCCACTGCTCGGCGAGATCCCGTTCGAGTCCAACGCCAAGGCGGCCCCGCTGATCGTCGGCGAGGCGGCCAACTCGCCCCGCGCCGAGGCGGTCCGCAAGCTCCGCACAAACCTGCGCTTCGTGGACGTGCACGAGCCGGCCCGGGTCATCGCGGTCACCAGCGCCCTGCAGGGCGAGGGGAAGACCACCATGGCGTGCAACACGGCCATCGCGTTGGCCGAGGCGGGCTGGCGCGTACTGCTCATCGACGCCGACCTGCGCCGGCCCAAGGTCGCCGACTACCTCGGGGTCGACGGCGGGGTGGGCCTCACCGACGTGCTGGTGGGCGACGTCCAGGTGGGCGACGTGGTGCAGCGGTGGGGCGACAAGTCGCTGCTCGTGCTCCCCAGCGGTGCCACCCCGCCCAACCCGAGCGAGTTGCTCGGCTCGAAGGCGATGGCGGACCTGCTGGTCGCGCTGCGGGAGTCGGCCGACATCGTGGTCATCGACACAGCGCCGCTGCTCGCCGTCACCGACGGCGTGGTGGTGGCCGTGCAATCGGACGGTGCGTTGCTGGTCACCCAGCAGGGGCGGACCTCGCGCAGCCAGGTGGCCGCCGCGGCCCGGGCGCTGCACTCCGTGTCGGTGCGCCTGCTCGGCTGTGTGCTGAACATGGCCAAGGTGGCCCGGGCGGACGCCTACCAGTACGAGGCGTACAAGGTCGTCGTACCGCCGGCCGGGCCGTCCGTGCCCACCGACCGGGCGGGTGTCACCCGGCGCGGCGCGCACGGGGCGCCGCCGCCGGCGGACCGTACCCAGGAACTCACCCGGCTGTCCGGATGAGTGCCAGCACGGGTCGGATCGACCGCTCGATCTCCTCGGCGCAGCGCCGGAAGTCGACGGGCGAGCCGCCGATCGGGTCGCGCAGGTCGTCCGCGTCGGGGGTGGCGGGCTGCAGCCGCCCCCGGGCGCGGGCGGCCGCCGCCACCGCCGCACGGATCGTGGATCCGCCGCGCGTGGCGGGGACCTCGGCCGCGGCGGCCAGCCGGGCGAACTGGCGCAGCGTGAAGGTCCGGTGCAGCGCGGCCGGGGCCAGCGCCGTGCAGACGGAACGCTGGCGGCGGGTGGCGGCCAGCACCAGGGTGGCCCCGGTCAGATGCTCCGGGCGCAACCGCCGGGCGCGGAACGCCGCCGGATCCGCGCCGGTCCCGGCCGCGACCGCGACGGCGTACGGATGCATGGGCGCCCCGTCGACCGCGTCGATGCCCGCGCTGGCCACGGTGACCGGGACATCGCGGAGCAGCCGCCGGGCGAGGAACTCGGCCATCGGGGACCGGCACATGTTGGCGTGGCACACGAACAGCACCCGGTCGACCATCGGCACCCCTCTCGTCGGCACGGTCGCGCGGCGGATCGCCGCGACGGCAGGGTTCGGGCGGTCGCGGCCGGACGCAGAGGGGATGCGTGCATGGTATGGGGTGCGCCTGGTCGGGTGGGGCGATAACGCACGGGGAGCACAGCCATGAAGATCGGCATCCTGTCGTACCACTTCCCGCCGGAGCCGGCGTTCATCCCGGGCAGCCTCGCCGAGGAACTGGCCGCCCGGGGTCACGAGGTGCGCGTGCTCACCGGCTTCCCGGACTACCCGGGTGGCCACGTCTATCCCGGCTGGCGGCAGCGGTGGCGGCACCAGACGCACAGCGAGCGGCTGACCGTCCGCCGGGTGCCCCGGTACACCGGCGGCGACGGATCGGCCAGGGCGCGAATGGCCAGCTGGCTCTCGTTCGCCGGCAGCGTGGCGCTGACCGGCCGCCGCTACCTCGGTGACGTCGACGCCCTGTACGTCTTCCAACTGCCGGCGGTCACCTTCGCCGCCGCCGCCCTGGTGCGGCTGCTCGGTCGGGTACCGACCGTGCTGCATGTGCAGGACGTCTGGCCGGAGGACGAACCGTCCCAGCCGGACGAGGGCCGCCGGTGGTCCGGGCGGCTCGGGGCCACCCTGCGCCGGATCTACCAGGAGGCCGGCGGCATCGCCGTCACCGCGCCGTCCATGCGGGACCTGGTCGTCGCCGGCGGTGCCGACCCGGACCGGGTGGGGGTGGTGCTCAACTGGACCGACGAACGGGTCTTCCGGCCGACCGAGCCCAGCGCGGCCGCCCGGCAGCTGATCCGCCGCGACGGCCGGTGCGTGGTGATGCACGCGGGGACGATCGGCGTACGGCAGGGCCTGGAAACCGCGGTGCGCGCGGCGGCCGCGCTGGGCGACCGGATGGATCTGGTCCTGGTCGGCTCCGGAGCGGAGGAGCGGCGGGTGCGGGGGCTCGCCGCCGAGCTGCGGGCGGACAACGTGCGCTTCGTGGAACGACGCTCGCCCTTGGACATGCCGGCGCTGTACGCGGCGGCCGACTACCAGCTCGTCATGCTGCGCGACCTGCCCGAGCTGCACGGGATGGTGCCGGGCAAGCTCCAGGCCGCCCTCTCCTGCGCGTCGCCGGTGGTGGCCTCCGCCGGCGGCGACACGGTGGCGCTCGTGGAGCGGGCCCGGGCCGGGTTGTCCTGCCCGCCGGAGGACTGGGCCGCGCTGGCGGACCGGTTCTGGCTGGCGTCGACGATCCCGCCGACCGCGCGGGTGGACATGGGCCGCCGGGGGCGGGACGCCTACCTGCGGGAGATGTCGTTGCGGGCCGGCGTCGACCGGATCGAGCAGATGCTCCACGACGTCTCGGTGTCGGCGCGCGTACGCCGCTAGGGCGAGCCGCTATCGCAAAGCAGGACGCGCCGCAGCAAAGCGCCTGATAACGCCCTGATCGAGTTTCCCTTTGTGGTAGAAAGCGATCTATCGACAAGTCTGTCCGGTTCGGCCTGGAGGAATGGCGTGGCGGAGAGCGGTGTGTCGCGTCGCCGGCGAAGGTCTCGCCGGCGGAACCGGGCCCGGGTCCGGCGCGTCCTGCTCATCGGGCTGGTGGTCGTCTCGCTGGTGTTGACGGCCGGTGGCTGGGTCGGCTTCCGGGGTTGGCAGGCCCGCGCCCACCTGCTCAACGCGGCGGGGCTGGCCAAGGAGCTCAGCTCCCAGGTGGTGGGCGGCGACGCCGGCCGGGCCCAGCGGACCCTCGCCGCGCTCCAGGAGCAGGCCGCCGCCGCCCGGAGCGCCACGGGTGACCCGGGCTGGTGGCTCGGCCAGCAGACGCCGTACGCCGGGAACAACCTTGCCGCCGTGCGCCGGATCGCGGTGGCGGTGGACGACCTCGCGCGACTCGCCTTCCCGACCCTGCTCCGGATCGACCTCGCCTCGCTGGTACCCAAGGAAGGGCGACTCGACCTGGGCCGGCTGCGCACCGTCTCCGGGGAGGTGTCCGCGGCGGATCGAGCGGTCCGGGAGACGAACGAGCGGCTGCGAGCGGTGCCGACGGGCGACCTCGTCGGGCAGGTGCGCGACGCGTTGACCGGGCTGCGTGGCGAACTCGACCGGCTCGCCGGCCTGACCGCCGCCGCGGACCAGGGCGCCCGGCTGCTGCCGCCGCTGCTCGGCGCCGACGGTCCCCGTCGCTACCTGCTGGTGTCACAGAATCCGGCGGAGTTGCGGGCCACCGGCGGCATGTTCGGCGCGTACGCGGTGATCAGCGCCGACGGCGGCAAGATCCGGATGACCGGGCAGGGCGCGTCCGCCAGCATGCAGTACTTCGACCCGCCGTTGCGGGTGGATGCGGAGATGCGCCGGCTCTGGAACGACCTGCCGGGGACCTTTCCGGCGGACGTCAACCTCAGTCCCGACTTCCCGACCGCGGCGGCGCTCTACCGCGAGATGGTCCGTCGGCGCACCGGGACGACGGTGGACGGAGTGCTGGCGGTGGATCCGGTGGTGCTGTCGTACCTGCTCGGCGTCATCGGGCCGGTGGCCGTGCCCGGCCGCCCGTCCCTGGCGGCGAAGACGGTGGTCCGGACGCTGCTGAGCGACTCCTACCGGGACCTGGACGTCAAGGCCCAGGACGCCTATTACGCGCAGGCGGCCTCGGCCGTGTTCGACTCGCTCTTCACCAAGACGGTCAACCCGCGGGAAGTTTTGACCGTTTTCGCCCGTTCTATTACTGAACGCCGGATATTATTCTGGAGTGTTCATCCCGAGGAGCAGCGCGTCCTGGGCGACAGCCCGTTGACCGGGCGGCTCCCCGAGCAGGACACCGTGCCCACGGTCGGCGTCTTTCTCAACGACGGCAGCGGCGCGAAGCTCGGCTATTACCTGCGGTTCTCGGCAAACCTGACGGTCGGCGACTGCCAGCCCGACGGGCGCCGAGAGCTCCGGCTGCGCGTCACGGTGCACTCCACCGCGCCGCGGTCGGGCCTGGACAAGTCGGTCACCGGCGCCGCCCTCGCCGGCGACCCGTACACGGCCCGCACCTTCGTGTCGGTCTACAGCCCGACCGGCGGGGCGGTCCTCGGCGGCCGGCTCGACGGGCGGGACACCGCGATGGGCAGCGGTACCGACCGCCGCCGCCAGGTCACCGTGGCCAACGTCGAGGTCAAGCCGGGCCGGACCCGGACGCTCGACGTCACGCTGCTCACCGGGCAGACCGGCGCCGGCAGGGCCGAGCTGGTACTCACGCCCACCGTCACCCCATGGACCACCCAAGTTGCAACCGCACCAAGCTGTGACCAGTAGTAGGAGGGAATCCACATGCGGCTATCCCGCATCATCATGGCGCTCACGGTCGGCGTGGCCGTGGCGGCCGCGCCGACCGCGGCCGGGGCGGCGCAGCCGCAGCCACCGGTCTACCCGCCGCCCGTCGCCGCGCTGACGGTCGGCCCCACCACCATCAGACTCGGCGAGACCTTCACCCTCCGGGGCCGGGGCTTCGCCGACGGCGAGCGGGTGGCGATCCACGTCTCCATCTCGGGGGTGCCGGCCGCCGCTCCCGCCCAGGGCGCGGCCCGGCGCAGCGACGGCACCACCGTGGCGATGGCAAACGTGTCCTACGCGCAGGCGCAGCCGCAGCCGGCGCCGGTGGACTTCGACGTGACCGCCGACGGCGACGGCAACTTCACGGTCACCTACCGGCCGACCCGGCCGGGGCGGTACACCTTCACCGCCACGGGTGCCTCCGGCCGGACCGCCACCGCCACCGGCATCGTGCTCCCGCCGCGGCCGACCGGGCCGCCGCACGGTGGCGGCAACCTGCCGGTGACCGGTTCCAGCGTCAGCACTCCGATGAAGCTCGGCGGCGGCCTCGCCGGCGCGGGTGTCGTCCTGCTGCTGCTCTCCCTGGCCTGGCGTCGTCGCGGCCGCTTCGGGATGGGCTCGCGCTGACCGAGGCGCGCCGGGCAGGACCCGGACCGCGAGGGGTGCCCGCCGGACCACGTCCGGCGGGCACCCTCGTGCACGGGGCCCGGCGGCCGCCGGTGCCGGGCGGCAACCGGCACAATGACCGGATGGACGCGGGCGAGCACTGGACCGATCGCGCCGGGCTGGTCGTGCTGCCCGGCGGCGCCACCGTACGCGGCCGCCGGATCGGCGCGCCGGCCTCGCCGGCCGACTTCGCCGTGCTGCTGGCCGCCGGCCCGACCCCGCCCTGGCCGCACCGGTGGGTCCGCTGGCCCGACTTCTGGGTGCCGCTCGACTCCGCCGACGCGCGGGAGGCGCTGCGGGAGGCATGGCGCCGGGCGTACGCGGGGGAGCGGGTGGAGGTCGCCTGCCGGGGCGGGGTCGGCCGCACCGGCACCGCGCTGGCCGCGCTCGCCGTCCTCGACGGGCTCGCCCCCGAGCAGGCGGTGGCGTGGGTACGCGCACACCACCACCCGCGCGCGGTCGAGACCCCGTGGCAGCGGTGGTGGCTGCGCCGGCTGCCCTGAGCCGGCGCGGTCAACGGTTCACGTAGGCGCGCAGGTGGCGGGCGGTGAGCTGTCCCGCGCCCGGGGCGGGCTTGGCCGGTTACCCCGCGCGACCGGCGGCTGGACGCGGCGTGGCGGACCCGGCCGGGTGTCACCGCGACGCGATCTTGCGGGTTAGTCTCCCTGGTCATGAGAGCTCGGGCCCTGGCCGCCTGCACCGCCGCCGCCCTCCTGGGCACCGGGACGGCCGTCCCCGCCGCGCCGGCCGCGCACGCCGCGCCGACGAGACAGGGCGCAGCCCCGGCACCCGTGCCCTGCCCGAAGGCGCCGGCCCCGAAGGCGTCCCGCCCGCCCCGACCGGTGCCCCCGCCGAACGTGCCGGCGGACCGGGTGGTGGGTGGTGAGCGGCTGGACACGCCCGGGTTGGTCGTGCCCGACGGGGCACCCGCGCCGCCGGCGGTCACCGCCACCTCCTGGCTGGTCGCCGACCTGGACACCGGCGCGGTGCTGGGCGCCTGCGGGCCGCACGAGTACGGCACCCCGGCCAGCACCCAGAAGCTGCTGCTCGCGGCCACCATGCTGCCGAAGCTCGACCCGAAGCAGGTGGTCACCGTGACCCGGGACGACCTGAAGATCGAGCCGGGCAGTTCCGCCGTCGGCCTGCTCGTCGGCGGGAAGTACCCCGTCGAGACGGTGTGGCTCGGGTTGCTGCTCAACTCCGGCAACGAGGCCGCCAATGTGCTGGCCCGGCTCGGCGGTGGCGCGGACGGCGTACCGGGCGGGGTGCGCGCGATGAACGAGGAGGCGCACCGGCTCGGTGCCCGGCAGACGCACGCCGTCACCCCGTCCGGGCTGGACGGCAAGGGACAGTTCACCAGCGCGTACGACCTGGCGCTCATCGCGCGGGCCTGCTTCGCCAACCCGCTGTTCCGCCGGTACGCGCTCACCGAGCGCACCCAGATCCCGGCCCAGCCGGCCCTGAAGAAGGGCGGCTTCCAGATCCAGAACGAGAACCAGCTCATCTACCGCTACCCGGGCGCCCTCGGCGGCAAGACCGGCTTCACCGAGCTGGCCCGGCACAGCTACGTGGGCGCCGCCGAGCGCGGCGGCCGGCGGCTCGTGGTCACCCTGCTCGGCGCCGAGGCCCGCCCGGTACGCGGCTGGCAGCAGGGGGCCCAGCTGCTCGACTGGGGATTCGCCCAGCCCCGGGACGCGTCGGTCGGCCGGCTGGTCGAGCCCGGCGAGCTGGCCGAGGCGGAGGCGGCCCCGAGCGGCTCCCCGGCCCCGTCGCCCACGGTCACGCCGGCGCCCTGGCGAGGGCCGGCCGGTAACGCGCTGGCGCGGATGGCCGACGGTGACTGGCAGGTCATCGTGCCGGTCGCCGGCGTCCTCGCCCTGGCCGTCGGCGGTGTGGTGGCCGCGCTGGTCGCCCGCCGGGGCCGGTCCCGCCGGGTCGGCCGCCGCCGCGCCTGACCCGGCGGACGGATCGGCGCCGTTGTCGCCCGACCCGCGCCGGCCGGGTCCTATGGTCGGAGCATGCGGGACAGCGGCGGGGCCGGCGCCGCCGCGCGGGTCCGCCAACTCCTCGCCGACCAGGGTGTCCCGGTGCGTGCCCTCGGGCCGCTGCCGAGCGACCGTCGCGGCTCCCGCCCCTGGCGGGTCAGCACCGGCGACGGGCGCTGCCTCTTCGTCAAGCTGACCGCCGGCCGGCAGCGGGACGCGGGACGCCTGCGCCGGTGGTACCGGAGGCTGCGTTACCGCCACCTCCCCGACGGTCCCCCGTACGGCACGGCGGTGCGGAAGGCCGAGCACGAGGCGGAGCTGCTCCGGCGCGCCGCGCGGGCCGGGGTGCGGGTGCCGAGGCTGCTGGACGTGACCACCGACCCGGCCGGGGAGGGCCTGCTGGTCGAGGAGTTCGCGCCCGGACGTCCGCTGGACACCCTCCGCCCCGGCGAGCTGGGTGCGGACGCGCTGGCCGACGTCTGGCGGCAGGTGGCGCTGCTGCACCGGGCCGGGCTGGCCCACCAGGACCTGCGCGGCGGCTGCGTGCTGGTGACCGACACCGAGGCGCGACTGGTCGGGCTGGCCGCCGCCGTCGACCGGGCCAGCCCCGAGCAGCGCGCCCGTGACCTGGTCGAGCCGCTGGTCACGCTCGCCGCCCTGGCCGGCGTACGCCCCACCGTCGCGGCCGCGGCCACCCACCTGGGCGCCGACGCGGTGGCCGACTGCCTGCCCTGGCTGCAACCCGCGCTGCTGTCCCGGGCCGGGCGGCACGCGCTGGCCGCCCGGCCCGGCCTGCTCGGCGAGCTCCGCGACGAGATTCTCCACCGCTGCCCGGGCCGCCCCGCCCGGCCGGCCCGGGTGGTCCGGTTCACCGGCCGGGGCATCCTCCTCGTCGTCATGCTCGGCGTCCTGGGCTACCTCGTGTTCGCCCAGACCGGCCAGGTGGCCATGGCCCTGGAGGCGCTGCGCCGCGCGATGCCCTGGGCGGTGGCCGGTGCGCTGCTCGCCGCCGCGGCGACGTACCCGATCAGCGCCCTGGCGCTGCGCCTCGCCGCCCCCGCCCGGATCCCGTTCGGCACCACGGTGGCGGTGCAGGTGGCGTCGGCGTTCGTCAACCGGCTCGCGCCGGGCGCCGTCGGCGGGGTCGCGCTCAGCCTCCGCTACCTGCGTCGGCAGCGCCTGCCGCTGCCGGTCGCGGCCACCGCGATCGCCGTGGACCGGGCCGCGGGCGCGGTCGCCTTCGCGCTGCTGCTGCCCGTCCTGGTGCCGTTCGTCCCGGGCTCCGCGCAGCACCTGGGCAGCGCGGCCGTCGGTCGGGGCCGGATCCTCCTGCTCGTGGTGCTCGCGCTGCTCGCGCTGGCCGTCGTGGCGTTCGGCGTACGCCGGTGGCGGACCCGCGTGCGGCAGGCCCGCCGGCAGGCGCTCGAGGCCCTTCGCCTGCTCGTCCGCAGCGGTCGGATGCTGCGGCTGCTGCCGGTCGGCGTGGCGCTCACCGTGGCCTACGGGGCCGCGCTCTGGCTCGCGTTGCTCGCCGTCGGGCTGCCCTCCGCTCCGGCGCTGATCGCGCCCGTGGTGCTGGTCTCCGCGCTGGGGGAGGGCGTGGCCTCCGTCGCGCCGACCCCCAGCGGACTGGGCGCCACCGAGGCGGCCCTGGTCTCCGGGCTGCTGCTCTACGGGGTGCCGGTGCACACCGCGGTCGCCGGGGTGCTGATCTACCGGCTGGCCACCTTCTGGCTGCCGGTGCTGCCCGGGTACGTGGCACTGCGCATGTTGGTCCGCCGACGCGCCGTCTGAGGGCGGACGCGTGGATGCCGTGGCCCTGGGTATGCGCCGCGACATGGAGAGCGCCGGACGGATTGTGGTGATCTCCGCGGACATCGGCGCCGGCCACGACGCGGCCGCCGCCGAGCTGGCGCGGCGGCTGCGCGGCCGGGGCTTCGTGGTGGACCGGCTGAACTTCCTGGCCGTGCTGCCCCGTCCGGTGCGCTCGGTCTTCCGCGAGGCGTACCGGGGCATCCTGCGGTGGCTGCCGTGGGGGCACGACCGGCTCTTCGCCCCCACCAGCCGGTCCCGCTTGTCCGTTTCGGTGCTCCGCGCGCTGCTCCGGCCGCTCCGGGCCCGAATGCCCGGGAACGACGGAGTCGACGACCGCAGCCACCGCCCGCTGGTCGACTCGCTCGGCGACGCGGTCGCCGTGGTGGCCGCGCTGCTGCAGTCCACCGGCGGTCTCCGGTGAGCGCCGGGCCCGTCGTCCGGGCCGGCTGGGCCGCGGCGGCCGCGCTGCCGGCGTTGCAGGTGGCGCCGGTGGTGACCGCGCTGCCGCCCGTCCGGCGGTGGTTCCTGCCCGGACTGCACGGGGTGGGCCCGCCGGACCGGGTCGCGCTGACCTTCGACGACGGTCCCGACCCGGAGTCGACCCCGCGGTTTCTGGAGGTGCTGGCCGCGCACCGGGTGCGGGCCACCTTCTTCCTGCTCGGCGTGATGCTCCAGCGGGCCCCGGAACTCGGCCGGGAGATCGTCGCCGCCGGCCACGAGGTGGCGGTGCACGGGTGGGCGCATCACAACCTGCTGCTGCGCGGGCCGGCGGCCACCGTACGCGACCTGGCCCGCGCCCACGCGCTGATCGCCGCGGTGACCGGCCAAACGCCCCGGTTCCTGCGCCCGCCGTACGGGGTGCTCACCGGCGCGACCCTGCTGGCGGCGCGCCGGCTGCGGCTGGAGCCGGTGCTGTGGAGCTGCTGGGGCCGGGACTGGACCCGCAAGGCCACCGGCGACAGCGTGTACGACACCGTTCGGGCCGGACTCTCCGGCGGGGGCACGATCCTGCTGCACGACTCCTCGTGCGCCGCCGCGCCGGGCGCCTGGCGGGCCGGGCTGGCCGCCCTGCCGCGGGTGCTGGCGGAGTGCCGCCGCGAGGGCTGGACGGTCGGGCCGCTGGGGGAGCATCGGGACGCGGCGCGGTGATCCTCGCGGGTACCCACCGCCAGGGTGGTCCGGGTCGGTCAACGCCATCCGGTGCTGCACGGCCGGTCAGCCGGAGGCCAGCCGCACCGGGCTCTCGGCGAGTTCCGGCCGGGCGGCCTCCGGCCGGGTCGGGCCGGTGGGTGGCGGTTCCGGCACCCGCAGCCCGACCCGGGCGCCACCGCCCGGCCCGGCGCCGACGGTGACCCGACCGCCGAGCGCCCCGGCGACCGCCCGGACGGTGGCCAACCCGAGACCGGTGCCGGTGGCGGTGGGGCGACCCGGCCGCCCGGCGAGCAGCTCGGGTACGACGTCCGGCGGGATGCCGCTGCCGGAGTCCACCACCTCCACCGTCCACCCGGTGGCGTCCCGGCGGCCGACCAGCGCGATGCGGTCGCCGGGCCCGGTGAACTTCACCGCGTTCTCGATCAGGCAGTCCAGGGCCGCCTCCAGCCGTTCCGGGTTGACCCGGGTCAGCCCGATGGCCGAGCGGCAGGACCAGTCCCGGTCGGCGGTGGGCGCCCAGCGCCGGGCGATCCGGGCCAGCTCGGCGTCCAGGTCGACCCGGCGTACCGGATGCTGCTGCTCCAGCTGCATCAGGGTGACCAGCCGGTGGGTGATGCGGGTGGCCTTGTCCAGCTCGTCGAGGACCACCGCCGTGTCGTCCACCGTGGACGGATCATCATGGGCCGTACGCAGCAGCTCCGTGTAGCCGCGGGCGATGGTCAGCGGGGTGCGCAGCTCGTGCGAGGCGAGGCGGACCAGCAGCTCCTGCCGGTGCGCCCGGTCCCGCTCGGCCTCGCCGAGGCGGCGCATCTGATGCAGCAGCACGTGTCGGCGGTGCACGTGCCAGGCCATCACGATGAAGATCACCGCCATCAGCGGCTCCTCGGCGGTCTCCTCCCAGCGGATCTCGCCGGCGGCCGCGTGGTGGGCCAGGATCACCCCGGTCGTGGTGGTCACCGCGACCAGCGTGGCCACGATCCAGCTCAGCGGCCAGGTGGTGAAGCCGTAGACCAGGGCCAGGCTGATCCAGACCAGGTGGAACGGCACCGTCTCCTGGCCGGGCAGGAACCACATCAACGCCACGTTGACCGCGGCGAAGAGGGCCCAGACTGCGGCCAGGATCCGGTCAGTTGATGGCGTACGCATAGCCCACGCCGCGTACCGTCTCGATCCGGTCGGGGCGGTCCAGCCGGCCGCGCAGCCGCCGGATCGACACGTCGACCACGTTGCTGCCCGGATCGAAGTGCATGCCCCACACGTCGGCCAGCAGCTCCTCCCGGCTGCACGGCCGGCCGGCCCGGCTCATCAGGTGCTGCAACAGCAGGAACTCCCGCAGCGGCAGATCCAGGTGGACCCCGTTGACGGTGGCCCGGCGCCGGTGCAGGTCCAGTTGCACCGGACCGACCCGCAGCCATCGTCCGGCGTCGCCGGCCGGCCGCGCACGCATCCGGGCCCGTACCCGGGCCAGCAACTCGGCCACCGCGAACGGCTTGCCCAGGAAGTCCGCCGCGCCCGCCTCCAGCACCGCGACCCGGGTGCTGATCTCGGGCACCGCGGAGAGCACCAGGACCGGCTGCCCGGGCCGCTGCTCCAGCAGCCGGTCCAGCACCTGGCGGCCGTCCAGCCCGGGCAGCATCAGGTCCAGCACCACGAGGTCGAAGTCGCGGCGCAGCGCCGCGTCCAACCCGGTCGTCCCGGACGCCGCCCGCTCGGTGAGCAGGCCGCCGCCCTCCAGCGCCCGGGTGACCAACCGGCCGATCCGCTCGTCGTCCTCGATCACCAGTACTCGTCCCACCGTGCCCCCACAGCCGTCGGTGACTTTCTGGTGCCCTTATGAAGCGCGCGTCGTGTTCATCTACGCCACGGCCGAACGGAGCGCATTCCTGTCGCCGTTCCGACACAGAACGTCGGCGGCCGGATGACGGTCGGATGACGGCGTCGTCATAAACGGTCGTCGGCGGTCCCGGCCCGCCCATGCTCCTCACACCAGGCCGGCCGCGCACCGCCGCGGCCGGCCTCCGCTGACCGAAGGGGTGAGGGCATGGCGCGTCGTTCCGTCTGGCCGCGCTGGTTCGTGTCCGCCAGTTGCCTGCTGCTCGTCGGGTTCGTGGTACCGCCGGGTCCGGCCGCCGCCGAGCCCACCACCGGTGGCATCACCCTCACGGTGGTCAGTGCCCGTACCGTCGGGCCGGCACCCCAGATCCAGCAGGGCGACCCGGTGACCGACTACCGCTGGATGGTCACGGCGGACGACACCGGCGACCCGCACGACGCGCTGACGCACTGCCTGCCGGCCCGGGCCGGGGTGGCCAGCGCGGCGGACTTCGCCGACCACTGTCGCTGGCCCTCGACCCGCAACACCCCCGGTGCGGTTCCGGTGGTCGCCCAGGGCGACCAGGCCACGCTCGCCACCGGTACGGCGCTGGACGGCCTGCCGGCCGGCCGCTACCTGATCTCGGTGACCGCCGACGGCTACAAGATCGACGGCGAACACTTCTCTGTCAGCCCGGGCCAGACCACCGCGGTGACCGTCGGCATGCAGCCGTACCCGCTGCCGCTCGGAACGGTCCGGCTGCGGATCTTCGAGGACAGCGTCCCGGTCGACGGCACCTACGAGGTCGGCGCCGAGCGCGGTCTGGCCGGCTTCACCGCCCACCTGGCCGACGTGATGGGCGAGGTGACCGTCGACTACTACGGCAACCCGCTCTGCACCGAGTACGCGCACAGCGCCCCGGACGCTACCCACCCGGCCGGCCAGGTGGTCTTCGACGACGACGGCCGGCCGGTGATCGCGAAGGAGTCCACCGGCTGCCGCAGCGACGCGAACGGCGACATCGTCATCCCCAACCTCGGCCCGGACCGCTACGCGGCCTCGGTCGTCGCCCCCGGCGGGCAGACGTGGGCGCAGACCACCACCCTGGAGGGCGGCCACGACTGGGACGTCTGGGTGCAGGAGAACGACACCGGCTACGACACCGAGCAGACCCTCGGCGGCGAGCCGGTGCCGTACGTGGACTTCGGCTTCGTTTCGCCGAAGGCGCTCACCGGCACCGCCACCGGCGCGATCACCGGCACCGTGGTGCAGCTGTACACCTACATCGGTGGGCAGGGCGGCGTGACGGTGCCGGAGACCGGGGTGGCCGGCGGGAAGATCGCCGGCCCGGTGACCCGGCCCTGGGTGGCCCTGTCCGACCTCGGCGACGGCGATCAGATGATCTACCTGGACCGGGGCGCCGCCGACGGTTCCTTCCGCATCCCGCACGTGCCCGACGGCGACTACCAGCTGACCGTCTGGGACGGCCCGCAGGAGATGCTGCTCGACTCGTTCAACGTCACGGTCAGCGGCGGGAAGACCCTCGACGTCGGCCTCAAGCCCCTAGCGGGCTGGTTCACCGAGATCACCGGCACGGTCTTCCTCGACACCAACGGCAACGGGAGGCAGGACCCGGGGGAGAGCGGCGTGCCCCGCTTCCCCGTGGTGGTCAAGGAGCGCGACAACTCCCTGATGGACCAGGCCACCAACAGCGTGGTCACCGACAGCGCCGGCCACTACGCCATCAAGGAGGTGTACCCGCTGAGCAAGTGGCTGGTGCTGGAGGCGTTCCAGACCCGTTACAAGACCACCGGCATCACGTACCAGGCGCCCAACGACCCCACCCCGACCACGCTGCTCGGCGCGGCCGTCGACGTCGACGTGCTGCCCATCATCGGCCTCGCCGGCCGGGTGGACTGGGGTGTGCAGCCGTACCGGGGGGCGGAGAACGGTGGCATCGCCGGCACCGTCACCTACGACACCACCCGCAACGAGCTCGACCCGGCGTACGCGGTCACCGAGCCGTACCAGCCGGGCATCCCCGGCCTCAAGGTCCACCTGTACGCCGTGGTCCGGGACGCCAACGGTGACCCGGTCCGGGACGAGGACGGCTCCCTGAAGAAGGGCCCGGAGCTCAACGACGCGTACACCTCGGAGACCTGGCAGCCCGGCCGCGGCTGCACCGCTCGGATGTTCGACGGGCGTCCGCTGACCGACCAGCTCGCCCTGCCCGACTTCGGCACCGAGGCGAACCAGATGTGCGTCGAGGCCCCGATGATGGGCTTCCAGGCCGCCCCGACCGACAACGACCCGACCAACTTCGGGCAGACCGTCAACGGCAACTACGCGTTCGCCGACTCCAAGCTGAACCTGATCCCGCCGGGCGACCCGGCGAACCCCGGCCCCGACCACGATCTGCCGCTGTACGCGCCGCTGCCCGACGGCCAGACCCAGCCGCTGGTGCCCGACGACTACCTGGTGTCGGTGGAGCTGGGCGAGAACCCGGTCGGCGGCGGCCCGATGTACCTGCCCACCCGGGAGGAGGACGTCAACGTCTTCGACGGCGACGGCTTCCTGCCCCAGGAGAACTTCCCGCCCTCGCCCGACCAGGCGACCGAGCAGCCGGCGCCGCCGGACCCGCAGCCCGACCCGGGCGAGCCCCCGTCGCAGGGCAACGGCATCAACTCGTCGTGCGCCGGCGCGCTGCACACCGTGCACGTCACCGACCCCGCTTTCCGCGACGGTGGCGGCAGCCCGTTCGAGGGCCAGCGACGCCCGCTCTGCGACACCAAGCTGGTCGAGGTCCGGGCCGGGCAGGCCAGCGCACCCAACTTCAACCTGTTCACCCCCGTGCCGCTGCCCACCCACTTCTGGGGCCTGGTCATCAACGACCTCGGCCTGAGCCACGACAAGCGCAGCGTCAACTACGGCGAGGCCGAGGCCATCCCGAACATCCCGGTCGGCCTCTACGACTGGGCCGGCCGCCTGGTGGACACCGTGGACACCGACTTCAACGGCATGTACGAGGCGATCGAACCCTCGACCAGCACGTACAACTGCCCACTGCCGGCCGGGCCGTGCCCGAACATGTACCGCTTCGTCGGCAACGACCCCGGCCAGCCCGGGCACCTCAACGGCAACTACAACCCCCGCTACCGCACCATCGCCACCAACTTCCAGGCCTGGCCCGGGCTCTACACGGTGACCGACACCGCGCCGACCGCGGTCGCCCCGGTGGTGCTGTCGCCCGGCTCCGGGCAGCTCGGCGCGGTGCAGTGCGACCCGGCCGGGGACACCCCGCAGCTCTTCGCGGTCTCCCGGCCCTTCCTGCGCAGCACCGACACCGACCGCCGGGTCACCATCACCGGCAGCGGATTCGGCACCCGCGGTCCGGGCAGCGCCGTCGTCTTCGACTCGGCCGGCACCGACCCGACGGTGACCGTCAACTCCTGGTCCGACCGGCGGATCGAGGTCACCGTCACCGGCGGCTCGGCCGGCCCGGCGGAGGTGAGCGTCACCGCCACCAACGGCCAACGGACCACCAACGGACTCACCTTCCAGCTCCTCGGCACCACCTACGGCACCGGCATCGGCGGGGCGGCCAACCCCCGGCTCTTCCAGGTCAGGCCGCCCGCCTGGGCGGTGCGCACCGGGGAGACCACCTACTCCGGCGTGCAGGCGGCGCTGGAGGCGGCGGCCACCATCGGTGGCATCGCGGTCGTCGCCGTCTGGCCGAACAGCCCCGGACCGGACAACCCCACCGGGGCGTACTACGAGAACGTCGTCGTGCACTCGTCGGTCCGCCTCCAGGGCGTCGGCCCCGGCGGCCGGTACACCGACGGCACGGTGGTCGCCGGGTCCATCCTGGACGGCCGGGCGTTCGGCATCGACAACCCCGCCGGCACCGCGTGGCTGAACCTCGTCGCGTCCCTCCCGCACGCCGGGTCGGCGGGCGTGCCGGACGGCGCGGTGGTGACCGTGCTGGCCCGTCCCGGCCAGTTCAGCTCCGGCAACGCCGTCACCGTCGACGGTTTCCGGATCACCGGCGGCAACCAGTCCGACTTCCCGGGCAACATCAACGTCGGGACCGGCGGGGTGAGCACCCCGTACGGCGCGCCGGGCGCGGTGATCACCCAGGGCGGCGGGGTCTACCTGCACGGTGCCGCCCGCTACACCCGGATCACCGACAACGTCATCGTCGCCAACAGCGGCTCGTACGGCGGCGCGATCCGGGTCGGCACCCCGTACCTGAACACCGGCAACGACCACGTCACCATCTCCCGCAACCAGATCCGGGACAACGGCGGCACCAACCTGGCCGGCGGCATCGGCATCTTCGCCGGCAGCAACGCGTACTCCGTCGACCACAACGCCGTCTGCGGCAACTTCTCCGCGGAGTACGGCGGCGGGATCAGCCACTACGGCCTGTCCTACAACGGCCGGATCGCGAACAACCGGATCTGGCTCAACCAGTCGTACGACGAGGCCGGCGGGATCATGGTCGCCGGGGAGCTGCCGTCGGACCCGACGAAGCTCTCGCCCGGTTCCGGCGCGGTGGACATCGACGCCAACGTGGTGGAGGCGAATCTGGCCAACGACGACGGCGGCGGCATCCGGCTGCTCCAGGCCGGCAACGTGCCGATCTCGGTGACCAACAACCTGGTGCTGGACAACATCTCCACCCACGAGGGCGGCGGGGTCGCGCTCGACGACGCGCCGGACGTCCGGTTCGTCAACAACACGGTGGCCGGCAACATCACCACCGCCACCGCGGCCACCAGCAACGGCCGCGCCGCCCCGGCCGGCCTGTCCACCACCGCCAACAGTGGCCAGCTCCAGGCCACGCTGCCGGCCGGCGCGCCCACCTTCAGCAAGCCGAAGCTGTTCAACAACATCTTCTGGCACAACCGGGCCGGCGAGTGGAACGGCGTCACCGTCACCGGGATCGGCGCCGCCGACGCCCCGGCCGGCGACACCGTCCGCCACTGGGACATGGGTTCCGCCGACGGGGTCGGCCCGCTGACCCCGACCAACTCGGCGCTCCAGGACACCACCGGCACCACGCTCAGCGGCACCAACCGGGTCGGCGCCGATCCGCGGTTCCGCAGCCCGTTCCCGGTGTCGGTGCAGATCCTCACCTCGCGCACCTTCCCGTCGTTCCGGCAGGCCGTGCTGGTGCTCCAGCAGGTCCCGTTGACCGGCATGGGCGACTACCACCTGGCCGACGCCAGCTCGTCGGCCAGCGACCTCGGGGTGCGCTCCCGCACCTACGGCACCTTCACCGTCACCGCCCCGACGGTCGACATCGACGGCCAGGCGCGCAGCACCACCCGCCCGGACGCCGGCGCGGACGAAGTGCCCTGACCGTCCGCGGGCGGCCGGCGCCCACACCGGCTGCCCGCGGACCCGCCCGTCCCACCCCGAGGAGGAGATCGTGAGCGATCCCGTACGGCAGCGGCGCATCAGCCGGCGGGCCCTGCTGGCCGGCGTGACCGGTCTGGGCACCTGGGCGGTCCTGCCGGAGAGCGGCTCCGACGCCCAGCTGCGCCGCCCGGCGGCCGTGCTGCCCCGCGCGGTGCCGAACCCGACGGCGACCCTGCACCTGGCGGCCACCGACGGCTGGGTGTCCATGCCGCAGGGCTCCCCGCCGATCAGCCCGTTCTGGCCCGATCCGCTCGCCCCGGCCGGCACCGACCTGTACGTCTTCGGGTTCCGCGACGTGACCGGCCTGTCCGCCACCGAGGTCACCGCGCAGCGCGGCAAGGCGCAGATCAGCGCCCCGCTGCTCGGCTTCGACCAGGAGACCGACATCAAGATCAAGCTGACCAACCTCGGGCTGGCGCAGCGGCCCGACCTGGTCGACGGGCACACCGTGCACTGGCACGGCTTCCGCAACGCCATCCCGCTCTTCGACGGCGTGCCGGAGCTGTCCATCTCGGTGCCGATCGGCCGCGAGTTCACCTACTTCTACCGGCCGCACGACGCCGGCACGTACATGTACCACTGCCACTTCGAAGACGTCGAGCACGTGCAGATGGGAATGACCGGCATCGTCTACGTACGCCCGGCGCAGAACGCCGGCACCGCCGACGTGCCGCCCGGCAGGTACGTCTACAACGACGGCGACGGCTCCACCCGGTACGACCGGGAGTTCGCGCTGATGCTCACCGAGGTGTGGGCCGAGGCGCACTACCGCGACGCCCACATCCAGACCACCGACTGGACCGATTACAAGCCCTCCTTCTTCGCCTTCAACGGCCGCTGCTACCCGGACACCCTCGCCCCGAACGGCGACCCGCTCAGCCCTGCCGCCGGGCGGCTGCGCTACCAGCCGATCTCCTCCCTGATCACCGCGAACGCGGGCGAGCGGGTGCTGCTGCGGCTGGCGAACCTCGGCTACCAGAACCACACCCTCACCGTCGACGGCATCGACCTGCTGGTGGTCGGCAAGGACGCCGCGCTGCTGCGCGGCCGGGACGGCAGCGCCGAGTACCAGGTGACCAACACCGTCGAGATCGGGCCCGGGGAGAGCCGCGACGTCATCTTCACCGCGCCCGACGCCGGCACGTACCTGCTCTACGACCGCGACCTGACGTCACTGGCCAACGCCGGCGGCGGGCGGGGCGGGCAGTTGACCGAGATCCGGATCTCACCGCCCGGCACGCTCCCGGCGCAGACCCGGGCGAACGCCTGAGATGGGGGTACCGATGCTTCGTCTCGACCGCCGCCGATGGAAGCGGCTGAGCGTGGTGCCGCTCGCCGCCGCCATCGTCGCCGTGCTCGTCGTCCCCGCGCCGAGCCAGTCGGCCGCCAGCCCGCCCGCCGGCCTGGAGTGCCTCACCTCCGGCGACAACGCCTTCGACCTCACCGCCACCGGCGGGTACGCGGCCATGCCGGACGGCAACAGCATCTACATGTGGAGCTACGCGGCCAGCGGCGGCGCCTTCCAGTTGCCCGGCCCAACGCTCTGCGTCACCGCCGGAGTGCAGGTGACCGTGGTGCTGCACAACACGCTCCCCGAGCCCACCTCGATCACCTTCCCCGGCCAGGCGCAGGTGCTCGCCGACGGCCAGCCGGCCCAGCCGGAGACCGACACCGGCGGCACCCTCACCTCGCTCACCACTACCGCCGGAGCCAACTCCGGCTCGGTCACCTACACCTTCACCGCCGGCCCACCGGGCACCTACCTCTACCAGTCCGGCACCGATGTGCAGAAGCAGGTGCAGATGGGCCTGTACGGGGCCCTCGTCGTCCGGCCGGCCGGGCACCCGGACCGGGAGAACGACCGGGCCGACTCGGCGTTCGACCCCGACCACGAGTACCTCTACCTGCTCGGCGAGATCGACCCGGACCTGCACCTGGCCGTCGAGCGCCGGCGGGCGTACGACTTCACGAAGTACAAGGCCCGCTACTTCACCATCAACGGGCGCAGCATGCCGGACACCATCGCCCCGAACCACGCCGACTGGCTGCCCGCCCAGCCGTACGGCGCGCTGATCCACATCCGCCCGTACGACCCGGTCAGCAACCCGAAGCCGGCGCTGATCCGCTACCTCAACGCCGGCTCGGTCAGCTACCCGTTCCACCCGCACGGCAGCGACGAGCAACTGATCGCCCGGGACGGGCGGCCGGCGCAGGGCCCCGGCGGGCAGGACCTCTCGTTCTCCAACTTCCTCATCGACGTCGCCCCCGGGCAGACCGTGGACACCCTGATGGTCTGGAAGGACGCCGAGCACTGGGACCCGAACGCCAACCCGATCCCGGTGCCGCTGCCGTCGTTGCAGGACCAGATCGTCGGCCCCGGCCCGGAGACCTGGTTCGCGGAGAACCCATACCTCGGTGGTGAGCAGGGCGAGCTGCCACCCGGCGTGGTGCAGAACAACCAGTGCGGCGAGTACTACCACGTCGCGCACAGCCACGCGCTGGAACAGGCCACCAACTACGGGGCGAGCTTCGGCGGAATGATGACGCTGATCCGCATCGACCCGCCCGCCGGGTGTCCGGCGTGACACGGCAGGGGAGGGCGACGATGACACTGACCCGTACGCCTCGGCTGGTCGCCGGGATGGCGGCCGCGCTGCTGACGCTCGGCCCGGCCCCGGCGCGCGCCGCGGCTCCGCAGCCGGCGGTGGCCACCGGGCGGACGCCGGCCACCCTCGCCGGTGACCCGGCCCCGCCCCAGGGCACCCTGCCGCAGACCGGCTGCCAGCTCGCCGGCGGCACGGCCACCTGCGACCTCTGGGCCAAGCCCGGCTCGGTGGTGCTGCCCGGCGCCGCGGCGCCCGTGCCGATCTGGGGCTTCGCCTCGACCGACGCCGCCCCGGCGACCCTGCCCGGCCCGGTGCTCGTGGTCGACCAGGGCGACCGGGTCACCATCACCGTGCACAACGGACTCACCGACGCCCTGGCGCTGGCGTTCCCTGCGGTCACCGGGCTCGCCCCGGACCGCACCGGCGCGGCACCCGGCGGCACCCGCAGCTACACCTTCACCGCCGCCCGCCCCGGCACGTACCTCTACCAGGCCGGCCACACCGCACTCGGCGCCCGGCAGGTCGCCATGGGCCTGGTCGGCGCGCTGGTGGTCCGTGCCCCCGCGGTCGGCGGACGGCCCAGCGCGTACGGGGACGCCGCCTCGGTGTACGACGACGAGGCGGTGCTGGTGCTCACCGAGGTGGACCCGGCCTTCAACGCCGCACCGGGCAGCTACGACCTGCGCGCGTACGCCCCGAAGTACCGGTTGATCAACGGCAAGGCATTCCCGGAGACGGACGTGGTCGCCACCGACGTCGGCCGCAAGGTGCTGCTGCGCTACGTCGCCGCCGGGCTGCAGCCGCACCCGATGACCCTGCTCGGGCTGGACCAGAACGTCGTCGGCCAGGACGCCCGACCGGCCGCGTACCCGGAGGCGGCGGTCACCGTGCCGCTGCAACCGGGGCAGGCGGTGGACGCCGTGGTGAGCGTGCCGTCCGGCCCGGACGGGCGGCGCTTCGCGCTGCTGGAGTCCGGCGGCCAGCTCAACAACGCCGGGCAGCGCTACGGCACCACCGTCACCGGCGTCAGCCCGCAACAGGCGTTCGGCGGCATGCTCACCTTCCTCGACACCAACCCGCCCCCGGTCAGCGGCGACCACGTCGGCCCGACCGCGGCGAACGTCCGGGCCGCACCGAGCCCGGCCAGCGTGCGCGACACGGTGATCGTCACCGCCGACTTCACCGACGCGCGCGGCGGCAACTCGGTGGTCGACCGGGCCGAGGCGGTGGTCGACGACCTGCGGGTCGCCGAGGGCACCGGCATCCCGTTCACCGCCGCCGGCTTCGGTGCCGGCCCGACCGTCACCGGCGCCACCGCCACCCTCCCAGCCGACCTGCTCACCACGCTGACCCAGGGGAAACACACCATCTGGGTCCGTGGTCACGACGCGGCGGGCAACTGGGGCGTGGTCGGCAGCACCACCCTGAACCTCGCGGTCACCGGCGCCGTCACCACCGGGGTGACGGTCGGCCCGAACCCGACCCGTGGCAGCGGTGACCTCGCGATCTCCGCCACCGGCGACGACCGCGGCCTCGGCGGCACTGTGACCGGCGCGGAATACTTCGTGGACACCACCGGAGCCAACGGCAGCGGCACCCCGCTCACCCTGGGCATCCCCGACGCGGCGGTGAGCGCCGAGTCCGGCAGCGTCCCGGCCGTGGTGGCCGCGGCCCTGGCCGAGGGCCGGCACACCGTGCTGGTGCACACCGCGGACTCGTTCGGGCTCTGGGGCCCGTACGCCGCCGCCGACCTGGTGGTGGACCGGACGGTGCCGACCCTGCTCTCCGGGGCGGTGGACCCGGCCGCCACCGACGGCCGCACCGGCTCGGCGTCCGACCCGACCGACCTGCGGATCAACGCCGCGTTCACCGACCCTAACGGGGGTGGAGTGCACTCGACGATCGCCGGCGCGGAAGGCTTCCTCGACGCCGGCGGGGCCGACGGCACCGGCTTCACCTTCGTCGCCCTCGACGGGTCGTACAACGGCGCCACCGAGAACACCTACGGGCTGCTGCCGCTCAGCGAGCTGACCGGCGTCGCCGACGGCACCCATCAGGTGCTGGTGCACGCCCGCGACTCGGCCGGCAACTGGGGGCCGCTCGCCGCGGTCACCTTCGTCCTGGACCGGACCGGGCCGGTGGTCAGCGCGGTCACCGCGGCCCCGAACCCGACCGCCCGGGCGGCGACGCTCACCCTGACGGCCACCGCCACCGACGCGGCCGCCGCGGTCACCGCCGCCGAATGGTACGAGGGCGCCGACCCCGGCGCCGGCCACGGCCACCCGATGACGGTCAGCGGCACGGCCCTCGCCACCACGATCGCCCTCAACGGGTTCAGCAGGGGCAACCACACCCTGCGCGTGCGGGCCCGGGACGCGCTGGGCAACTGGGGTACGGCCGGCAGCGTCACCGTCGGCGTGGACCCGCCGAACGCCATCTTCGCGGACGCCTTCACCGGCGGCACGAGCGCCTGGTCGCAGGTGAGCGGCACGGTGTCGGTCTCCGGCGGGCAACTGGTCGTCGGCACGGTGGGGTACGTCGTGGACAACACCCCGGCCGCCGAGCGCAGCATCCATGCCAAGGCGGACGTCATCCTCGGCACGGTCAACCCGCAGACCGCCGTGGTCACCGTCTACCAGCTGCGCAACGCCGCCGGCGGGGCCCTCGCCGTGGTGCAGTACCGCCGCAGCAACGGCGTCAACCAGTTCCGGCTGGGGCTGCTGCGGCCGGCCGGTTGGGCATACACCGGCTGGGTCGCCGCCAACGGCGGGACGGTCCGGCTGGACTGGGTGTCCGCCACCGCCGGCTCCGCCACCCTGAAGGTCGGCGCCGCCACGGTCGGCACGCTGACCGGCGACACCAGCGGCTACACCGTGGAGTCGGCGGCGCTGGGCCTGGTCGCCCGGACCGCCACCACCAGCGGGTCGCTGAGCTTCGACAACTACGCCGCCACGCGCTACACCGCACCCTGACGCCGCACGGGGGCCGGGTGCGCCCGGCCCCTACCTCATCCGAGGAGTCCTGACGATGGTCGCGATCCCGTTCCGCATCCCGCGTCCCCGCCTCGGCCGGGTGGTGCTCCCGCTGCTCGTGCTGGCGCTGGTCGCGGCGTCGATCGTCCGCTTCGGCGGATACGCCGACGCCCGGCAGGGCTACGCCGTCCCGCACGACGGGCAGCTGGAGGCCACGCTCGGCATCCGCTTCACCCAGGCCGCCGTGGTCGGCGACGGTGGCCTGGTGGAGCTGCGCTACGTGGTGCTCGACACCCAGAAGGCGTCGGCCTTCCAGAACGACACCAAGCACCCGCCCCGGCTGCGCAACGAGCGCTCCGGCAAGCTGGCCTGGCGGGCGGCGCTGATGAAGCAGGGCCACGAGCTGCGCCCCGGCCAGAGCTACTACCTGCTCTACCTGAACAACGACAGCGCCATCAAGCGCGGCGACAAGATCGAGATCACCTCCGGTCAGCGCCGCCTGGCCCACGTGCCGGTGCGGTGAGCCGCATGTGCCGCCTGGGCCACCTCCTCACCGCCCTCACCGTGGCGGGCCTGACCGTGCTGGTCGGGCCCACCCCGGCGCAGGCCCACGCGTACCTGGCCCGCAGCGCGCCGGCCGACGGCGCGGTGCTCGACCGGGCACCGGACACCCTCACCCTGGCCTTCACCGAGCACGTGGAACTCTCCGCCGCCCGGATCAGCCTGGTGGACGGCGACGGCCGGCCCTGGGCGGTGACCGGGCTGGCGCTGCGCGGCGAGGACGGCGCACCCGCCACCGACGCCGACAGCGAGGAACCGGTCACCCTGGTCGCCGGCCTGCCGGCCCTGCCGCCGAACACCTACCACGTCTCCTGGCGGACCCTCTCCTCCGACGACCTGCACACCACCGGCGGCACCCTGGTCTTCGGCATCGGGCGGCAGGTCACCGCCGTGGGCGTCACCCGCCCGGCCGCCCCCGGCCCCCGCGAGACCGCCGCCCGGGCGGTCGGGCTGCTCGGCCTCGCGATCCTGCTCGGCGGCGCCGCGCTGGCCCTGCTGACCGCGGCCGGCACCCGCCGCCGTGGGCGGACTGGTGGAGATGTGGACCTCGCGCTGCCTCGTCGGTTGCTCGTGGTTGCCGGGTGCGCGGGGGTGGTGGCGCTGCTCGCCGCGCCCCTGCAACTGACCATCCAGCTGTCCGGAGCGGGCGGCGGGCGGTGGCCACTCCTGGTCGATCAGCTCACCAGCGGCCGTTGGCTTCTCCGTGAGGTCGGCACGGCGGCGCTGCTCGCGGCCGTGCTGGGCGCCACCCGCCGGCTCCGGGCCGGCCGGGCCGTTCCCGGGGCGGTCGCCGTCGGGCTGGCCGGGGCGCTCGCCGCCGCGGCGGGCACCGCGCTGCTCGGCCACCCGATGGGCGGGCCGCTGCGGACCGCGCTGGTCGGCGGGGTCCACGTGCTGGCCGCCGGTGGCTGGGCCGGCGCGGTCCTGGCCGCCGTCCTCGCCCTGCTGCCGGCGGCTCGCCGGGCGCCCGACCGGGCCGCCCAGGTCCGCGCGGTGCTGCGCGCCTTCGCCCCGCTCGCCGTCGGCTGCCTCACCCTGCTCCTGCTCACCGGGCTGCTGCTCACCGGCCCCCAGGTGGCCACCGCCGACGCGCTGCTCGGCTCCCCGTACGGGCTGCTGCTGCTCGCCAAGGTCGCGGCGGTCGGCGGGGCCGGGCTGCTCGGTGCGCGTACCGCCCGGCGGCTGCGGCGGGCCGACCTGCCCTGGCGGGGCCTGCGCGCCGAGGCCGGGCTGCTCGCGGTCGTCCTCGCCCTGGCCGGGGCGCTGGCCGCCGCCGGGCCGGGCCGGGGCCCCGCCTTCCCGGTGGCCGACGCGCCGCGGTCCGTGCCCCAGGTCACCGGCCAGGCCGCGGACCTCGTCGACACCGTGGCCGTACGCCCCAACCGGCCGGGACGCAACGTCGTCAGCATCAGCGTGGGGGACACCCGCCGCCCGGCCCCCGCCCAGGTGACCGGAGTGTCGCTGCTGCTCACCGGCCCGAACGGGGAGCGCGCGGTGCATCCGGTCACCCGGACCGCCGACGGCTGGGTGGTGACCGTCGACGACATTCGCTCGCCCGGCCAGTGGCGGGTCGGGGTGACCGTGCTGCGCGAGGGGCTGCCCCCGGTCAGCGACACCCACCCCTGGCTGGTGCCCGCCGGCGACGCTGCCGCCCCCGTACGCGTCTCGGCGGCCCCGCTGCGGCCGGCGCTGGACCGGGCCGCGCTGCTGGTCGCGCTGGTTGCGCTGGCCGGCGCGGCGTTCGCCGGGCGGCGGTGGTGGCGTGGCCGCCGGTCCGGCACCGACCCGGACGGCCCGGTGCCCGCGGACCGGCTGGCGGTCACCGGCGGCGTCCCGTCCGGTCTGTGAGGCGGGCGGGTAATCGGCCCAGCCGGTGGCCCACCACCCGCCCGCGCCCGATCGGAAACGACAGATTCACGGAAAGAGCGGCCAGTCCGCTTGCGGAAGCCACTCTTTCCGTGAATCTGCGGGCGGCGACACTGGTAGACAGGGCGGGGTGGGGAGTGGGAGACGGCGGGGCGGCGGCGTCCGGGGGGCGGCGGTCCTGGTCGTGCTGGTCGCGGCGCTCGGCAGCGCGTGCCAGCGGCCCGCGCCACATCCCACGCCGGCACCCACCCCCTCGCCGACGCCGTCGCCGGGGGCGCGCGCCCCGGCCGACTTCGTCGACGTCACCGCCGTCGACCCGAGCATCCGCACCGACATCCGGTACGCCACCGCGCACAACTTCGTCGGCCGGCCGATCACCGGCTACCCGGAACCGCGGTGCCTGCTCACCCGGGCGGCCGCGGAGGCGCTGCACCGGGTCCAGGCCGCCGCGCTCGCCCAAGGCCACAGCCTCAAGGTGTACGACTGCTACCGCCCCCAGCGGGCGGTGGACGACTTCGTCGCCTGGGCGAAGGCCCCCGGAGAGCAGCAGATGAAGGCCGAGTTCTATCCCGACGAGCCCAAGAACCGGTTGTTCGCCGACGGGTACATCGGCGCCCCGACCGCGCACAGCCGGGGCAGCACCCTCGACCTGACCCTGGTCCCGGTGCCCACCCCCGACCAGCCGGCGTACGCGCCGGGACAGCCGCTGCTGCCCTGCACCGCGCCGGCCGGGCGCCGCTTCCCGGACAACTCGATCGACATGGGCACCGGGTTCGACTGCTTCGACCCGCGCGCCCACACCGCCGACGCCCGGATCACCGGACCGGCCCGGGACAACCGGGAGCTGCTCAAGCGGCTGATGACCGCGCAGGGCTTCGAGAACTATCCGCGGGAGTGGTGGCACTACCGCTACCGCGACGAGCCGTACCCGGACACGTACTTCGACTTCCCGGTGGCCCGGTCCTCGCTGCGGTGAGCGCCGCCCCGGCGGGGAGCGGCGCCCACCACGGCGTCAGAGGATGCCGCGGGCGGCGAACGCGGCGCGGGTCGCGGTCGCGGCCTGGCCGCCGTAGAGCCGCTGCGCGGCGGCCACGGTCGCCAGCGCCGCGTCCCGGAAGGTGGTGTCCTTCCGGAAGTCGAACTGCGCCTCCACGATCAGCGTGGTCGCCTTGCGGTCGCCGAGGGCGGTGCGGATGTCCCACAGCGCCCGGGACCAGATCTCCCCGTCGGCGTGCACCTCGCCCCGCAGGTCCGTCGGATAGACCTTGGTGCCGTCGAGGCGGCGCAGGCAGTGCGGGGCGGTCCGGGTGTACGAGACGGAGTCCCAGTCGGCCACGCACGCCTCCGGGGTCCGGGTCGGCACGCCGGTGGCCCAGCTGGTGACCGCGACCGCCAGATAGTCGCCGAACGCCTCGCCGATCGCGCCGGACTCCAGGGTGGTGCCGAAGCCCGGCACCTGGCCGTCCTGCACCGAGTGGCCGTACTCGTGGACGATCACCTCGGCGTCCTCGGCGTCGTCCACCCCGCCCTTGCCCAGGCTGATGTTCGCCTTGTCCTCACGGAAGAACGAGTTGTCGCCGCCGTACTGGTCGATGCGCAGCTCGATCTGGCGCTGGTTGACCGGACGCAGCGCGCTGCCGAAGCCCAGCGACTGCAGGTACGCCTGCGCGGTGTTCACCCAGTGGTAGCCCATGACCTGCTCGAACTGGTCGGCGTCGCGGTGCCACGCCGGGAACGCGCCGTCGACCGCCCGGGCGGCCGTGCCGGTGCTGCTCTTGACCACGACGTACCGGCCGGTCAGCGTGCCCGAGGAGTCCAGGTTGGTCAGCAGCACCGACCGGTACGCCCCGGCCAGCGCCGGATAGTCCGCGTCCTTCTGATCGGTCAGCAACTGGTCGCCGAGCTGCTGCACCGGGTTCGGGGCGAAGACCGTCGCGGTGGCGGTGTGGCCGTAGGGATCGCCGGCTGCCTGGACGGTGGTGCCGCCGGCGACCAGCGCCGCGGTGACCGCCGAGACGACCAGCGCGGAACGTCGGAGGTGGGGGTTCATCCATGATCCCTTCTGAGGATCGAATGCGCTGAGACTAAGAGTTGAGTCGTAACGGTTGTTGCGGCTCACGGCCCGGCCCAGCTGCACCCGATGGCGAGTGTGGCTGCTTGGGTTGGGTGGTCCTGCGTGGCCGTGGCACCCGGTGTACCGGGTGCTCGTTCTCATCAGGGGTGTCCCGTGGTCGGGTCTTTCGTCCGGCAGAGGCCACCAGGGTGGTGGCTGCCGCACCTACCGTGCCACGGCCGTGGGGTCGGGGCAGGGTGGCCACGGTTGACCGGGCCAGGGCCTCTTGCTGCCCTTGCACCCGGGCCGCGAGCGCGGCCCGGAAGTTTTCATCGATGTAGGCCGTTGCCGGCTGGTCGGGGTCGGTCAGGCGGACGCAGGCGGCCATCGCCGCGGCGACCAGGTCCCGGTCCCCGGTCAGACCGCAGGCCTGGCAGGTGTGGGTGCGCTGGCCGAGGGGTTTCTTCTCCCGGCGGCCGCATGGGCACTGCTGAGACAGCGCCGTCTGCCGGGTTCCGGCCCGTAGCAGCCGGCCACCGGCCGCCGCGCACTCGGCTTTCAGCGCGGTGGTGAGCATGCCCGGGGAGAACAGGCCGATGCCGCGGCCCCACAGCCGCGCCCAGGCGCGGATGTCGGTGTGCTCGACGACTAGGTGCGGGCCGTGCACGGCGATGATGCTGCGGGCGGTGTCGCGGGCCCGGGCGTGTCTCGCCTGTGACGCGGAGCGGCTGTCGGCGGCGTGCCGGCCGCGGGTGCGCCGGTAGGTGGTGGACAGGGTGTCGCAGCGGTACGCCTGCTTCGGCCGGCCGGCCGCGTCCGATACACGGGCGCCGCCGGGAAGGTCAACATTTCTCGCCGGCAGGCCGGCGCCGGCGCGACGGGCCGCGCGCTTCTGCTGCCGTACGGACGGCTGGTACTGGTGGGGGTTGCTGTTGCGGCGGGACCGGTCCAGGGTCCGCTGCCGACGGCGGGCGGTGACTGCGGCCTTCTCCGCCGCGGCGCGCTGGCTCGGGGTGACGGCCACCTGGCCGGCGGTGAGGCCGCCAGGGGCGCCGGGGTCGGCGGGCATGGAGACGACCGATAGGTTGGACACGTTACCGTCCACCCCGCCGACCCGGTCCCGGGGTGCGGCCGCCCGCCGGGTGGCGACCGCGGGACTGGTCCAGCCCTGGTCGAGGATCATCATGTGGGCGTAGACGCGCCACCCGTCGGGCGCTTTCGGGTCCTCGACCCGCACCAGGTCGATCTTGTGCCACTGGTCGGGTCGGCCGAGGAAGTGCTCCAGGCGGCCCTGCTGTCCGGCACCCTGCGGCAGCCGGACCGGCAGGACCAGATCCTGACCGCAGCCGGTGAACACCACCGCCAGCGGCCCGTCGTACGCCCACCAGCCGGCCGAGCCGGCGGGTCGCTGCGGTGCCGGCAGGACAGCTGGCTGCGACAACGCGGATTCCGGGTCACGGGGCGGGAACGCCGTGCGGTGCCCGTCGAGGGAACCGACCAGCCGGAACGTCTCCCACGTGCGCGGCTTCGTGTGCGAGCGGGCCCGGCCGGGGATCCGGGTCGAGTCCCACCAGGTGCCGACCCTCGGCCGGCCGTGCCGGTGGCCGGTGGCGTCGGCGAACAGGTGCCGGTCGACCGTCTCCCAGACCTCGTCGGCCAGGTGCATCGCCAGGGCTTTGGTCAGATGATGACGCAGCCACACCGACTCTTCGAGGTGCTGGTATGCGGCCTGCTCAAACGCGGCCCGGGACAGCCGGAACCGGCGGCGCGCCTCGGCCGGGCCGCCCTCGGCGCGCAGCCGGTGCGCGGCCCAGTACGCGTCCACCCGCGCCTGGGCCTGCCGCTGCAACGCCCGCCGCAGTTGGAACTCGGCGGCGAACATGCCGAACACCCGGCGCCGGCGGCCGGGCTCGGTCAGATCCACCTCGAGCCGGATCACCGCGGTCGGTGCGTCCTTGTCCCGACGCCAGTTTGTCCCTTTCGACTTGCCCCGCGTGCGCCGGGCGCCGGTCGGCTCTGCCGTCAACGTTCCCGTCACCTCCACCCGCATGCGCAGCACCATGCCGGTACACGGCAGCATACGACCAAGATCCGCACATGTGCATCAGCCACCGCTACCAGAACCCGGTCTCACCAGCCTGACCGGCCCGCAACTGTCGGCTCTCGCCGTCCGTGTCGCCGCAGCGCTACCACCCACGACCGGCCGGCCGCAGAAGCTGTCCCTCACCGACCGCATCCTCGTCACCTACGCGGCGGTACGCACGAACCTGACAACCCGGATGCTCGCCGCCGTGTTCCGCATCAGCCAGACGATGGTCATGCGGGCCCTGCGGCACCTGCAACGCCATCGAAGAACTACCGACGCAGCGTGAACCTGCAGGTGGTCGTCCGCCGCTGCGACCGAAGCGTGGTTGCCGCAGGCGTCGGCCGGGAAACCGGAACGACACCGTCGTCGCCCGCGCGCAACCCGGCCTGCTCGCCGCGGCGCCACAGCACCCTTGGCGATGGCGCCTACCGGTCCGCTGTGACCACACCCACCCGCCACCAGAACCGCCGGATCATCCGGGACGACGCCTGGCGACAGCACCGCCGTCGCCGCGCCACCGCCGAACACGTCATAGCCCGGCTCAAGGACTGGCAGATGCTGCGGCAGATCCGCCGCCGCGGCGACCAGATCGACCACGTGATCGGCGCCGCCGTCGCGATCTACAACACCGCCTCGACCAGTTGCGACTTAACTCGTAGGCTCGCCGTCGACCACTGCCAAGCAACCACGAGCAGGCGGCCTGCCTGCGAGGAAGGAATCCCGTGGAGACCGAACGGATCGGCCCGCCGCTGCTGGCCGGGGAGCGGGAGATGCTGCGCGCGTTCCTCGACTTTCACCGGGCCACCCTGGCCATGAAGTGCGAGGGGCTCACCGACGAGGAGCTGCGCCGGCAGTCGTCACCGCCCTCGACGCTGTCGCTGCTCGGCCTGGTCCGGCACATGGCCGAGGTGGAGCGCACCTGGTTCCGCCGGGTGATCAACGGCGAGGACATTCCGCTGGTCTGGTCGGACAGCGGCGACTTCCAGGAGGCGTACGACGCGAGCTCCGCCGACCGGTCGGCGGCGTTCGAGGCGTGGCAGCGGGAGGTGGAGCACGCCCGCCGCATCGAGCGGGAGGCCGAGTCGCTCGACGTCACCGCCTACAACGCGCGCTGGCAGGAGGACGTCTCCCTGCGCCTGGTGATGCTGCACATGATGCACGAGTACGCCCGGCACAACGGACACGCCGACTTCCTCCGCGAGGCCATCGACGGGTCAGTCGGCGTCTGACCCGTAGACCCGCGCCGGTCAGCCGGTGAGGTCGCGGCGCAGCGGCAGCCAGGCCAGCACGTCCTGGATCTTCGCGTCCCAGTACGCCCAGTCGTGGTCGCCGGGGGAGAAGTCCACGGTGACCGGCGTCCCGCGGCGGCGGGCCGTGTCGACGAAGCGGACGTTGTCCTCGTACAGGAAGTCCTCGGTGCCGCAGGCGACGTAGAGCGCGGGCAGGTCGTCGCCGGCGCGCTCCAGCAGCGCCACCGTGTCGTCGTCGGTGCCCGTCACCTCCCGGTCGCCCCACACGGTGTGCCACACCGCCGGGTTCACCGGGCTGGTCGGGTGCGCCCGCCGCCGGCTGACGTCCAGCGCCCCGGAGAGGCTGGCCGCGGCCGCGAACCGGCCCGGCTCGCGCAGCGCCCACTTCACCGCCCCGTAGCCGCCCATCGACAGGCCGGCGACGAAGGTGTCCGCCCGCCGGTCCGAGAGGCGGAAGAACGAGTGGCAGACCCGGGGCAGTTCCTCGCTGAGGAAGGTCCAGTAGCGGTTGCCGTGCGCTTCGTCGGTGTAGAAGCTCCGCCCGGCCTGCGGCATCACCACGGCCAGCCCGAGCGGCGCCACGTACCGCTCGATCGAGGTGCGCCGGGTCCAGATCGTGTCGTCGTCGCTCAGCCCGTGCAGCAGGTAGAGCACCGGCGGATCGCCGACGGTGACGCTGCCGGCCATGCCGATCTGCGTGGCGGCCCGCTCCGGCAGCAGCACCGTCATCGACGTGCCCATGCCGAGCGCCTCGGAGAAGAAGTCACACCGGATCCGCGCCATGGTGATCAACCCTACCGATGCCGGCCCTCACTCGGGGAATTCGTCGTACGCCCAGCCGGAGGTGATGCCGCCGCCGTCGTCGAGTTCGTGTGCGACGACCTCCCACGAGGGGTCCTGCTCCCGCGCCGCCCGCTGAAGTTCGGGGCCCAGGTACAGCAGCGCGTAGGGCTGGGCCCGCAGCCGGGTGACCTCTTCTTCGGCAGCCACCGCCGCGAACTGCCGGACGTCGGTCAGCACGTCGTCGGAGATGGTGCCGAGGGCCACCGCGGCGGTGGGGGAGAGCGCCCGGCAGGCTCCGGCGAACAGCAGACAGAAGTCGCGCCACCGGTCCGGCTGCTCGGCGATGTCAGAGTGGAAGTCGCGGCTGAAGTAGCTGATGACGAGGATGTCGCCGGCCGGGCCGTCGACCAGCTGCGCCCGGGAGCTGAGACCGTTCCACTCGCAGTGGAGGAGCCGCTCCCGCTCCTCGAACACCAGGCCGTCCGACCGAAGGTCGATGACTTCCGACAGTCCGCGCAGCCACCGTTCGTCGTCCGGCGGGGCCGTACGGAGGAAGAAGACCGACGCGTCCCGCCACTCGGTCATCGTCCTGCTCCGTCGATCCGGGGCCCGAGGACCCGCACCCGCCGGCCGCCCGGCCCGACGCGTCTCTCCAGCTCCTCCGCCGCCTCCGGGGTGATCCCGTTCTTCGGGTAGTAGATGATCCGGGGGTTCGGGTACTGGACGGGCCAGTTCGGATCGGGATCCGCTGCCACGCCCAACTGCTTTTCCAACTGCGTCCAGGCCTCGTCGACGTCGCCGACGTCGACCAGATGTTTCCGCTTGGCGTCGATGAACTCGAATCGCCCGTCCCGGTATCCGACCACGTCGACTTCCTGCTTGCTGTATCCGCGCCGCTTGACGTTGATCGACACGGCCCGCACGTCGGGGTGGGCGAGCGCCACGTCGACCTCCCACTCCATCGTCAGGATGCGGTCACCGATCCGCGGGTTGAACTCCCGGGCGTCCCTCAGCATGACGTCGAGCTTCCCGCGGAGATCCCGGAACTCACTCTTCACACCCTCGAATCCGCCTGCCTTGCTGGCGTCGGGGAACCTCCGGTCGAGTTCGGCGATCTTCCGCTGCACCGTCTCCGCGTTGCGGAGCCAGACACCGACTCGCCTCCGCTCCTCCTCGGTGAGGTCGGTCCAGTCCCGGAGCTTCTTCGCCAGACCGGTCGCCGCCCGCCCCAATGCGCCGTTCGCCTGGGCCTTGACCAGGCGCTCGCCTGCCACCCGCGGTCCGAGCTTCGCGATCACGGTCTCCAGCGCGTCCAGCGCCTCCGGGTCGTCCGTCAGCGCCGCCCGAAGCCCGTCGAGACGCCGCTGGTCCGCGGAGCTCACCCGGCCCCCACCGGCCGGGTTCGCGGTGTGCCCGGACTGGTCGGCGGGTAGGTCGTGCACCGCGGCGAGGATCCGCGCGGCGCAGCGGGCCGCGGCATCGCGGTGGAAGTAGCCAGCCTGTTCGGCGCCGCCGCGGGCCAGCTTCCGTTCGGACTCGCACATGCCGGCGTTTCGGCCAACGGCGACCGCCCACTGCTGTATCGACGGTCCGTGTTGGGCGCTGAGCTGTGCCGCGGTGGCCGCGTCCAGCCCGCGCCAGAGGCCGGTGCCGGTGAACCTCAGCGGCACCACCGAGGCGAACGTGGCCAGCAATTGTCGGTAACGCTCGTCCGCCTGGCTGCCCTGTCGCAGGGCGGCCCGGGACGCGGCCCGGGCCTGATCCAGCTCCTGTGCGTAGGTTGTCATGGCGCCGGCGCAGGCGTGGTACGCCGCGCCGAGGTGATCGGCATACCGGGGGAGCGTCCCGAGCTTTCCGTCGAGGATCTCCGCGTAGTCGCCCCAGAGCCGCAGGCCGGCCCGCTCGGTGGCGACCCCGTGGAGTCGCTGGGTGTGCCGCTGCGCCTGCTCGGCCCGCTGCCGGAACTGCCCGGCCAGCGCCCGGACCTGCTCCGGCGACCCGGGGGTGGGATCCTCGGTGAGGTCGAGGACGGCCCAGTTCTCCCCGCCGGGAAGGCTCAACCGAGGCCGCCGGCGAGCCGGTTGTCCAGGTCCTGGTATTCCCGGACGACCTCGTTGAGGAAGGTCGACATGCCCTCCAAGCCATCGATCATGTTCTGCGCGCCGGTGGACCACTGCTGGTACGAGTCCTGGAACCGGCCGGAGGCGAGCTGGGTGCGGAACTCGCTGCCGACCAGTTGGTCGATCATGGACTTGAGCGCCTGGAGTCGCTGGGTCATGTCCTGCTGCCCGGTCCTGAGCTGGGCGGCGGCTCGCTGCAGGCCGTCGTAGCCGACGTTCACATCGGTCATCGGTCGCTCCTTGGGTTGAGGTGGCCGGGCGAGACGTGGTCACCCAACATCCGGTCGATGGAGAACTGCCCGGCGGCGACCTCGTCCAGCCAGCGCGCCAGGCGGTCCACCGACCCGTACAGCTCGGCGTGGGCCTTCGTCGCGGCGCTCGCGAAAGCCCGCACCGCCTCCTCCACCGCCGCGGAGCCGGCGGACAGGGGGCCGTCGAGGCCCTGCCGGGTGGCGTCGGCGTCGGCGTCGGACCGGACGGCCGCCAGCTCTCGCGCCAGGCGCCGCACCCCGTCCGGGTCGACAGCGAACCGTTCCGCCATCCGTCCGTCGCCCCTTCTCCCCCGGCGGGTGGGTGGTGCCCGCGGTCGGGGGGACCCCTGCCGTCACCCCGTGCCCGATACTGTCCACAGTGACTTTACGGCTTCGCGGCAAGGGGTGGGTGTGCAGGAGTCCCGGGCGTCGGAGCACCTCGTGGCGGGGCGCTACCGGCTCACCGAGGTGCTGGGTCGCGGTGGGATGGGCGTGGTCTGGCGGGCGACCGACGAGCTGATCGGCCGGGCGGTCGCCGTCAAGGAGGTACGCCCACCGGCGGGCCTTCCGCCGGCGGAGCGGGCACTGTTCGGGGAGCGGGCGCTGCGCGAGGCGCGTACGGCCGGGCGGATCAACCACCCCGGCGTGGTCGCCATCCACGACCTGGTCCCCGCCGAAGCGGACGACGAGGCGGTCTACATCGTCTCCGAGTTGGTGCAGGCGCCCACTCTCGCCGACGTCCTGCACCGGGAGGGCCCGCTGCCGCCGACCCGGGTCAGCGCGATGGCGGTGCGGATCCTGGAGGCGCTGACCGCCGCCCACGCGAACGGCGTGGTGCACCGGGACATCAAGCCGAGCAACATCATGGTGCTCGATGGCGACGGGGTGAAGCTCGTCGACTTCGGCATCGCCCAGGCCGCCGACGACACGCGGCTGACCCGCGACGGGGTGATGGGTTCGACCGGCTACCTCGCGCCAGAGCTGTTCCATGGCGGGCAGCCCACCCCCGAGACGGACCTGTGGGCGGTGGGGGTGACCCTGTGGCAGGCCGTCAACGGTGTCGGACCGTTCGAACGGGACTCCACCGCGGCGACCATCCACGCGGTCCTCTACGCGGACCTGCCGGCGGTCCGCTGCGACCCGCCGCTCGCCACCGTGATCGCCGGCCTCCTCGTCCGCGAGCCGGCCGACCGGATGTCCCTCCAGCAGGCCCGCGACCTGCTGGCCGGCGCGATCCTCGCCGACGCGCCGCCCGACCCGACGCGCGTCGCGACGCCCGGCGAGCAACCGGGGTCTCCAGAGCCCGGAGCGGCATGGGAGCAGGACCCCACGAACCTCCACGCTGCGACCGGCACCGGACCGGTTCCACGCCAGCGAGCCGCAGCCGCGCGGAGCCCGGAGGAGGGATTCGCCGTGGTCCTGCCGGCGTCGGTCCGCCACCGGAACCGCCTGGTCGGGGTGGTCACGTTCGCGCTGTTCGGGACGGCCGGCTGGCTGCTGCTGCACGCCACGCTGGGGGCACCCCTGTTCACCACCGTCATGATCCCCCTCCTCCTCGCCTGGGTCGTGGTGACGAGCACGATCCGCCCCTCGTTCCGCGGGCGGTTCGAAGTCACCGAGTCGGGCCTGGTCTTCAAAGGGGCCGTGCGAAAGCCGGGGCAGCCGCCCGTCGACACGGTGCTGCGTTGGAAACACATCGACGAGGTCGTCATCGCGCCATCCGGCGCCACCGCCGAGCGGAGCAGGGTGATCGTACGCCCGAACTCCACCGCCCCGGCCACGGTGATTTCGGCGGCCCCGTTCAAGGGGTTCCTACGGCGCGGCGTCGACGGCCGCGTCGTGTACACGCTGGGCGACGTCGACGCCGGCCCGGACGATGTGGCGGAGGCGATCCACGCCGCCGTCCCGGACGGCGTCACTCTCACCGGCCCGACCGGGGGTGACACCCCTCGGGACAGTCGTCTGGTCGGTCCCCGGCGGGACGGGTCGGTGTTCTGGATCCTGGCCGTCCTGGCCCTGATCGCCGGCACCCTCTACTACCGGCACCAGAACGCGGATCTGGTCACCCTCGCGGAGGAGGAGACAGCCGTGGTCGCCTACAACCCAGCCGGGACGGCGCTGGCCAGCGGCGCCGACCGGACGATCACGGTGTGGAACCCGGCAACCCGGCAGAAGACCGCCCTGCTTTCCGGTCACTCCGACGACGTCACCGCGCTGGCCTTCAGCCCCGACGGAAAGCTACTGATCAGCGGGGACGACAACGGGGTCATCAAACTGTGGAACATCACGGCCGCGCGCGCCACCGCCACCGTCGCGATGGACGACAGTGAGCTCAAGCTCGGGATCGAGCGGCTGGCGATCAGTCCCGATGGTGCCACGCTGGCGGCCATCAACGACATCGGGGACGTCGGGATGTGGCGGCTGAACAACCTCGGCAAGCGCCTCCTGGACGACGCCAATGTCGAGGTCATCCGGTTCAGCACGGACAGCCGGGTCCTGCTCGGGGTCGACAGTCAGGCCGCCCGGCACGCCTGGCAGACGACGAGCGGTCGCGAGGTGCGTCCGAACGGTGTCTTCGGCCCGATGGCCACGGTCCAGAACGACCACTCCGTCCTGATCCGGGACGCCGGCACCGACCAGATCCTCGCCACCCTCCGCGGCGACGGGGATTCCATCTACGCCGCCGCCTTCGGGCCCGGCGATCTGTTCGCCACCGGCACTTGGGAGCGGATCCAGGTGTGGCACATCCGCACCGGCCGCACGGCGCAGGTCCTGGAGACGAACCTGTTCCGGTGGAGCGTTCCCCGCTGTGACTCGCTGGCGATGCGGTCGGACGGGCGGGCCGTGGCGTGCGCCAGCGACGACGGGCTGCGGGTATGGACCTTCGCGCCGGAGCACTGACGATGATCCTCCGCCTGACGGTCCACGATCCAGCCACCGGTAGCAGCCAGGACATCGAGGTCACGGCGGCCCCGCGGAGCAGTGTCGCCGCCCTGCTCGCGGCGCTCCCGCTGCCCGTCGACGGACGGCCCTGCTTCGTCGGCGCGGTCCCGCTGGATCCCCGGGCCAGCCTCGCGGACACACCGCTCGTACCCGGGTCGATCATCAGCGTGGGCGAGCCCGGGCCGACCGGTCGTCCCGCCGGGGGTGCGAACGCCGCCGGCGTGCTGGAGGTGCTGAGCGGCCCGGACGTCGGTCTCGCCGTCGCCCTGGGGCCTGGCCGGCACCTCATCGCCCGAAGCTCGAAGGCTCCCGTGCCGCTGCGGGACCGGGACGTCTCCCGGCAGGCCCACGCCGAGCTGGTGGTCCACGACGACGGCACCGCTGAAGTCGTGGACGCCGGTTCCAGCAACGGCACCTTCGTCGGCGGGGTACGCATCACCGCACCGACCCGACTGACGCCCCGGCGCCTGCTCCGGCTGGGCGCCGACGAGCTGCGGTGGACCCCCACCCCGGCCGGCAGGCTCCGGGCGGTCCGCGCCCCCGACGGCAGACTCGACTTCGACCGGGCCTTCGCCGCCGCGCCGGCCGTGCCGAGCATCGAGGTGACCTTCCCGGTGCAGCAGCCTCCGGTGCGGGGCAACGCCCCGATGACCCTGCTCGGCGCGGGGGTCGCCGTGGTGGCGGCGCTGCTGCTGCAGCAACCCCTGCTCTGGCTGGGCGCGGCGGCAGCCGTCATCGGCTATCTCGTCATGAGCTCGTCGGAGGATCTCCAGAGCACGAAACGGAAGCAGGCCTTCACGGCCGCGAAGAAGACCGTCGAGGAGCAGATCAGCGAGCAGGTGTCGGCGGAGCAGCGCGTCCGCCGGCTGCTCGCACCCGGCCCCACGGAGATAGCCGAGACGGCCACCGGCGAACGCGCCGACCTGTGGACCCGCCGCGCCGACTCACCGTACGGGCTCACCCTGCGGATCGGCACCGCCGACCAGCCGGCCGCGGTGACCGCGCGCGGCGAGCCGTGGCCCGGCTTCGAGACGCCGACGGTACGCGCCGTCCCGGTGACCGTGGACCTGCGGACCACCGGCGTGCTCGGCGTCGTGGGCGCCGCCGAACCCGTCGACGGCATGCTGCGCTGGCTGCTGATCCAACTGGCCACCCTGCGCGGCCCCGACGACCTGCGACTGTTCCTGATCACGGCCGGTGGTGCCGACCGGCTGGACTGGATCCGCTGGCTGCCGCACCTCGACGCCGGCGCCGGGGGGCCCGTGCCGTGCCGGATCGGCAACACCCCGCAGACCCGATCGGCCCGCGTGGCCGAGCTGCGCCAGCTGGTCGCCGCCCGCCGCGCCGATCGGGGGCCGGACGCGGCCGCCCGGACCGGCGACGAGGTGGTCGTCGTCCTGGACGGCGCGCTGGCGCTGCGCGAGCTGCCGGGCATGGACGAGGTGCTGCGCGACGGTCCGGCCGTCGGGGTGTACCTGATCTGCGCCGACCGGCATGGCATGAACGAGTGCCGGGGCCTGTGCGAGGTCGGCCCCCGCATGGCGACGCTCACCCGTGGGCCCGGCGAGCCGCGCGTCAGGACGCAGGCGCACACGCTCGACGAGGCCAGCGCCGAACACCTCGCCCGCGCGCTGGCGCCGATGCGGGACCGAGCCACCCTGGCTGCGGCGCACCACGCCATTCCCGACCGGGTACGCCTGCTCGACCTGCTCGGAGTGGGCGTGCCGAGTGCGAACGACGTGCTCGCGCTGTGGGGCGAGGGCCGGGGACCGCGTACCCGGGTGATCCTGGGCGCGGACGCCCGCGGGCCGGTGCACGTCGACCTGGCCGGGCAGGGCCCACACACCATGCTCGGCGGAGCGACCGGAGCGGGCAAGAGTGTCCTGCTGCAGACGCTGGTCACCGCGTTGCTGCTGGCCAACCGGCCGGACGAGCTGAACCTGGTCCTGGTGGACTTCAAGGGCGGCAGCGCCTTCCTGCCGTTCGAGGGCTGTCCCCACGTCATCGCGCTGATCAGGTCCACCGGGGAGAGTGCCGCCGACGTCTTCGACGACGCCGCCGCGGCTCGGGTGCTGGCGTCCATCCGCGCCGAGGTGAGCCGGCGCGAGTCGCTGTTGGCCCGCTACGAAGGCGAGATCGACCGGTACTGGGACAGGCGTCGCGCCGGAGCGGACCTGCCGCCGTTGCCGCGACTGGTGATGATCTTCGACGAGTTCGCCCGGGTGCTCGACACCGCACCCGACTTCGTCCGGGAACTGGTGAACGTCGCAGCCAAGGGGCGCTCCCTCGGCATGCACCTCGTGCTGGCCACGCAGTCGTTGCAGGGCAAGCTCTCGCCGGAGCTGAAGAACAACGTCTCGCTGCGGATCAGCCTGCGGCAGAACGAGGCGGCCGACAGCACCGAGGTGCTCGGCGTGCCGGACGCGGCCGCGATTCCCGGCACCCGGCGGGGCCGCGGGATGATCTTCTGCACGACGGGCGAGACCCGCGTGCCGCAGGAGTTCCAGTCCGGCTACCTCGGCGAGCCGCCGCCCTCCGGCGCCAGCCCCGTCACCGTCCGTACCCTCGACCGGGCGGACCTCGGCGCACCGCGCCCCGCCGCCGGCGCCCCGGCCGGGGACGGCCCGACCGACCAGGAGTTGGCGATCGCGGCGGTCCGGGACGCCGCCGGGTCCGCCGGCCTGTCCGCCCCCTTCCGGCCGCTGCTGCCAGCACTGCCCGCGACGCTGACCCTGGCCGACCTGACCCGACGGCAGACCGTGGCGCCGCCCGTCACCGCGGTGCCCTTCGGCTTGGCGGACGAGCCCGGGCGGCAGGCGCAGCCGGCGGAGTTCCTCGACCTCGCCGCCGCCGACCGGTTGCTGGTCGCCGGCGGTCCACAGTCGGGGCGTACCACCTTCGCCCGGGCCCTGATCACCAGCCTGGTCACCCGGTTCGGGCCCGACCAGGCGCACTTCTACGTCGTCGAGCGTCACCCCGGCGGGTTGGCCGACTACGCCGACCTTCCGCACTGCGGCGGGGTGTTCACGCCGGCGGACCCCGATCGGATCCGCCGCCTGATCACCTGGCTGGGTCAGGAGGTCCGCCGACGCGGCGCGGCCAGTCCCGGTGCCGACGGCGTACCGTCGCCCAGGATCGTGGTGGTCATCGACGGATGGGAACACTTCGAGGACCATGGCAACCCGGACTTCGTGGAAACCGCCCTGCTCACCACGCTGCGGGGAGTCGTCAGCGCCGGCGCCCCGCTCGGAGTGCACGTCGTACCGCTCGGCGGCGAGGACATGCTCAACCACAAGCTGCCGCGCCTGTACAACCGGCGGTTGCTGCTGCCCTTCCCGAAAGAGGACACCCGGCGCGCGCACCTCAGCGCCGCGATGGCGAGCCCGTCGGTCCTGCCCGGGCGGGCGATCGACGCCGCCACCGGATGTCATCTCCAGATCTGTCGGCCGACGCGGTCTGTCGCGCAACTCATCGAGGACACCCAGGACGTCGCTCCGGGCGTCGACCCGGCACGCTTCCCGTTGCGGTTCCCCGCCCTGCCCGTCCGGGTGACCCTCGGAGAGCTGTCCCTGCCCGAACCGCCGCCGTCCGCCACGTGGATCCCCCTCGGCGTCGGCGCGGACGACGTGACTGTCGGTGTCGACTTCTTCGAGACCGGGCCCCACCTGCTCCTGATCTCCGGGCCGTCGGGGGCCGGTCGCAGCACCGCCGCCGCCACCGTCTCGCACGGGTTGGCCAGGCGGGGGGTGGGTGTCCTGGCGATCGCACCACCGCGGTCACCGTTGCCGCGTCTCCTCCCCGATGATCCGGGCGTACGGGTGCTCACCGGCGCGGCCATCAGGGACAGCGACCTGCGGGCGGCCGCCGCGGCCTTCGACGGCGTTCCGTTCGTGATGGTCGTCGACGACGTTGACCACCTCGCCGTGCTCCCCACCGAGCAGGGCTTCACCAGCACGCCCACGCTGTTCGAGGAGATCGCGCATCCGGCAGCGCGGGGCGAGCGCGGCCTGGTCCTGGCCGGGGACGCCGCTCCGGTGCTCACCGGCTTTCCCGGCCCGGCCGCCCGCCTGATCAACACGGTCATGACCACCGGGCTTCGCCTGTTGCTCACCCCGGAGAACCGCGCGGTGGCACTGGCGCACAACGTCGCCCTGGAACCGGACCAGTACTTCACCGACCGGCCCGGCCGGGGCTACCTGTCGACGGGACACGCGCCGACACTGCTGCAACTGGCCATGCCGGCCTCGGAACCGACATAGGTCCGGTCCGGCGGGCCAATCTTTTGCCGTCGAGCGGGCAACGCCCGGCACAGCGGGCACCTGCACCCGCCCGGCCGCCACGGTAGTTGAGTCGAACGGCCTGCCCGGGGATACCGGCTGGCTCTCGCTTACCGAAGGTGACGTTGCAACATGTGCCGGACCGCGACGAGCATCGGCAATCGAGCGATGTCCGATTCGCCGACCCAGGTTGGTGCGGTCGTCGAACCGTCCGGCTCGTCGCGGGTCGTCCCGCTGATGACGGATACGGCGTACAACGCGAATACTCCATGGAAGTCGACTCCGCTCGGAAGGAGCCGATGATCGGAGCCCACCTCCAGCAGCGCATCGACCTGAACGTGGTAGCCGGTCTCCTCGGCGAACTCCCGCACCACCGTATCGGCGGGATCCTCGCCGTGGTCTACGCCGCCGCCCGGCAGCATCCACTTGTCGACGTCACCGTGCGTGTCGTCGCCGATGCGGACCATCAGCACGGCGCTTTCGCGTCGCGCGAGCCCGTATGCCGATACCCGCTGCCAACGCCGCGGCGTGGTCATGTTGGCTGTACTTCGGGGTAGCGGGGGTCTGGGTGGGGTGCGGGCCCGTCCCGGAGCACGTGGTCTGCGAATGCGGTTACATAGGCCGAGGTCGCGGCCAGGCAGCGATCGCCGTCGATCGGGCCGAGTTGGGCCAGTCCGTGCAGGGGTGTCGGGATGTAGTAGGCGCCGTAGTCGGTGAAGTTGAAGTGTTTCGCGCCGCTGACCTCGTACCGGAAAGTTGGGCCGGTGCTGGCGGCGCGCAGGGTCCGGCTGGCGGTGTCGATGTCGCGGTCTGTGGCGTCGGTGGGGTGGCAGGCACCGGCCAGGCAGTCACCCGGGGTGCCGAGCAGCATCATCGGCGCGGTCAGGCCCTGGTGCACGACCGTGCCGTAGGGGGTGCCGTCCATGTCGACCGCGCCGGCGCAGCGGGGGTCGTCGTGGCATGACTGCAGGGCGGCGGCACCGCCGAAGGAGTGCCCGATGTAGGCGACCCGCGACGCGTCGACGTGGCCGGCGAGGAGCTCGCCGGCGTCGGCCATCTGCCCGGTGACGAAGCGGAAGTCGGCGGCCCACAGCGTCACCAACTGGTCGAGGGCGTCCCGGCTGAGCTCCGGCGGGTTGCCGGCCGCGGTGCGACCGACCGGCTGTCCGTGCAGGACGGTGACGCTGGCGCTGTAGGTGGGCGTGATACCGGCGACCACGTAGCCGTGGCTGGCCAGGTCTTCGGCGAGCGCGCTGAACTGCGGCGCGGCCAGGCCCAATCCAGGTTCGAGCACCACGAGGGGGAACCGCCCGTCGGCCACCCGGGCGTCGGCCACCGAGTGGGTACGTACCGCGTCGAGGCGGCCGGCCAGGATCCCGAACTGCAGCATTCTCGCCCAGTGGCCGGGCGCGTACGGTGCCGGCCGCTGGGTGGTGCCGGCCGGCGCGGGGTACCACGCCCAGACCGACAGCTCGCGCTGCCGCCCAGGTTCGGGGGCGAGCGGATCGGTGCGAGCGGTATCGGTCCAGTCGAAGGTGGTTCGGCCCACTCGGTACGGCCCGGTCGGTGCCGGCAGGGTCCGGGGCAGCACGTGCCGCACACCCAGGTAGCCGACCGTGCCGACGATCGTCAGCACCAGCGCCAGCGGCACCGCCACCAGCGCCTTGGCCAGGCGGCTCCGGCGCTGGCGGATGGTCTGCGCCAGCAGGGTGACCAGCCCGGCAAGGACCGCGATCGCCGCGATCAGGCCGGCGAGGCGGCCCCAGCCGGTGACGGGGAAGTCGACCAGGGCGCCGATGCCGTCCCGGAACCCGACCGCGACCGGCACGCTCGCGATCGCCGCGTATCCGGCGCATACCAGCGCGGGCCGCCGCGCCGGCGCGGCCGACCGGGTCGGCCGTAGCACACCGAGGTAGGCGTTGAGCGGGATGAGGGCGGTGACGATGCCGGCGGTACCGATCAGCAGCCGCATCGCCGCCGCCTCGGCGGGATGCGGGCCGAGGCCGTCGCCGAGCGCCTCGGCCACGGTGAACCAGGCCGACACGGCGACGCTCGCGAGCACCACGGTGGCCAAGTGGTGCCGGCGCAGCCCGTGCCGGCCACCGACGACTACCCGCCGTACCCGGTCGAGTGCCCGCGCCGCTGCCCGGCCAGCGGTGCCACACCGGGCAACGAGGCCGCCAATGCCGACCAGCACGTCCTCGACCCAGTCCGGACCGGCCGGAACGCGGGTACCCCTACCGGCCCACCACATCGCCGCGGCGACCGCCAGCGCGACCAGCGTGACCAGGGCAAGCCCGGCGATCAGCAGCCGACCCGTGCCGCCCCACCTGTCCTCGTGCACCCGTAGGCCGACCGCGACCCAGTCGGTCGCCGCGGTCGCCGCGACCATGCCCACCAGCGCCCAGGCTCCACGCAGCAGATCCTGCCGTGCCGCGGCGATCCGAATCGCGAACGCCACGGCCAGAGCCGGCACCAGCAGTTGGGTGAAGGAGACGACGACGTCGTACGGGTCGTCCTGCCAGGGGCTGTGCGCCCGCAATGCCTGAACCTGCGTGGTGGCCACCACGAACGCGGTGAACAGGACTGCGCAGCCCACGCACCACCACGACAACCGGCGTACGCGTTCTTCGCCCATGCATCGTCTCCCTGTCTCGTTACTACGTGAGACGATACTACGTGAGACGATACTCAGGTCAACGCCGCAAGGCCGGGGCCGTCCGGCCCGCGCTCACCAGCGCGCCGCAGGCAGCCAGCACCGCGGTCGCCGCGCCAGCAAACGCCAGCGGCCCGTCGCCGGCCAGCAGTACCGCCGCCACCTCCACGACGGCGAGCACCGTCAGCGCGGTCGTCACACCGACCGCCAGTACGGCAGGCAGTCGCATGACGCCAACCGGTGGTGCGGCCCGGCGCAGCGTCACCGGCGGGCCGGCCGCGCCGACGCCGGCGAGGACGGCCAGGCCGGCCAGCCAACCGAGCACCGCCGCCACGAACGCGGGGGACGGGTGCGGCCATGCCGCTGGGTGTCCGCGCCTCAGCAGCCACACGCCACCCGTACCCGCCGTGTCGAGCAGCAGCAAGACGACCGTGGGGAGCAGCGGTCGCCACACCCGGCGCCTGCCGGATCGCAGTGCCGGCACCAGCACCCGGCGGGCCAACAGCAGCGCGCACCCGGCCGCGACGGCGCCGCCCGCCAGCAGCACCAGCCACGCAACCCACACCAGCGTTCGCACCGTGCCGGTCGCACCCGGCACCGGCGGGTCGAGCAGGGCCCGGGCCACCATCGGCACCGCCAGCATGCCGAGGCACAAGGCCACCCAGGTGGTCGACAGCCCGGCCTGGACGCGGAGGCGCACCCGCTCGTCCGGCGACCCGGTGAACCTCGGGCGGACCCACGCCGCCGCCGCACCCACCGCGAGATCCCAGCACACGCGTCGCCCGGTGCCGGTGTCCTCGACCAACGCGGCCAACTCGGCACCGTACCGCTCGCGGAACGACGGCGGGTAGCAGGCCAGCAGTAGGCGGATCACGGGTGTACAGCCGACAGCCGCGCGAGACCGGTGCGCGCGAACCGCGACATGTCGGTCAACCGCTCCGACAACGCCTGTGCTCCGGCCGCGGTCAACCGGTACGGCCGGCGGCGCTCGTCGCCCGGCAACGCCTCCACCAGACCGCGGTCCTCCAGCCTCGCGAGGGCCCCATACAGCGTCCCCGGCCCCAGCTCGATCCCCGCTTGCTCGAGGACGTCCTGCACGATCGCGTACCCGTGCTTCGGCCCGCCCGCGAGGCTGCCGAGAATCAGCAGCGGCGGGTTTCCCCACGCCAACTGGTCCGCACGACGCACCACGCGACACCTCCTCTACTACGTCATACGATACAGTCCGGCGGTAGAAGCGTGATGTTCTGCATCGCATCGGCCTGATCTGCCGGCCCTGACCACCATTACGGCCGCATCTCGCCTACTGGCGGGCGGCGCTGCGCATCCGAGACGGGCGTCCGGGATCTGTTCCAACGCCGCGTCCAGGACGGTGATGTGGTCGGTGGCGGTGTCCGACCCGGCGGTCGCTGCCGGGTAGACGTGGTGAGGGTATCCAAGATCGGCGTTGCTTACCCCGACGTCGAGCTGCTGGAGCTGTTCGTGGACGCTGATCTGGACACGCGACCGCAAGGGCGAACCCACCCGGTTCGGCAAACTCGCCCGCGTCCGGCAGTGGGTCGAGGCGGTGTTCGACACCCTGAAAGGCCAACTCGACCTGGAAGCCCACGGCGGACGAACGCTGGCAGGCGTGTTCGTCCGGGTCGCGCAACGCCTCTTGGCCCTGACCGCCGCCATCTGGCACAACTGGAACATCGACGCCCCGGTCAAGCGATCTCTCACTGCCTACGACCACTGAATCTTCAAGA
>NZ_VSFA01000037.1 GCF_008119785.1 Micromonospora sp. MP36 | reverse complement strand
GCTCACCGGCCGCACCGTGGCCCGCCTCGTCGAGCTGCTGGCCGAGCGGCACGGCACGTCGACACAGGTGCCCGCCGTCGCGCCGTTCGAGCTGATCTCCGCAGCCGACCGGGAGCTGCTGCCCGCCGGCGTCGTCGACGCGTACCCGCTGTCCCGCGTACAGGCCGGCATGGTCGTGGAGATGCTCGCCGACCGGCAGCGCAACGCGTACCACGTGGTCACCTCATTCCGGCTCCGCGACGGGCGGGCGTTCTCGCTGCCCGCCCTGCGAGCCGCCGCCGGTATCGCCGCCGACCGGCACGAGCTGCTGCGCACCTCCCTGCACCTGACCGGCTACTCGGAGCCGATGCAGCTCGTACACGGCGACGTCGAGATCCCGATCAACGTGCGCGACCTGCGCGGGCTCAGCCCGGCCGAGCGAGAGCGGGAGGTCCGCGACTACACCGCGCGGGAACAGAACGACCCCTTCGATGTCGCGGTCGCGCCGCTGATGCGGCTCACCGTGCACGTCGAGACCGACGAGACGTGGTGGCTCACCGTCGCGGTCTGCCACCCCGTCACCGAGGGCTGGAGCCACCGAGCGATGCTCGTCGAGATGCTCGACGACTACGCCCGCAGCCGCGACGGTGAGCCGCTGCGGCCGTACGAGCACCCGCCCGTGCGATACGCCGACTTCATCGCCGCCGAGCAGCGAGCAATCGCCTCAACCGCCGACCGTGAACACTGGCGATCCGTCGTGGACAACCACGACCCGATGCGGCTGCCGGCCGGCTGGGGCGACGAGGAGGGCACCGGCTCGTTCTCGGTGACCGTACCCTGGGGCGACCTGGAGCGGGAGTTGCGCGCGCTCGCCTCGACGACGCAGGCCTCGCTCAAGGCCGTGCTGCACGCCGCACACCTCACCGTGCTGTCCCGGCTGACCGAGGCCGAACGCTTCCACACCGGCCTCGTCTTCAGCGCCCGGCCGGAGGCACCCGGCGCCGACCGCGTTTACGGCATGTACCTCAACATCCTCCCGTTCGGCTTCGACCGCACCGCCCGCACCTGGTCGGAGCTGATCCGCGCCGTGTACGAGCAGGAGGCCGCGGCCTGGCCGCACCGGCGCTTCCCGATGCCGGTAATCCAGCGCGAGCTGGCCGGCGGCGAGCGCCTGTACGACGTGCGGTTCAGCTACCAGGAGGACTTCGAGGAGGTCGACACCGACCTCATCGACGTCGAAAACGGCCTCGGCGACGGTGCCAGCGAGTTCCCGCTCGCCGTCGCGGCGGTCGGCGGCGGGCTGATCCTGACCATGGAACGGCGGGCGATCAGCCGAGTCAACGCCGACCGGCTCGCCTCGATGTACCGCGCAGTGCTGGAGTCCATGGCCGCGGACGCGGACGGCGACGCCCGCGCGGCGTTCCTGCCCGACGGCGAGCTGCGCCGCCTGCTCATGGACTACAACCGCACCAGCCCGGCGCCGGTCACCCGCACTGTCCTCGACATGTTCGAAGCGCAGGCGGCCGCCACCCCCGACGCGACGGCCGTCAACGCCGCCGACCGCCGGGTCACCTACGCGGAGCTGGACGCGCTCGCCAACCGGTACGCGCACCACCTGCGCGCCAACGGCGTGCGCCGCGAGGCCGGCGCGCAGCCGGTGGTCGGGTTGCTGCTGGACCGGAGCGCCGACCTTGTGGCGGCCCTGCTCGGCGTCTGGAAGGCCGGAGCCGCGTACGTGCCGCTCGACCCGTCGCACCCGGCCGACCGACTGCGTCACATGCTGGACAACGCCGGCGCCGCGCTGGTCGTCACCCAGTCCCGCCACGCCGATGAGATCGCCGGCGCGTTCGACGGGCCGGTGGTCCGGGTGGACACCGCCGCCGCGGAGATCGCGGCACGCCCAGCCACCCCGGTCGAGGGCGGCTCCGACCTCGACGAGCTGGCGTACGTCATCTACACCTCTGGCTCCACCGGGCGGCCGAAGGGCGTACAGGTGCCACACCGCGGCCTCGCCAACCACATCCAGTGGGCGGCCGCCGAGCTGGCCGGCCGGGGCACCAGCGGCGCGCCGCTGTTCTCGTCGATCGCCTTCGACCTGCCCGTGCCCAACCTGTACGGGCCGCTGGTCACCGGCCAGACGGTGCACCTGTTCCCGGCAAGCAGCGACCTGGACGACCTCGGCGAGTGGCTGGCCCGGACCGGCCCGTTCAGCTTCATCAAGCTGACCCCGGGCCACCTCGACGTGCTCAGCCACCAGCTGAGCCCGGCACAGGCCAGCGGCCTCGCGCCGGTGATCGTGGTGGCCGGCGAGGCGTTCACCCGGCGCACGCTGGAGCGGTGGCGAGCCCTGGACAGCACGGCCGAGCTGATCAACGAGTACGGCCCCACCGAGGCGTCCGTCGGCACCTGCATCCAGCCGGTCTCGTCCGCGCCGCCGGCCGACATCGTCCCTATCGGGCGCCCGCTGCCCGGTATGACGATGTACGTGCTGGACCACCTCATGCGGCCGGTACCCGTGGGCGTGCCCGGCGAGCTGTACGTCGGCGGCACCGGCGTGGCCCGTGGCTACGCCAACCGGCCCGACCTCACCGCCGAGCGGTTTCTGCCCAACCCGTTCACCAAGGACGCGGGCACGCGGCTGTACCGCACCGGCGACCTGGTCCGGATGCTGCCCGGCGGCGCAGTCGACTTCCTCGGCCGCCTCGACGACCAGGTAAAGGTCCGCGGCTACCGCATCGAGCTCGGCGAGGTCAAGACCGTGCTCGTCGCGCACCCGGCGGTGCGGGACGCGGTCGTTGTCACCCGCGACACGGGCAACGGCGAGATCCAGCTGGTCGCGTACTGCGTCCCGGCCGGCGACGGCGGCGAGCTCTCAGTGGCCGCGCTGACCGAGCACAGCCGAGCCCGCCTGCCCGAGTACATGCTGCCCACCGCGTACGTGCCGATCGAGCAGATCCCACTCACCGCCAACGGCAAGGTAGACCGCCGGGCGCTGCCCGACCCCACCGAGGCGGCGTCCACCGGTCCAGAGTTCATCGGTCCGAGCACGCCGACGGAGACGGCGATCGCCGAGATCTGGTGCACGGTGCTGGGGCTCGAGCGGGTCGGCGTGCACGACCGCTTCTTCGCGCTCGGCGGCCACTCGATCCTGATGATCCAGGTGCTCGCCGCAGCCCGTAAGGCGGGTCTGGACCTCACCGTCGCGCACATGTACCAGCACGAGACGATCGCCGAACTAGCCGCCGTACTCGATGAGATGTCCCTGGACCCACCCGCCGCGCAGCCGGCGCAGGCGCCGCCGGCGGCCGAGCCGGATGACGAGCGCACCGGACCGACCATGCTGACCCCGATCCAGCGCCGGTTCCTCACGCTCCCCGGTAACGCCAACCGGTACGTGCAGGCCGCCCTCCTCGAGGTGCGACCGGCCGCCGACCCGGAGCTGCTCGGTGCCGCGCTGCGCGCACTCACCGACCACCACGATTCGCTGCGCCTGCGCGTCAACGGCGACGACGCGTCCATTGCGGACACCACGTCTGCGCTGCGCGTCGTCGACCTCAGCGGGCAGAGCACGGAGGAGCGCGAAGCAGCGGTCCGCCGGATCGTCGACGAGGCGGCCGACGGGCACGACATCGCCGCCGGCAGGATGATGCTTGCCACGCTGCTGCCCGGCGCAACCGACGACGGCGACCGGCTGCTGCTGTCCGTGCACCACCTCGCGGTCGACATCGTCTCCTGGTCGATCCTGGTCGCCGACCTGAACGACGCGTACGCCGCGCTGGAGGCCGGCCGCCCGGTCGAGCTGCCGCCGCCGACCACGTCGTTCCGCCGGTGGGCCAGCCGCCTGGCCGCGCACGTGGCCGACGGCGGGCTCGCCGCTCAGGTGCCGTTCTGGCTCAACCGGATGCCGGCGCTGCAGCTGCCGGTCGACCACCCGGACGGCGCGGACACGTCGGCGGACACTCATACGGTCACGGTCACGCTGCCACGGCACCTGACCGCCGCGCTCACGCACGACCTGCCGGCCGGCGGCCAGGCCCGGCCGGACGAGGTGGTCTACACCGCGCTCGCCATGGCAGTCACCGCCTGGGCCGGCGGCAACCGGGCCGCGTTCGACATCGAGGGGCACGGCCGCGAGCCGCTCTTCGACGACGTCGACACCTCGCGCACCGTCGGCTGGTTCACCAGCCTGTACCCGGTGTCGCTGTGGCTGCCGACACGGGGCGAGCCGGACGCGGTGCTGCGCTCGGTGCGGGACCAGCTGCGCGCAATCCCGGACCGCGGCATCGGGTACGGCATGCTGCGCTACCTCTCGCCCGACCCGGACCTCACCGCCGCGCTGGACGAGCTGCCGCCGCCACAGATCCTGGTCAACTACACCGGGCACCGCGCCGTCGGCACCCCGTCGGGCAAGGGCCCGGACGGCGGCCGTCCCGCCGGGCCGCGGTTCAGCCTGCCGCCGCAGCAGCTGGTCAGCCGGCACGAGCCGGACCGGCCGCGCAGCCACCCGATCCAGATCACCGCCGGAGTGCACGACCACCAGCTCTTCATGCACTGGACCTACTCCGGCCAACGCTACGAGGAGGCCACTGTCCGGGCGGTCGCCGAGGCGACGATCGCGGCGGTCACCACGCTGGTGGAGTCCGCCGGGCCACCCGCCGGCGGCGCCGCGCCGCTGGCGCTGCGGCCCAGCATGGACAAGTACCACGTGCCGGGTGCGAGCGTCGCGGTGATGCGAGACGGCGAGCTGGTCTCCACGGAGGCGCACGGCACGCTCCGAGCCGACGGCGGCGATCCGGTGACGCCGGAGACGATCTTCCAGGTGGGCTCGGTGAGCAAGCACGTCACCGCCTACGGCGTGCTGCGGCTCGCCGCGGCCGGCCGGCTCGACATCGACACCGACGTCAATGAGTACCTGACCTCGTGGCGGCTGGAGCATGCTGAGGGTGTCACCGGCGACGTCACGTTGCGCCATCTGCTCAGCCACGTCGCCGGCCTGACCGTGGTCCGCAACAGCGGCTATCAGCCAGGCGAGGCGGCACCGACGCTGCTCGACTTGCTGCGCGGCTCGCCCACGGCCGGCACCCCGCAGCTGAGCGTCGAGCTTGCGCCGGGCACCACATTCCGCAAGAGCAACGGGCACTACTGGGTGGTCGAGCAGGTCCTGCGCGACCTGACCGGTCAGCCGTTCAACGAGCTGATGCGGGAGCTGGTCTTCGACCCGATCGGCATGCCGGCGACAAGCTTTGACCAGGACTTCCCGGCCACCGCCGGCGTTCCGGTCGCGGTCGGCCACGACGAGGACGGCAACCCGGTGCCGGGTGGCTGGCGGGTCAAGCCGGTCCTTGCGTCGACCGGCCTGTGGGCGAGCGCGCCCGACCTGGCCCGGCTGCTCGCGGAGGTGCGCCGGGCGTACCTCGGCGAGTCGTCGCTGCTGCCTTGCGAGCGGGCCGCGGAGCTGCTTACCGCGGTGCACGCCGATGCCCTCTACGGCCTCGGCACCTCGGTCGACGATACCGGGACGGAGGTCGAGTACGGCCACGTCGGCGAGTCGGTCGGCTACCGCGCCATGCTGCTGGGCCGCGTGCACAGTGGTGCCGGTTTCGTGGTGCTCACTAACGCGGACTCCGGCAAGGAGGTGCACAAGGCGGTCGGCCTCGCGATCGGCCGTCAGGAGGGGCGGCAGTTCGGCGTCCGCCAGGGACAGACGGAACTCGGGTACTGACCGCGCTGCGGTCGCAACGCAGGAGGGCAGCCATGGTGCGGCATCTCATCTCGCTCACCGATCTCGAGGACGCGGAGCTGCGGCACCTCGTCGAACGCGGAGCGCAGTTCAGCGCGGGTACCGCTGGCCGGCCACAGCCGCTCGCCGGCCAGATCGCCGGGGTGTACTTCCGCAAGACCTCGACCCGCACCCGGACCGCGTTCGCCACGGGCGCGATGCGGCTGGGCGCGCAGGTGATCACGTACGGCCCGGACGACCTGCAAACGAACACCGGCGAGACCCTGGCCGACACCGGTCGAGTCTTCGCCCGGATGGTCGACCTGCTGGTCGCCCGGACCGCCGCCGACCCGGCCGAGCTGCGCACCTACGCCGACCAGCCGCGCATGTCGGTGATCAACGCGATGACCGCGGACGAGCACCCGACCCAGGGCCTGGCCGACCTGACCACGCTGCTGCGCCACTTCGGCCGGGTCGACGGGCTGCGCGTGCTGTATCTCGGCGAGGGCAACAACAGCGCGGCCGCGATCGCCCTGGGGCTCAGCCGGTATCCCGGCACCGAACTGCACCTGCGCACGCCACCCGGATACGGCCTAGCGCTCGAGGTGCTGGCAATCGCGACCGCCCAGGCCGCCCGCGCGGGGTCGCGGGTGGTCGAGCGGCACGACATGGCCGACCTACCCGCTGACATCGACGCGATCTACACGACTCGCTGGCAGACCACCGGCACCACCAAGCCCGACCCGCACTGGCGGGACGTGTTCCGGCCGTTCCAGGTGACCACCGGTCTCTGGGAGCGCAGCCCCAAGGCGGTGTTTCTGCACGACCTGCCCGCCCACCGCGGCGAGGAGGTGACCGCCGAGGTGCTCGACGGCCCGGCCAGCATCGCCTTCGACCAGGCGGAAAACAAGCTGCACAGCGCCATGGCGGTGCTCGAGTGGTGCAGGGCGGGGAGCTGAGTTGACCACCACGGGCATCACCCCAACGGATCCGCCGGCACCACCGGCGGATCCACCACCGCTGCGGCGCAACCGCGACTTCCTGCTGCTGTGGGTCGGCGCCGGGCTCACAGTGTTCGGCGCGCGGGTCACCGCGCTGGCATACCCCCTGCTGATCCTGTGGGACACCGGCTCGTACACCGGCGCTGGCCTGGTCGGCACCGCCGCCCTGCTGCCGATGCTGGTCGTCCAGCTTCCCGGCGGCCTGCTCGTCGACCGCGTCGACCGCCGGCGGCTGATGATTTGGTGCGAGGCGGGCTGCCTGCTCAGCACTGGCAGCGTCGCGGCCGCCGTGCTGCTCGGCCACGTATGGCTCTGGCAGCTCGTCGCGATCGCCTTCGTACAGTCCAGCCTCGCGCTGCTTTACCAGCTGGCCGAGCGCTCGGCCGTACGTCACCTGGTCACGCCCGCGCAGCTGCCGCTGGCTCTGTCCCGTAACGAGGCACGGCAGCGCGGTGCGATGCTGCTGGGCCGGCCGGCCGGCGGCGCGCTCTTCGAGGTGGGTCGCTGGGTGCCGTTCCTCACCACCACGCTCACCCACCTCGTGTCGCTGGTTGCGCTGCTGTTCATCCGTCGTCCGTTCCAGGCCCACGCGGACGCCCCACGGTCGTCCGGTTCGATGTGGTCCGACCTGGCCGCTGGCCTGCGGTACGTGTGGCAGCAGCCGTTTCTGCGTACCGTGCTCATCTTCATCGCGGTCAGCAACATGCCGTTCGAGGGCCTGGCCTACGCGGTCATGGCGGTGATCCGCGAGGACAACGGCTCCACGCTCGCGGTCGGCCTGATCCTGGGCGTGAGCGGTGTTGGCGGCATGCTCGGCGCCCTGCACGGCACATGGTTCATGCGCCGGCTCGACCTGCGCGGGATCGTAGTCGGTGGCCTCGCCGGCTGGGCGCTGGTCATGCCGCTGATCGCGTTCACCCGCGACCCATGGCTGCTCGGCCTGCTCTTCACCCTGATGAGCTACATCGGCGGCGTCTTCAACGTCGTGGGCGGCGTCTACCTGGTCCGCTCCACCCCGGACCACCTGATGGGCCGCGCCGGCAGCGTGGCGATGCTGCTCGGCACCGGCACCAACTTCGCCGGCCCGCTGCTGGCCGGCTTCCTGCTGAGCAGCCTGTCCGTCGCCGCGTCGGTGCTGGCCCTGAGCTCGGTGATGATCTTGCTGGTCGTGGTGTCCGTGCTGAGCCCCACCGTGCGCGGCCAGGCCGGCACCCGCCTGATCGAAACCTGACTGAGGCCCGCTTTGCTTCAAGCCCCCGCTGTGGCCTCTTGACCTGGGCACACCGATGCGCCCAGGCATGATCTTGGCTGATCGAGGGGTGGGTCGCGGACGGTGAGACCGTGGGAGCAACGGTCTGGACCACAGCGGACGCCGCGGTACCTCAATTTTTAGGGGGCGCCGTAGCCGACGCGGACGTTGCCGTCGTCGGTTTCCACGTCGATTACGCGGGGCCAGCCGGTGCCTTCGCGGACGGTGATGGCGCGGCTGCCAGAGCGGGTGCTGGCATTCACGTTGTACGCGTCGGCGAGTGGCACCGCGACCGTCACGTCGCCGTTGGTCAGTAGGGCGCGCACCGCGTTCGGGGGAGCGAGGAAGGTGAGGTCTACGGCGCCGTTGCCGGCCTCGGCGGCCACGTCGGATGAGCGTAGGCCGGTGCCGGTGATGTCGCCGTCGCCGGAGACGACTCGCAGCTTGCCCTGGGAGTTGCTGACGCGCACGGCACCCGAGCGGGTGTCAAGGTCGAGGTCGCCTTTCAGGTCCTGGATGGTGATGGCGCCGTCGCCGGTGCGGACCTGGATCATCGCCGTGGGTGGGGCCTCGATGCTGAGGTCGACCGCGCAGCCGGGTAGCCGTGGCTTCTTGTCGCAGTTGGCCTCGATGGTCAGAGCTGAGCCCTGCCACGACTCGTCAACCTTAGGTCGCCCGTACGACCAGGTGAGCCGCTTTTCCACCGTCACCCGATCGGGTGGGCCGGGCACGATCGTGACGTCGCCGCCGGCCAGGTCCACGGTGAGTGCGGTGGGCGGGCGGTCGTACGCGGTGCGTCGGGTCTCGTTCTGGCGGGCCAGCCACGACCAGACCGAGACGCTGCCCGCGGCCAGGGTCAACGCCGTCAGCGCGGCGCCGGCGATCCGCCACGGTGTCATGGCTGGCCGCGCAGGTAGCTCAGCACGGCGAGCACTCGCCGGTGGTCGGAGGTGGCGCCCGGGAGGTCGAGCTTGGTGAAGATCGCGTTGACGTGCTTGGCGATCGTGCTCTCAGTGATCTGGAGCGACTCGGCGATCCCCGAGTTTGACCGGCCTTGCGCCATCAGGGCCAGCACGTCCGCCTCCCGCTGGGTGAGCCGCGCCAGCGGGGTGCCCCGGGAGCGGATCAGCAGCTGGGCGACCACCTCGGGGTCGAAGACGGTGCCGCCGGCGGCCACCTGCCACAGTGCGTCCAGGAACTCGTCGACGTCGGCCACACGGTCTTTGAGCAGGTAGCCGACGCCATCGGTGGAGCGGGACAGCAGTTCCGTGGCGAACCGCTCCTCCACGTACTGGGAGAGGATCACGACGGACGTGTCGGGGTGCTGGCTGCGTAGCTCAAGCGCGGCCCGCAAGCCCTCGTCGGTGAAGGTGGGCGGCATGCGCACGTCGATGATGGCCAAGTCGGGCTGGTGCTTGCCGACCGCCGCGAGCAATTCGGAGGCGTCGCCCACGGCGGCGGCCACCTCCGCGCCGGAGCTGGCGAGCAGACGGGCGAGGCCCTCCCGTAGCAGTACGGAGTCCTCCGCGATCACGACGCGCACGGCAGCTCCACCGTGATCGTGGTGCCTTTTCCGGGCGGGCTCTCGATCCACAGCTTTCCATCCACAGTAGAGACGCGTTGGCCCAACCCGCGCAGGCCGCTCCCGCCGTCAACCGACGCGCCGCCCCGCCCGTCGTCGCTGGCCACCACGTGCAGGCGGTCGCCCTCGGTCCACACTCGTACGTCCGCCGAACGCGCCTCGGCATGTCGGGCAACGTTGGTCAGCGCCTCGGACACCACGAAGTATGCCACGGCCTCGATCGCCGGTGCCGGCCGTCGCGGCACGTCGACGCGGAGGTTGACCGGTATCGGCGAGCTCGCGGCGATCCCGGAGAGCGCCGCATCCAGCCCACGCGCGTCGAGCACGGCCGGGTGCAGCCCACGGACCAGCCGACGCAGTTCGGCGAGGGCCAGCTTGGCGTCGCCGTGCGCCTGGACGATCGCCTCGTGCAGCGGGGGCGGCAGGTCGGCGGCGCTCTTGCGGAGCAGGCCGAGGTTCATCGCGAGGGAGATAAGCCGCTGCTGCGCGCCGTCGTGCAGGTCGCGCTCGATCCGGCGGCGCTCGGCGTCGGCGGCGTCGACCAGGCCGGCGCGGGTCTCGGTCAACTCGGCGACCCGGTGCCGCAGCCGCTCGGTGCGGCTCGGGCCGAGCAGGGCCGCCGCCGCGGCGGCGTCGGCCGCCGCGATCGCGCCGAGCAGCGAGCGGGCGCCCAGGCACAAAATCAGTCCGGCGGCGGTCAACCCCAGCAGGATGAGGGGGGAGTGCATGGACCAGCCGAGCGCGTTGACCTCCGGCAGGGTCCAGGCGTAGGCGACGACCAGCGCCAGCGGCACGCCGAGCGACCAGCCGACCAGCACCACCGCGAAGCCGATCGTGCTGGTCAGCGACGCGATCAGGTGGTAGCCCAGCTGGCGCAGGGTGGCGGCCGCACGCATCTCGGCAAACATCCGGGACAGCCGGTTGCTCCCCTGGAACGCGCGCGGCGGCGGCGGAATCGTGACACCGAGGCACTGCCGGAAGCGGGCTCGCTGCAGCCAGGTGAATAGCCGGTTGGCCCACAGCAGGACTGGCCACAGCACCACGCCCAGCGCGGTCAGCGTCACCACAATCGCCGCGGTGATCACCGCGAACGGGAAGCCGGCCGTGAAGTGAGCTGCAGCGCGCAGCGCGCGGGCCCAGGACTGCGCGTTGATGATCGCGAGCGGGTCGAGCAGGCGACGCGGACTACCTCGGGCGATGACCGGCGTGGAGACGGCGAAGCGGTCGGGCGTCACCCCACAACGATAGGGACTTCCGGTGCACCCGGACCACCCGGCTGGGACCCGCGCGAAACTGGCAGCTAATGCCCAGACAAAGTCGGGGGTGGGCGTTACCGACATCGGCTCGTGATTCGGACATCCTGGGGAGCATGGTTGCGAGGATTGGTGCGTTTTGCTTCCGGTACCGCTGGGCGGTGCTGATCGGCTGGCTCCTCATCATGGTCGCGGGCGTGGCCGCGGCCGGGCCGGTGATCACGAAGGTCACCACGACCCGCGCGGTGCAGGGCACCGAGTCCGACGACGCCCAGCGGGTGGTCCGGGCCGAGGCGGACCACGGGCTGCGGATGGTCACGCTCGTCGACGGCATCGACCCGAGCCGTCCCGACGTCCGTGACGCGGTCGCCGGGGCCAGCGCCGACGTGTCGGCGATCCCCGGCGTACAGCGGGTGGACCAGCCGGTCGCCGCGGCGGACGGCCGCGCGGTGCGGATCGGTGTGATGCTCGACCGGTTCGAACAGCCCGAAAGGGACGCCGAGACCGACGCGCTGAACGCCGCGCAGGACCGCTTCCGCGCCCTGGCCGACGCGGTGCCGGGCGCGGAGGTCAGCTTCGGCGGCGCCGACATCGTGCCCCGGCAGGCTGGCGGCGCCTCGCAGAACGACCTGGTCCGGGCGGAAGGGCTCTCGCTGGCGCTCACCCTGATCCTGCTGGTCTTCGTCTTCCGCGGCTTCGTCGCGGCGGCCGTACCCGTGCTGGCCACGATCGCCACGATGACCGGCGCGCTCGTCGGCCTGCTGGTCTTCTCCAGGTTCGTCGACCTCGACATCACAGTCCTCAGCGTCGTGGTGCTGCTCGGCCTCGGCCTGTCCATCGACTACGGGCTTCTGCTCGTTGCCCGCTACCGGGAGGAGTTGGCCCGCGGGCACGACCCGCACACGGCGGTCGCCAAGGCATGGTCCACCGCCGGCCGGACCGTCAGCTTCAGCGGCCTGACTATTGTCTTCGCGCTCTGCGGCCTCCTGCTCTTCGACATGCCGCGGCTGCAGGCCATGGGCGCCGCCGGAATCTCCGCCGCGCTGCTGGCGCTGGTCGCCGCACTGACGTTCACCGCAGGGCTGCTGGGCGTCTTCCACAAGCGGATCAAACCGTCGGAGCGGATGCGGCGCCGGGCCAGCGAGGGGGACGTGGAGCGCGGCTTCTTCGCCCGCCTGGCGCGGATGTCTCAGCGCTCGCCGCGCGCCGTCGTGATCGTCACCACCGGCCTGCTGTTGCTCCTCGCCGCACCACTGGCCACCGTAGAGCCGCGGCTGCCGCAGTTGGCCGGCTTGCCGACGAGCATCGAGTCGGTACGGGTCTCGCACGAGCTCGCCGAGCGCTTCGGCGAGACCACATTCCCGGCCGTACGCGTGGTTGCCCGCACCGACCCGGGGACGCTGCAGGGCTGGGCGCAGAAGTGGAGCGGCGACGCCGAGGTCGCCCGCGTCGGGCAGGCGGAGGCGGAGGCGCCCGGGCTGTCCAGCGTCGCGTTCGACGTACGCGGGGACAGTCAGGACGAGGCCGCGCGCGACCTGGTGCTGCGGATGCGGGCCGACCGGCCGACCGGTGGGGAGTCGTGGGTCACCGGCGACGCGGCGATCCTGCTCGACCTGCTCGGCCGCATCTACCGCGGGCTGCCCGCCGCGATCGCGGTCACCCTCGGCGCGATGCTGGTGCTGATGCTGCTGATGACCAGGTCGCTGCTGGTGCCGCTGAAGGCGGTACTGATGAACGTGCTCTCGCTCGGCGCCACGTACGGCGTGCTGACGCTGATCTTCCAGCACGGCGTCCTCGCCGGTCCGCTGGATACGCTCACGATCGGCGGCCTGACGCCGTACCTGCTGGTCACGGTGTTCGCGTTCGCGTTCGGCTTCTCGATGGACTACGAGGTGTTCCTGCTCGGGCGGATCAAGGAGTACGTCGACTCGGGGATGGAGACGAACGTCGCCGTCCGGCGCGGCCTGCAGCGCACCGGCGGCATCGTCACCTCGGCGGCGCTGCTGATGATGATCGTGTTCGGCTGCTTCGGCGCGGCGAGCCTCGGCGACATCGAGCAGATCGGCGTCGGCCTCTTCGTCGCGATCCTCATCGACGCCACGATCGTGCGATGCCTGCTGGTGCCGGCGACGATGACCCTGCTCGGCCGCTGGAACTGGTGGGCGCCGTGGCGTCGCACGCGGGTCGTGGCGCCGCCCCGCGAACAGGTTCGCACCGCCGGTGGCGGTATAGCTCCCGTATAGGTGCCCGCCACACGATTGCGCAGACCTGACGGGTTGGACCCGTGCCCGATCGTGATGGGAGCGCCTCATGGCAGCGGATCGCTGGTCGCCGACGGAACTGCGGCCACTGGACATCGGCGCGAAAGCCACCGTTGACGGCCTCGTCGAGTTCCTCTCCGACCAGGCGAAGGTTGACGAGCTGCTGGTGAGCGAGCGGGCGCTCGTGTTCCGCGGGTTCGGCGTGCCGCCGGACCGGCTGACCGAGGTGTACGACAAGGCGTTGCCGAACCGGTTGGCCTATGTGCACGGCAACACCCCACGCACCAAGGTCGGCGACAACGTGTACACCTCGACCGAGTACCCGGCCGAGTACACGATCTCGATGCACAACGAGCTGTCGTATGCGCACGCCTGGCCGTCGCGCCTGATGTTCTACTGCGAGGTGGCGCCCGAGACCGGGGGCGCCACCCCCGTGGTCGACGGTGAGGCCTGGCTGGCCGCGCTCGACCCCGAGGTGCGCGAGGCCTTCGCGGACGGCATCTGCTACCGACAAAACCTGCACGGCGGCCGCGGCTTCGGCAACAGCTGGCAGCAGACGTTCGAGACCGACTCGCGCGAGGAGGCCGAGCGGTACCTGACCGAGACCGGCGCGACGTTCGAGTGGCGGCCCGACGGCGGCCTGCGGGTCAGCCAGCTCCGGCCGTCCACGATCAACCACCCGGTGACCGGCGTCGAGGTCTGGTTCAACCAAGCCGACCAGTGGCACCCTGCCGCGCTCGGCGAGGACACCGCGTCGGCGCTGGCGCAGATCCTGCCCAAGGACGAGCTGCCGCAGTACGTGACGTTCGCCGACGGCAACCCGATCCCCGACGAGTACGTGATCCAGGTCCGCGACCGCGGCCTCGAGGTCGCCGTCGACGTCGACTGGCACGCCGGCGACCTGTTACTGATCGACAACATCCTGGTAGGCCACGGGCGCCGGCCGTTCACCGGCCCCCGCCGTGTCCTGGTGGCGATGTCGGACTAAGGCCATGACCGCTGGAACGCACCTCGCGATCATGGAGCGGCTGGAACGGGAGCTCGGCGATCCCGCCGATCCGGCTACCCCGCTCTCCTTCTCCGCCCTCCTGGCCGTCGACGAACGTGAAGAGTTCCCGGTCACGGCCTGTCGGCGCCTCGACGAGCTCGACCTGCACCGCACCTACGTACCGGCCGAGCTCGGCGGCGACCTCACCGGCGCCGAAGACCTGCTGCAGGTCATCCGGGTGCTGTCCCGGCGCGACCTGACCGTCACGATCGCCCACTGCAAGACGTACCTCGGCGCGGTCTCGGTCTGGCTGGCCGGCGCGCCAGCACAGGCCAAGGAGCTGGCCCGGCGGGTGCTCGACGGCGCGGTCGTCTCGTTCGCGCTGACCGAGCGGCGGCACGGCAGCGACCTGCTCGCCGGCGAGCTGACCGCCGCCCCAAGCGACGGCGGATGGTCGCGCCTCGACGGGGAGAAGTGGCTGATCAACAACGCCACCCGGGCGGACCTGCTCTGCGTGCTCTCCCGTACCGACCCGTCCGGCGGCCCGCGCGGCTTCAGCCTCGTGCTGGTCGACAAGGCCGGACTGCCCGAGCGTGCGTACCGGTGCCTGCCGAAGGGGGTCCTGCACGGCGTGCGCGGCGCGGACATCAGCGGCATCGCGTTCGACGGCGCCCTGGTGCCGGCCGACGCGGTCGTCGGGCAGCCGGGCGCCGGGCTTGAGGTCGCTCTCAAGAGCTTCCAGATCACCCGTACCCTCTGCGCCGGCATGTCGCTGGGCTGCGTGGACCGGGCCCTGCGCATCGCCACGTCCTTCGCGCTCGGGCACGAGCTGTACGACCGCCGCCTGGTCGACCTGCCGCACGCCGCCCGGACACTCGCCGAGGCGTACGCGGACACGCTGGTCGTCGAGGCGCTTGCCCTGCTCGCGACCCGCAGCATCCAGGCCCTGCCAGGGGAGCTGAGCGTCGCCTCGGCGGTGGTTAAGTACCTCGTGCCGACCCGCACCGACCGGACCATCGCGTCGCTGGCCCAGGTGCTCGGCGCGCGGGCGCTGCTGACCGGCGTGACGGGTGTGGGCGGGGAAGGCTTCCAGAAGGTCGACCGCGACCACCGCATCGTCGGCATCTTCGACGGCAACACGCTGGTCAACCTCAACTCCCTCGTCAACCAGCTGCCGCAGCTGTACCGGTCGTACTGGGCCGGCACGGTCGATGCGGACGGCCTGGCCGCCGCGGCGACCCTCACCACCGCCCTGCCGCGGATCGACGGCGACCGACTGGCGCTCCTCTCCCGCATCGGGTCCAGCGTCGTGCAGGGCCTGCCCGCGCTCACCGAGGCGATCGGCGCCGCGGCGGCCGGGGGAGACGTGCCGGCCGGCCTGGCGGCGCAGGCCGGCCGGCTGCGGGACGCCGCCGACGCGCTGCACGCCGAGCTCACCGGCTTCCGGCCAGCCGCGCGGGACGTGCCACCCGAGGACTTCCAGCTCGCCCGCCGGTACGCCACCTGCTTCGCCGCGGCCGCCTGCCTGCACCTGTGGTGGCACAACCGGGACGCCGTGGGCGGCGATCTCTGGGCCGACGCGCTGTGGGTGCGGGCCGCGCTGGCCCGCCTGCTGCCGGCGCTGGCACGGTCCGAGGACGGGGGCGAGGACGGCGAGCTGCTCGACGCCCTGCTGCCACACCTGCTCGCCCAGCACCGGGACCGGATGCTCTTTTCCCTGCTCCCATGCCGCCTCGGCGAAAACCGGACGGAGGTGCCGGCATGATCGAGACATCCAACGCCTCGGCGTCCATCGCGGAGAGCACCGGACCTGAGGCGCTGGAACGGCTCCTCGGCGACCGTGGCGACGCCTCCAACCCGGTCGGCGACGCCGCACTGCTCGCCGCCGACGAGCGCGCCGAGCTGCCCGCGGCGGGTGAGGAGCTGCTGCACCGGTACGGCTTCAACGCGGAGTTCGTGCCCGTGGAACTGGGCGGCCGCTTCACCTCGGCCGAACACCTCATGCGCACCGCCCGCGCGGTCTTCCGCCGGGACAGCGCGCTCGGCATCGGGTACGGCGTAACCAGCCTGATCGCCGCGGTGCCGGTCTGGATCTCCGGCCGAGCGGACCAGCAGCGAGCGTTCGCCGACCTGTTGCTGTCCGGCCGCCGTGCCTCGGCCTGCTACACCGAGCTGCCGCACGGCGCCGACTTCACCCGGGACGAGCTGACCGCCCGCCAGAACGGCGGCCGCCTGCTGCTCAACGGCCGCAAGGACCTGGTCAACAACGTGGGCCGCTCGGACGCGCTGCTGGTCTTCGCCCGCACCGGCCAGCGGGCCGGCAGCCGGAGCCACTCGCACGTCCTCGTCGAGCGGACCGAGCTGCCACCGGACCGGGTCACGTTCGGCCCCCGGTACCACTCCGCCGGTGTCCGCGGCTGCCAGCTGGGCGGCGTCGAGTTTCGCGACTGCCCGGTGCGGCCGGAGGCGGTGCTCGGCACGCCCGGCGTCGCGGAGGGCACCGGCCTGGAGACCGTGATGCGCGCGTTCCAGGTGACCCGCAGCGTCCTGCCCGGCATGATGACCGGCGTCGTGGACACCCAGCTGCGAACCGTGGCCCGCTTCGCGTTCACCCGCCGGCTCTACGGACGCCCGCTCGCCGACCTGCCACAGTCCCGCGCGGTGCTCGCCGGCGTCTTCGCCGACCTGCTCGCCGCCGACTGCCTGGCCACGGTCGCCGCGCGTGGCCTGCACCTGCTCACCTCGCAGACCGTCACGCTCGCCGCGGCGGTGAAGTACTTCGTGCCGGTGCTGCTGCAGGACGCCGCGTACGACCTGTCAGTGCTACTCGGCGCCCGGTCATACCTGCGCGAGGGCGAGTACGCCATCTTCCAGAAGCACCTGCGCGACCTGCCCGTGGTGACCCTCGCGCACGCCAGCTCGGCGGTCTGCCTGGCCTCGATCGTGCCGTACCTGCCGGTGTTGGCCCGCCGCGCATGGCAGCCGGACACCGCGTCGGCGCCGGACGCGCTGTTCCAGCCCGGCGCCCCGCTGCCGCCGCTCGACCTCAGCGGCCTTTCGCTGACCGCCGGCGCCGACGACCTCGCTGGCACACTGCGGGCGGCCGCGATGCTGCCTCGGGTCGCCGACGACCCGTGGCTGGCCGGGCCGGTCGCCGCGCTCGTCGCCGAGCTGGACATGCTGCGCGACCGCGCGGCCGCGCTGCCGCCCCGGGAGCGGACGGTGACCGCCGGGCGGCCGGGCTTCGGGCTCGCCCGCCGGTACGCGAGCGTCCTGGCCGGCGCGGCGTGCGTCGGCGTCTGGCATGCGGCCCCGCCGGGCTCGTTCCTCGCCGACCCGGCCTGGGCCAGTCTCGCGCTGCGCCGCCTCGCCGCCCGCCTCGGCCGCGACACGGTGCCGGCCCAGCGCAGGGCCACGGCGACCGTCGACGAGCGGCTCTGCGCCGAGCTGACCGACCGGCTCGCGGACGGCCGGGCGTGCACCCTGACCGCCGAGCGGCTGGCCGGCTGACCGCGTCAACCCGCCCGGAACACCACCGAGCCCCGAACATCAGCCCGCCCCCACCCAGCCGGCCCCGCCCCCGACGTCGGGGCGGGGCCGACCGGTGTCCCGCCGGGCACCGGCATCCCACCAACCGAAGGAGCCTTCAAATGGCAGAGAAAGCGGAGATCGCCGCCTGGCTGACCGAACGGATCGCGTACTTCCTGGAGAAGCAGCCGTCCGACATCGACCCGGACGTCGAACTCGTCGAGCTCGGCCTCGACTCGGTCTACGCGCTGACGCTGTGCGGCGACATCGAGGAGCACTTCGGCCTCGCGGTCGAGCCCACGCTGCCATGGGACTACCCGACCGTGCATGCGCTCGCCGGACATCTCGCGGAAACCGCCGCCGGTGCCGATGCGGCGCCGCGGGTATAGCTCAGGTATAGGGCGCTGAATGGTCTCCATCGCACGATCGAATAGGCCGATGAATTTGGCTAATCCTGGAGATCGCCGAAAGGGTGTCGCTCCGTGTCCACGCAAACCCTCAAAGGAATTCTCGGTACGATCGGCGCTACTCCACTGGTAGAGCTGGAGCGGTTGTACCCCAGCTATCCGGTCCGGATCTTCGCGAAGGTGGAGCGGTTCAACCCGGGCGGCAGCATCAAGGACCGGTCGGCGCTGAGCATGCTGCTGGGCAAGGTGCGCAGCGGCGAGCTGGTGCCCGGCCGGTCAGTGGTGGTGGAGTCCAGCTCGGGCAACCTCGCCGTCGGCATGGCGCAGATCTGCCGCTACTTCAACCTGCGCTTCATCTGCGTCGTCGACGCCAAGACCACCGAGCAGAACCTGGCTCTGCTGCGGGCATACGGCGCCGAGGTGGAGATGGTCACCGAGCGAGACCCGGAGACCGCCGAGTACCTACCGATGCGCATGCGGCGGGTCCGGTCACTCCTGGACCGGCTGCCGCACGCGTTCTGGCCCAACCAGTACGCCAACCCGCTCAACCCGCGGGCACATGAGGAGACGATGCGGGAGATCCACCAAGCGCTCGACCGCGACGTCGACTACCTGATCTGCGCCACCAGCACGACCGGGACACTCAACGGCTGCGCCGCGTACGTCCGGCGGCACGGGCTGGCGACCCAGGTGGTAGCCGTCGACGCGATCGGCAGTGTCCTCTTCGGACAACTTCCGGCCCGTCGCCTGTTGCCCGGCCACGGCGCCTCCATCCAGCCGGAGCTGCTCGACCCGGCGGTACCGGACCGGGTAATGCACGTCTCCGACCTCGACTGCGTGGTGGGCTGCCGGCGGCTGGTGGCGCGCGAGGCGGTGCTCGCCGGCGGCTCGTCCGGCGCCACGGTCGCCGCGCTGGGCCGACTGCTGCCCGAGATCCCCGCCGGCGCCGCCTGCGTCATGATCTTCCCCGACGGCGGCGATCGATACCTCGACACGATCTACTCCGATCCGTGGGTGAGTGGCCACTTCGGAGATGCCCAGCACCTGTGGAAGGAGCCGATGGAGTTGAGTGACGATCCCAGCGCCGACGAGGTCGCGGCATGTTGATCCTGGGGCACGCCGAGGTCGCCGAGCTGCTGGCCGGCGCCGAGCGTGAAATCATCGAGCTCGTACGGAACGTCTACCGCCGGCACGATGAGGGCGACTGCGTGGTGCCGTTCTCGACGTTCCTGCGCTTCCCGGATAACGACCGTAGCCGGATCATCGGGCTCCCGGCGTACGTCGGACCGTCCGGCGAGGGCTTGGGCGTGGCGGGGATGAAGTGGATCGCCTCGTTTCCGGGCAACCTCGCCCTCGGCATCGAGCGGGCAAGCGCCACGATCCTGGTCAACTCCATGCGCACCGGCCGGCCGGAGGCGCTGCTGGAAGGCGCGGTGATCTCGGCCAAGCGGACCGCCGCGAGCGCCGCGCTCGCCGCCGGGCTGCTCACCGCCGACCGGCCGCCGACCGGGATCACCCTCTTCGGCTGCGGCGTCATCAACCTCGAGATCCTCCGGTTCGCGCGGGTCGAACTGCCCTCTCTGGCCGCGATCACGCTCTTCGACACCGACCCGGCGCGGGCTGAGGCGTTCGCCGCCCGCTGCGCTGAGGTCGCGCCCGGCCTCACGATCAGCGTTGTCGACGATCCGGCCGCCGCGATATCCGCGCAGCCGCTGATCTCGCTCGCCACGACCGCGATCCACCCGCACCTGGACGGGTCCGTACTCGTGCCGGGCAGCACGATCCTGCATGTCTCGCTGCGCGACCTGGTTGCGGAGGCGACGCTCGACGTGCAGAACTACGTGGACGACGTGGACCACGTGCTCCGGGAGCGCACCTCACTGCACCTCGCCGAGCAGCTGACCGGCCACCGCCAGTTCATCACCGGCACGATCGGCCAGCTGGTACGGGGCACGGGAGAGCGGCGCGACCCGTCGCGCATCGCCGTGCTCTCGCCGTTCGGGCTCGGCGCGCTCGACATCGCGCTCGCCGACCACGTGGCGCGCGCGGCCCGCACCCGCGGCATGGGCGTCACCGTCGACGGCTTCCTGCCCGAGCCACGCACCTAACCAGATCCACCCAGGAGGAACCCGAAATGAGCACCGAGACCAGCAGTGAGCCGACGTACCGCGTGGTGCGCAACGACGAGGAGCAATACTCGATCTACCGTGCCGACCGCGACCTGCCCGCCGGCTGGCTGGCCATACCGGTCGAGGGCACCCGCGAGGAGTGCCTCGCCGTCATCAACGAGCTGTGGACGGACATGCGCCCGCGCAGTCTCCGCGAGCGCCTCGGCGCCTGACGCCCGCCCGGCCGTGCCGGTTCCCGCCACCATCGGCGGGGGCCGGCTTTATCGCGGGTGAGGCCCTAGGCCGCGCTTCGATAGTTCGGGTCAGAGCCACTCGTTGATCGCGACGACGTGGAGTGTGGCCTGGTAGCGCACAGCGAGCTTGTCGAATCTGGTGGCCACGGCTCGGTGGCGTTTGAGTTGGTTGATGCCGTGCTCGACGGCGTGGCGTTGCGGGTAGACGGTGGGGTCGAGGGGCGGTAGCCGTCCCCCCGGGGACCTTCTCTTGCGCCGGCTGGCGGCCTGGTCGATTCTGATGGGGAACGTGGCCGGGATGCCGCGGTGGCGCGGTGCTGGCAGCGCCGACTTCGGTACCGTCTGCGCCACCTGCCCCCTCTGCGGACAGTGCACATCTCCGGGCCGGAGGAGAGGCCGGTCTCCACGGCGAAGACGTGCTCGGCCAGGTGATGTCCTCGGGCATCGGGCCGAGCAGCTCGTCCAGCCGGTGCCGCAGCTCCTCCGCCGCCCGTCGGGTGAAGGTGATCGCCAGGCACACGCCGATCCGACACCCCACAAGATAACGGCGGCCGACCGGAACCCGGTCAACCGCCGTTTAACACCAACTACCTAGGCCGGCCGGCGGCCGGGTTGATGCCGGCGAAGCCGTCCAGGAGCACGGACAGGTCGCGGGCCGAGGCGTGCCGGCCGGTGGCGGACGCCTGCTGAAAGAGGCCGAACAATGCGGCCCGCTCGGACGAGATCCAGGTCATCGCGGTCTCCACCGGTGGCCGGGTGGCCGGCGTGAGCCCGAGGAGTTTGACCGCCTCGCCGCCTCGCCGCCGGTAGGCGTCGATGGCCGCCTCGACGACCGCGCGCCGCTGGTCTCGGCTGTCTTCGCGGATGGCCTGCTCGCGTGCGAACAGCCGCACCAGCGTCTGGTACTGGTAGCGCGGGCGGCCGCGCGGGTCGATCCCGCCGATCTCCAGCAGTCGGGCGTCGACGAGCGCCTCCAGCAGCGCCTCGGCCGCCTGCTCGGTGTGGCCGAGGATCTCGGCCGCGACCCACGCCGGAAAGTCCGGCACGCCGAGCAGCGCCACCCGGCGGAACATCCGCCGGACCGCCTCGTCGAGCCGCTCGTAGCTCAGCTGCAGGCTGGTGCGCACGTTGAGGTCGCCGCGTTGCAGCTCGTCTAGGCGCCGGCTGTCTTCGGCGAGGCGGGCGGCCAGCCGCTCCAGCGGCCACTGCGGCTTGGCGGCGAGGCGGACTCCGGCGATCCGTACGGCCAGCGGGAGCCCGCCGCAGAGCTCGACGATGCGGGCGGCCGACAGCAGGTCGCGTTCGACCCGGTCGGGTCCGATGACCTGGCCGAGTAGCTCCAGCGCCTCGGTGGTCTCCAGCGGATGCAGGGTGACCACGCGCGCACCGTCCACCGTGATCATGTGGGCGCGGCTGGTGACCAGGGCGCCGCAGCGTGCCCCGGTGGGCAACAGGGGACGGACCTGCTGGTCGCTGGCCGCATCGTCGAGCACGACGAGGATGCGCTGCCGGGAGAGGTGGCTGCGGTACAGCTGGATCCGTTCGTCGAGCGTGCGCGGCACGGCGGCGTCTGGTACGCCTAGCGCCCGCAGGAACCAGCCGAGCACGTCGAACGGGTTTTTGGGGTGGGGGCCCATGCCGTCGAGGTCGACGTAGAGCTGGCCGTCCGGGAAGTCTTCGCGGCTCAGGTGCGCTGCGCGCACGGCGAGGGCGGTTTTGCCGGTGCCGGCCATGCCGGTGATGAGGACCGGGGCGGGCGTCTCCAGCCGGTTGGAACTGTCGGGCCGCAGCGCGTGCAGCACCTTGCGCAGCTCGCCGTCGCGGCCGGCGCAGTCGGTCAGGTCGGGCGGAAGCATCTCCGGCCGGGTGCCTGCCCAGCCGTCGCCGACGCCGGTGGATGCGGTGTTGATCTGGTCTCGCTCGGTGCGCGCCGTCGGGCCGTCGGCATCGCCGGCGAGGATGCTCTGGTACGCCCGCTCCAGCGTGGCGCCGGGGTCGACGCCGAGTTCCTCGGCGAGGAGCTTACGTCCCTCCAGGTACACGTTGAGGGCGTCCGCCTGCCGGTTGCACCGGAAGAGGGTCGTCATCAGCTGGGCTCGCGGCCCTTCGCGCAGCGGGTGTTCGGCGACGAGCGCGGTCAGCTCCGGCACCAGTTGGTGGTGCTGTCCCATCGCCAGGTCGGCCTCGATCCGCCCCTCCAGGGCGGCTAGCCGCGCCTCGGTGAGGTGGGGCAGCTCGATGCCGGCGAGGTGCTCGGTCACGTCGGCCAGGGCCGGTCCGCGCCACAGCGCCAGGGCGCGGCGGAAGCGCTCCGCGGCCGGCCCGAACTGGCCGGTCCGCAGGCCCTCCTGTCCAGCGCGCGCGAGCCGCTCGAACTCGTCGTAGTCGAAGTGCGCCGCGCCGATGCGCATGTAGTAGCCGGGCCGCTGTCGGATGATGCCGATCGCGGAGCCCAGGTACTTGCGCAGCCTCGACACGTATGTATAGATCTGGGCGTTGATCGTGTTTGGCGGCTGCCAGCCCCACAGCAGGCTGCTGAGCCGGTCGTCGGAGACCAGCGCTCCCCGGGCCAGTAGCAGGGCCGCCAGCACGGTGCGCTGTTTGGAACCGTCCAATGTGGCCCCGCGGCCGTTGATGGACACCTCGACTGGTCCCAGGATGGCGAATCGCACGCCTTGGCTGGCGCGGTATCCCCCTTCCGCCTGGCCTGACGTAGGCGATTCACCATCGACCGTTACTAAGGTTGTCTGTGCCGTTCGCCGCATAGTCCCCCCCGCAGGATTCAACGTTGGACGCCCAACAAGCGAATGTTTGGAGGCGCCGCCTCACAGTCTTGACGCGATGTCGCTAACGAGGTCTTTCTCGTGATCCGTCAAGAAGAAATGGCCGCCCGGATAGATGTGCGACTCGAACGTGTCGGTGGTCAGCTCCGACCAGCTGTCGAACTGTTCCGGCGTGCAGGCCGGGTCGGTGTCCCCGAGGAACCCGACGATGGGTGCGCCGACCGTCCGCGCTTGTGACGGTGCCGGGCGATAGGTCTCGATCAAGGTGTAGTCGGCCCGTAGCGACGGCAGCAGCAGTTCGCGGAGCTCCGGATGCTCGAGAACGGCGGACTCGGTGCCGCCGAGTGACCGGACCTGGGCGAGCAGCGCGGCGTCGCTGTCTTCGTGCACCGCTGTGGGTGTCACTCGGTGTGGCGCGGCGCGGCCGGAGACGAAGAGTTGGACCGGTCGCACCCCATGCCGCTGTTCGAGGCGGAGCGCGACCTCGTAGCCGATCGCCGATCCCATGCTGTGGCCGAAGATTGCGATCGGCAGGTCGAGGTAGGGCGCCATCGCCGCGGTGATCGCGTCGGCCATGGGATTCATGCTCGGCAGGCACGGCTCGAGCAGTCGGTACTGGCGGCCGGGGTAGCAGGCGGCGAGCACCTGCACGTGGTCGGGCAGCAGCGGCTGCCAGCCCAGGAAGGCCGTGGGTGCCCCGCCGGCGTGGGGCAGGCAGACCAGTCGCACGGTGGTCCCGGTGTTGTCCTTGTATGCCCGGAACCAGTCGGCCGCCCGATTTACCGGAGTCGTCGTCAACGCGGGCCCTCACTAATGTAGTGGCGTTTGGTCCGATGCCGCCGACAAATGTGGTCGTTACGCCTCTTGGGGCGGCTCGGGCCGGCGGGTTGGCAGCGTTGCCGAGGCGTGTGTTTGCGTTGGCACCCGCCTGCGCATGAAGGGTAGCGAGTTGCCGCACGGGTCGCGGACGTCAAAGCGACACATCACGGCCTAGCGAATGTGAAGGAATCTTCGAAACACGGCGGGTAGGCCTCGCGCGGTATTGCGACATTGTTGCATCTCGGTTTCCTTCGACCCGTGCCGGACAGTTGACCGCAACGCGCCCCGCCACCCCTTACCGCCTGCGGAAAGTCGCAACAGCGCCAGCTTCCGGGAAGGCATGGACCGACGCCGGGTGACCGGGTGTGTCGGCGGGGTGTGCGGAGCGTCCCCGGTGTCGGTCGAGGCGCTCGCTTTTGACCCGGCCATGATCGTTTGTCGTTAGTTCAGTCTCTGGGGAAGCGGGCAAATGATCCGGCCCGTAAGATACTGCCGAGTAGCTTATAGGGGCCGTATAGATCCGTCTGGGAACCTGTGCGGATCCATTTTCTCGTGCGCCTCTTTCTGGCCCGTTCCGGCCCGGCGACGGTATAGGAAACGTATAGCGGGCGGTTTGAGGATTTCGACTCACCGGGCGGAATGAGTTTCTGTGTTCCGTCACGAACAAGATGGCGAGTCAGCCGAGTCATGCGGAGGAAAAATGACCAGCGCCGGTTCTACCGTCACGCTCGACGACGAACGCAAGGCCCAGATCAAGGAACTCGTCTGCGAGATTCTCGAGATCGAGCCGGCCGACGTCAGCCCCACCAGCCTCTTCAAGGAGGAGCACGACGCCGACTCGCTGCGCGCGATCGAGATCCTGGCCGCCCTGGAGCGGACCCTCGACATCACCATCGACCAGGCGGACCTGGCCCGGATGGTCAACCTCGAGGGCGTGTATGCCGTTGTCGCCGAGGCCGGCGCCCGCTGAGTAGCGCTTCCGGGGGAGTTCGATGAACCAGCAGTCGTCCGCCGACGCACGGCGCCACCGGGTGGTCATCACCGGCATGGGCGCGGTGACCAGCATCGGCACCGGCGTGTCCGAGTTCACCGCCGGCCTACGTGGCGGCCGGTCGGGCGTCCGGCCGATCACCGCCTTCGGTACCGAGGGGTACGCGCACGCCAACGGCTGCGAGGTCACCGGCTTCGAACCGGAGCGGTGGATCGAGCGGCACAAGGTCGAGGAGCTGGGCCGGGCCACGCAGTTCTCGGTGGCTGCGGCGCGGATGGCCGTGGCCGACGCCGGGCTCTCCCTTCCGGAGCTCCGCCAACGGCGGGCCCTCATCTCCGTCGGCACCACCGACGGCGAGTCCTTCGACCTGGACCAGCTGTCCGCGCAGCAGTTGACGGAGGGGCCGGACGCGCTCGACCCGGTCGTCGCCCGCCGGGCGGCCGCCGGCCGCCTCTCCTCGTCCATCATCCGCGAGCTGAACCTGCGCGACGTCGAGGCGGTCACGATCCCGACCGCCTGCGCCGCCGGCAACTACGCAGTCGGCAACGGCTTCGACGCGATCCAGTGCGGTGACGTCGACATCGCCCTGTGCGGCGGCGCCGACGCGCTCTGCCGCAAGACGTTCACCGGTTTCTACCGGCTCGGCACGATCGCCCCAGAGGCGTGCCAGCCGTTCGACAAGGACCGCAAGGGCATCCTCACCGGCGAGGGCGCCGGGCTGCTGGTGATGGAAAGCCTGGAGTCGGCCCTGGCCCGCGACGCGCGGATCTACGCCGAGGTACTGGGCTACGGCCTCACCTGCGACGCGCACCACCCGGTGGCGCCGGACCGGGACAGCATCGCCCGGTGCATCCAGATGGCGCACGCCGACGCGGGGGTGACGCCCGAGGACATCGACTTCATCTCCGCGCACGGCACCGGCACCAAGGCGAACGACGTGACCGAGGCGGGCGCGATCCACCAGGTTTTCGGGGCGGACGCGCCGGCCACCATCTCCATCAAGGCGATGATCGGCCACACGATGGGCGCGGCCAGCGCGCTGGCGACGGCCGCGTGCGCGGTGGCGCTGGCCGAGGGGTTCATCCCGCCGACCATCAACCACGTCGAGACCGACCCGGCCTGCGGGCTGGACTGCGTGCCGAACGAGGCCCGCCCGGCCCAGCTGGACGTGGTGCAGAACAACGCGCTGGCCTTCGGCGGCAACAACGCCGTGGTCATCCTCGGCCGCTACGGCCGTAACGAGGCGGACCGGCAGCCGGTCGGCGCGGGCGGTGGGCGACGATGAGCTGGGTAATCAAAGGGGTCGGCGCGGTCGCCAGCACCGGCGGCACCGCTACGGAGATCTTCGCCTCGCTCTGCGCGGGGCGCAGCGGTCTCGGTCCGATCCAGGGCTTCGACCCGACCCGCTTCCGCGCCGTCAACGCGTATGAGATCGACGACCGGCCCGGGCCCGGCCAGGACGTGCCCGGCAGAGCCACCAAGTGGCTGCTCGACGCGGTGGGCGCCGCGCTAGACGACGCGGGCCTTCCGCCGCGTCTGGACGACATCCCGGTCGTCGTCGGCACCACGCTGCGCGAGCTGCGCTCGGTCGAGCTGAGCTGGCGCGACAAGATCGCCTTCGACCCGGCCGAGCTGCACTTCGGCACCGCGCTGCGCTGGCGGTTCGGCGGGGTGCAGACGTACACGGTGGCGAACGCCTGCGCGGCCTCGCTCTACGGCCTCGCGCTCGGCGCCGACCTGCTCGATTGCGGCGCAGCCGACACGGTCGTCGTTGCGGGCACGGACACGATCACCGAGAGCACCTACGGGATGCTCGACCGCTGCTACCCCGAGGCACCCGATCGGGTCCGCCCGTTCGACCGGGAGCGGCGGGGCATGCTGCAGGGCGAGGGTGCGTCGGCGGTCGTGCTGCGGCGCTGCGCCGACCCCGGCCACGGCCGGGTCCGGGCGGTCGTACGCGGTATCGCGGTCAACTGCGACGCGCACCACCCGTCCGCGCCGGACGCCAAGAGCATCGCGCAGTCGATCCGGGAGGCGCACGCCCGCGCGGGCGTCGAGCCGACCGACATCGATCTGGTGATGCTGCACGGCACCGGTACACCGCTGAACGACGAGGCGGAGGCCGAAGCGATCCGCGACGTGTTCGGCATCGCGGCCACCGCGCCCTGGATGACCGCGATCAAGTCGATGCTCGGCCACACCGCCGGTGCCTCCGGCCTGCACAGCCTCCTCACCGCCGTCGCGGCGATGGACGCCGGCCGGGTGCCACCGACCCGCTACCTCGATGACCCGATCGACGAGGTGGCCGACCTGCGGCTGGTTCGCGGGGCGGCGCAGGAGGCGTCGATGTCGATCGCCCAGGTGGACTCCTTCGGGTTCGGCGGCCTCAACGCCGTCGCGGTCGTGGAGAAGGTGGGCTGAGTGGACACCGTGAAGGAAGTCGTGGTCACCGGGCTCGGCGTCGCCGTCGCGGGCCTGGACGACCCGGCCGGCCTGCTCGCCGCGCCCGGGGACATCCCGCGCTCCGGCGGCGACGACCCGGTGCGCCGGCTCGACCGGCGCGGGCTGCGGTACAAGGACCGGGCCACCAAGCTCGCGATGTGCGCCGGCCGGGACGCGCTGGTCGACAGCGGGCTGGTGACCGACGGGCCGGAACCGGTGCTGACCGTGCCCGGCGAAACCGTCGGCGTGCTGGTCAGCTCCAACTACGGCAACGTCGACACCATCTGCGACGCGGTGGCCACCATCGCCGAGCACACCTATCTGGGTACGAGCCCGATGGCGCTGCCGGCCACCTCCAGCAACGTCATCGCGTCCTGGATCGCGATCACCCACGGCCTGCGCGGCGCCAACCTGACGCTGTGCAACGGGCCGACCTCCGGGCTGGACGCCGTGTACTGGGCCGGGCTCCTGATCCGCTCCGGCCGGATCCGCTCCGCCCTCGTAATCGGCGTCGAGCCAGCCAACGAACAGGTCCGGCACGTCGCTGGCGGCGGCGACCCCGACCAGGCGCCCCACCTCTTCGACGGCGCCGTCGCGATGGTGGTCGAAGACGCGCGGAGCGCGAGGGAGCGGGGCCGCACCCCGCTGGCCGCCCTGGGACCGTACGCGCGGCGGGCCGACTCCGCGCTCGCCGTCGCCGCGGTGCGGCGCGCCGAGCCCGCTCCGGTCGGACTGTGGTGCCCACCCGCCGACGGCGGTCCCACGCCGGGCACCGCGCACGACCGCGACCCGGCACAGGGCACGCCGGTGCGGGTGGACCGGACCCGCGACGAATACCCGGCCGTCACCGACCTCACCGCGCTGCTCGGCGACTGCTCCGGCGCGCTCGGCGTGCTGCAGTGCGTCGCTGGCACCGCGTGGCTGTCCACTCCGGAGTCCACCGGCCGCGCCGTGCTCGCGGTCTCCGGCTCCGGCTCGTTCGCCGACACGACGGGCGACGACGCGGCCGCGGGCATGATGCTGGTTCACCCGGCAGGCGCGGAGGCGCCAGCATGACGACCGCCGTCGCAGAAAGCCAGCACGCGGACGCGTCCCGGTGGCCGCCGCGCACCGGTACCGCCACGCTGCGCCGGGCGGCGACCGGACCGGGCGAGCCGCTACGCACGATGCTGCTGCCCGGCCTCGCCGGCACCCCCGTGGCGTGGGCGCCGTTCGTCGACCACGCGCCCGCCGCGTTGGAGATCTGGGACGCGCACCTGCCCTGGGCGGCCGCGCCGCAGCCCGGCTGGACCCGCTACCGGGACCTCGGCGCGTGGCTCGACGCGGCGATCCACTCGGCGACCGCCCGCGCCGGCGGGCCGCCGCGGCTGCTGGTCGCGCACTCCTTCGCCGCCAACGTGCTCCTCGACGTGCTGTGTCGGAGCGGGCTGGACACGTACCGCCCGGCGGGCGTCGTGCTCGTCTCGCCCTTCTACCGCGCCTCCGCCGAGGAGTTCGACTGGGAGACGATCGAGTACTACCTCACCGGCTTCCACCTCATCCTCGAGGAAGGGCTGACAGTGGGCGCCGGCGCACGGATCGCACCCGCGACCCGCGCCGCGATGGCCCGCCAGGTCCGCGACCGCGTCGGCCCGTACGGGTGGATGCGCTTCTTCGACCTCTACCTCGCCTCGCCGTACCTGGACGCCAGCGGCCTCGACCTGCCGGTGCTCGTGGTGACCGGCGAGCGGGACATCGCCGCCCGCCCGGAGGACGCCAAAACGCTCGCCACCGCCCTGCCCCGGGCCCGGTACGAGCCGTTCGAGGAGTGCGGCCACTTCGCGATGGCCGAAGAGCCGGCCCGCTTCGCCGACCTGCTGGCCGACTTCGTCACCGGCCTGCCAGACGACCCGATCACCGAACCCAGGAGCTGACGTGAACACGATGACCGCCGTCCGTGGCGAGCTGACCACGCCGACCCGACTCTCGATCCGGCCCCGGTACGAGGGTTCGAACATCTGCACGTGGATCGGCTTCAAGCACGTTAACTACCTCGTCGAGGAGGCGATCCTCGACCACCTGCGCAGCAACGGGCTGCCCGCGGGCGAGCTGTTCGAGCGGTACGGCATCGGCGTCGACATCGTGGACCTCGACACCCGCATCCTGACCGCCTACCACATCGACGACGTGGCCGAGCTCGACGTGCGCCGCGACCCGAAGCTCCCGGACGAGCTCGCGTTCCTGGTCGACCTCTCGGTCGCCGACTCCGGCGCGCGCGCCGGCAGCGCGCGGGTCAAGGTGGCGCTGCGCCGCGACCTGAGCACCGGCCCGGCCGAGGACGTGCCGGCGCACCTGGAGCCGTACACGGTCGACCGGCTCGGCCTTGCGGTGCCTAAGGCGCCGGAGCCGGTCACGCTCGACGGCCGGGACCCGTTCCACGCGCTCACCGCCGGCCGCAACGCCTTCGCCTGGAAGTGGCGAATCCCGTACCCCTACTGCCACTTCACTCGCCGCCTGCAGATGTCCGGCTACCTGCGGCTGATGGAGGAGGTCGTGGACCTGTTCCTGGCCGACCGCGGAGTGTCGATCTGGACGCTGCTGAAGGAGCAGGACTGGATCCCGGTCGTCCCGCACTCCCGGATCACTGTGCTAGACGAGGTGGCGATGGAGGAGGACCTCTACACGGTCTTCACCGTCGAGGACGTCTTCAAGCGCTTCACCTACACCGCGCGCATGGACACCTACGTGCTCCGCGACGGCGTGCTCGTGCCCACCTCGACCGGCCGCATCACCCACGGGTACGCGGTCATCGACAACCGCCGGGACTGGCACCTGGTTTCGTTCGACGACCGCCTGACCACGGCGCTCGAGGGCGCGCCGGCCGGCTCCGGCACCGGACGGGGTGTCCAGGGCTGATGTCCGGCGTCCTCGTCACCGGGATCGGCGCGGTCAGCTGCCACGGCCGCGGCGCCGCCGCGCTGTGGCAGGCCATGTCCGCGGCGCGGGTACGGCTGCCCGACCGGCCGGCCGACCCGCTCGCGCACATGTCACTGCCACTGATCTACCTGGTACCCGAGGACCTCTCCGTCGAGCACCCGGGGCGGGCCGCGCAGTTCGCGGTCACCGCAGCCCTGGAGGCACTGGCCGACGCCGGCCTTCCGGCGTCGGCTGCCGCCGGGCTGCCACCGGGCCGGCTCGGCGTCGTGCTCGGCAGCTGCATGGGTGAGGCCGGCCTGTGGGAGCGCGAGCGCTACCCCGGGTCGGCCGCCCCGGGCTGGAACCCCGTCTTCCGGCTGTCCGCGCACGTCGGCGAGCGGCTCGGCGTGCTCGGCCCGGCCGGCGACGTGGCCAACGCCTGCGCGGCCGGTCTCTTCTCGATTGCGGTCGCGGTGGACATGATCCGGGCCGGCGAGGCCGATGTCGTGCTTGCCGGCGGCGCGGACGCCTACTCCCGCACCGCGCTCGCCTGCTTCAACCGGCTCGGCGCGGTCGACCCGGTGCGCTGCCGCCCGTTTGACCGCGACCGCGCCGGCACCGTCTTCGGCGAGGGGGCGGGCGTACTCGTCCTGGAGTCCGAACAGCACGCCGCCGCCCGCGGCGCGCGGGCCCGGGCCCGGGTCGCCGGCGCGGCGGTGAGCTGCGACGCGCACCACCCGACCGCGCCTGACCCGGACGGAGCCCAAATCGGACGGACGATGGGCGAGGCGCTGACCGAGGCCGGTGGCGGCCAGGTCGGCGCGGTGGTCCCGCACGGCACCGGCACCCAGCTCAACGACGTGGTGGAGAGCACGGCCCTGCGCCGGGCCCTCGGCGGCGCCGCCGACGTGCCGCTCTACAGCCTCAAAGCGCTGCTCGGCCACACCGGCGGGGCTGCGGCCGCGCTGGCCGCCTGCGCCGCCACGACGATTCTTGGCGAGCGCGTAGTTCCGCCGAACGTGCCGACCGGCGAGCAGGACCCAGAGTGCAAGGTCTGGCTGCCCGACCGCGCGCTGCCGCTGCCCGCCGGCCGGGTGCTGGTCAACGCGTACGGCTTCGGCGGCGCGAACGCATCGGTGGTCCTGGAGGCGGCGTCGTGACCGCCACGGCTGTGATCACCGGCATCGGCGTCGTCGTGCCCCCGCCGGACGCGGGCGGCGACTGGTTCGACCCGCGTACCGCGCTCGGGCCGCGCGGCTACAGGTACCTGCCGCCGGCCTGCCAGTTCCTCCTCGCCGCAGGGCGCCGCGCGGTCGCCGACGGCGGCCGGCTGGACGGTGTACCGGAGGAGCGGCGCGCCGCCGTCGTCGGCACCAACACCGGGCTCGCGCACCTCTTCGCGGACATGGACGCGACCGTCACCAGCGGCACCGCGGACGCGCTAAGCCCCGCGCTGGCCCCGTTCTTCGCCGTCAACGTGCTCGGCACGCGGCTGGTCTCCGAGCACGCCGTCAAGGGCCCGTTCATGACAGTGACCTCGCCGCGGGTCGCCGGCATCGAGGCGCTGGGCGCGGGCGCCCGGGCGATGGCGGCCGGCCGTTGCGACGCCTGGATCGCCGCCGCCATGGAGCACCCATTGGACGGGCCGGCCGGCAGCGGCGCGGTCGCCATGATCCTGGAACGCCCAGCCGACGCCGCCGCACGGGACGCCCACGTGTACGGCACCTGCGCGGCCTCGGCCCTGCTCGCCCCGCCCTCCACGCTCGCCACGGCCGGCGGCCGCCGGCGGCTCGGCGAGGTCCTGGGGAGCGTGCTCGGCGACGCGGCGTACCAGGAGGTCGACGTCTTTGGCGACGGTTCGGCGACCGAGGAGGCCGTCGTATCGGCGCTGACCGACCTGCCGGTCGGCGCGGTGCGGCGGGCGCCCGCCGGCCCGGGCTGCCTCGCCCCGCTCGAGCGCCTGGCCCGCCTGCTCACCGAAGCCGGCAGCGCGCGAGAGCGCCTGGTCCTCGCCGTCGCCGGGGAAGGACACATCGGCGTCGCGCGCCTGGCCATATCGGAACCGACCGCTAGGGGAGCCGGATGATCATTCCATTGGAGGGCCGGTGGGCGCTCATACTCGGGGCGTCAAGCGGCATCGGCCGGGCGATCGCGACAGCGCTCGCCCAAGAGGGCGCCAACATCGTCGGGCTGCACTTCGACACCGGTGACCGCGCCGCGAGCGTTGCCGAGCTCGCCGGCAAGCTGCGCGGGTACGGCGTCGAGGCGCACTTCGAGAACGCGAACGCGGCGAGCCCGGCCACCCGGGCCAAGCTCATCCCGCGCCTGCTCGAGCTGACCGGCGGCGAGGGCGTGCACATCACCGTGCACTCGCTCGCCTTCGGCACGCTGGTGCCCTACCTGCCGCGCGAGCCGTGGCCGGCGTCGATCACCAAGCGGCAGCTGGAGATGACCGTCGACGTGATGGCGCACAGCCTCGTCTACTGGGTCCAGGACCTGCACGCGGCCGAGCTGCTCCGCCCCGGCGCCAAGGTGTACGCGCTGACCAGCGCCGGCACCGTGCAGGCGTTGCCGAGCTATGGCGCGGTCTCCGCCGCGAAGGTCGCACTGGAGGCGCACGTGCGGCAGCTGGCCTGCGAGCTGGCGCCGTACCGGGTGGCCGTCAACGCGCTGCGGGCCGGCGTGACGGTCACCCCCGCGCTGCAGCGGATCCCCGAGTCCGCCGACTTCGTCGCCCGCGGCGAGGCCAACAACCCACACGGCCGGCTGACCGTCCCCGAGGACGTAGCCGAGGCAGTGACGCTGCTGTCGCGTACCGACTCGTCCTGGATCACCGGCAACACGATCGGCGTCGACGGCGGCGAACTGCACGCCGCGGCCGGCGCTTGGAGCCGGCCGGTCCCGGCCGGGCACGAGGGAGGAATGCCGTGACCGACGACCTGGTGGTCTCCGGCTGGTCGGCCGTCTCGCCGTACGGCCTGGGCGCGCGCGCGTTCGCCGACGGCCTCGCAACCGGCGAGGAGCCGGTGACCAAGCTCGACGCCGGCACCTGGCCCGGCCCGTACGAGCGGGCCGGCATCGTGCCGGACTTCGACATCCCGACGGTGCTGGGCGCCAAGGGCACCCGGTCGATGGACCGGATCACCGGCCTCGCGGTGACCGCCGTACGCGAGCTCTTCGAGGAGCACGGCCCGGAGCTGGCCGAGCGCCCTGAGGACGTCGGGCTGGTACTCGGCACCGGCTCGGGCAGCGTTCAGTCCATCATGGACTTCACGCGGGACTCGCTGGTCGGCGCCAAGCCATTCGACGTCGACCCGGCCCGGTTCCCCAACACGGTGATGAACTGCGCCGCCGGGCAGAGCGCGATCCGGTACCGCTTGAAAGGCCCCAACACCACCATCTCCGGCGGGGCGCTCACCGGCCTGCTCGCGCTCAACTACGCGGCACGGCTGCACCGGCGCGGCCGCGTCGACGTGATGCTGTGCGGCGCGGTCGAGGAGTACTCGGTCCAGCGCGCCTGGCTGGAGTGGCACGCGGGCGGCCGCGAAGGTGCGTCCGGGCCGCTCGGCGAGGGCTGCGCGCTGCTGCTATTGGAGTCCCCGGCGAGCGCGGCCCGCTACGGCCGCCCCGCTCTCGCGGCGGTGCGCGGCGCCCGCTTCCGGGCGTTCGACAGGCCGAGTGAGGCGCGTGAGGCGCTCGCCACCGCCATCGCCCAGCTGCTGGTCGACACCGGCACCGACGGCGGCGACGTCGCGCTCGTCGCCACCTCCGGCACGCCCGGCCCGCTCGGCGTCGCCGAGCGCGCCGCCGTCCGCCAGCTGGTCGGCTCCGGGCCGAGCCAGGTCGACAGCCGGCGACAGATCGGCGACACAGCCTCGGCCTCAGCGGCGTTCCAACTCGCCGCCGTCCTCGCCAGCGCGGGCCCGCCCGAGCTTGCCGGCCGCCACGCGCTGGTTACCGCCGTCGACGCCGAAGGCACCGCCGGCTGCGCGCTGCTGCGGTTGGGCCCGGGACTGGCAATGCCCGATCCGAGGAGCGATGTGACAAGGACGGACGGCGTCGGCCGCCCGGAGCCCTCAGCGAGCGAAGCGAACGCATACAGCAGAGCCAACCAGACAAAGAAGGGATGAACTCGTGACCGAACAGCTTTCCACCCCGACCCGGCCGCTAGACAAGGAGGAGCTGCGGGCGCTGCTCGCGCAGATCCTCGACGTGGACGTCGCCGAAGTGACCGACACCGCGCACTTCGTCGACGAGCTCGAGGTCGACTCGTTGATGGCGCTGGAGATCGCGGTCCAGCTGGAGCAGACCTACCAGGTCAAGCTCGGCGAGAAGGAGACCGTCGCGCTCAAGTCGCTGGACGACGCGTACGAGCTGCTGTCGGCGAAGCTGGCCGACCGGGTTTCGCCGTGACGTCCGGGGCGGCCGCCACCGAGCGCGCCACGCCCACCCGGATGGCGGTCCGGCTCACCTCGCCCGCCGGGGTCGAGCCGGTCCGCGCCGAGGTGGCCGTGGACGCGGGCGACCCGGTGTTCGCCGGGCACTACCCGGGCTTCCCGGTGCTGCCCGGCGTCTACCTCGTCGAATTCGTCGACCAGGCCATGCGGCTCTGGCTCGATGGCGCGCCGGCCACGCTCCTGGTAGTCGAGCGGTGCCGCTTCCTGCGCCCCGTGTATGGCGGCGACACCGTCGAGATCGAAATCAACCTGTCCCGAGCGGACAGAGCACTGCGCAGCAGCGCCAGCCTGCGTACGGCCGACGGGGCCGTCGCGGACATCCGCCTGCGCCACGACACGGAGGTGCGGACGTGAACATCGGACAGCGACGCATCAAGCAGACCATCCCACACCGGTTCCCGATCCTGCTCGTGGACCGGGTGGTCGAGGTGGTACCGGGGGAACGGCTGCGCGCGCTCAAGGCCGTGACCGGCGCCGAGCCCGCGTACGCCGACGTCGCACAGGACGCGCCGGAGTCGGCGTACGCGTACCCGGTGCCGTTGCTCATCGAGTCCTGGGCGCAGGCAGCCGTGCTGCTGGCCGTCTGGGAGACGCCCAACCCCGACGTCCTTGCCGGCAAGGTGGAGCTGGCCGGCGCGATCAACGACATCCGCGTGCACGCGCCGGTGTTTCCGGGCAGCATGGTCGAGCACCAGGTCGAGATCGTCAAGGCGATTGGCGACACCTCGATCCTCGCCGGCCGTACGCTCTGCGGCGGCGAGCCGATCCTCGAGGTCAACCACTTCGTGCTGGCGCTGCGCGACATCAGCCTGCTGGCCGGGCCTGAGAGCCGCACCGAGGAGGCCCAGCGTGCCGGCGTCTGACACACCCGTCGCGCTCGTCACCGGCGGCTCGCGCGGCATCGGCCGGTCGATCGTGTTACGCCTCGCTCGCGACGGCTTCCGCGTGGCGTTCTGCTACCGGTCCGACGCGGACTCGGCGGAGCTGGTCGCCAAGGAGGCCCGCGAGCACGGCGTCGAGGTGTTCGCCCGCAAGGTGAACGTGGCCGACCGCGACGCCGTGCGCGGCTTCGTCGAGGCCGCCGAGGAAGCGGTCGGCCCCGTCACGGTCGCCGTCACGGCGGCCGGCATCACCCGGGACCGGCCGCTGGCGCTGATGACCGACGACGAGTGGTCGGACGTCATGAGCACCAACCTGGACGGCACGTTCCAGGTATGCCGGGCGGTGGTGTTCGACATGATGAAGCGGCGCCGTGGCTCGGTGATCACGCTGTCGTCGGTGGCGGGGACCGCCGGCAACGCCGCGCAGACCAACTACGCCGCGTCGAAGGCCGGCATCATCGGCTTCACCAAGGCGCTGGCGAAGGAGGTCGGCCGCCACGGGATACGTGCGAACGTGGTGGCGCCCGGCTTCATCAGCACCGACATGACCTCCGGCCTGCCGGAAAAGCTCGTCGGCGAGATGCTGGCCCGGACCTCGTTGCGCCGCTTCGGCACGGCGGAGGAGGTAGCCGGCCTCGTCGCGTACCTCGCGTCCGACGAGGCGGCCTTCATCACCGGCCAGGTGTTCCAGATCGACGGCGGCCTCGCCATCTGAGGCGGCCGGCCCGCGTACAGTCCCGACAAGACCGGAGACCGGACATGGCGACCCGACCCGCGCTGCGATTCTACTTCTCGTTGCGCAGCCCCTACTCCTGGCTGGCTTACCACGACCTGCGGACCCGGTACCGCGCGTTGGGTGATCGCCTGGAGTGGATCCCGTTCTGGGAGCCGGACGAGCTGAGCCTCCGGCTTCTCGCCGAAGCCGGCGGCCAGTTCGTGTACACCCCGATGTCCCGCGCCAAGCACCTCTACGTCCTGCAGGACGCGCGGCGCCTGGCCCGAGAGCGGGGCCTGCTGTTCACCTGGCCGGTGGACCGGTCGCCGTGGTGGGAGGTGCCGCACCTGGCATACCTGGTGGCCCGGCGGCAGGACCGCGGCGCCGAGTTCATCGCGGCCGCGCTGCGGGCCCGGTGGCAGGACGGCCGCGACATCTGCGACCAGGAGACCATCAGCGACATCGCGGTCTCCCTCGGGCTGGACCCGGCCGCCGTCCGCGGCGCGGTCGACGACCCGAGCGTGCGGGCGGAGGGCGTGGCGGCGCTGCTGTCCATCTACCGCGACGGCGTGTTCGGTGTGCCGTTCTTCGTCCGCGGCTACGACAAGTACTGGGGCGTCGACCGGCTGCCCGCGTTCGCGGACGCGGTGCGCGCCGCCGACGAGCCGATCGAGGAGCCGCCGCTCGTCGAGGCGCTCACCGTGCCTGAGTCCGAGCTGGTCGCCACCGACGGCGGTCACGCCGGCGGATGCGGATGAGCGGGGGAGGACCGGCGCTGATGTCCGAGGTGCCCGCCCTCGTCGCGCGCATCCGTGAGCACGCCGCGCGTCGGCCGCACTACGCGGCGGTCCGCTTCCACAGCACCGTCTCCGGCGGCCAGCCACAGGGTTCCACCCTTACGTACGACGAGTTGGACCGCACGGTCCGGGCGGTGGCCGTGGGGCTGCGCGGGTGGCCGCGCGGCACCCGGGTCCTGCTCGCCCACGCGCCCGGGCTGTCGTTCGTCACCAGCTTCCTCGGCTGCCTCTACGCCGGGCTCGTGCCGGTGCCGGTGCCACCGCCGACCGGCCACCGCCACCAGGTACAGCGCAGCGCTGGGGTGGCCCGGGACAGCGGCGCCGCGGTGGCGCTCGCCGACCCGGAGGGCCGGGACGCAGTCGCCGAGTGGCTCAAACAGTCGGACCTCGGCCACATCGTCTGCGGAACGGCCGAGGAGTTCGCCGCGTCCGCCTCCGACTGGGTGCCGCCACCGCCGGCCGAGATCGCGTTCCTCCAGTACACGTCCGGCTCCACCAGCGAGCCGAAGGGCGTGATGGTCGGACACGACAACCTCGCCGACAACATCGAGCTCATGCGCCGCAGCCACGGCTGGGGCCCGGAGGATGTCTTCTGCAGCTGGCTTCCCGTGTACCACGACATGGGGCTCATCGCCATGCTGCTCACACCGATTTACCTCGGCGCGACAGCGGTGCTCTTCCCGGCGATGGACTTCCTGAAGCGGCCGTTTCTGTGGCTGGAGTTGCTCGACCGGCACCGCGCGACGGTCAGCTGCGCGCCCAACTTCGCGTACGACCTGGCCACCCGGCACGTCACCGACGAGCAGCTGGCCCGGCTCGACCTGGCCGCGTGGCGCTACGCGTGCAACGGCGCCGAGCCAATCGACGCCAACACGCTGGCCCGCTTCGCCGAGCGTTTCGCCCCAGCCGGCCTCCGCCCGGAGGCGCTGCTGCCCGGGTACGGCCTGGCCGAGGCGACGCTCTACGTCTCCGGCACCCGGCACCAGATCCCACCCGTCGTGCTCGGCGTCGACCCGGAGGAACTGGCCCGCGACCGGCTCGCCCCGGTGAGCGGCGACGCGCCGTCGGTGAAGCTGGTGAGCAGCGGCGTGGTCCGCGACCTGGACGTGCGGATCGTGCACCCGCAGACCCGCCACCCGCTGCCCGATCGGCAGATCGGCGAGGTGTGGATCCGCGGCGGCAGCGTGGCCCGCGGCTACTGGAACCGCCCGGCCGAGACCAAGGAGACATTCGGCGCGCACACGGCCGACGGCGACGGGCCGTTCCTGCGCACCGGCGACCTGGGCTGTTTCGACGGCGGCGAGCTCTACATCACCGGGCGGCGCAAGGAGATGCTCATCATCAACGGCCGCAACCTCTACCCGCACGACATCGAGCGCGAGGCCGGTGACGTCGACCCGATCTTCGCCGCGCTGCCCACCTGCGTCTTCTCGGTGCCGGGCCGCCAGGGCGAGGCCATCGTGCTGGTCCAGGAGATTCGCTCGCGCGGGCTCTCCGAGACCGACCTGCGCGCGTACGCACGCACGGCGAAGTCGGTGCTCAGCGTCCGGCTGGGGGTGCGGGTGCCGAACGTGGTCTTCGTCCGCCCGGGTCACGTGCTGCGCACCAGCAGCGGCAAGATCCAGCGCCGCCGCATGCGGGAGGACTTCCTGACCGGCTCGCTGCAGCCCCTGTACGTAGACCTCGAGACCTGACGGCGGAGGCGCTGGAGGCCGAGACGCGCACCAAGACTGGCTGCGAGGCGAACTGCGCGTCGAGGCATCAACTCCCGCGACCGCTGATGCGGCCCGCAGCTCTACCGGGGCGGGCAGCAGGCGACGAACATGGCGCGCTGGGAGCGATGGCCGATGTGGGAAAGAAGACGGAGCGACCTGAGACGAGGCCACCCCCGGTACCTGCTGCGTGGCGGGCACCGGGTGGTGGCGGCGTCAACGGGTGATCACGACGGCGCGGTCTCGACGGTCCTTCCGCCGAGGTTCAGAGCGGCCGGCGGGCGCGTTCGTCGTTCGGTGATGTCGAATCCACGCGTGCCGGCCGAGGACGGGTTTGTGCGGCGACCCATCGATACCTGTCCCACGTCCATGAAGCTCGGCGCGCGGCAGGCCGCAGCTTCCTCACCTGCGCGGTCGATGGTTGTTGCGCTCTGGTGTTCGCACCATCGGCGTCTCCTCTCGCTCGGTCTGCCGACCGCTCCGGCGGCACCAGCACGACCCGGGCGCCGCGACGGCGGAACCACGCGGCTAACGGCACCCACGCGTTACGGGTCGGCTCCATCACCACCAGCACGTCGGCCGGGTCGGTGCCGGCCGGCAGCATCGCCCACAACCGGGCTAGATCCGATGGTGTGGTGCGGAACCGGCGACCAGCCCAGACGAATCGCCCCTGTTCATCGGCCAGGCTCGCCTGATGCGCGGCTCGGCACGCGATATCGATCCTCAAGCGAACTGGCACCACGACACCTCTCTCGATCGACCGGCTGATTCGGCATCCGAGCTGCCAGCTGCCGACCGAGGACGACCTGCACCAGACATTCACTAACAGAGATCCACCCGCCGGGAGTGGTCATCAGGTTCCTAACAGGCCGGCCATCCTCCGGCAGTGGCCCCGCTCGTCAACGTGGTCAACAGGCAAGGAGTCGCGTCGCGCTCCGATCGGTCTAGCAACGACGACGAGCGGGTGCCGGACCCCAAGATCCTCACACCGCCGGCCGGACGATCCAGGGACCCTGAGAGCGCCACCAAGCTTGAATGTCGGTCAGCACACGCTCAACGGTGACGTCTCGGTCGGTGAACCGGGCGACCGCGCGGCGCAAGAGCTTGATCAGCCCGTTCTGGCACGTGAAGTGCCCGCCTGATCAACATCCCAGCCCGGCTCGCCCGCTCCCAAGCTGTGGGTACGCTGGTCGACCATGGCCGCCGCGTGGAACCGCTGCCTGCACAGACCGCCCGGCCCGATAGCGCCTGGGGTGGGCAGTGGCGGGGTCGACCAGGACCAGTGAGCGAGAGGTTCGGGTTTTGAACGGTGGCATGTTCGTGTCCGGCCGGATACCGCCTACAACTGCGCCGGTGGCGGATGGCTGCCCATAGCCGCTTTGCGTACGATGCCGTGATGAGTGGCGATGAGGTCATCGGGCGCGGGGCGGAGCTCGATGTTCTGCGCGGTATCGTCCTCGACGCTGCCGAGGGCCGCGGCGGAGGGGTGTGGATCGAAGGCGAGCCCGGGATCGGCAAATCCGCAGTGCTCAACGCCGGACTCGCGCATGCGCGTTTCCTCGGCATGCGCGTCTTCCATGGGACGGCCGACAGCCTGACCCAAATGTTTGCGCTGCAGGTGATAGCAGAGTGTCTTGACCTCGGTGGGCACACGGTGGACGAGTATCGGTCGGAGATCGCGGAGCTGTTGGCAGGGCGCGGCTCCGGGACAGACGCGGTGCTGGCAGCGAGCGAGCGAGTACTCGCGTTGATCGACCGTGAGGCCGCTCACGCACCGGTGGTGCTTGCCATCGACGATCTGCAATGGGCCGATGCCGCCAGCCTCGGGGTGTGGCACAGATTGACGAGCATCGCGAGTCAAGCGCCCCTCGTGCTTATCAGCGCGTGCCGCCCCGTTCCCCGGCGCGAGGAGGTAGACCGCCTACGTGAGATCGTGATCGATCGGCTGGCCGCGCCGTTGATCCGACTTGGCGAGCTGGCGCCACCTGACGTGACCACGATGGTCAACTCGCTGCTGTCCGCGTCGCCGGGCCCGGAATTGACCGAGGCGCTGGCCAAGGCTGGGGGGAACCCCTTGTATGTGCGGGAGATGCTTAATGCCCTCGTTCGGGACGGGCAGGTGCATGTGTCCCGCGATGTCGCTGAGCTCGACTCGCCGAAGGGCGAGCCGCCGGCGTCGGTGGCGGCCGCCATCAGCCGGAGACTAGACTTCCTTCCCCGGCCGACGCGAGCAATCTTGCGCAGCGGTGCCCTACTCGGAACCCATTTCTCGATGAACGACCTCGCGTTGGTGTCGAGCCGCCCCGTCCCCACCCTCGTCGACGCGGTGAGCGAAGCCGTGGAGGCTGGCGTGCTCTCCGACTCCGACGCCGGGCTGTCGTTTCGTCATCCGCTCATAGCCGAGGTGCTGAAGAACGAAACGCCGGCGGCGGTTCGCGACGGCATGCACGGCCATGCGGCCAAAGCCCTCGCGGAAGCGGGCGCCCCATGGGATCGGGTCGCGAGACACCTCCTGGCCACGTCGGAAAGGCCCGAGGGATGGATGCTGGATTGGCTGGCCGACCTGCCCGCGGCCGCATTGTACGCGGCACCCCTCATCGCCGCGGAGCTCCTCCAGCGAGCGCTGACGGCTGTTGACCCGGGTGACCCACGGCGTGATGCCTACCTCGCCCGGCTTACCACCGTGCTCCGGTTGCAGCATCGTCTAGACGACCTCGTGGCTCTGGGCACGGAGACCCTTCGAACCGTGTCGGACCCGGCCCTTGTCGGTGAAGTGGCGTGGAACCTGGCCCGAGGATTCGGTATGTCCGGTCAATCCGAGCGGGACTGGTCCCTCATCTCGGAGGTGCTAGATCGACCTGAACTGGTGCCGCCGTGGCGCAGCCGACTACGCGCCCTGCTCGCCTCCGATCTTCTCTTCAGCGACAACCGGGAGGACGGAAGGGTCCATGCCCAGCTGGCGATCAGCGAGGGACAGGCCTGCGACGACCCAGTCTCGGTCGGGTGGGCGTTGGTGGCCCTGATGGTTGACGCGGCCGGCTACAGCGAGGCGCTGGAGCTCGCCGAGCGCGGTCTTTCCGTGGTTGTCGGGGGCGACATGGAGTCAATGGATGTTCGGCTTCTCCTCATGGTCAACCGGGTGGCGCTGCTCGCCAACCTTCACCAGTACGAGGAGTTCGCCACGGCGCTGTCGGCCACGTCGGCGCTCGCCGAGAGCGCTGGTGCGACCACACGTGTCCTTCAAACGCAGCTTGTCGCGGCCGAGCAGTTCCTGTGCACGGGTGATTGGGACCAGTCGCTCTTGTACGTGGACGCAATGGGCGACGTCGGGCACATTCAGCATCTGTTGCGGGTGCGTGGGGCGGCGGCATTGATCCATGCGCGGCGGGGGCAGCGAGAGGAGGCCGAGGCCCACCTGGCCGCGGTGGCGCACGTCCAGTACACGAGCGGAGTGCTGCGCCTGAACGCCCAGCCGTTGATCGAGGCGCAGGCACTGTTGGTTGAGGCCGACGGTGATCTCCCCGCGGCGGTGGCGCTGATGGTCCCGTGGCTGGAGGAGCAGTACTCCCAGCGCACCCAATACAGTCGTTGGGAGACAATGATGGAGTTCGTGCGGCTGGCCTTGGCCGCCGACCGCACCGATCTCGCCGCAGCGGCTGCCCGGGCCGCCGACCTGGATGCCAAGAACAGCGATGCGCCACAGGTTGCGGCGGCAGCAAACGTCTGCCAGGCACTTGTGTCGGATGATCCGCAGCCACTGCTGGCGGCGGCGGAGTATTTCGACAGCATCCATGCGCTGCCACGGGTGGCGTTCGCGCTGCAGGAGGCCGCTGTCCGGTTGGGGCATCGAGGCGACCTGTCGCAAGCCAGGGACGCGTTCGCTCGGGCCGTGACGATCTATCAGGAGTTGGGCGCTTGGCCGGACCTACGTCGGCTGGAGTCAAGGCTGCGCCAGTTTGGAGTACGCCGGGGACCGCGATCGACTCACCGCAAGGTCACCACGGGTTGGGAGGCGCTGACGCCGGCCGAGCGCGAGGTGGCCCGCCAGCTGGTGCAGGGATTGTCCAATCCGGAGATCGCCCAGCGACTGGTGCTGTCGCGGCGCACCGTTGAGACGCACGTAGCCCACATTTTGAGAAAGCTCAACGTCCGCAACCGAGTGGAGATCGCACGCGAGGCCCACAACCAGCTCGCTCAGATCTAGCCAATCTTGACCGTTCCAAACGCCGACAAGTGTGGCGGTCAACCAGCCGAGTTGGGATACGGCGGCCCCGACGACGCCGGCTATCAGGGCGGACCTGGGCGGGCTGCTGCCGCCGCCGAGCCGATCGCCGATCCGGCCCAGCAAGAGTTTGTTGATACAAACCCCCAGCACGGCGAGCAGCTTGACTCAGACCAAGTCCGGATGAGGTGTCCGGCCCCAGCGCTGCGCCGGTGACCAGCAGGCCCACCAGGGCCGACCAGATGAGTGGGTGAGCACCACGTGCGGTGGTAATGACGGCACCGATCGATTCGCGGCCCAGCAGCCACCGGAGACTGAACCAGTTCACGGTCAGCACCGCTCCGAATCCCACCACGAGGCAGGCGAGGTGGCAAGAGAACACGACGGTCCGCCAGATCGGGGAAAGGACGAACCGCGGCGCGACGAGGACCGCGAGCAGCCAGCCGACGATCACCGCCAGAACTGAAGCGGCCATCGTCGCGCTTCCGGCGGGCCGGCGGCGACTCCCGCGCCATCCCAGGGCTGGGCCTTCAAGAGGTCCATATAGATGACTGCCAGTGCCGCAGCGCCGACGCCAGCACCAGCGGTCAACAGGGTTCGACGGCTGAGGGCGGATGCAAGCCGGCCGTTGACCATAAAAACCTCCTGTGTGGACGGCGGGTCGGTGAGGGCGCCGGGTGGTGGGCGCGGGCGCAGTACAACACAGTGGCGGATGATGCGGGGACAGCGCGAAAACGCTACTGACAGTGGTGTCAGGAGTTGGCTGAGTCTAACCGGTCTGAGCGCCGGTCTTCGACCGTGATGCGGGCGACGTCAAGGTGCTTACGTATACGAATTATTACTGCCCTTCAACGCGCACGAGGGAGGCAAGTCGTTCCAGGATCGGGTTCGGCTGCGGTTCCTGGCCGAGACGCTGGCACCGGCCTCCGGACTGGACTGAGCGCAAGGCGGCGATCGCTGATTCGTATCGGTCCGGGTGCGGCCCGACCCGCCATCGGTGTCCGGCCATGTCCAATCCGTCGAGGTTCAGACCGGCCGGCGGGTGCGATCGCCGTTCCGTGATGTCGATCCACATGTGCCGGCCGAGGACGGGTCTGTGCGGCGACCCGTCGGAGACCGGTCTCACCTCGGTGAACCCTGGCGCGTGGCAGGCCGCAGCTTCCTCACCTGCGCGGTCGATGGTTGTCGCGCTCTGCTGCGGGCACCATCGGCGTCTCCTCTCGCTCGCGTGCATCGCGCTACGAACGCCGACGCGCCCGGAATCGAACTGAACTGATCCACGGGCTGGTCCTGCCCGTATTGGAGAGTATGACGGCACTTCAAATCACGAAGCCCCACCGGTCGTGGTGGGAGCAAGCCGAATGCAGGGGGCTGGACCCGTCGTGGTGGTCCGAGTCCCGGCTGATGTGGCAGCAAGCCGTGCACCGCTGCATCGTCTGCCCCGTGCGCGATCAATGCCTCGAGGACGCCATTCACTGTGGTGACGTCGGCGTGGTCCGGGGCGCGTCCTGGTTCACCTACAGCAGGAGTGGCCGGCAGTTTCTGTCGCTGATCTGTGAGGCGTGCGGCAGCCGCCCGGTGGCCTTCACCCAGTCGACGGTCAGCCGCCACTGCCCGACCTGTCGGAGGTACCGGTGCCGGATGCGATGAGGGCCTGCCTGGTCGTGTGGACGCCCGAGCAGCTCGCCACCCGGGCGGACGAGGCGATCGATGTCCTTGCTGAGGCGATGGGCTGTTCCCCGGCGATGCGGGAAGGCAGCCGTCGGCAGCTGATCGAGGACCTGACGATGCCTGGGTTCCGGGCGGTGGCCACTCTGGGGCCGCTGGCCGACATCGTCGGGTTCGGCTACGGCTACCTGTGTCGGCCCGGCCAGTGGTGGCGGGACTGGGTGGCCGGTGCGATGCCAGTCGTCGCCGATCGCAGGCAGTGGCTCGACGACGCCTGCACCGTATCGGAGCTACAGGTCCGCCCGGCCTGCCAGGGCAGAGGGCTGGGTGAGGCAATGCTGCGCGGCATGCTGTCATCGGCCGGGACGCGGACGGCGGTGCTGTCGACGGCGGAGACAACCGAGGAGCGGTCGCGGGCGTGGCGGCTGTATCGGCGGATGGGCTTCCGTGACCTGCGCCGCGGGCTGCGCTATCCCGGCGACCCGCGTGCGTTCGCCATTTTCGGCCGCGATCTGCCGCGGCGGGACGGTTCGGTGGGGCGCACCGGGGATCGCGGTGCCTGGCCGGCATTGAGGAGGTGACGCAATGCTGAGGCACCAGACCGTGATGCTCGCCGAAGCTCTGTTCGCGTCGGCGCTACAGCCGTCGCAGCATCCCGATCGCCAGCAGGTGCGCCGGGCAATCGCTGGCGAACTCGTGCGCCGCCGGGTCTCCGGCCGCGTGGCCGAGGTCGCGTACCAGTTCGGTGAGCATCCGGAGGAAGCCGCAGAGCGCATGCGGTGGGCGCTGCGGACGGTTGCCGACTGCGGTGACTGGGGCTACGCGCGGCTGGCGGTGCTCCGCGGCCGTGGACCGCGCGGTCGATCATCGACAGAAACCTTTCATATCAACTTCGCCACAGGGTGATCCATGCACGTCCTGCAGCACGTGCACACAGGGACGCCAAGGGTGCGGCGCCGCCGCCGAGGCGCCGGACCCCGAAACCATCCCTTCCATCTGTGGAGTGACTGACGTGAACAGACCCCTCCGAAAGCTGCTTTCCTTGGCGGGCAGCATGCTGCTCGGCATGCTCGCGGTGCTGGTGGCGGCGAGCCCCGCCGCAGCGCATCACACCGAGGTCAGTGGGACGGCAGTGTGCCAGCCGGACGGCACCTATGAGATCACCTGGCAGGTGAACAACGGCAGCTGGGAGAACAGATACGCCCAGATCACCAAGCTCGTCGCGCGGCCGCAGGCGCCAATCGATGGGATCAAGGTGGGCAGCGCGATCAGCGCCGATACTGACGGCGACGGTCCGAAAGGCGTGGTGACCGGCGTGCAGCGGGTGCCGGGCACGACGACGAGTGCCACCCTGACGGTGTCAGCGACCTGGTTTGAGCGCAACGGCGACCGGACCGGCATCTCCAGCACCGACTCTGGCCGCGCCGCTGGCCTCAAGGGGACGTGCAAGGAGACGCCGCAATGCGTCGGCATGGCACAGGCGACGTACAAGCATACGTTCGACGGTGCAAAGGGCCGCGCGACGGTCGAGCTCGCCGGTGACCTGCCACTGTGCAAGGACCAGGAGCAGGAGTTTCTCCTTGTTTCCTACTTCGCGCCGAGCGCCAAGGCGAGTTGGCCGCAGTACGCGCACGACCACGACGTCGCGGCGATCGACGCCAGGCACCGTAAGGTTGAGCTGAAGGTCGACGTGCCGAAGTGCTACACCCAAGTCGACCTCGTCTGGGGTGGCAAGAGCGAGCTGATCACGCCGATGGTGGCAAAGGGCAAGCGCTACGGCGACAAGAAGCTGGGCAGCAAGGGCAAGCCCGGCAACCGCTCCGCCGGCCCGCTCGGCGCCTACAACGGCGGTGCCGTGTCCTGCGCACAGCCGAAAGCCACCTTTGCGCCGGCCTGCGACGGGTCGTTCGACGTCCATCTCAGCGGTGGCCACTATCCGGTGACGTTCCGGGTCACCGCGACCGGTGTGGACCGTGCCATCAAGGTGCCCGCGGGAAAGTCGGTGGAATTGCCGATGCCGGCAAGCGTCGGCCAGATCGTCGTGGCCGAGCGGGGCAAGGAAGTCGCTCGTTATCTCTGGTCGCGGCCCTCGACCTGCGGGCTGCCCACGATGTCCACCGAGTCGACCTGCACCGCACTGAAGGTGACCGTCACCCATCCCGGTCAGGGAATGCCGCCGATGGAGGTGGTCGCGACCTATGGAACGCAGGAGAAAAAGGTCACGGCCTCCGATGGGGAAGAGGAGACGATCGTCTTCGCCTCCGGACGAGGGCGCGTCGTCAATGTGGTGTTTCCCGGCTACGACTACAAGCTGATCGGTGAGTACGAGGACCCGGGCACCTGCGAAAAGCTGCCGACAACGGGTTCGATGACCGCCCGGATCAGCTCCATCGGAGTCCTGATGATCTCCGTCGGTGCGGCCCTGATCGCCTTCATGCGCCGCAGAAGGGCGTCGACGGACGAACGCCAACGATCTTGTGCGCAATAGGACGGCCGGTGGCGGCTATCCAACGTAGGTGATGATCTCCGGATGTCGATCCGGTGGGCGCGTCGTGTGTTCAGTCATCCCGCGTTCACCGGGATTTCCCGCCGGCATCTGCATCTGCTACGAACCGAGCTGCGTGTGGTGTGGCTGGCCGGGCGAGAGGGCAGGCTGTATACCCGTCGGGGTGGCCACCGGCGGCGGGCGGCTGGAGCCGGGCGGCGTTTGACGCTGCGGTTCACTGATCGGCTTGTCGTCACCCTCGCTCATCTGCGTCTGGGGGTGCCGCACGAGGCCCTGGCGGTGGCGTTCGGGGTGGACCGCTCGACCGTGACTCGGGCGATCGGGCAGGTGCGGCCCTTGTTGGCCCGTCGCGGGTTCGCCCGCCCGAGCGGGATCCGGCTGCGCACCCTGGCGGATGTGTTCGCCTATGCCGCCGCGGAGGGTGTGACACTGCGGCTGGACGCCACCGAGATCCGGGTCCGCCGGCCCCGCGCAGGCCGGCCTGGCCGCAAGGCGTTTGTGTCGGGCAAGGCGAAGCAGAACACGATCAAGGCCACCGTGGTAGCCGACGAGCACGGGGCGACCCTGTGGTGCGGTGGACACCGGCCAGGCCGGATGCACGACACCACCGCCGCCCGCGTCGAGGGCATCGACGCCCTGCTGAACGCCTACCCGCAGGTGACGGTGCTCGTCGACGCCGGCTATCAAGGCCTGGCCAAGGACCACCCCGACCAGGTCACCGCTCCGCCGCTGAAACTACGCCCCGGCGCACCACCCGCACGTCAGCACGCGTGGGAAGCAGAGCGTAAACACCATTCCTCACAACGCATCCCGGTCGAACACGCCATCGCGGAGCTGAAGTGGTGGCGGCAGCTTCAACGCTTCACCGGCCGCCGTGAGCTACTACCCGAGACCATCGACGCGGTCGCCGGCCTGGTATCCGACCGCATGATCACCTGGTAACCGATCCACATCACAGCACCTACCTGGCGCGCTGGGCCCGGAAGAAATACAAACGGCTGCGCTCCCTCAAACGGTTCAAAGCCTGGTGGACCGGGATCCTCGATCGAGACCCCGGCCTGTTCCGGCACTGGGCCTGGGAGAGCCATTGCCTCTGGAAAGGATGAGAAGAGCCGTGTAACGGGCGACTGTTACGCACGGTTCCGTGGGAGCCCAGGGCTGCGATGCCCTGGGCGACCCGACCCTGTGGCGTGTCCGTGGGTACCCCGGCTGATCATGTCGACAGCCCCTGGTCGATCATCTTCTTGTCGAGGGAAGAGGATCAATACCAGGGGCTGTCTTGGTGATCAGTGTGCATGATGCCGTTTCTGCTGCCGCCTTCGGGGAGCTGGCGGCGTTCCGGCGGGAGTTCCACGCCTGCCTGACCGCGCGGACGGACGCGATGTTCCACGACTGTGGCAAGGCCGAACTGCGCCCAGCGCCTGCTCACCGATATGAGCGACACCCGACGTCGCCTGTTCGACCTGTTCGAACTTCAGCGCTGCGCCCCCGCTGACCAGCACCGCCACCCGGCTTGGGTAATGCGCCCGGGCCCTCACGGGCCTGGGCCAGGGCGTGGTGCAGGTCGCGGGGGTGAGGTGGCCGCCGCGTTTCGCCGGTGACCAGCACATCACGGACAAGCGCCTCCCCACGTCGGCGAGCAGCGTCAAATGGTGGCCGCCATCGGCCGTGAGCACGCGAACGTCGGGGTTTGATCCACCCTACCCACGGATGTAGTCCCCACCTCGCGCGCATCGAGACAGCGGCCGTCACCACCAGCGATCGCCAGTCCGCCGTCGTCGGCCGCCTCGAAGGCCACGTCGAACAGGCCGTCGACGGGCGGCGGGTTCGCGAGATGCGCAGGCCGATCAGGGGTACGCCTCGGACAAGTGCCCTGTCAAGCCGTCCCTGCCCCGGTCTTGCGCCGTCACTCGGTATTGCGAGCGGCGATCCGTCTTGGGTCAAAGATGTGAACTCCCATGCGGTGCGGGCCGTATGGCAGAGACCAGAGGCAAAACATCAACGGGGATGGGAGAGATGTGGCACTGCGACGATACCCGCCGGCTGGGCGATCACGCGGGGGACACGCGGGGAACGCGGCGGAACCTGCCAATGATCGGGAACGAGCCAACATTGACGACCGGCAGCGTTGCCACTGGTGACCGGCGGGTGGGCGCCCCCGTGAGCCACACCATCCCACCCTCAGCTGGCCCAGCCGAAGTCACCTCCACCGAAGCCGTGGAGTTCCGATAAAGACGATCTCCAGCAATGTGACCTTGAACCCCCTGTGATCAGTCGGTAACCCACCCCCTTTTGCGCTTCACTGCCCCTTCCGGAGGAACCCATCATGCTGAGCCATGCCGGCCCGGCCGCCGCAAATGTCCACCTCGGACGGCCCCGTGTGTCTTTTTGGGGGAGGAATGCCCGCCCTGGAGGAGCGTCAGCTGTTGACCCGCCCGCCGCAGCCGAGCTGAAGTGGGGGTACGCGGTCCGTCGGGAATGGCCCGATGGCACCCATGACCTGGTGGGCTTCTCCGCTCGAAAGGGCAGGGTGCGGCGGCGCATCCGCGTCGACGAGCGTTTCTGGCGGCAGGGACCGGTACGCCCGTCGCGGTGGCTGGTGGTGCCGCTCAACGAGGCTGATGTGCGCCGGCACGACCGGTCGGGTTGCCAGCACGTGTCGTGCCCGAACGAGGCGACTCGTGGCGGGGGAGGCGCGCGGTGAGCATGCATGTGCAGGTGGCGCTGGCGCGGAGGACGCTGAGCGCGTGGGGGATGGGCGTGTTCGGCGCTGCGGCATCGGCACCGATGGTGGTGCTGGTCGGCGGTATCGTGGCCACTTACGCCAGCACGCAAGTGTCCAGCGTGCCGCTGGTGTTCCTGCTCGTCGGTGGCGTGGTCGCGCTACTGCTCGTCGGGTACACCGCCATGTCACGGCGGGTTCCTCATGCTGCCGCTTACTACGCCATCCTCACCCGGGGGATAAGCCGGCGGTGGGGTGTGGCCGGCGGCGCGGTCGCGCTGGTGGCGTACAACGCCATCCAGATCAGCCTGTACGGGCTACTCGGCGCCACTTTGGCCGGCTCGGCCGGTGGGAGCTGGTGGGCGTGGGCGGGCGTCGCTCTGATCCTGGTGGCGGTGCTCGGTGTGCGGGCCGTCGCATTGTCCACGGTGGTGCTGGCAACCGTCCTGGCAGGCTCGCTGGTGATCATCGTGCTGTTCGTGGCGTCGGCGATGGCCGACCCGGCCGGGGGCACGCTGTCGTGGGACGGGTTCGCGATCTCCGGGCTCGGGGTCCCCGGGATCGGTGGTGCGGTTGCGCTGTGCCTGGCCGCGCTGATGGGTGTGGATGTGCCCGCGAGCTTCGGCGAGGAGAGCCGCGACGACCGGGCGGTGACCCGGGCGGTGTTCGCCGGCGTGCTGTTCCTGACCGTCCTGTATGCCGTGGCGGCGTGGGCTATGGGAGTTGCCGTCGGCCCGGACAAGGTGGCCGCGGTCGCGGGTGACCCGGACGGTGGCCTGCCGTTTGCGGTGATGGAGCAGCGTCTCGGTGGGTTCATGACGCCGCTGGCGCAGATGATGCTGATCTTCGCGATTGTCGCGTCGCTGCTGGCCTTCCACAACGTGGTGGCTCGCTATGCGTTCGCTATGGCACGCGAGGGGGTGCTGCCGGCGGCGCTGGCCCGCTCGGGCAGCGGCACCCGGGTCAGTGCCCCGGTTGGTGGGTCGCTGCTTCAGACCGGGATCGCCGCGGTGGTCGTGGTCGTCTTCGCGGCGCTGCACGCCGACCCGGTGGCCAGCCTGTTCACCTGGCTGTCGACGCTGGGCGCGCTCGGCCTGCTGTGCCTGCTGCTGGCCGCCTCGGTCGCGGCGATCGGCGCGCGGCGGGGGCTGCTGTCCGATGTGGGGGTCGGCACGTCGGTCGTCGCGCCGCTGTGCGGCGTGGTCCTGGGCGCGGTAGTCCTCGGCGCGATGGTGATCAACGTGGGGTCGCTGTTGGGTACCGCGCCGGGGTCGCTGTCTCCCTACCTGCTGCCTCTGATCATCGCGGCTGCCGCGATCGGCGGGAGCGCGTGGGCCGGTGCGCTGCGGCGGTCGCGGCCGCAGGTGTACCAGGACATCAGTGAAGGCCGACCGGATACCCATGCGGTGCCCGACGACGTCGGCGTCACCTTCTAGGGCCGGGGCCAGATGATGACCTACCCGATGACGCCGCCACCTGAGCGGCACCAGCTGGATGTGGACGAGTGTGGGTGGCCGGCGGCCGAGCAGCCGCCGGCCGGCCCGCCGGTCTGGTACGCGGCCGACGCGCCGCCGACGGCCGCGGCCCGCCCGAGCTGGACCGGCGCCCCGAGCGACGACCCCGGCCCCCCGCCTGGCCAGACAGGTCCGGGTTGGCCTGGTCAGGCGGGATACGACGGTGTCCCTGAAGTCGACACGCCCGGCCCGCGTTGGACCGGGCCGCCGGGCTACGAGCGAGGCCCGCAGCAGGTCCCACCGCAGTGGCAGCGGCGTGGGGCCGAGCGGCCGCCGCGTTCGGATGAATCGTCGCATCGTCCGCCACCGGTTGTCCCGCAGGCTCCGCCCGCTGCGGGCGAGCCCCACGAACCCGGCCCGGAGGACCGCTTCTGGGTGGATCTGCGGTTGCAGGTCGCGTCCCGGTTGCGCGGTGTGAACGCCAAGCACTGTCATGAGGCGTTCGACCGGATCGGCAAGCGCAACGCGCTCGGCCCGCACGGCGTGGTGTTGTTCTACACCACCCCGGACCAGCAAATGCCCCACCACTACCGGCTGCTGATCGCTACCCGGCTGTTCCTGGCCGGTCCGGAGTCCGACGACCTGCCCCGGGTGCTGCACGATCTGGCCCGCACCGCCGCCGGTAACGTCGCCCGCGCCAACAAGCAGGGGCGGCGGTGGGATCCCCGCGGACCGGAGGGGTCGATGGTCAACGGCGGGGACCTGGACATGCCCCGCGACGCCGCCTACGTGGGCGCGGGCGTGACCACCCTGGACAGCGATGAGGGGCCGTGGCATACGATCGCCCACTCGGTGCGTAACCAACCCCTGGACACGCCGCGTCCCAGGACGGTGTTCGACCTGTCCGGCCAGGGTCTGGTTCTGCTGATCGACGGCACCGCGCTGCGCATGGTCCGCAACCCGCACCGGCGCCTCGGCGATGACGGCATCACCAGCAACCGCAGTCTCGACGCCGGCCGCCGGTGGCCGTACAACCCTCACGCCGACCTCACCCAGCAGGGCGACCAGACGCTGCGCGCGGCGTGGGTGCAGCTCGGCGTGCTGCACCGCACCCTCACCGGCCACCTGCTCGCCGGGCGGCCGGCATGAGCGCACCTGAGCAACCCACCGTCCTGACGGACGCCGATCTCGATCTGCACGCCGTCAACCCCGACCCGGGTACGGTAGTCCAGGCGCTGCTCGACCAGGCCGCCGCCGGGCAGCCCACCGCCATCGGATTCCCCGGAGCGGTCGACCTCGACTACACCCCGGTCCTGCCGCTGTTCGGACGGCTGTTCAACAACGTCGGCGACCCGAAGTCCGATCCCGGCGGAACCGCGCACACCAAGGCGCTGGAGCGGGCGGTGGTCGACTGGTGCGCGGACCTGATGGCCCTGCCGGCCAATGACCGGTGGGGCTATGTCACCGCTGGCGGCACCGAGGGCAACCTCGCCGCGCTGCACGCCGCGCACCGCTGCTACCCAGACGCGGTCGTCTACTACTCCCAGGCGGCGCACTACTCGATCGGAAAGATCCTCGACATCATCGGCGCCCCACACGAACTGGTCGACGTTGACGAGCGCGGCGAGATGGACTATCAGCACCTCGCCGCGCTCGTCGGGTGGCGCCGGCACCGCCCGGCGGTGGTGGTGGCCACCGCGGGAACGACGATGACCGAGGCCGTTGACGACCCGGCCCGCATCGACGTCGTGCTGCGCGCGGTGGGCGTGGACCGGCGGCACGTGCACGTCGACGCTGCCCTCGCCGGCATACCTCTCGCACTCGACGGGTCACTCACCCTCGGTGAGGGCAGCGGCGTGGACAGCGTCGCCGTGTCGGGTCACAAGTTCTTCGGCGCCCCGATCCCGTGCGGGTTGGTGCTGATGCGTGACAGCATCCGCCGGCCGGGTCAGCATATTGCCTACACCGCCACCGTCGACACCACCGTCAGCGGTTCCCGGTGTGGGCAGGCCGCCGCGCTGCTGTGGTACGCCATAGCCGCGCACGGCCGCGAGGGGCACCGCGCCCGGACCGCCCAGGCTCGGGGCCTGGCCGCGTACGCCGTCGAGCAGCTCGACAGCATTGGCTGGCCCGCCTGGCGGCATTCGCGCGCCTTCACCGTCGTGCTGGCCACGCCCCCGGCGGCGGTGACCCGCAAATGGCTGCTGGCCACCGAAGGGCAGTGGTCGCACACCATCTGCATGCCCGGGGTGACCCGCGGCCAGGTCGACGCTCTTATCACCGACATCCGCACCGCGATACGAGACGGGGCGTGGGTGCCGCGGCAGCGTCGACCACCGCAAACCCTACCCCGGCAGCACGCTAGGGCCCGCGGCTCCTAAACTGGCCCGTGGTGTCGCTGTCTGTGCCGCAGATCCCTGACGGCGTGCAGCCCCAGCAGGAGGGGCGGCTGCTGTGCCGGCTGTGTGGGCCCTGGCAACACAGCGTCGCAGCACAACTGCCCAATCCTCAGGCTGACCAACTTGATTAGGAATCGTCGGTGATCATAGGTTAACCGTGTAGACCGTGGCGTTTGGCCTTTCGGGCTGGTTCGGGGGAGATTCCGGTGATGTGGGCCGGTCGTGATCTCGGGTTCTCCTGGATCGTTGTCGCGGCGTTGAGCCGGTGAGCGGGAAGCTGCCGCTGGCCGAGGGTGAGGCCTCCCGTACCGCTTGCGCCCGCGCTTTGCTGCGATCAGGGGTGGACGAGGAGAGCGGTGAGGTCCTGTCGCAGGCGGTGCTGGCGCAGCGTGTCGGCTGGTGTGCCGATCTGGTGGCGGGGATGGTCTCTGGGTTGTTGGCGGAGCGTTGGAACGCGGGCGATGTGGAGGTGCTTGCCTCCGGTGTGGACGCCGGCGGCCGGAAGCTTCCGTCGAACGCGTGGATGGCGTTGCGGCGTTTGGGCTGGATCGTCACCACACCGGAGGGTGTGAAGGTCAATGACCGGGTCGTGCGGATGGCGCAGGAGCAGGCCGGGCGGGCGCTGCGCTCGGCGTCGTGGCGTGCTGAATTGACCGCCGGGGTGCTGGCGACGTGGCCGGCCGATCCGCGTCAACGCACCGCGCACGAGTGGGAGCAGATACGCCAGGCGGTTCCGGGCGGGGAGCATCTACCATCTCGCGTCATCAAGTCCCGCACCCAGCAGGCCGCGAAGTTCCTTGCCGTCAATGGGCGGCTGCCGGTGGACGTGTTCGAACTCGAAGGCGTCCCAAGGGTGGCGCGGATGCTGCTGTTGGCCGCGTGTGACCGGCAGCAGGCCACCATCGAACGCAGCGACACCGACCCCAGGAGGGTGTTGCTGCGGTTGCAGTTGCCCACCCGCCCGGATCCGCGATCGTATCGGGATTGGACGTGGGTGGCCTGTCCGATCATCCTGCCGCCCACGGTCCCCGCAGGCGCGGTGGTACACCTGCCCACCCTCCGCCTCACCGGCAGACAGGTACGCGCCGATCTCGCGTACACGCACGCCGTGCCGAAGGCCCAGCGCACCGGCCACACGGTCGCGGTCGGCGTGGACTGGGGCCTCAACACCCTCCTCTGCGCGGGAGCCCTGCGACAGCACGAGGGCGGGCGGATCACCGAGTTGGGGGCCGGTGGCCAGTTCCGAGCCGCCGGCATCCTCGCCAAACAGCACCGCCTCCGGCGGCTGTCCGAGCGGCTGCACGCCAAAGCCGACCACTACCAACGCCTCACCGGCCGTGACGAGCAGCATCACCTCGCCGGCAAACAGGCAGTCCTACGCGACGAGATCCGCCACCTCTCCGACCGCCGAACAAACCTGAACACCGCCCTCGCGTGGGCCGCCGCCCGCTGGGCCGTCGACCAGGCCATCGCCTCCCGCGCGACCGTCATCTACGTCGAAGACCTGCGATCGTTGGAAGCACGGGGCATGGGCGCCACCCTCAACACCCGCCTGTCCCAGCAGGTGCGCGGGCAGATCGTCGACCGGATGCGGCACCTCGCCGCCGAGCACGGTATCGCCGTCGTCACCGTCCCCGCCCGGAACACCTCCAAGCACTGCCCGCAATGCCTGACCCCGCTACGGCATCGCAAGGCCCCCGACAAGCCCACGGTGGCGGGCTGGAAATGGGTCATCTGCCCCCACCAGTCCTGCCGCTGGCAAGGCGACCGCGACCAGGGCGCCTGGCGGCGCATCGCCGCCCGCGGCCTCACCCACCAGGCCAAGACCGTCACCGACAAGACCACCGGACACATGGTCATCCGCGCCGTGGTCGACAAACTCGAAGCCTCCGCGGTCATCACCACGACCAGTCGGGGGGACCGGTCGAAGACCGGCCCCACCCGGCACAAGCCACCACGCCCCGCGCCCAGGCGACGCAGGGCACCCTCCCCCACCCGGCCCCACAACCGAGCGGGTAAGCGTCCGGAGGGACACGCACCAACGGACCGGAGGCTGCCCCGCGCAGCCCACCGACACCAGGGCGTGAACACGATCAGCACACCCACCACCGGCCACAGCCACGAGGAGCCGCCTTGGGCGCGGGATTCCACTTCCACGCCCACGCGTCCCCACCACGGTGGGAAACGATCCCGGAAACTCAATCCGACTCAGGATCACTAAGCTGATCAGGGACGCTATGCGGGCCGACGCTTCGCGGCGGTGCCCATGGCAGCGCGCAAGTAGCGGAGCGCGTGGTAGGTGCGCGACTTGACCGTCCCCTCCGGAATGCCGAGCACCGCGGCTGCCTCGACGGCCGACCGCTCGCGATAGTAGATTTCGATGATCACGTTTCGGTGCTCTGGAGTCAGCCGAGCCATCGCCTTCTTGATGGTCTGAACGGCGAGCATTCGCTCGATGGCGTCATCGCCGGATGGCAGCACCGTCATGTCGACCAGCCCGACTTCCTCCGGTCGGGCCTGCTTGGCCCGACCGGCGTCGATGGCCACTCGTCGGGCGACGGTGAGCAACCAGGGGCGGAGCGTTGCGATGTCCGCGTTCAAGACCTCGATTTTGCGCCAAGCCCGCATCATCGTTTCCTGCAGCAGGTCCTCGGCCGCTTGGCGCTGGCCGAAGGTGAGCCGCAGGAGGAACGAATAGACCGGTTTGGCATGGGCGTCATACAGGGCTTGCATCCGCTCCTCGGCGGTTAGGTCCCTGACGGCGACGGTTCCGGTCGCAAGTGCCATGGCTGCCCTCCTCCATACCTGGTCCGCTCTCAAGGCAAGGTTCGGTCGTCTGGCACTGAGAGACATCGGGTAGCTCACGGATGTTTGGGGCCGTGCCCGTACCGCACCGGGTTGCCGGTGCGGTGTCCACTGGCCTGCCGGTGATACACCGCGCGATCTCGCGGGCGAGCGCGCCCATCGTTGTGCTCGTCGGAAAGGCCCGGGGCTCGCTGGTCCATGGACATCCGGCAGGCGCCGAGGGCCCGCCGATGGTGGATCAGTCAGCGGACGACCGGCAAACCACTTTGGGCTGAACCGTCCGCGCCTACGGCGCGTAATCAGAGCGAGGTAAGTCAGCACGCGTCAACGGTCAGGAGGAGGTCGAATGAGCCAGCCCGAGCGCTCGGATGATCCGTTCAAGCTGGCGCTCGGCGTCTTCGCGTTGGATGCTCTGTCCGATGACGAGGTTCGGGTGATGGAGGCTCATATCGCGCGATGCCGGCGATGCCGCGCGGAGTACGACGGGTTCCGGGACGTGGTTGCTGGCTTGGCCCTGCTCTCCGAGGACGACATGCGCCAGCCCGGTGGCGAGTAGACGGCGCCGTGCTGGGTGACGCGCTGCTCCGGCTCATTTCCAATGAGTCTCCGGTCCAGCGATGCCGCTTCCAGTGCGCGTAGCGGGTAGAAGGTCCGGGACTTGATGGGCTCCTCGGGAGCGCCCAAGATTTCGGCGGCCTCTGGCCCGGACCCATTCCGAAAGTAGACCTCGATCAGCACGTCGCGGAACCGGTCCAGCGTGCTCAGCCCCACGGCATGCCGGCCGGTGCCACGCCGGCCGGAGGTGGCCGCAACGCGGCGGGACCTCGTGGAGTGGGGGGGCGACGGTGCTGCCGCTGGGAGCTTTGTCGGCACCGCAGGTGATCGAGGTGGTGGGCGAGTTGGTGGGCGCGGTGCCGAGCGGGGCGTTGGGTGAGCTGACGGGGCAGGCGGGAGGTACTCCGCTTTATGCCCGCGAGGCGGTCGATGCGTTGGTCCGGGAGTCGCGGATCACCGTGGTGGCGGGGGTGGCGGAGTTGACGGGTGCGGGGGAGTGGCCGGGGTCGTTGCCGGAGGCGATCGGGCGACGATTGGGGTTCTTGGCGGAGCGGACCCGGTCGGTGCTGGGGCTGGCGGCGGTGTTGGGCCCCGCGTTCACGGTCGATGACCTGGGAGTGGTCTCCGGGCAGCCGGCGACCGAGTTGATGGTCGTGGTGGATGAGGCGGTGGCGGGCGGGGTGTTGGCGGCGTCGGGGGATCGGCTGGTGTTCCGGCACGGGCTGATCCGGCAGGCGCTGTACGAGGCGATGCCGGTGAGTCTGCGGGCGGCGTTGCATCGGCAGGTTGCTCGGGCGCTGGCCGGCGCGGGGGCGCCGGTGGAGCGGGTGGCCGAGCAGTTGCTCGTCGGACCGGTGACGGCCGACGAGTGGATGATCGATTGGGTGGCCCGGGAAGCCGCGGCGTTGACCTTCCGGGCGCCGCGGGTGGCCGTCGACCTGTTGACCCGGGTCCGCGGCGCACTTGACGACGATCCGCGCCGGGAACGGCTGGATGCCGATCTGACGGTTGCGCTGTCGCAGCTTGGCGACAACGAGCAGGTCGAGCAGTTGGCCCGTCCGGTGCTGGCCTTCAGCCGCGATCCCGTGGTGGCCGCTCGGATGGCCTGGACCCTTGGATACGCGCTGATGCGCATGGGGCGGTACGAGCAGGCCGTTGAGGTCGCCGAGCACACGCTGGAGCGACCGGGACTTCCGGCGGTCTGGACCGCCCGCCTGTACGCCCTACGCGCCCTTGCGCTCATCGGCGTTGGGCGTTTCGACGAGGCTCGGGCGGTCGCCGCCCGAGCCGAGGCCGAGGGGCACCAGGCCGGTGACCGGCTGGCGGTCGGATACGCCCTGCACACCCTGGCCCTCATCGCGCACAACCAGCGGCGGGACGTGGCGGCGCAGGTGGCGCTCATCGATCGTGCGTTGGCGGTGTTGGGGGACGAGCCGCCGGTCGCCGACCTGCGGCTGCTGTTGATGATCAACTGCGCGGGTGGCCTGGACAACCTGGGACGGCCCGCCGAGGCCGACGACGCCTTCGGCCAGGCCATGGTGTTCGCCGAACGTGCCGGCACTCCGCCCCGGCTGGGGCATCTGCGGGCGAAGATCGCAGACTACAGCTTCTACCGAGGGCGGTGGGACGAGGCGCTGGCGGAGCTACAGGCTGCCGCCGACCTGCCGACCGATATGACGTATCGGCTGGCCGGCCGCGGGGTGCGGGAGTTGATCGCGGTTCACCGCGACGACCTGCCGGCGGCCGAGCGGGAGTTTTCCGGCGTCGAGGAGCTGACAAACCCCGGGAACGGCTTGCGTCTGTACGGCGACCTCCTGCTGGTTGCCTGGGCGTTCGCGGCCGAGCGCGAGGGCCGGTCCGCCGAGGCGCTAGCTCGCCTGTTGGCCGTGTTCGATCCCGAGGGCGAGCGCGAGTTCCCGCACCTGACCCCGGACACGCCGATGTGGCTGGCCGACGGTGGTCCGCCTCGCGCTGGCCTGCGGCGACCGCACCGCCACCGCCGCGGCCCGGGCAAACGCCGCCGCCCAGGGCAGGCGTCTCCCGCCACCACCGCCGCGGCCGGGTACTGCGCGGGCCTGCTGGCGGCCGACCCCGCGCGGATCCTCGCCGCCGCCGACACCTTCCACCGCATCGGCTACCCCTGTTCGGCGCGCAGGCACTGGAGAACGCCGCCGTGCTGTACGCCGAACGCGGCGACCAGCTTGCCGCCCGGGCCGCGTACGCGCGGGCGGTCGAGGGCTGCACGTCGCTCGACGCGGTTTGGGACATCATGCGCGCCGACGCCCGCCTACGACCGCATCCGCCGCGGCCGCCGCGGACCGCGCCGCCGGCCCACCACCGGCCGGGAATCCCTCAGCGCCACGGAACGGAAGATCGCCGACCTCGTCACCGCAGGACAGTCCAACCCGGACATCGCTGCCCAACTGTTCCTGTCCCGCCGTACCGTGGAAGCCCACGTCTCCCACATCCTCGCGAAGCTCGGGGCCCATTCGCGGGTCGACATCGCTCGTGAGCTGGCGAATTCGCAGTAGGACCTTTAGAGCGACAACGGTCGAGGTTGATCCACAGTCGGCTTTCGGCCGACGCCGCCGAGGATCCAGACCTCCTCCGGCGCGATGTCGGTTTCGATGTCGGGCCGCCATTCCGGAACGAACACCAGGCCGGGGTCGATGAGGGGTGCGCCGTCGAAGAAGCGTTCGATTTGATCACGCGTGCGGTGGGTGGCCGGATATTTGGTGTTCTTGTAGACTTCTGCGGCGCCACCAGCGTTGTCCGGCCTGGGGTCGGCGGTGGCGTGATTGATGACAAGGTAGCTACCCGGCGCCATCGCGTCGCGGAGGCGGGCGACGATCCCGTACGGGTCAGCTTCGTCGTCGATGAAGTGAAGGACGGCCACCAACAGGATGGCCATTGGCTGGTCGAAGTCGATCTGCGCCCGGGTCTCGGGGTGGTTGAGGATGGCATCCGGGTCGCGCAGGTCCGCCGTGATCACGCTCGTGGTCTTGCCTTCGGTGGGTGCCAAGGCGCGCGAGCGGGCCAGCACCTGCGGATCGTTGTCGACGTAGACCACGCGCGCGTCCGGCGCCTCAGCCTGAGCGATCTCGTGGACGCTGCCTTGGGTGGGCAGGCCACTGCCGATATCGAGGAATTGGCGGATGCCCGCGTCGCGGGCCAGGAATCGCACCGTACGTTGGATGAACCCACGATTCTCCCGGGCCATGAGAATCACCTCGGGAGCCGCTGCGATCACCTTGTTCGCGGCTCGACGATCGGCTGCGAAATTGTTCCTGCCGCCCAGGTAGTAGTCGTACATGCCCGCTGCAGTGGGGACGGAGGGGTCGATGCCGTCCGACTGGGCTGAGCTTTGCGTGGTCATCTGTTTCTGAGTCCTTCCCCAAGAGCGTCCACACGGTTCGTCCAGATCCGATGTGACCTGACAGCTCCGCGAAGCAGCCCGGCCCGGTAAGGGGCGTTCAGTAACCTTGTGACGGAATCATCATCCAATAGCGGTTAGGAGCGTGATGTAGCCGGTGGAGTACACGGTTGTCGCCGCGTTCGGTCCGAGCGTGACGCGTCCCGCCGGCACCTTTTTGGCGAACACGACGAAGTAGCGCTGGTCCTTGTCGTTGGTTGGGATGATCATGTCAGTGCGTTTGAAGCCCTGCTGGTTCAGCCACGCCGGCCACCAGTTGTACAGCTCCGGTGCTCCGCGTCTGTCGAAGGCGACGTACACGGTGGCGTCGCGTGCGACATCGAAGACCAGGTAGTCGGCCGGGGAGGTCAGTCGCTTGTCGTCGCTGGCGCCGGGGATCAGCACTGCTCCGGTGAGCGGGTCGGGAAGGCTGGTGAAGACGGGCGACCGGTCGACGAGATGCTCGGCACCTACTACCGCGGGGCGGACCGTAGCCAGCTTCGACGGTTTGTGTACCTGGACGTCCTCCAGTTTGAGCATTGGCCGTTTGCTCGGGGTGTTGGTCTTGGGCGTTGCGCTGGGCTTCTGTGGCTGGTTGCTCGGGGTCTTGGTCGCGGCCGTTGCGCTGGGCTTCTGCGGCTGGTTGCTCGGGGTCTTGGTCGCGGCCGTTGCGCTGGGCACCTGCGGCTGGTTGCTCGGGGCGTTGGTCGCGGTATTTGCGCTGGGCACCTGCGGCTGGTCGCTCGGGGCGTTCCCGAACGCGAACGCTACGCCCAGCACGCTGAAGGACACGATCAGCGCGACGATGAAGCGTGCGTCGGTGAGCCGTGACCGCCACCGCCGTGTCGGGGTCGGCTCGGCCGCCGGGCGGGTGTCTCCGGCAGGGCCGCTGGCTGGGCGTTCCGGCTTGGCTGGCGGCTGCGCCCGGTGCTTCGCGCCGCGCCCCGGCTTGGGTGCCGCCGTGCCCACGGCTGCGGCTGCGTCTGCGGCTGCGGCGGCGGGCGCGCCGCTGTCACGTTCGGCCGCCGTGGGCGCAGCGCCGGCCCGGGCCGCGGTGGTGGCCGGTGCGCCGCTGTCATGTCCGGCCGCCGCGGGTGGAGTGCCGGTCAGGACCGCGGCCCTGGCCGGCGCGGCGGGCTTGCGCCGCCGGGGCGCCGGGATGCCGTGTGCCGTGTGGGTGTCGGTGCTGAGCATCGCGGCGCCCAGTGCGACCGCGTGTTTCGGATGGGTGTTGATCAGGATCGGCCGCCGCAGTGTGTCCCGCAGCAACTGGGTAACCAGGGGGATCTGGGACGATCCGCCGACCAGAAGCACGGCGGTGAGGTCCTGCAGGGTGATGCCGGCGGCGGTCAGGGTCCGCCGGAACGTCTCCATGGTGGTCTCCACGGACGGCGTGATCATCTGCTCGAACGCTTTCCGAGTCACGGTCACGTGCCGGACCGAGCCGGGTAGCGGCACCGTGATATCCGCCTGCTCGCGGCTGGACAGCGCCTCCTTCGCGAGCATGCAGTCGCGTTGCAGGGTGGCCAGGATCGAGGCGGTACCGGGATCGGTCGGGTCCAGCGCGGTGATCGCACCGTCCAGCTGGCGGTCGACGTGGTCCATGATCGCCTGGTCGAAGTCGGCGCCGCCGAGCCATTCGATGCCCTCGGGGGTTCCGATGATCTCCAGCCCGTCTCGGCCGTTGCGGACCACCGCGCTGTCGAATGTGCCTCCGCCCAGGTCGTAGACCGCCAGCAGACCGTCCGGGGGCAGTGGCTGGGTGGAGCAGTAGTACGTGGCCGCGGCAACCGGCTCCGTGATGGTGATGACGGTCGGGCCGTCCGACTCGGCCACCGACCCCGGCTCGGCCTGCGGGCGGGGCAGGCCGGCCAGGTGCGGGATGCCAGCGAACTGCTCGCGCCGGTACGGGCCCCACACCGCCGGGTGGGTCAGCACGATCCGGTCGGGCGGGCCGCCCTGCGCCTGGCTGACGGTGTCCACCACGGAACGGAGCAGGGCGGCCATCAGGGCGGTGGGGGAGTATGGCGCCCCGTCCAGGATCACCGGGGTGGGATCACCGAGGCGGCGCTTGAACTCCCGCGCCGCCCGGCTGGGGTCCTGCAGACCGAGGCGGTCGGCCGCCTCACCGGTCAGCAGTGCGCCCTTCTCGTCAAGGTAGGCGACCGACGGCGTGACGACCGCCTGCCCAGCCAGTGGCGCCATGTCCAGGGCCCAGGCGGAGGCGGTCGCCGCGGCGGTAAAGCTTGTGCCCAGGTCGACGCCCAACCCGTACATACTCAGATTCCCCTCGCCGAGTCCACAGTCGCTACGATGCTTGATGCCATAGTTGTAATACGTTGCCGACCTCGAAGCAGATCACATCGCGCCGTCACGATACGTCGCCGATTTCGGGGGTCACAATTCGTCGGTGTTGACGTCGGGAGGCGAGCTGTGGACGTTGCGGTGGCCGACGACGGCGCGCTGTTCCGGGAGGGGCTGCAGCTGCTGCTGTCCGCCGCGGGGCACGAGGTGGTCGGCTGCGTGGAGGACGGCGACCGACTGCTGGAGTTACTGGCCCGTACCCCGGTCGACGTGGCCATCATGGACATTCGGATGCCGCCAGGCGTGGACGGCGGACTGCAGACCGCCCAGCGCGTACGGGCGAGGTACCCCGACGTCGGGCTGCTGCTGCTGTCCCAGCACGCCGAGGCGCACTACCTGTTCCGGCTGCTGGAGATCGGCACCGAGCGGATCGGGTACCGGCTCAAGGACCAGGTGGCCGGGGTGGCCGTGCTCGCCGACACACTGGTGCGCATCGCCGCCGGTGAGATCGTGATCGAGCCGGCGCTGGCCGCCAACCTGGTGGACCGGCCGAGTCCCCCGGTACGTGGCCTGCTGGCCGATCTCACGGAGCAGGAACGCGCCGTGCTGCGACTCATGGCGGAGGGGCGCTCGAATTCCGGGATCGCGACCGGGTTGTTCCTGTCGGTCAAGACGGTCGAGAAGCGTATCGCGAGCATCTTTACCAAGCTGGACCTACCGGCTGAGCCGGCCGCGAACCACCGGCGCGTCCTGGCGGTGCTCGCTTACCTGCGCTCGAGCCAGACAGCGGGCTAGGGCCGTGCCCCGGACCACAGGCCGCGAGGTAGTCGGGCCGTTCACCGCCCTGGTTCGGCTGGCGTCCTCGGATGCGCTGCCCGCGCCGGCCGGACCACAGGATCCGCTGGGCGGATACCGGCCGATCCTGCGTACGTTGCTGCGCGAGCTCGCCCGGACCCACGCGGTGCGCTACGCGGCGCTGTGGCTGCCGGCAGGGACGGCACCCGGCACCAGCACCCCACCGTGGACACCCGCGATCACGTGGCGGTCCCGGCGCTGGGCGCAGGGCGCGCTGCCGAACCCGGTAGCCGACCCGGACCTGCTGCTGGACGCGGCCGGTGTGGTCGCGACCGCGGACGTGACCGACGGCGGGGCCCGGTACGGGGTGCTGGTGCTGGCACACCCGGAGAATCCCCGGTACCCGCTGGCCGTGGCGGCACCGCTGGGCGAGACAGCAGTCTGCGTCGGCCTGCTGCTGCGCCAGGCTCACCACCATGCGGCGTGCACCACCGTGCGGGCCCGGGTCGACCGGGCGGTACAGCGGGTCAGCGCGACCCAGCTGGAGCTGCTCACCGTGCAGGCGGTGGAGCGCGACCGGCTCGCCACCGCGGTCACCGCGACGCCCGGTCGGCAGCTGCGGGCGATCCTGGACCGCGCCGCGGACCTGGAGCGGGCGCTGCGGACCGGCTCACCGCAGGCCACGGCGATCGCCGGCGGCATCCGGGCCGGGCTGGGCGAGATGATCGAGCAGTTCCGGTCCGTTGTCCGCGGAGTGTACCCGCAGGTGCTGCGCAGTACCGGCGTGCGCGCGGCGCTGGAGGAGGTCACCGCGGCGCTGCCGGTACCGGTGGTCTTCGGCGGCGAACTGGGCCGGCGCCAGGGCTGGGAGGTCGAGTCCGGGCTGTACCAGGCCGGTGCGTCCGCGGCGGCCGCGCTCGGCGCCAGCGGCGGCGAGCAGCCGGTGCACCTGGAACTGGGCCGGTCCGCCGGCGTGCTGACGATCCGCGCGCAGCGGGCCGGCGCCGAGCCGAACCGGGTCGCCGCGGCGCTGCGGGACGACTCCCGGCGGCTGGCCGCGCTGGGCGGCCGGCTGCGGGTGGAACGGGCCGGCCGGGGCACGGCGACCGTGGTGGACATCCTGCTGCCGGAGCGGCTCGGCGGCGACTGGCCGGAGCCCGCGCGTCCCGCCGCGCCGGAGCCGGCCGGGCCGCAGCCGCGCGGGGCCAACGCCGCCGCACCCGAGCTGCCGGTCGGTGCCTCCGCGCGCCGCCTGTTGACCCTGCTCGTGACCGGCCGGGAGGCGCCCGCGGACAGCCCACCGTTGCGGGTCGCGGTCGATCGGCAGGACGCTCAGGCCCGGGTGGTGGTGGTCGGGGCCTCCGCACCTGAGTTGCTATCGGTGCTGTACGGGCCGGCCAGTACCGCCCGATGGGAGCCGCCGGTCGGGGTGGTCCCGCCGACCGGTTACCAGTATCAGCCGTACCCGCGGGTCACGCTGGACCCGGCTCGCGGGGCACCGCCGTGGCGGCCGGTCCGGCTGCCCGGCCGGTCCGGCGCCGCCTGGCTGGGCGCAGCGGCCGGGGTGGACCGGATCCTGGTCGAGGGCCCCGTGGACGCGCTGCGCGGGCTGCGGCTGCTGCACCATCGCGACCGGGTCGACGCCGACCTCGCGGCCCGGCTGCGCCGCTGGTCGGGTACTGCCGACGGGCCCCCCGATGCGGTCGTGCTGGTGCTGTCCAGGCCAGCCAGCGCGGCGGAGTCGGAGTTCCTGACCGCCCTGCGGTCGCCGGGCGGGGACGGGTTCTCCCCGGTGGCGATCTGCGCGCTGGAGGAGGGTACCGCCGCGACGGCGGGATCACCGCAGCGCCTGGGGTCGATGTGCGACGCGATCGTGGACTGGCGTGCGGCCCCGGGCGGCGGTATCGCGGTCGAGGTGGCGCTGCGCACCTGGGTACGCGCCCGGGCGGGGGTAGTGGCCGCCCGGTGGGCGTTGCGCGCGCTGGTGGCCTGCCTGGCCGCGGGGCAGCTGGACGACCGGTTCGGCCGGGCGGTGGAGGCGGCCGTCGCGGGCGCGCACGAGGTGGCCGAGCTGGACCTGTTGCAGGCGTTGCAGGGCCGGCGGATCCGGCTGCCGCGCGGGCACGACGAGGCGCTGCGCCTGCTCGGCGCGTACGGTCCGGACTCGCGGTCCCGGCTCGGCCTGGCCGGCGACGCCGGCGCGGGGCAGTTGACCCAGGCCGCGAGCCGGGCGCTGGTGTTCTGGCGGAACCAGTCCATGGCGCCGGACTCGGGACCGGCCGGGCGCAGTGCGTGCGCGCTGCTGGTACGGGCGTGCGAGCGGCTGCTCACCGACGGCGTCGAGTGACCGGCGCGAGGCACGGGCGGGCGGCCCGGCGGTACCGGCGGGAAGGCTCAGACCGCCACGAACCCGCTGACCCGGGTACCGGTGGCCGGGCTAGACCGTACCGTCAGCGTGCCGTCGACCGAGGCCAGGCGGGCGGCGAGCTGGCGCAGCGGCATCCGCCCGTCGGTGTCGAAGCCTGGCCCGGTGTCGGCCACCTCGAAGGTCAGCCCCCCAGGGGAGGTACGTAGCGTCAGCGTGACCGCGGCGCCCGGGGCGTGTTTGTGCGCGTTGCTGACCGCCTCCAGGCAGGCCAGGTAGACGGTGGTCTCCACCTCGGGCGGGTACCGATGGCCGGCCAGTTGCGGGTCGATGTCCAGGGTGACCGTGTCGAGCGTGCCCAGCCGGGCCGCCAACGCGGTCACCAGACCGTGGTCGGCCAACGGTGCCAGCAGGCCGGTCGCGGTGGTGTGCAGCACCTCCTCGGTGCTGGCCAGCAGCTCCCGCAGCCGGTCGAGGTGCCGGCCCGCCTCGGCGGCGTTGCCGGCGGCCAGTTGGTGCTCCACCATGGCCAGCGACATCTGCAACGCGACCATGTGGTGCTGGGCGCCGTCGTGCAGGTCGCGCTCCAGTTGGTGCCGCTGGTGCTCCATCTCGCCCGCGGCCCGCAGCCGGGCGTCGGCCAGCAGCAGGTCGCTCTGGCCGATCAGCCGCTCGGCGCTGCCGGTGATCAGCTGGGCCTGGATGTCGCTGACCAGCAGGCGGGTCACCGCGTGTAGCTCGGGCCACCGGCGCAGCCGCTCGGCCGCCGCCGGCGGCTCGATCACGAGGTCGGCCAGGACCTGCTCGCCGTCGCGCAGCCGGATCGGCGCCGCCCCGGTCACGGGCACCGCCGCGCTGGCGCCGGTGGCGGTCCACCGGTACTCCTGCACGGTGTGTTCGGCAGCCGGGTCCGCGTCGTGGCCCGCCGGCGGGGGCAGCCACAGCGCGATGATGACGGTGGCGGCCTCCAGGCATCCACCCAGCGCCCGGGCCAGGGCTTCGGCCTGCGCTCCCGGCAGCGGCCGACCCGGCAGGCCGTGCACCGCGTCGACCACCTGTGCCACCTTGCCCGACGGGCCCGGCCCCGGGGATGATCCGTCGGTTCGTTGGGTCGAGCGGCGCATGGCTTCACTGTAAGCGGCTCCGGTCGGGCCGGGCTGACCCGGCCCGTGGGCCGCGACGGCCTTCCGCCACGGTCAGGTCCAGCGGCTCACGCGGCGCAGAGCAGGTGGTTGGCCGTCGCCTTGCGAGCGGCCCGCAGCGCGTAGTGCACCCGGCTCTTCACCGTGCCGACCGGTACCCCGAGCGTTGCGCTGATCTCGGCCGCGGTCCGGCCGTTCAGGTACGTCTCCACCAGCGCGGCCCGGTGCTCCGGCCACAGCCCGCGCAGCACCTGCTCGACCAGCAGGGAGTCCACCACGCCGGCCATCGGGTCCGCCGTGGCCACCTCGGTGGCATTGTCGATGTCCACCTCGGTCGGCCGGGCCTTCTTCATCCGGTACCCGTCCATCACCAGGTTGTGCACCACCCGGCGCAGCCAGCCCAGCACCGACCCACGGTCGGCGGTGAGCTGGTCCAGGTGCGTCCACGCCCGCAGGAACGCCTCCTGCACCACGTCCTCGGCGCGCCCAGTGTCGCCGTCGGCCAACCGCTGCGCGTACCTCAGCAGCGGCTGCTGGTAGGTGTCCATCAGTTCGCGCAGGCGGGAATCGCCTTCCAGCGCGCTGCTGTGTCGCTTGCTGTGCACCCGTTCGGCCATGCCATGACAGTGCCGCCGCGGGCCGGTCGCTCGACATGGTGCGGCCCCTGCTCCTGCGGGTGCCGTCCCTCGGCTTGGAGAGGGTTATCCCTACGCCCTGCGCCGTACCCGCGGCCCGCGCCGCGCCGCCGCTGGTTCGCGTGTCGACCGGTGAACCCGACGATGCCGCGATGCCGTGCCCCATGTGGACGACCTCGCACACGGCCAAGCGCCGACGGTCGTCCGGCACCGCTGCGACGGCCGGTACCGCGGGCCGGGCGGCGGCCCGAGTGATGGCGCCGTGGCGCCCCGACCGAAGAGGTGGGCATGCAGGAGACGGGCTTTCCGGCGGTGGGCATCGGGATCACGACGCACAACCGGGGTGCCGTGTTCCGTACCGCGTTGGAGGCGATCCGCAAGTACGCGCCCAGCGGCGCCGCGATAGTCGTGGTCGACGACGCCAGCGACGAGCCGGTGGAGGAGGCGACATTCCGCTTCGACAGCAACGTCGGTATCGCCCGGGCCAAGAACAAGTGCCTGGAACTGCTGGTCGAGCGGGGCTGTACCCACCTGTTCCTGTTCGACGACGACTGCTGGCCGATCGTGGACGGTTGGGAGCGGCCATATATCGACAGCCCCGAGCCGCATCTGATGTACATGTTCACCGACACCCCGCGTGGCCGGCTCACCGACTCGATGGAGATCTACCGGGACGCGCAGCTTCGGGCGT
>NZ_VSFA01000036.1 GCF_008119785.1 Micromonospora sp. MP36 | reverse complement strand
CCATCGCCGGCAGCAACGGCGCGATCCGCGCGTACTCGACATCCGTCAGCTCGAACCGTCCACCCACGACAGACATGAATAGCCGAACCACGCCGCAAGATCCAGGAGACACGCCCTAGATCCAAACCGGGTGTCATCACAGGACGAGACACGGCAGTTCACCTCACCGTGAAACATCCAGGAGCGACATGGTCATTCTGACGTTCACCGTCCCGCCAATTGGTTCCGTTTGGCGCAAGACGTGCTCGCTGCCGGTTATTAACCGCGATCCGGCTGTACCGTGAGCCTGTGTCTGGCGTTGGGTTCTGCTGGGATGTCTACGTGTGGGTACCGCAGCGTGCCCCCGAGGTGTTCCAGATGTTCATCGACCGCTACGTCAACACCGACGGCCCTGGTGATCAACGGCTGTCCGCCTTCACACGCACCTACATCACTGGTACGCCGACCGACGCCGACGCCTCAACTCTGGCCGACCTCCGCTGGAGCGACCGCGACGCGTTTACGCTCTACCTGCGTAGCTCCGAATACTCATGGGCGATGATCACGATCACCGACGACGATGCAGCCGTGCTGGGATTGAGCCTCGCCGACCCCGACAACTCCCCGTTGGCGCGACAGAAAGCCGAGCAACTGATCTATCAGCTTCGTAGGGAGTTTGCCGCCCCCGCCGGCATTGCCGGAGTGGAGATGCCGCCACCCGGGTCTCGGAAGGAATGGCAGGAGGACCAGGTGCAACTACGCGTTGGCACACTGGACGAGAGCCCTACGACGCTTGAGCCTCCGCGTTGCTGAAGCCACGCCAATCCGCAACGAACGCAAATCTCCTCGTCGGGCAGTCTTAGACCATCCAGCCGCAATCGAAGGCCCAGCCAGGAAGCCTGTCCTAAGCTGGGGTCTCGCGGGTGCCCTCTGCAGTGCGAGAATTGATCAATGCGGTACTTCAGTGCGACTGGTTGGACGGCGATCTTTACCGGGACGGAGACCGAGAGCGGACGCATGCGACCAGTGGAGGCGTGGGATCCGGCTACTAAGGTGGCGCTTGTCGTGGATCCTCAACGTGGTGCGCTACGACCCGTCACCGACTGGCCGGACTTCTCTCACTTGGAACGTGGAGAGCGTGTTGCAGGCGTCGTACCTGGGGGTGGATGGCGCGCCCACTGGAACGACGGGTACGACGGCACGCCGCTAACTGAGGCGGTACTTGCTTGGCTTATCCACACCGATGGTCGAGCCACTCCCATCAGCGTTGACCCCGACGGCACAGTTGATACAGCAGAGCTGGCGGACCGCCTTCTCGCGCCCCAACAGGATCTGGGGTGAGTCGATAGCGGCCCGTATCGGTCCTCACCTGTCGCCATCCCGATGCTCCTATGGATGTCAAGCTCCGCTGGCTGCCGTATCGCGGCGGAGCTTGACCCCTTCGTCCCGAAGGAATGATCAGGTGCTGTCGAGCTGGACGACCAGTAAAGCCGACCTGCCCGCATGGTCCCCGAACGTTCATGGCCGTCCAGGCGCGATCGTCTTCGTCGAACCCAGTAAGTCACTCGCCTGGTCGATCGACCTCAATGGGAGTGATCTCTGCCGCAAGCGATGTAACCAGCGGGTTACATCCGAGCGTCTTGCCTGCATCTTGAATGTCCTCCGAAGACACCAGCCGCCCTGAGTACCACGATCATCGGAGGTCCCGTGACACAGACAGCCCCTGCTCGGTACGGGTCAAGGAGAAAGAGCAACTGGCGGAGGATGCTTCTCCCCGCCGTGAGATCCACGGCCCAGTTGCTCACGGCCCTCGCCGCTTTCCTCGCTGCGTTGACTGGGTTGTTGGCGCTGCTCCTCGGCTAGCACGCCGCCAACTGCCATCCCACTGTCTGCCGCCGACCCGCCCTCTGGGGAGCGGGCCGCCGCCCGGTCCGCCACGTCAAGCGGACCTACGCACGTACGGACGCTGGCGGGCCGGGCGGTGGTCTGCTCGGCTCGCCCGGGTCGTCGGCTGGCGGGATGGCATGTGCAACCACCCACGGACCGCAACGCGCGGACGGAGCCCCGGCCATCCTGGAGTCGTTGCGCCCCCGCCGGAGGCGCAGTGACCGCGACCGGCCCGCCGCCGCGACTCGCCGCGCGGACCCGGCGTGCCCTTCCCTGCGCCGCGCTGCTCGGGCGCGGCGCGGCCGGCTGCCGGCCCCCGAACCTCAACCACTCTCGGCACTACCGTCTGCGGCGGCCCCCGGGCTTCCCGCTCTCGGCGCCAGCCGCCGGGCGTGTTGCGTGGCCGACGTGGAGCGACAGCGGAGCGTCGGACACGCGCCCAAGCGGCGGCGCGTGCGGCCCGTTCAGGGCCGCCTTGAGCCGACAGCTCGCCCCCACCACTGTCGCCAAGTGCTACCAACTGCTCTCGATGATCCTCCGCACGGCCGTCCAGGCCCGGCTGATCGCCGCCAACCCGGCCGAGGGTGTGAGGCTGCCACGGGACCGGTCACGGGACGTCAAGCCGGTGACGATCAGCCGAGAGGACCTCTTCGGCAGGCTGACCAATTTGATTAGGAATCGTCAGTGATCGTAGATTGATCGTGTGGAACGTTTTCGGCTCTCAAAGGCCGCGAAGCGTTTCGGTGTCCATCCCGTGATGTTTCGTCTTTGAGTTGACTCCGCGGGGGATTCTGGTGACGTGGGTCGGTCGTGAGCACCGGTCTTCCTCGATGGCTGTCGAGGCGGCGAGCCGGTGAGCCGAAGGCTGCCGCTGGCTGCGGGCGTGGCCTCCCGTACCGGGTGTGCCCGCGCGTTGTTGCGGACGGGGGTGGACGAGGGGACCGGTGAGGTCCTGTCCCGGGCGGTGCTTGCGCGACGTGTCGACTGGTGTGCCGATCTGGTGGCGGGGATGGTCTCCGGCCTGTTGGCGGAGCGCTGGAACGCGGACGATGTGGAGGTGCTCGCCTCCGGCGTGGACGCCGGCGGCCGGAAGCTCCCATCGAACGCGTGGATGGCGCTGCGGCGTCTGGGCTGGACCGCCACCGCGGCCGAGGGTGTGAAGGTCAATGACCGGGTCGTGCGGATGGCGCAGGAGCAGGCGGGGCGGGCACTTCGCTCGGCGTGGTGGCGTGCTGGTCTGACTGGCGGGGTGCTCCTTCGACAGCTCTGCTGCCTCTCTGCTGCTTCAGAACGAGGAAGCCTCGGCGGAAAGCGCCCTGAACGAGGACGAGGAGGGCCTGTGACCTGCTGTGGAGCAGCGCTCCGCAAAGGGACGACCCCCGTCGGGGGGAGACGGGGGTCGTCGTGAGGTTCGGCTCCGGGGGGGTCGAGCCGAACCCGCTCAGCGGCCACGGGGGGTGCAACCGCCGAGGGCATTTCAGACGACGAGAGGTGAACTCTCATCGCGAGCACAAGCATGCCGCAGCGGACCCGTATACGTCGAGTGGTGTCGGCTCCACACACCGCTAATTCACGTTCGCAGAGTGTGACCGTCATCACTTCGCGACGGACCCGGCGCATCTGGCCGCCGCCGGGGTGCCCCCGGGGGCCGCGCTGGCCGTCGGCCCTCGGGCTAGACTTTCGCGCCGTGGGCCGAAGCGCCGCTTTCTTCGATCTGGACAAGACCGTCATCGCCAAGTCGAGCGCACTGGCGTTCGGTCGGCCGTTCTACCGGGACGGGCTGATCACACGGCGTGACGTGGTCAAGTCGGCGTACGCGCAGCTGATGTTCCGGCTGGGCGGCACCGACGAGCAGACCATGGCCCGGACCAGGGACTATCTCGCCACGCTCTGCAAGGGCTGGCAGGTGGAACAGGTCCGCCAGATCGTCGCGGAGACGCTGCACGAGCTGATCAACCCCTACGTGTACGCCGAGGCCGCCGCCCTCATCGAGGAGCACCAGGCCGCCGGCCGGGACGTGGTGCTGGTCTCCGCCTCCGGCGAGGAGATGGTCCGGCCGATCGGCGAGTTGCTCGGCGTCACCGACGTGATCGCCACCCGGATGGCGGTCGAGGACGGCCGCTACAGCGGCGAGGTCGAGTTCTACGCGGCCGGCCCCAGCAAGGTCGACGCCGTGGGCGAGCTGGCCGTCGAGCGCGGCTACGACCTGGCCGACTCGTACGCCTACTCCGACTCGTACAGCGACCGGCCGCTGCTGGAGTGTGTGGGGCACCCGACCGCGGTCAACCCGGACCGGGCCCTGCGCAAGCTGGCCGTGGAGAATTCCTGGCCGGTGCTGGAGTTCCGGCACCCGGTCCCGCTGGGCCGGCGGCTGCGGGAGCGTCCCGCCGTGCCGGTTGCCGCGGCGGCCCTCGGCGTCGGCGTCGGGGTGGCCATCGGCATCGCCTGGTACGGCCGGCACCGCCGCACCCGCGCCGCCACCCCCACCACCTGACCGCCAGAGACCGGGAGGCCGGGAGCGCGGGGTCAGGTGGCGGCGAGGATGTCGTCGCCGATGAGGGCGATCTGGTCCGCGCCGACCTCGACCGCGGTCATGTAGTGGCGGAGCCAGGAGCGCAGTCCGTCCGGGGTGCCGGTGGCGAAGGCGCCGGCCGCGCCGACGTACTCGGGCTCCCGCTCCCGGTGGCCGACCTCGACGGCGACCAGCCCACGCGGGTCGAAACCGGTGGAGATGAGCACCAGTCGGGCGGCGGCCCGGGCCACCACCCCGGAGGGGCCGGCGAACGGACGCAGGTTCAGCAGCTCGCCGTGAACCACGGCGGCGAGCACGAGCGGCGGCACCCGGGTGCCGCCGGCGACGAGCCCGGCCAACCCGTCGAGACGGGCCGCGACCACCGGGTCGGACACCGGTCGGCCCAGCTCCGACTCGGCGACGACGTCCCGGGCGGCGAGGACGTGCAACCTCGCCAGGACCTGCCGGGGAGCCTTCGGCCAGAGGTCGCTCAGCCCGGGCAGCGCCCCGGCCACCCGCAGCGCCCCCTGCAGCAGCGGGTCGGTGACCGTGCCGGCGCGTACCTCCTCGCGGTCGTGCACCCGGCCCTCCAGCGCGGCGCTGGCCACGGCGGAGCGGAGGCTGACCTCGGCGGCGACCTGGCCACCGTGGCGGCGCAGCGCGCGGTGCCGGTGCGCCTGGTCGACCCGCTCGCGGGCCCGCTCGACGGCGGGCGCGATGTCGGCGAGCGCGAGCAGCGGGGCGAGCGGATCGGTGGTCACCCCGCCACGCTAGCGACCAGTCGGCCGCGCGCGACCACCAGCCGCCGACAACGCGACGCGAACCACCCGGCCCCGTAACAGGGCCCCTTCGCTACCGGAGGCGTCAGGAAGGGGCCTTTCCTTACAACTGGGCGCGCGCCGGGGGCCGCTGGGCGCGCGAGGTCGGACCGGGTTGTCGCGGGGCGGCGACCGCGCGACTAACCTCAGCGGCGTACGAGACGCAGGTCACGCGACGAAGGAGCACCGCATGAGCGAGGCACTGGCCAACTTGCTGAACGAGACGCGGCAGTTCCCGCCGCCGGCCGAACTCGCCGCGAACGCCAACGTCAAGGCCGACGCGTACGCCGAGGCGGCGGGCGACCGGCTCGGTTTCTGGGCGCGCCAGGCCGGCCGGCTGACCTGGGCGAAGCAGTGGGATCAGGTGCTCGACTGGTCGAACGCGCCGTTCGCGAAGTGGTTCGTGGGCGGGCAGCTCAACGTGGCGTACAACTGCCTGGACCGGCACGTGGAGGCCGGCCGGGGCGACAAGGTGGCGATCCACTGGGAGGGCGAGCCGGGTGACACCCGCACCCTCACCTACGCCGACCTGCACAAGCTGACCTGCCAGGCGGCCAACGCGCTGACCGACCTGGGCGTCACCGCGGGCGACCGGGTGGCGATCTACCTGCCGATGATCCCGGAGGCGGCGGTCGCCATGCTGGCCTGCGCCCGGATCGGCGCCACGCACAGCGTGGTCTTCGGTGGCTTCTCCTCCGACGCGCTGACCAACCGGATCCAGGACGCCAGTGCCAAGGTGGTGATCACCGCCGACGGCGGTTACCGGCGGGGCAAGCCGTCGGCGCTGAAGCCGACCGTCGACGAGGCGGTGGCGAAGTGCCCGTCGGTGGAGCACGTGCTGGTGGTCCGCCGCACCGGCGAGGACGTCGCCTGGTCGGAGAAGGACCACTGGTGGCACGAGACGGTGGAGGCCGCCTCGCCGGAGCACGTCGCGCAGCCGTTCGACGCCGAGCACCCGCTCTTCATCCTCTACACCAGCGGCACCACCGCCCGGCCGAAGGGCATCCTGCACACCACCGGTGGCTACCTGACCCAGACGTCGTACACCACGCATGCGGTCTTCGACCTCAAGCCGGACACCGACGTCTACTGGTGCACCGCCGACATCGGCTGGGTGACCGGCCACTCCTACATCGTCTACGGCCCGCTCTCCAACGGTGCCACCCAGGTGATGTACGAGGGCACCCCGGACACCCCGCACAAGGGTCGGTTCTGGGAGATCGTCGACAAGTACAAGGTCACCATCCTGTACACCGCGCCGACCCTGATCCGCACCATGATGAAGTGGGGCGAGGACATCCCGGCCGGCTACGACCTGTCCTCGCTGCGGCTGCTCGGCAGCGTCGGTGAGCCGATCAACCCGGAGGCGTGGATCTGGTACCGGCAGCACGTCGGCCGGGGTCAGCTGCCGGTCGTCGACACCTGGTGGCAGACCGAGACCGGCTCGATCATGATCTCGCCGCTGCCGGGTGTCACTGAGGCCAAGCCGGGCTCGGCGATGACCGCGCTGCCCGGCATCGTCGCCGATGTGGTGGACGACCAGGGCCAGTCGGTGCCGAACGGCGGCGGTGGCTACCTGGTGCTCACGGAGCCGTGGCCGTCGATGCTGCGCACCATCTGGGGCGACGACAACCGGTTCATCGAGACCTACTGGTCGCGGTTCGGGGCCGGTGCCAACGCCGGCGACGAGTGGGTCTACTTCGCCGGTGACGGGGCGAAGAAGGACGACGACGGGCACATCTGGCTGCTCGGCCGGGTCGACGACGTGATGCTGGTGTCCGGGCACAACATCTCCACGACCGAGGTGGAGTCGGCGCTGGTCAGCCACCCGGCGGTGGCCGAGGCGGCGGTGGTCGGCGCGACCGACCCGACCACCGGCCAGGCGATCGTCGCGTTCGCCATCCCGCGCGGCACCGCGGAGACGTCCGGCGAGGCCGGCGAGCAGCTCATCGCCGATTTGCGCAACCACGTGGCGAAGACGCTCGGCCCGATCGCCAAGCCGCGGCAGATCATGCTGGTGCCCGAGCTGCCGAAGACCCGCTCCGGCAAGATCATGCGCCGGCTGCTGCGGGACGTCGCGGAGCACCGCTCGCTCGGCGACGTGACCACGCTCCAGGACTCCTCGGTGATGGAGCTGATCTCCTCCGGCATGGGTGGCGGCAAGTCCGACGAGGACTGACGGCAGGCGTACCCGGGATGGGTGACGGCCAAGACAGGCCGTCACCCATCGTCGTTTCGGACGTACGCGTGGTGAGTTCGATGGAGGCACCGCCCCGATGCCGGCGTTCGCCGATGCCAAGGGTTGGTGCCCGGGCATCGAGATCCGCAGCGGTGCGCATGCGCCGAGACGGCGGCGCTTCCGTTGCAAACCCCTCGGGGGCCACGCAAAGAACGCGACCCGGATGGTCATGATGGCGACAGCCACACCGACAGCGCATCCAGATCGTCAGACGCAGGATGGATACATCCTCTCGATCGCCGCCCCAAAAGAGCTGCTACGCGCCCAAGACTTCGGGCCGTCTTGACATCGGGCGGGTTGTCGCGTCGCTGGCGGACCTTGGCGCATGGTGTTTCGGCTCGCTGCTGGTCCGGAACTGCGCTGTAACCGGCGTCTCGGCATGCCACCTTTCCCGCGACCGTATTGACGGTGGCGGTGTTCCTGTCCCTGGCCGCCCAGGTCGTGGAGGCGGAAGCGTCTGTCATCGGCTGGGTTGCTGCCGCGCTGCCGGCGCTCGGCTTCCTGACGATGGTGAAGATTGCCCTCGGCCGCGCCGACCCCGCCCCACCCGACCACACCGCCCGCATGCGGGCCGTGCCGGAAGCGGTGTCGGTTCGTGGCGTTGCGGTCCCGGACAGCCGCGAGCCGGTCCCCGGACCGCGGGTGCCGGTCTCCGCGAGGACTGCCGCGGTCCGGGACCCCAGCACCACGGTCCCCACTGCGGCGGACCCGGCGGTCCCGGACCGGCGCGACAGCGACATGCCGGTCCGGGACCGTGGCCCGGAGACCAGCGGCCTGGTCCCGGCCGCCCAGCCCACGCGGACCGTGCCGGGACCGGCGCCGGTTCGTGGCGTTGCGGTCCCGGACAGCCGCGAGCCGGTCCCCGGACCGCGGGTGCCGGTCCCCGCGAGGACTGCCACGGTCCGGGACCCCACCACCACCGTCCCCACTGCGGCGGACCCGGCGGTCCCGGACCGGCACGTCAGCGACATGCCGGTCCGGGACCGTGGCCCGGAGATCAGCGGCCTGGTCCCGGCCGCCCGGACCGCCGCCCGCACCCTCGCCGCCCACGGGACGCCGCTGTCCCGCAAGGAACTCGCCCGACAGCTACGCGCCGACGGGCACCAACTGTCCAACGCCACCGCCACAGCGCTGCTGCGCGTCCTACGCGCCGAGACCACCCCACCCCCACCGGATCCGTCACACCAGAAGAACACCTGACAGAACCATCACCGGCGACTCCTGTCAGACCAACCCCTCCCCCTGGGAGACCAGCCGCGCGGCTGTCAGGAACCCCGCCGTCTGACAGAACCTGACCCAACCTGACAGAACGCCCACCGGCCCGACCTGACAGAACGCCCACCAGCCCGACCTGACAGAACGCACGCCAGCCCGCCCGCCGCCCCAACGGGGCGGCCAGTGCACGCACCCGCCCGCCCAAGCACCCTGATAAAGGAGCGACCAGATGCTGAACCAGCTCAACAACCCCTACCCGCGCCAGCAGCGTCGTCACCGACCCGCATCACACGTCCAGCGACACCCTCGTCACGGTTTGGGATGCCGTGTGGGCGTCGGTGTCGATCTCCGTTTGCCTGTCCGCCTTGATGCTGACCCCCGAACCGACCCCCCGACCCCACTGACAGCCCAGGTCAGGCCCACTCCCACAGACCTCAATCTGCTCCAGACACACCCCATGTTTGGGGTGTCCCCCCAAGGGGCCGCCCATGCGTAAACCGCGCGACTTTCGGAACGGACGCGCGGAAGTACGCCCGCGCCCTCCCCGAGCCGCGACCCTCGTTCGGTCGGCGGAGTCCGGCTGACTGAACGGGTAGAGCGACAACCCGCCCTCTGTCGGTGAGGGCGCCTTCTCCTTTAGGTTCAGCCACATCGGACCGGTTCGACGGGCATCACTGCCGAGCACCGGCCGATCTTCTTGTCCCATGCCCCACGAATGGAGCGGAATGAGTATCTCTCCGCAATCCGGGTCACGTCGGCGCATACTCGTCGCACTGCCCGCCATCGCCCTCGCCGCAGCGTCACTGACCGTGACGGGCAGCGCGGCCGCCCAGACGTCCGGTCCGGCTCCGGCCAAGATCGGGTCGGACGAGTTCTACATCAACTACGCCGAACCCGAGGTGCAACCGGATACCGGCGGCAAGGAGGTCAAGGGCAAGGACGGGATCTTCACCTCGGCCCCCGATGAGGCCAAGGCCTACGACCGGAAGTACGCCGGGGGCAACCCGGTGGCCGCGCGCGAGCTGGCCAAGCTGGAGGCCAAGGCCATCAAGACCGGCAAGAGCCCGCGGCAGATCAAGCAGGCCAAGGGCACCCAAACCGCCAAGCTGCTGACCCTGCTGGTGGAGTTCAACGACCAGGCGAACGACGACTTCACCAACGTCATGGTGCCGAAGACGGTTTTCGAGGACCGGAGCTGTGTCCCCGGCACCGTCCAGAACGGCCCGAAGCACAACAACATCGCCGACCCGGCCAGCCTGCCGCACGAGGACAACAACTCGATGTGGGTGCCGGACTTCTCGCCGGCGCACTACGACAAGATGCTCTACACCAAGGAGGGCATCACCGAGCGGGTCCGCAAGGACCTGACCGGGCCGGACGGCAAGCCGGGCATCAGCGTGGCCGGCCGGACCATGCACAACATGTACCTGGAGATGTCGAAGGGTGCGTACACGGTGGACGGGCAGGCCAGCCCGTGGATCACCGTGCCGCACTCGGAGGCCTGGTACGCCGCCTCCCGCTGCAGCCGGGACGCGAACGGCAACTGGGTCGCCGGACGGCAGCAGTCGATGAACGGCCACCCGGACAACCCGCTGGGTGCCGGGCGGCTCGCCACTGACGCCATCGACGCGCTGGCCAAGATGGACCCGAGCTTCCCCTGGGCCGACTACGACATCGAAGACCAAGGTGACCGGGACGGGGACGGCAACTACCACGAGCCGGACGGCGTCATCGACCACCTGGTGCTGGTGCACGCCGGCAAGGGCAAGTCCAGCGGCGGCGGCGACCAGGGCGTCTACGCGGTCTGGGCGCACTCCTCGGCGGTGGCCGGTGGCTACACCATCCCCGGCACCAACCTGCGGGTGTCGAACTACATCGTGCAGCCGGAGGACGCCGGCCTCGGCGTCTTCGCCCACGAGTTCGGGCACGACCTCGGCCTGCCGGACCTCTACGACACGTCGGGCAACAACAGCGACTCGGACGTCGACTTCTGGGACCTGATGGCCTCGGGCTCGCACTCCGGCGAGATCTTCCAGGCCCTGCCCACCCACATGGGCATCTGGGACAAGTGGGTGCTCGGCTGGGCCGACCCGCTGACCATGAACCCGGGCGACGACCCTCGGGCGGTGCAGCTCGGGCAGACCTCGCGCACCCCGGTCGGCACCAAGGACGGCATCAAGATCAACCTGCCGAACAAGGTGATCACCCTGGCCGAGCCGCACAGCGGGGCCAACATGTGGTACTCGGGAGCCGACCAGGACTGGGCCGATGTCAAGCTGAGCCGCACGGTGAACGTCCCGAACGCCGCCGACGCGAAGTTCTGGATGTGGAACAACTACACCATCGAGGCCGACTGGGACATGGGCTTCGTCGAGGTCTCCACCGACGGCGGCGCCACCTGGACCGAGCAGAAGGTCTACGACGAAGCCGGCAAGCTGGTCACGACCAACGACGGCTACGGCGACCCGAACGGGCGGATGGCCGACTACGGCAACAAGAAGTACGGCCTGACCGGTGACACCCACGGCTGGCGGCACGACTACGTCGACCTGTCGGCGTACGCCGGGAAGACGGTGCAGGTGCGGCTGCGCTACTGCACGGACGCGGCGTTCGTGGAGCGCGGCTGGTTCGCCGACGACCTCTCGGTCACCGGCGGCGGGACCACCACCTGGAGCGACGACGCCGAGAACGGCACCAACGGCTGGACCCTCACCGGCGGCACCTTCACCGACACCACCGGCGCGGGCTGGCACACCGACGGCGGCAGCCAGGTCAAGGCGCAGTACTACCTGGCCGAGTGGCGCAACTTCGACGGCTTCGACGCCGGCCTGAAGTACGCCTACGACACGGTCTACTCGCGAGAAGCGTGGAAGGTCGACAAGGTCTCGTACAACGCCCCGGGCATGCTGGTCTGGTACCGGGACACCGTGCTCGGCGACGTCAACCACGTGACCGCACAGCTGACCTCACTGCCGAGCTACGGCGCCAAGGGTGGTCTGCTGATCGTCGACTCGCACAACGAGCCGCTACGCCGGCAGGGAGAGGCGGCCGTCAAGGACCCGTCCGTGCTGGACAACCTGCCCAGCCGCCCGCAGTCCTCGAACGCGGCCTTCTCCCTGAACCCGACGTACCCGTTCAAGGAGTGCCTGGAGGCGGCGGGCGAGCCGTACAGCGAGTACTGCACCAACTTCCGCGCACAGGCTCCGGTGCCGGCGTTCAGCGACGCCCGGGGCTGGTACCCGGGCATCGAGATCCGCGGCGGGGCACTCTACGCTCGGGACAACGACGCCTCCGTCGTCATCCCGTCGCGTGGCAACGCGCCGTACACCACCCGGGTGACCAACCCGGATGGCAGCCCGGCGACCGCGCTGTACGGCACGAATCTCGGATTCACCGTCCTCGGCACCGGCAACCCGGGTGACGCGGGCGTCGCGTACGGCGTCTCGATCACCATCAAGCAGGCGGCCAAGGACAACTCGTACGCCACGGTGTACGTGACTCCGGCTACCCGGTGACCTGATCGGCGCGTCGCAACATCCTGGCGGGGTCCGTCTGGAGCACACTGCTCCGGACGGGCCCCGTCCTTCTTACGCGCCACAGATTTGTCGGTCATGCCGTGTGACATTTTCCCCGGCCCCGGCGCTCCCCTTGGGGGACTTCATAATCGCCGCCACTCTCGGTGATCGTGGCCAAAACGCAATGTGAATCGCCGTCAAATCCGTGCGCCAGTTAGCACCATTTTGCCCCGGTAAGAAGTGCCCACACCGGAGTGATTGACCAGTGACAACGATGGAGGCCTCTGTCATTGTGAGTGACGCATGACATGACGGTGATGGCTTTGGCTGCTCCTGTCATGTAACAGTTCCACAAAGGAGGAGGACCTTTGAGGAGACGAGTCACAGCGGGCCTGGCCTCGGCCGCGGCCGCGCTGCTGGCAGCCGGTGTCGTCACGGCGCCAGCCTCCGCCGCCCCGGCAGCGGAGCCCACCCCCGGCGTCGACAAGGCGAAGCACGGCAAGGACAGCCTCCCGGATCCCAAGTCGGATCAGCAGCGGGAGGTCCGAAAGCAGGCCATCGCCGACCTGCTGAAGGGCAAGGCCAAGCTTCAGACGCGCAACGGCTCGAAGGTCATCCAGGTGAAGGACGACCTGTTCGTCGAGTACCAGCAGGCGCCGAAGGTAGACCCCATCTTCACGATGCTGGTCAACTTCGGCGACAAGACCGACCCGCGCACCGGCGGCACCCCAGGCCCGGTGGTCAACCAGATCCCCGAGCCCGACCGCAACTGGGACGGCAGCCCCACCGACGACAACAGCACCCTGTGGCGCTCCGACTTCCACCGTGAGCACTACATGGACATGTTCTACGGCGAGGGCGAGTCGTTCCGGGACTTCTACCTGAAGCAGTCCGGTGGCCGGTACACCGTTGGCGGCGACGTCAGCGACTGGATCACGGTCCCGTTCAACGAGGCGCGGTACGGCAGCAACAACATCTCCGAGGCCGACGGCTACTGGAACTTCATCAAGGACACCGCCACGTCCTGGTATGACACCCAGGTCAAGGCCGGCAAGTCGGCCCAGGAGATCAAGGACTACCTGAAGCAGTTCGACGTCTGGGACCGCTACGACTTCGACGGCGACGGGAACTTCAACGAGCCCGACGGCTACATCGACCACTTCCAGGCGGTGCACGCCGGTGAGGGCGAGGAGGCCGGCGGCGGCGCCCAGGGCGAGGACGCCATCTGGTCGCACCGCTGGGCGGCGTTCCCCAACCTCGAGGGCAAGGCCGGCCCCGCCGGCAACCTGGCCGGTGGTGTCCAGATCGGCGACACCGGGCTCTGGATCCGTGACTACACCACGGAGCCGGAGAACGGCGGCCTCGGCGTCTTCGCCCACGAGTACGGTCACGACCTCGGTCTGCCGGACCTGTACGACACCGCGGGCGGTGACAACGGCGTCGGCTTCTGGAGCCTGATGTCCTCGGGTTCGTGGCTGAGCCACGGCACCGACGACATCGGTTCGACCCCGGGCTACATGGACCCGTGGTCGAAGCTCTTCCTGGGCTGGCTGAACCACTCGACCGTCGACTACGGCTCGGGCACCACCCAGGTGACCCTCGGCCCGGCGGGCGACAGCGACGGACCGAAGGCCCAGGCGGTCGTGGTGAACCTGCCCCCGACCACCCAGACCACGAACTACAACACGCCGTTCGGCGGGTCGTACGAGTGGTGGGGCGGCAGCGCGGACGACCTGAACACCACGCTGACCCGCACCCTGGACCTGACCGGCGCGACCTCCGCGTCGATCACGGCGAAGGCCCAGTGGGACATCGAGGAGGACTACGACTACCTCTACGCCGAGGTGTCGACGGACGGTGGCGCCACCTGGTCCTCCCTGCACAACTCGCTGATCGACGCCGGCGAGACCGGTGTCGACGGCTCCACCAGCGGCAACTGGGTCGACCTGACCTACGACCTGTCGGCGTACGCCGGCAAGAGCGTGACGTTCCGCTACCGCTACGCCACCGACGGCGGCGTGCACCTGGCGGGCCCGTTCCTGGACAACATCGCGCTGACCAAGAACGGCACCGTGGCGTGGACCGACGACGCGGAGACCCTGGCCGCCGAGTGGACCGCGAAGGGCTGGACCCGGATGGGCGGCTCGGTGACGGCCACCTACCCCCGCTTCTACATCGCCGAGAACCGGACCTACTTCGGTTACGACGACACGCTGCGCACCGGTGGGTACAACTACGGGTTCCTCAACACCCGCCCGAACTGGGTGGAGCGGTTCTCGATTCACCCTGGCATGCTGGTGTGGTACGTCAACTACGCGTACGGCGACAACAACACATCGCAGCACCCGGGCTACGGCCTCAACCTCCCGGTTGACGTCCGCTCGCAGAAGATCAACGTCCCGGGTCAGGGCGTGATCACCAACCGGCGCGGCGGCTACGACGCGACGTTCAGCCTCTACGCCAAGCCGGCCCAGACCTTCCACAAGAACGGTGTGGCGGTCACGGTCCCAGCGCTCGACCCGCAGCCGGTCTTCGACGACAGCGGCATCGGGACGTACTGGAACTCGGGCAACGCGTGGAACTCGGTGAAGGTGGCCGGCACCGGCACCAAGATCCAGATCCTGCAGCAGGGCACCACCCCGACCAGCGACATGGTCGTCAAGGTCACCAACTGATCGGGTAGCACCAGACCGGAAGGGCCGGTGGCGGCAACGCCACCGGCCCTTTCGCGTACCCTCGCCTCGGTCGATTTGCCCGATCGACCGATGCGGATGTGACGGTGAGGAGTATTCCCATCAAAAAACTGCTACATATCGACGTGCCTGTCTTCCCACCCGTCACGGGAGTGTTTATCTTCACCAGTGGTCCCACTAGTGGGACGTCTCACCGGCCCGTACCCCCGTTGGGCCGGTTCCCTCACACCGGAGGTACCACGTGCGCAAAGTCGCAGTGGGTCTGCTCGGGCTTTCGCTGACGGCGACGGGACTGGTGGCAGGCACGGCCGCCAGCGCCGCGCCGCAGCCGAAGTTGCCGGCCGCCGCTCCGTCGGTGGCCGAGCCCGCGCAGGCTGAGCATGATCTGCCGGACAAGTTCGAAGAGAAGCGCCGCGCGCTTCGCCAGGAGGGTCTCAGCGAGGTCCTGTCCGGCAAGGTCACGCCGCAGAAGATCAACGGCAGCACGGTCGTCAAGGTCGGCGAGACCGCCGGCGGCGCGGCGACGGCGGCCGGCGCCCGGACCGCAGCCCCGGGCAAGGGCGGCAAGAAGAACCAATACGTCGAGTTGGCCCGGGAGCGGACCGACAAGATCTTCGTGATCCTGGCCGAGTTCGGCGACGAACGGGACCCCGCCTACCCGGACAAGGACATGAACCCGGACATCCCGGGTCCGACCCGGTTCGACGGGCCGCGGCACAACGAGATCCCGGCGCCGAACCGCGCGGTCGACAACTCCACCGTCTGGCAGGCCAACTACAGCCCGGAGCACTTCCGCCAGCTGTACTTCGGCACCAAGCCGGGCGACGAGTCGCTCAAGCAGTACTACGAGGCCCAGTCGTCCGGGCGGTACAGCGTGGACGGCATGGTCACCGACTGGGTGAAGGTCAAGTACAACGCCGCGCGGTACGGCCGCTCGGACGACCCGATCGCGGACGACGACGTCGACAACCCGGCCAACGACCCGGCGGTCTGCGACAGCAACGTCTGCCAGAACACCTGGGACCTGATCCGGGACGCCGCCACTCAGTGGGTCGCTGACCAGAAGGCCAAGGGCCGCACCGACGCCCAGATCAAGGCCGACATGCAGTCGTTCGACCAGTGGGACCGGTACGACTACGACGGCGACGGTGACTTCAACGAGCCGGACGGCTACATCGACCACTTCCAGATCGTCCACTCCGGCGGCGACCAGGCGGACGGCGACCCGCACCAGGGCGAGGATGCGATCTGGAGCCACCGCTGGGCGGCGTACAACACCTCGCAGACCGGCCCGGCGAACTTCCCGATCGGCGGCACCGAGATCGGCGACACCGGCGTCTGGATCCGCGACTACACCATCCAGCCGGAGAACGGTGGCCGCAGCGTCTTCTACCACGAGTACGGCCACGACCTCGGCCTGCCGGACGACTACAACGTCCTGAGCGGTGGCGACAACAACAACGAGCACTGGACTCTGATGGCCCAGAGCCGGCTCGGCGACAAGAAGGACCGCGGCATCGGCGAGCGCGGTGGCGACCTGGGCGCGTGGAACAAGCTCCAGCTCGGCTGGCTCGACTACGAGGTGGTCAAGGCCGGCCAGAAGCGCACCCTGGACCTCGGGCCGCAGGAGTACAACTCCAAGAAGCCCCAGGCCGCGGTCGTGGTGCTGCCGCCACGGACGTACACCTTCGACAACGGCAAGCCGTTCGAGGGCGCCAAGCAGTACTTCTCGGGTAACGACGACGACCTGGACAACACCATGACCAGGACGATCGACCTCACCGGGAAGTCGACGGCCGCCCTGTCGATGAAGGGCCGCTACTCCATCGAGTCCGGCTTCGACTACCTCTTCTTCGAGGCGTCGACCGACGGCGGCAAGACCTGGTCGGCGCTGCCCGGCACGGTCAACGGCAAGGCGCTCCCGCCCGTCTCGGGCAGCGACCCCCGTCCTGCCCTCAGCGGCAGCAGCGGCGGCAAGTGGGTGGACATCAACCTCCCGCTGGACGCGGTGGCCGGCAAGGTGGCCCAGTTCCGGTTCCACTACGTCACGGACGGCGGGCTCTCCGCGGGCGGCTTCTTCGGTGACGCGATCACCGTGACCGCCGACGGGCAGACCCTGCTCAGCGACGGTGCCGAGAACGGTGCCGGGGACTGGGCGCTCAAGGGCTGGAGCATCGCCGAGGAGACCTACACCCGAGACTTCGCCAACTACTACATCGCCGGCAACCGGTCGTACGTCTCGTACGACAAGTACCTGAAGACCGGCCCGTACTACTTCGGCTACCTGAACAGCCGGCCCGACTGGGTGGACCACTACGCCTACCAGACGGGTCTGCTGATCTCCTACTGGAACCTCCGGTGGGCCGACAACGACACGTTCGCCCACCCGGGCGAGGGTCGGAACATGATCATCGACGCGCACCCGAGGCCGATCTACAACCTGACCGGCAGCCCCTGGCGGGCCCGGGTCCAGGTCTACGACGCCCCGTTCAGCCTGCAGAAGGCGGACTCGTTCACGCTGCACATCAACAGCCAGCCGCAGTACATCCGCGGTCAGGCCGCGCAGCCGCTGTTCGACGACACCAAGCAGTACTGGTACCCGGAGCTGCCGAACCACGGCGTCAAGCTCCCGGCCACCGGCACCAAGATCAAGGTCCTGCAGCAGAAGGGCACCTCGATCAAGGTGCAGTTCTCCTGAGCCACTGATCACCGCAACACACGACGCGATGCCCGGGCAGGTCACCCGCCCGGGCATCGCCCGTTCCCGGCCCGACCCGCAGCGGTCGGCAGCGGCGCAGCTCGCCCGGGGACGCCGGCAGCCCTGAGCAGCGCCGGCCCGACGGCGCGCGGCGGCCGGATCGTCGCAGCGCCTACGCTGTGGCACATGACCGACCAGCGTGGCGGACCCGTCGACGAGTCCTGCGTCCTCCCCGACGGGCCGTGGACGCACCGGTTCGTCGGCGCCAACGGCAGCCGCTTCCACGTCGTCGAGGCCGGCGCCGGGCCGATGGTGCTCTTCCTGCACGGCTTCCCCGAATACTGGTACGCCTGGAAGGACCTGCTGCCGACGGTCGCGGACGCGGGGTTCCGGGCGGTCGCGGTCGACCTGCGCGGGTACGGCGCGAGCGACAAGCCACCCCGGGGGTACGACGGCTACACCCTCGCCGCCGACGTCGCCGGCCTGATCCGGGCGCTCGGCGAGCGGTCGGCGACCCTGGTCGGCTCCGGGGCCGGCGGCCTCATCGGGTGGACCGCCGCCTCGTTCCACCCCAGCCTGGTCCGACGGCTGGTGGTGCTCGGGGCGCCGCACCCGCTCCGGCTGCGGGCCGCCATCTTCGCGGACCCGCGCGGCCAGTTCGCCGCCTCCACGCCGACGCTGAAGTTCCAGCTCCCCCGGTACGAGCACGTGCTGACCCGGGACGACGCCGCCGAGGTGGAGGCGATCCTGCGCCGCTGGGGCGGACCCCGCTGGGTCGACGGCCCGGAATTCGCGGCGTACGCCCGGTGCTGCCGGGAGGCGATGCAGATCCCGCAGGCCGCCTTCTGCGCCATGGAGGGCTACCGGTGGGCGTTCCGTTCCGTGCTGCGGCTGCACGGCTACCGGTTCGTCAAGCTGATGCAGAAGCCGCTGGTCACGCCGACCCTGCAACTGCACGGCGCGCTGGACCGGGCGTCCCTGCCGCGTACCGCCCAGGGCTCCGGCCGCTACGTCATCGCGCCGTACGAGTGGCGGCTGCTCGACGGCGTCGGCCACTTCCCGCACGTGGAGGCCCACGACGTGGTGCTCGGCGAGATCCTGCGCTGGGCGAAGTCCTGACTCAGACCCGCTGCTCGCGCAGGTCGGAGACCTCGTGCGCCGGCGCCCAGCCCTGGTAGACGCCGAAGTCGAAGGCCTCCAGACCCATCGCGCGGGCCACCGGCCAGCGGCCGCCCGTGTACTCCACCCGCAGCCAGCCCTCGTGCTCGGCCAGCACGATGAACGGCTGCCCCTGCCAGGTGCAGGTGGTCCGGACGTACGCCAGGTCGTCGACCTCGGCGGCCGGCACCACCCGGACGTGGCGGCCGGGGCGTACCTCCGCGAAGCCCTCGCCCGGTTCGGGCTGGTAGAGGCGGACGTCGTCGCCGTCCGGGCTGGCCTGGTATTCGCGGCCCCGCCAGCGGGCCACGTACCCGTCGCGGCTCACGACTCGTCACCGACCCGGCGCCAGCGCAGCGCGTCGGTGTCGAGCGCCGCGACCACCCGTTCGCTGCCGTCCGCGCCGATCCGCCACAGCTGCGCGCCGTGCGGCAGCCGGGCACTGTCCACCTTGAACTCGGCGACCACGTCGCTGCTCTCGCCCGGCGCGAAGCCGTTGCCCCGGAACGGGGGCCGCTCGATGACCCAGCCCTCCATCGCCCGCATCGCCGCCTCGTTCTGCCCGCCGTAGGGGATGCGGTAGAGGCTGGGCCGGTACGCCGGCCAGCGCAGCACGTAGATCTCCTCGGCATCCCGGGTGAACGGCGAGTCGGGATGGCCGAGGCCGAGCGCGTCGTACAGCTCGGCCGGGGTGCTCAGGTGAGCCAGCTCGCTGGCCCGGTGCACGAAGCCGGACACCCGGTCGTAGCCGCGCTCCAGGTAGTAGGCGAGCTGGCTCGGGGCGACCGCCTTCTGCATGGTCACCGGGCGGGTCGGGTCCACCGGCGGCGCCGCGGGTCGGGACGGGGCGACCGCCTCCGGCTCTGCGGCCGGCGGCTCCGGCTCGCCCTCGGGGTCGTCGCCGAGCCCCACCTCGGCGGCCCAGTTGGCCAGGGCGAGGACCTGCTCACCGGGGTACTTCGCGCCGACCGGGGTGCCCGGGTTCACCGCGAACGACCAGTTCTCGTCCGGCCAGCGCCGGATGAGCTGCACGAACTTGACCCGTACGGTCTCGACCGGCCCGTCGACCCGGTCCGCCAGCCGCTCCGGAGAGGTGTAGACCACCACGTACGTCTCGCCGTCGAGCTCCTCGGTGCGCCAGACGAACGCGGCGTCGCCCGGTCGGCTGCCCGGCGCGGAGTCGGCCGCGACCGGCAGCAGCACCCGGGCCAGCAGGAGGGTGGAGAGAAAACCGTCCGTGCTGCCGCTGCCCACGGCACCGAGGAGTTCCTCCTCGACCTCGTTGGCCGGCACGAAGTCGGCCGGCACCGGCCCCGGCGCCGTACCGGCCGGGGCGGCGTCCGCGCCGCCGGCGGGTTCCCGGCCGGTCGCCGTGGTCGCCTCGTCCGGTGCCGCCGGTACGCCCACCCGCGCGGTGGCCTCGTCGGGCACGTCGGGCGAGACAGCCGGCGTGGTGCGCTGCTCCGGCGAGCCGGCGGGCTGGAACAGCGACCCGGTGGGCGGCTTCGCCGATGCGCCGGGCTGGAACAGCGACACGGTCGGCTCGGCGGACGACGCGGCCGGCTCGAACAGCGAGGCGCTCCGCGCGCCGGCGGCGGCCTGATCGGTCCGTTCCGCGGCCGAGGCGGCCCGGGCGGTCCCTTCTGCGGCCTGGGCGGCCTGGCCGGCCCGTTCTGCGGCCGGAGCTGCCCGGTCAGCCGGGGACGCGGGCGGGACCGCCGGTCCGGCGGACGACGACGGGTCGACCGTGAGCGGCACGGTGAGATCGGCGGGGCCGGCCCAGGGCGCGGGATTTCCGTCGCCGTCGGCCCGGTACGCCAGCGGCACCGTCGCGGACGCCATCGCCGAGGCGGCGGCCGGGACCGTCGGCACCGCGTACGGCTCCGGCACCGCCGACGGCGGACCGCCGGCCGGAGGTGCCGAGGGCTCGTCCGGCTCGGTCAGGTCCCGGGCCTCGATGACGGTGCCCTCGATGACGATCGGCGAGAAGCCCCGGCGCGGCGCGGGCGGGCCGGAGACCGGTTCGGCGATCGACGGGGGCAGCTCCTCCGCGGCTGGCCGCTCGACGCCGGTCCGGTCAGCGGATTCGGCCGGGTGGGCGCGACCGGGGATCGGCTGGGTGGGCTCCTCCGGACCCGGACCCGGACCCGGACCCGGGCCGGGGCTGGGGCTGGGGCGCCGGCGAGGCAGCGCCTGGGTGGCCTCCTCGGCGCCGACCGGGCCGGCCGGCCGGAACGGTCGGGGCGGCTCCGCCGGACGGATCGCCTGGGTGGCCTCGGCGGCGTCCAGCCGGAACGCCTCGGTGGGGTCCGCCGGCACCGGCTCGCTGAGCGGGCGGCGACGCGGGAACGGCTGGCTGCCGCCGGCGAACCGGGACGGCGGCACGGCCCGCTCACCGCTGCGTGGTGCCGGATCCGGCGACGGGCGCCGCACCGCCCGATCCGACGCGGGCTCGAAGAAGGACCGGGCGGGCGGCGGCGGTGCGGGCTCGCGGCCGGCAGGGACGGTCGAGCCCTGCTGCTCCTCCGGGCGGCGACGCGGGTCGGTGCGCCAGCCGGACCGGCCGTCGGAGCCGGGGTCGGCGGCCGGCCGATCGCCGACGCGGGCGGAGCCGGCCGAGTCGCCGGGCCAGCCATCGCGAACCGGCCCCTCCGCCGCGCCGGGCCGGCCGAGCGGCGCCGGGGCACGGTGGCCGTTCGCCGGCTCCGGCCGACGGGCGATCGGTGGTCCGGGCGGCGCCGCCGGGCTCGCTGGCCACGAGGCGGGGGCCGGGACCATGGGGCCGGTCGGCCGTCCATCGGGCGGGGCCGGCACGCGGCCGCCCGGGAGGGGTGTCGCCGCAGCACGTCCCTCGGCAGTGGGAGCACCGGCCACACCCCGACCGGGCGCGGTGGCCCGGGCCCGGGCCGCCTCCACCCGCTCCAGGCGGGCGCGGGCACCCATGGTCCGGCCCGGCAGCCGGACGTCGCCCCGGGCGAGCTGCGCCACGAACCAGGCCGGCAGGTAACCCTCGATGGGCAGGCCGGGATTGACCGCCAGCCACCACTCGTGGTTGGGCCAGCCGGTGGCCAGTTCGGCGTACGGGACGCGGCGGGTGGCGCCGGCGTTCTCGCCCAGGCAGGCCCGCAGCGCGGTGGTCGAGGTGAAGGCGAGGATGTGCGTCCGGCCGCCGGTGGTCCAGGTGCCCCAACCCGTCGAGGGCTGCCCGGCGACCGGCTCCGCGGCGACCGGCAGCAGCAGGTCGACCCGGGTCAGGATGCGGAAGTAGAGCTGCTGGTCCTGAGCCCGCAACGCGTCCCGCATCGCCACCTCGGCCTCGGTGGCCGGCTCCCATCCGGTCACGGCCACCTCTCCTTCCGTGCACAGGCCACAGGCATCGCCTACAACCTACAAGGTGGTAACAGGATCACAATGGCTGGCCGTCGGCGGTCCGCCGGACCACGAGCGAGGCGTTAACATCCGGTTCCGGAGTCGGCACGATACGGAGGCGGTCGATGTCCCGGCCACTGCGCACCCGGCCTGGCCGTCCTGGCGACCGTTCTCGCGCCGTGCCGCCAGCCGTTCTCGGCGCCGCGCCACCACCCGCCCTCGCCGCGCCGCCACCCGCTCTCGCCGCGGCGCCGTCCGCGGTCCGCGCCCCGCAGGGCTGCGCCACGCCCCTCACAGCGGCCCGCCCGGTGGCCGACCAGCCCTGGCCGCAACAGCGGTACGCACCTGACCGCCTCGACCCGCTCGCCACCGGCGCCGGGGTGGTCGTCGCGGTGGTCGACTCCGGGGTGGACCGGACCCACCCGCAGCTCGCCGGACGGGTGCTGCCCGGAGCCGACTTCCTGGACCGGGGCGGCGACGGCACCCGGGACTGCGCCGGACACGGCACCGGGGTGGCGAGCATCATCGCGGCGACACCCCGCCCGGGCGTGGCGTTCCGGGGCTCGCGCCGGGCGCCCGCATCCTGCCCGTACGGGTCAGCGAGCAGCAGGTCGTCGAGGGGCGGGAGTCGGGGCGTACGGTCGGCGCGGCCGATTTCGCCCGGGCCATCCGGTGGGCGGTCGACCACGACGCCGACGTGCTGAACCTCTCCGTCGTGCTGTACGCGGACCATCCCGCCGTCCGCTCCGCGATCGCCTACGCGGTGCGCCGCGACGTCGTCGTGGTGGCCGCCGCCGGCAACCTGCACGGCACCGGCGACCCGCGACCGTATCCGGCCGCGTACGACGGGGTGCTCGGGGTGGGTGCGATCGGGGCGGACGGCACCCGCTCGCCCTTCTCCCAGACCGGCCCGTACGTGGACCTGGTCGCGCCCGGCGGGGACGTGCTGATGGCGGCGCCCGGGCAGGGGCATCACCGGGCGGAGGGGACGAGCTACGCCGCGCCCTTCGTGGCCGCGACGGCGGCGCTGCTGCGGCAGTACCGCCCCGGGTTGAGCGCGGTCGAGGTCGCCCGGCGACTGGTGGCGAGCGCCGACCCGGCCCCGGGGCGCGGGGACGGCTACGGCGGTGGCGTGCTCAACCCTTACCGGGCGGTCACCGAGTCACCCGAGCCGGTGGCGGACCGCCCGGCTCGGGGCGCGGCGCTGGCGGTGGACCGGCCGGACCCGGCCGCGGCGGCCCGGCAGGCGCGCCGGGCGACGGCCCGAGAGCGGGCGCTGCTGGTGGCCGGCGCGACCGGAGCGGCGGCGACGGCCGTGCTGCTGCTCGCCGTGGTGCTGCCCCGGGGTGTCCGGCGCCGCTGGCGCCCCGCCGACCCGGCCTGACCCGCCAACCGCCGCAGGCCCTCACGCCCCGACGCCCCAACGCAACAACGCGTCCACGCCCCACGTGGCATGTCCCACGCCCCACGCGCCAACGCGCCAATGCGCCAATGCGCCAATGCGCCAATGCGCCAATGCGCCAGGATCCGCACAACCTCGGGGAGAGCGTGGCCTCGGTCGAGCCGGGGAGGCCCCGATCTCCGGGACGTTGTGCGGATCCTGGACGCGAGAACGGCGGCGACTACTGGAACAGGTTGACGTTCCGCTTCTCAGTGTCGAGGTAGTCGGCTGCGGACTCCTCCACCGCCAGCTTGATGTCGCGCAGCATCGCCTGGAGGTCCTGCGAGGCGGCCCGCCACCGCGCCTGCCGCTGCTCGTACGCCTGGCGGGCCTCACCGGTCCAGCTCGCCACCAGCGGCGCGGCGTCCCGTTCGAGCTGCCCGAGCTGGCTGTCGAGCGTGTTCAGCGCCTTCTGGATGTCCGCGCCCGCCTGCTGGAGGGCGGCGAAGTTGACGACCAGCACACCATGGTCCATGGAATCGGTCCTTCCGTGCGTCAGAGCGGCAGCTGGATGCCGCGGTGGGTGCCGGCCACCCGGCTGGCGGCGTCGGTGTCGGAGACGTCGTACTGCTGGCCGGCGGTGCGGATGGCGGTCGCGGTCTCCCGCAGGGCCCGCTGGAGCGCCGCCTGGTCCTGCGCCCACTGCTGCTTGACCTGCTCGAAGGACCGCCCACCGGCACCGCGCCAGGCCTGCTCCAACACCTCCAGCTCGGCCATCAGGCCGCTCAGCATGGTCTGCAACGACTGGTCCACCTGCTCGAACTTCGCGGCGGTCTGCTGCATCACCGCGGCTTCTGCCTGGGTCTGGGACACCCCGGACGTCACCTCGTCTCCTCGGTCGTGGCTGGTCGCCGGAGCGACCATCGTGGACTCGCCGGAGCGCGCAGCCGGAGTGGTGGGGCGGGGGGACGGCGCGCGCACGCGAAACTCGTCGCTGACGGTAGCCGCCCGAATGCACTTCTGCTACCCCTTCGGGCTCCCCTGTGGACAACGTGACCTTACGATGAGCCACGCCACCATCACCGGACGAGCAGGCGGAGGAGGCACCGTGAGCGCGAGGAGTGAGCCGGGCCTGCGAGCCCCGCAGTCGCGAACCAGGAATTCCCGGTGACGGCGACCGCCACCGGGAGACGGGCGCCCACGATCGCCCGAGCACCACAGTGGACCACGGCCGGCGTACGGGCCGGGCAGGTGGTGGCGGCGCAGGTCACGGCGGCGGTGCTGGTCGCGGCCGCCGGCCGGGGGGTGGCGACGACGGCGGCCGCCCTGCTGCTGGCCACGCTGCTGCTCCCCGCCGCCTGGGTGCGGTTCCGCGGCCGGTGGCTCTACGAGTGGCTGTTAGTGGGGCTGGGGCACCTGACCCGGCGCCGCGCGCTCCCGGCGACGTCCGGGCCGGCGGAGCTGCTGGACCTCGTCGCGCCCGGGACGGCGGTGCGCTCGGCCGAGCTGGCCGGCGGTCCGGCCGCCGTGCTGGACGACGCCGCCGGGATGACCGCCCTCCTGGAGATCGGCGACCCCGCCGACCTGCTCGGTGACGGTCCGCAGGCCCTCCCCGCGCCGCTGTCCCTGCTGCCCCCACCGGGGCCGGACAGCCCACCGGTCCGGATCCAGCTCCTGCTCGCCGCGTCGCCCGCGCCGACGCCGACCGCCGGGGTCGGCACGGCGGGGACGTCGTACCGCTAGCTCACCGACGGGCGGCTGGCGGGCCGGGCCCGGGCGGTGCTCGCCGTCCGGGTGTTGCGCGTCGACGGTTGGTCGGACGCGGAGCTGCAGCGCGCCCTCGCCGGCACGGTCCGGCGGATCGTCCGCCGGCTCGGCCCGCTGACCGGGCGCCCGCTGGGCGGTTCGGCGGCGCTGCGGGTGGTCGCCGAGCTGGCCCACCACGACGCCGGAGCGCCGGTTCGGGAGAGCTGGCCGGCGATGACGGCGGGCGGGTTGGCGCAGACCACCTGGCGGCTGCGGCGCTGGCCGGGCCGCCGGACCGGCGCGGGCCACCGGCTGGTGTCCCGGCTGCTGGCACTGCCGGCCACCGCCACGACCGTCTCGCTCTGCGTCGGCCCGCGCGCTGGCGCCGACCCCGCGCCGGTGCCGGCCGAGCTGACCGTACGGCTGGCCGCCTGGACCGCCGCGGAGCTGTCGGCCGCCGAGCGGGCGTTGCGCCGGCTCGCCGGGGACCTCGGCGCGGACGTCCGGCGGCTCGACGGCGAGCACCTGGCCGGCCTGGCCGCCACCCTGCCGTTCGGGGTGGCCCCGGCGGGCACCACCTCGGACCCGACCGACCTGGAGCTCTCCCTCGGCGAGTCGGGGCTGATGGTGGGCACCAACCGGCACGGCGGCGCGGTGACCGTACGCCTCTTCCGGCCCGGGACGACCCGACTGCTGCTGGTGGGCGGCGTACCCGCCGCGCAGCTCGTGGCGCTGCGGGCGCTGGCGTTGGGCGCCCGGGTGGTGGTGCAGTCCGCCCGACCCCGGAGGTTCGTGCGCGGCGTGGGCGCACCCGGCGGGGCGGTGCCGCTGATCCCGCCCGGGCGGCCGGTGGGCGGCGCACCGGGGTCACCACTGCAACCGTTGTTGCTGGTGGTCGATGCCGGGCCGGTGCCGCCGAGCCCGAGCCGGAGGTGCCCTGGCGGTCCGTCCTGGTGGTCCGGGACGAGCTCACCCCGGCGGACTCGGCGGCCCTGGCCCGCGCCGACCCGGCGATCCTGCAACCGCTCGACCCGGCGGAGGCGGCGCTGGCCGGCGCAGCCCTGGGCCTCGGTGGCTCGGCGGAGTGGCTGACCCGGATCCGCGACGACATGGTCGCCGTGGTGAACCGGCGGGCGTTGCGCTGGGCGCTGCTCTCGCCGACACCGATCGAGTCGCAACTGGTCGGTCGGCCGGTACGCCGCTGAGCCGGCCACGATTCGTCGATCTTCCCGGGTTCCGCCGGTGGACGGACCGTGGCACGATCCCGGCCATGGATTTTCTGAAGGGTCTCCTGATCCGGCTGGCCACCACGGCGGTGGCCTTCTGGTTCGCCACGCTGCTCATCCCGGGCATCACGCTGAACACCGAGTCGGTCACCGAGAAGGTGATCACGCTGGTGCTGGTGGCGGCCATCTTCGGCGTGGTCAACGCGGTGCTCCAGCCGATCATCAAGACCGTCGGCTGCGGCTTCTACCTGCTGACCCTCGGCCTGATCGCGCTGGTGGTGAACGGCCTGCTCTTCCTGCTCACGAGCTGGATCGCCGGTCAGGCAGGGCTGCCGTTCCACGTGGACGGCTTCTGGCCGGCCGCGGTGCTGGGCGCGCTCCTCGTCGGCATCGTGACCTGGATCCTCGGCGCCGTCCTCGACCGCGACTGACTTCCGCCCGCCGATTCCCGCCCACCGGCCAGACCAGTGGGCGGGAATTGGCTGGTGGCCGGTGGGTGGACAGGGCCTAGCGTGGCAGGGGTGTTCGCTCTGACCCGCCCTGACGGCTACCACATCAGCACCGACCCGGCGCGGCTCGACCTCGACCGGGTGCACCACTGGCTCTCCACCGACGCGTACTGGGCGCTGGGGCGGGAGCGGGATACGGTCGAGCGGGCCTTCGCCGGGTCGCTCGGCTTCGGCGTCTACCGGCCCGGTGACGGGCAGCAGGTGGCGGTGGCCCGGGTGGTCACCGACCGGACCACCTTCGCCTGGCTCTGCGACGTCTACGTGGACCCGAGTGAGCGCGGCCGGGGGCTGGGCACCTGGCTGGCCGGCGCGGTCCGCGACCACCTGACCGAGCTGGGCGTACGCCGGATCGTGCTGGCCACCAACGACGCGCACGGGGTGTACGCCAAGGTCGGCTTCACCCCAGTCGAACCGGACCGCTGGATGGAGTTCGACCAACGGGTGAACCGGGTCACCGGAAAGGACCAAAGCCCTCCTTCACCACTTACGTTGGAGGCGTGAACCAGACCCGCCTCGGCTACCTGTACGGCTTCGGCGCGTACCTGCTCTGGGGTTTCTTCCCGATCTACTTCAAGCTGCTCCGTCCGGCCGGGCCGCTGGAGATCCTCGCGCACCGGGTCGTCTGGTCGGCGGCCTTCGTGGCCCTGCTGCTGACCGCAATGCGCAACATCGGCTTCCTGCGGGCACTGGCCCGCCGGCCCCGGGCCCTGGCCGGCATCGCCGCCGCCGCCGCACTGATCGCCGTCAACTGGGTCACCTACATCTACGGGGTGAACTCCGACCGGGTGGTGGAGACCGCCCTCGGCTACTTCATCACCCCCCTGGTCGTGGTGCTGATCGGGGTCTTCGCGCTGCGCGAGCGGCTGCGCCCGGCACAGTGGGTGGCGCTCGGCGTCGGCGCCCTCGCGGTGGCGGTGCTCACCGTCGACTACGGCCGACTGCCGTACCTGGCGCTCTGCCTGGCCTTCAGCTTCGCCGGGTACGGCCTGGTCAAGAAGCGGCTCGGGCTGCCCGCCGCGGAGGGGCTCTTCGTCGAGTCGGCGGTGCTCTCGCTGCCGGCGTTGGCGTACCTGGCCTGGCTGGCCTGGCACGGTGCGGCAACGTTCGGGCACGTGTCGACCGCGCACACCGTGCTGCTGGTGCTGGCCGGCGCGGCCACCGCGATCCCGCTGCTGCTCTTCGCCGGGGCGGCGAACCGGCTGCCGTTCACCGGGCTGGGCATGCTGCAGTACATCGCGCCGATCCTCCAGCTCGGCTGCGGCGTGCTGATCTACCACGAGCCGATGCCGCCGGCCCGGCTGGCCGGCTTCGCCCTGGTCTGGCTCGCCCTGATCATCTTCACCACCGACGCCATCCGCCAGGCCCGCCGGACCCGGGCCGAGGCGCGCGCCACCGCCACCGCCCCGGTCCCCGCCCCGGCCCGCTGACCCGCCGTCAGCGGAAGTCGTAGGCGAGAACGGGGGTGCCGTCGGCGCGCAGCAGTTCGAGGCGGACCAGTTCGCCATGGGTGAAGTGGGTGGCACCGGTCATGCGGAGGTCGTCCCCCGGAGCGGCCAGCCAGGTGGCGACCTGTTCCGTCGCGCCGTCCGGGCCGTGCGCCACCAGCCGGAAGGTGTACGCCTCGCGGTGACCGGTCCGCTGGTCGTACCCGCAGCGCAGGGTGACCTCGGTGCCCCACTTCTTGTCGGTCAGCCCGACCTCGGCGTGCAGCGGGACCGGACCGTCGACCGGCCGCATGGCGGTCAGGGTCACCTGCGGCGCCGACGGGGCGGCCGGGCGGGCCAGGGTCGCCCCGACGCCGGCCAGCACGGCGAGGGCGGCTGCGGCGAGCGCGGTCAGCGCGTACCGCCGGCGGGACCGGAACCGCTCGCGGCGCCGCTGCTCCCGCGCGGCGTCGAGCAGCGCGGGCACCCGGGAGGCCTCCGACGCCGACGGCAGGAACTGCTCCAGCCCGGCCGGGTCGAGCCGCCCCAGCAGGCCGGGCAGCACCGCGATCTCGGCGACCGCCTCCCGGCAGGCCGCGCAGCCGGCGAGGTGCCGCTCGTAGGCGGCCCGCTCGGCGGGGGCGAGGGCGCCCAGCACGTACGCGCCGTCGTCGTGCGCGAACTCGCAGCGGCTCATCGGGTCACCCCCATCTCGGCCAGGACCAACCGTAGTGAGCGCAGCGCGTAGTGCGTACGCGACTTCACCGTGCCCGGCGGCACACCCAGCCGGGCGGCCGCCTCCGCCACCGACCGCCCCTGGTAGAAGCACTCCACCAGGACTTCACGATGGGTGGGGCTCAGTCGGTTCAGCGCTTCCGCCACCGTCCACGCCTCCACCGCGCGCTCCGTTTCGTCGACCGTCTCGGACGGTTCGGGCAGGTCGTCGGTGTAGATCTCGCCGACCCGGGAGGACCGGCGCCGCCAGGCGTCGATGGCCAGGTTCCGCGCGGTGGTGAAGAGCCAAGCACGCACCGACCCGCGGGCCGGGTCCAGCGACTCCGGGTGCCGCCAGGCCCGCAGCAGCGTCTCCTGCACCAGGTCCTCGGCGCGCGTCCGGTCGCCGTTGACCAACCGTAGGGCGTGCGCGAAGAGCGCGTCGGCATGCTCGTCGTGCAGCGCGCGCAGCAGTTGGGCGTCGTGGTCGCTGATGGCGCTCTCCTCGCTCTCATACGACGAGTCCGGCGATGCGTTCATTCCTGGATACGTGCGGTGACGCCGTTCGGTTCAGCCCAGCTCACGCCGCGGGTGTTCACGCATGGTTCAGCCTGCGGCCGACGCGCGCTCACCGCACCCTGGCAGGGTCCGGCCGGTACGCGCGCGCGGACGACCCGGGCGCGCGCCACCGACATCTTCCCCCCAGGAGGCACCTCCGATGAGCGACCGTCCCCGGCTGCTCCCGCTGCTGGGCGCCACCCGGCACGGCTCCCGCGACGCGATGACCTGTCGGTACCGGTGCGGCAACGCCTGCGACCACCCGGTACCGAACCCCTCCGACAACCCGTACTTCGGGGACCTGGTCGAGGCCGAGGTGTCCCGGCGCGGCGTGGTCCGGGCCGGTGCCGTCGGCGCCCTGGTGCTCGGGTTCGGCGGCAGCGTCGCCGGTGCGCTGGCCGGCGCGGTCCCGGCCGCCGCCGCGCCGGCCGCGCCGGCCGTCCCGGCTGCGGGCGGGGCCGCCGCCCCGCAGGGCGGGGTGGGCAGCGGCGCGCTGACCTTCAAGCCGATCCCGCCGAACAAGCTCGACACCCTGGTCGTCCCGAACGGGTACGACCACGCCGTCGTGATCAAGTGGGGCGACCCGGTGGTCCCCGGCGCGCCGGAGTTCGACGTACGTGCGCAGACCGCCGCGGCCCAGGCCAGGCAGTTCGGCTACAACAACGACTTCGTCGGCGTGCTGCCGATCGACCGGAAGCGGGCACTGCTCGTGGTCAACCACGAGTACACCAACGAGGACCTGATGTTCCCCGGCTTCACCAGCCAGGACGCGCTCTCCGTGGAGCAGCTGCGGGTGGCGATGGCCGCGCACGGCATGTCCGTGGTGGAGATCGAACGGGTGGAGAGCACCGGCCAGTGGCGGCCGGTGCGCAGCGGGCGGCGGCAGTACAACCGGCGGGTGACCGCGCTGGCCACGACGTTCGAGCTGACCGGCCCGGCCGCCGGCTCGGCCTGGCTGCGCACCGCCGCCGACCCGAAGGGTCGTACGGTGGTCGGCACGCTGAACAACTGCGCCGGCGGGGTCACCCCGTGGGGCACGGTGCTCTCCGGTGAGGAGAACTTCAACCAGTACTTCGTCGGCGGCGACGGCGCGCCGGCGGAGCTGAAGCCGAAGCTGGCCCGCTACGGCATCCCGACCGACGTGCGCCACCCGAGCGGCAGCCGCAAGTGGGAGCGCGCCGACGAGCGCTTCGACCTCGCGAAGCACCCGAACGAGGCGCACCGGTTCGGCTGGATCGTCGAGATCGACCCGTTCGACCCGGACAGCAAGCCGCGCAAGCACACCGCGCTGGGCCGGTTCAAGCACGAGGGCGCCAACGTCATCGTGGCGAAGGACGGCCGGGTGGTCGCGTACATGGGCGACGACGAGCGGTTCGACTACCTCTACAAGTTCGTCTCGGACAAGAAGTTCCTGCCGGGCGGCTCCTCGGTGGCCCGCCGGCACAACCTGACCCTGCTGGAGTCCGGCACGCTCTACGTGGCCGCCCTGGTGGGCAACAGCGCCGCCGAGATCGACGGCAGCGGCAAGCTCCCCACCGACGGGGCCTTCGACGGCCGGGGCCGGTGGATCAAGCTGGTCAGCGGCAACCGCTCGTACGTCGACGGGATGACCGCGGCCGACGTGCTCACCTTCACCCGCCTCGCTGCGGACAAGGTCGGCGCGACGAAGATGGACCGCCCGGAGGACGTCGAGCCGAGCCAGCTCACCGGCAAGGTGTACGTGGCGCTGACCAACAACACCGACCGGGGCAAGGCCGGCAAGGCGCCCGCCGACGAGGCGAACCCGCGCAACCTCAACAAGCACGGGCAGATCCTGGAGCTGGTCGAGGACCGGGGCGACAACACCGCCGAGACGTTCGCCTGGTCGCTGCCGATCGTGTGCGGCGACCCGGCCGACCCGTCCACCCACTTCGCCGGGTACGACAAGAGCAAGGTCTCGCCGATCTCCTGCCCGGACAACGTGGCCTTCGACGCCACCGGCAACCTCTGGATCGCCACCGACGGCAACGCGCTGGGCAGCAACGACGGCCTCTTCGCCACCGCCGTGGACGGCCCGGAGCGGGGGCACCTGAAGCAGTTCCTCACCGTGCCGCTGGGCGCGGAGACCTGCGGCCCGTTCGTCACCAAGGACAACCGCTCGGTCTTCGTGGCCGTGCAGCACCCGGGCGAGATCACCGGCGCGTCGGTGGAGAACCCCGCCTCCACCTGGCCGGACGGCGACTTCGCCAAGCCGGGCGTGGTGGTGACCTGGCGCCTCGACGGCGGCCCGATCGGTAGCTGACCTCATCCCCCGGGCGGTCCGACGCTGGGCCGTCCCCGAAGGGCCTCTCCCCGCCGGGAGGGGCCCTTCGGCGTACTCAGGTGTCGGCGGCGATGCCGTCGGCCACGGCGCGGGCCACGGCGAGCAGCTTGGCCCGGACCACCCGGGCGGAGGTCATCATCTCGCTGGCCGGCAGCGCGCAGGCCAGCACCACCCGGCGTTCGATGTCCTTGTCCGGGGTCACCAGCACCGCCGCGCAGGCCACGCCCTGCCGGAACTGCCCCAACTCCAACTGCATGCCGCGCCGGTCACCGGCCGCCAGGTCGGCCTCGAACGCCTCGGGGCTGGTCAGGGTGGCGCTGGTGAACGGGCGCATGCCGTACTCGCGCAGGTAGCGGAAGCGCTGCTCGGGGGTGAGCGTGGCGAGCAGGCTCTTGCCGAGGGCGGTGGCGTGCGCCCCCTCGTCGAAGCCCGGCACCAGGTCCTCCAGGTAGGGCGAGCGGGGCCCCTCGGCCACCGCCGTGACCGCCACCTGGCCGCCCACGAAGCGCCCCAGGTAGTGGCTCCAGCCGGTGTCCGCAGCGGCCCGCCGCAGCGACTCGCCGACCGCCGGCGGCCCCCGGAAGGCGGTCACCAACTCCCGGTACCGGTCGGCCACCTCCAGGCCGACGATGTACGTCCCGTCCTCCCGCCGGATCACGTAACCCTCGTACGCCAGGGTGCGCACCAGGTGGTACGTGGTGGCAACGGTCAGTTCGCAACGGCGGGCGATCTGCTTGACGGTGAGTCCCCTCGGCGCACGGCCGACCGACTCGAGGACTCGAAGCGCGCGGGAGACACTTCGGATCAGGTCCGAAGGTTCCGCCAAGGGGTCACGCACAACCACCTCCGCCGCCGGGGACTTACACCATATGAAAAACAGGCCGCGCGCGAAATGCCTGTTCGGATCGAGGATGCCAGATCACCGGGCACAGACCGTGCACCGACAGACACGATCAGCTGCCAAAACGTGACGGCCGCCGCCGAAATATGGCCGGCGTAGGTTTGGCTGGCCATGACTGACACCGTGCTGCACCCCGCGCCGCCCACGTCCCGCCGTACCGTCCGCGCCAGCGCGGGCGCCATCGCCACCACCATCGCCTGCGTCCTGCCCGTCTTCCTGGTCGGCGGCCTCGCCGTCCAGATGGGCGACGAACTGGGCTTCTCCCCCGCCGGGCTGGGCCTGGCCGTCGCGGTCTACTTCGGGATCAGCGCGCTCGCGTCGGTCCCCTCCGGCGCGCTGGTCGAGCGGTACGGCTCCGCCGTGGTGGCCCGCGCCGGCATCCTGCTCTCCGCCGGCTCGCTGCTGGCCGTGGCGGCGCTGGCCCGGTCCTACCCCGTGCTGGTCGCCCTGCTCGGGCTCAGCGCCGCCGCGAACGCCCTCGGGCAACTCGCCAGCAACGCGGCACTGGCCCGGCACGTGCCCGCCAACCGGCAGGGACTCTCGTTCGGGGTGAAGCAGGCCGCCATCCCGGTCTCCACCCTGCTGGCCGGGGCGGCGGTGCCGACCATCGCGCTGACCGCTGGCTGGCGCTGGGCGTTCGTGGCCGCCGCCGGGGCGGCGCTGGCCGCGCTGCCGGCCGTACCCGAGCAGGAGCGCGGGCCGGCGCGGCCGTCCGCCACCGGACGGGCGGGCCGGGCCACCGTGGCGCTGGTGGTGATCGGCCTGGCCGCCACCCTGGCGTCCGGCGCGGCGAACGCGCTGGGCACCTTCCTGGTGGACTCGTCCGCCGGCCGGGGGCTGTCACCGGCCCTGGCCGGCCTGACGCTCACCCTGGGCAGCGCGGTGTGCGTGCTGGCCCGGATCGGCGCCGGCTGGCTTGCCGACCGCCGGGAGACCGGACACGTCGCGCTGATCGCCGGCATGCTGGTGGTCGGCGCGGTCGGGCTGGCGCTGCTCGCGGTGGCCGGCCGGGCACCGCTGGTCGCCGGCGTGCTGCTCGGCTTCGGGCTCGGCTGGGCGTGGCCCGGGCTGATGAACTTCGCGGTGGTCCGGCTCCATCCACAGGCTCCGGCCGCCGCCACCTCCATCACCCAGACCGGGGTGTACGCGGGCGGCTGCGTCGGCCCGCTGTGCCTGGGCGCCCTGGCCGGCGCGCTCGGCTACCCGACAATGTGGGCGTCGGCCGCCGGGTCGATGCTCCTGGCCGCCCTCCTCATGCTCACCGGCAGCCGCCTCCTGTCCCGCTCCACCCCCTAACCCACCCCCGCGGGCCCGATCCGCCCGTCCCGCCCGGTGATCATGAAGTTGTTGCCCGCCAGCACGGCGTGTCGTGACAACAACTTCATGATCGAGCGTGCGGTCGGGGGGTGGGGGGAAGCGGGGGGGGTTAGCTGGTGCGGTCGGCGATGTAGTCGCAGAGGGATTCGAGGGCGCGGCGGGCCGGGCCCTCGGGGAGCGGGGCGAGCTGGGCTCGGGCGTCCTCGGCGTAGCTGCGGACGGTCTCCCGGGCGCGCTTGAGCGCCGGGGACTCGCGGAGCAGGCCGAGCGCCTCGGCGTGCAGCGCGTCGTCGACCAGCGGACCGGTGGCCAGGATCTCCCGCAGGCGGACGCTCGCCGCGTCGGAGTCGTCCGAGGCGAGCGCGTAGAGCACCGGCAGGGTCGGTACCCCCTCCCGCAGGTCGGTGCCGGGCGTCTTGCCGGACTGCACCGACTCGGAGGCGATGTCGAGCAGGTCGTCGGAGAGCTGGAAGGCCACGCCGATGATCTCGCCGTATCCGGCGAGGGCCTCGATGTGCTCGGCGGAGGCGCCGCCGAACATGCCGCCGAACCGGGCCGAGGTGGCGATCAGCGAGCCGGTCTTCTCGGCGATCACGTGCAGGTAGTGCGCGACCGGGTCGGTGCCGCGCGGGCCGACCGTCTCGGCGATCTGCCCGTGCACCAGCCGGGCGAAGGTGCGCGCCTGCAGCCGCACGGCCTCCGGGCCCAGGTCGGCCGCGATGTCCGCGGCCCGGGCGAAGAGGTAGTCGCCGACCAGGATCGCGACCGAGTTGGTCCAGCGGGAGTTGGCGCTCGGCGCACCCCGCCGCACGGCCGCCTCGTCCATGACGTCGTCGTGGTAGAGCGTCGCCAGGTGGGTGAGCTCCATCACCACGGCGGCCGGTACGACGTGGGCAGCGTTCGGGTCGCCGAACTGGGCGCCCAGCGCCACCAGCAGCGGGCGGAACCGCTTGCCACCGGCCTCGACCAGGTGCCGGGCCGCCTCGGTGACGAGCGGGTCGGCACTGGCCACACTGGTCCGCAGCTCGCTCTCGACCCGCTCTAGGAGGCCCAGCACCGACGCCTCGACGCGCGGGTCGGCGAGGTGCAGGCCGAGCGCGCCGAACTGACCCGTGCCCTCCGGACCCCGACGACCGCCGGAGCCGGTGGCACCTGAACGCTCGCCAGCCGGTTTCACCACGCCTTCAACCATGCCACACCCGTTCGACCTGCCCGAAGAGGGGATACGACCGGGGGCCGGTACGCCAGGCGTACCGGCCCCCGACGGGAGAACCTCGGTCATCGCACGAATTCGGCGGCACCGTTGGCCAGGTCGAGCAGGGGTGCCGGGGCGACCCCCAGGACCAGAGTGGCCAGTACTCCGATGACCAGCGCCGCCGAGGTGAGAGCGCCCGGCACGGCGACCGTCGGGGTGGCGTCGCCCGGCTCGGAGAGCCACATCATCACCACGACCCGCAGGTACGGGAAGGCCAGCACCATGCTGGTCAGCACACCGGCGATCACCAGCCAGGCCTGGTTCGCATCCAGCGCCGGGGCGAAGATCGCGAACTTGCTGGTGAACCCGCTGGTCAGCGGGATACCGGCGAAGGCCAGCAGGATGAAGGTGAAAATCGCGGCGAAGAACGGCGACCGGCGACCCAGCCCGGCCCAGCGGGACAGGTGGGTGGCTTCCCCGTCGGCGTCCCGGACCAGGGTCACCACCGCGAACGCGGCGATCACCGAGAAGCCGTACGCGACCAGGTAGAACATCGTGCCGGAGAGCCCGTCCTTGCTCGGCGCGAGCACGCCCACCAGCAGGTAGCCCGCGTTCGCGATGGACGAGTAGGCCAGCAGCCGCTTGATGTCGGTCTGGGTGACCGCCAGCACCGCGCCGATCAGCATGGTCAGCACCGCCACCGCCCCGAGCACCGGGGTGAAGTCCCAGGCGGCCCCGGAGAAGGCGACGTGGAAGACCCGCAGCAGGGCCCCGAACGCGGCGACCTTGGTGCAGGCGGCCATGAAGCCGGTCACCGGGGTCGGGGCGCCCTGGTAGACGTCCGGCGTCCAGACGTGGAACGGCGCGGCGGCGGCCTTGAAGAGCAGGCCGATGGCGAGCAGCGCCATGCCGGCGAAGAGCAGCACCTGGCTCGACGAGGACTCGGCGACCGCCGCGTGCACGGTGGCGAAGTCGACGCCGGCCGCGCGGTTCGGGATACCGGAGGTGAAGCCGTACACCAGCGCCACGCCGAAGAGGAAGAACGCCGAGGCGTACGCGCCGAGCATGAAGTACTTCAGCGCGGCCTCCTGGCTCAGCAGCCGCCGGCGGCGGGCCAGCGCGCAGAGCAGGTAGAGCGGCAGCGAGAAGACCTCGAGCGAGATGAACATGGTCAGCAGGTCATTCGCCGCCACGAAGATCAGCATGCCGCCGATCGCGAACGTGGTCAGCGGGTACACCTCGGTGGTGCCGCCCGCACCCGCGGCCTGCCGGCGGTCGTCGACCGACTCCGCGGTCACCGCGGCGTGGGCCACGAAGGCCCCGCCCCGCTCCACCGCCCGCTCACCGATGAGCAGCAGCGCCATCGCCGCCAGGATCAGGATCGCGCCCTGGAGGAAGAGCGTCGGCCCGTCCACCGCGATGGCGTGCCCGGCGGTGATCAGCCGGTCGTCGGCGTTGAGGATCACCATGGTCAGCGCCGCGAGCACCGCCACCAGGGCGAGCAGCAACTGCACCGGGTTGCGGAGCCGCCGCGGCACGAACGCCTCGACCAGGACGCCGACCAGGGCCGCACCCAGCATGATCAGAATGGGAGCCAGCGCCGCGTAGTCGATCGACGGCAACTTCAGCTCGGTCATTTTGCGGCCTCCTGGACGCTGCCGACCTCCGGGGCGGGATCGGTCCGACCCACGTCCTGCATGGTCGCCTTCACGGCGGGGTTGATGACATCGGTGACCGGCTTGGGATAGAAGCCGAGCAGCACGATCAGCGCGATCAGCGGGGCGACCACGACCTTCTCGCGCAGGCTCAGGTCACGGCGCATGCCGTCGACCTCGGTCAGGGCCGGGTTGAGCGTGCCCTGCGTGGTGCGCTGCACCATCCACAGCACGTACGCCGCCGCCAGGATGATGCCCAGCGTGGCGATCACCGCGACCGGCTTGTTGGTGGTGAACGTGCCGATCAGCACCAGGAACTCGGAGATGAACGGCGCGGTGCCGGGCAGCGCCAGCGAGGCGAGACCGGCGAAGAAGAGCACCCCGGCCAGCACCGGGACCAGCTTGCCCGCGCCGCCGAAGTCGCTGATCAGCGCCGAGCCACGGCGGGCGATGAGCATGCCCACCACCAGGAAGAGCAGGCCGGTGGCCAGGCCGTGGTTGAGCATGTAGAGCACCGCGCCGGTGCCGGCCTGGGTGGTGAAGGCGAAGATGCCGACCCCGATGAAGCCGAAGTGGGCGATCGACGTGTACGACACCAGCCGCTTGAGGTCGTTCTGCCCGACCGCCAGCAGCGCGGCGTAGATGATGCCGATCACGCCCAGCGCCAGCGCCCACGGAGCGAACCACTTCGACGCCTCGGGGAAGAGCGGCAGGCAGTACCGCAGGATCCCGAAGGTGCCGACCTTGTCCAGCACGCCGACCAGCAGCGCCGCCGCGCCGGCCGGTGCCGCGCCACCGGCGTCCGGCAGCCAGGTGTGGAACGGGAAGAACGGCGCCTTGATCGCGAACGCGAGGAAGAAGCCGAGGAAGAGCCAGCGGGCGGTGTCGGTCGGGATCTCGGCCTGGCTCAGCGCCTGCCAGTCGAAGGTCTTCCCGCCGACCACCCACAGGCCGATCACCGCGGCCAGCATGAACAGACCGCCGACCAGCGAGTAGAGGAAGAACTTCACCGCCGCGTACTGCCGCTGGTGGCCGCCGTAGCTGCCGATGAGGAAGTACATCGGCACCAGCATGACCTCGAAGAACACGTAGAAGAGGAAGACGTCGGCGGCGGCGAAGACGCCGATCATCGTGCACTCGAGGACGAGCAGCAGCGCGAAGTAGACCGGCACCGAGCGCTTGGACGACTCGGCGTCGTGCCAGGAGGCCAGGATCACCAGCGGCACCAGGATCGCGATCAGCATCAGCATGACCAGCGCGATGCCGTCGGCCGCGAAGGTGAAGTTGACCCCCCAGTTGGGGATCCACGCGTACGACTCGCGGAACTGGAACCGGTCGCCGTCGACCTGGAAGGCGATCCACATGGCCACCGAGAGCACCAGCACCAGCAGCGACCAGGCGAACGCCACGAGCTTGGCGAGGTCCGGGCTGCGGCGCGGCAGCAGGGCCACCACCAGGGCGCCGACCAGCGGCGCCACCGTCAGCACCGAGAGGAACGGGAAGTTGGACATTATTCGGCCTTACCTCCGTCGTGACTGCGTGGTCCGCCGGCGGGGGCGGCCGCGTTGAGGTCGATCACGCCAGCCACCCCGCCTGCACCGCCAGGAACGCCGCCACGACGAGCAGCGCGCCGGTCAGGATCGAGGTCGCGTACGACCGCACGAAACCGGTCTGCAGCCGCCGGAGCCGGCCCGAGCCCCCGCCCACCGCGGCGGCCAGGCCATTGACCAGCCCGTCCACGCCCCGGTTGTCGAGGAAGACCAGCGCCCGGGTGAGGAAGATGCCCGGCTTCTCGAAGACCGCCTCGTTGAAGGCGTCCGTGTAGAGGTTCCGGCGCGCGGCGGTGACCAGCACCCCGGCCGGCTGCGGCTCGGTGGCCGTGCCGTTGCGGAACAGCATCCAGGCCAGTCCGGCGCCGAGCACGGTCACCAGCAGCGAGAGCGCGGTGATCAGCCAGTGGGCGAGGACCGGCTCGTGCTCAGGGTGTTCACCGCCGAGGCCGGCGGTGGCGGTCAGCCAGTCCGGTACGGAGGTGGAGAGCAGGAAGCCGGCGCCGACCGAGCCGATCGCCAGCAGGATCAGCGGGATGGTCATCAGCTTCGGCGACTCGTGCGGGTGCTCGATGTCCTCGGTCCAACGGGCCGGGCCATGGAAGGTGAGCACGAAGAGCCGGGTCATGTAGAAGGCGGTCAGCCCGGCACCGAGCAGCGCCGCCCCGCCGAACAGCCAGGACGTCCAGTCCCCCCGCTCGAACGCCGTCGCGATGATCGGCTCCTTCGAGAAGTAGCCGGAGAGCGGCGGGATGCCGATGATGGCGAGCCAGCACATCATGAAGGTCAGCCAGGTGACCTTCATGTACTTGGCCAGGTTGCCGAAGCGGCGGATGTCCACCTGGTCGTTCATGCCGTGCATGACCGAGCCGGCACCGAGGAACATGTTGGCCTTGAAGAAGCCGTGCGCCAGCAGGTGCACGATGGCCAGCGCGTACGCCCCGCCGCCCAGGCCGACGCCGAGGAACATGTAGCCGATCTGGCTCACCGTGGACCAGGCCAGCACCCGCTTGATGTCGTCCTTCGCCGCGCCGATGAGGCAGCCCATCAGCAGGGTGACCGCGCCGACGCTGACCACCACCAGTTGCAGGGTGGCGTTCGCCGAGAAGATCGGGTTGGACCGGGCGATCAGGTAGACGCCCGCGGTGACCATGGTGGCCGCGTGGATGAGCGCGGAGACCGGGGTCGGGCCCTCCATCGCGTCCGGCAGCCACGCCTGCAGCGGGAACTGGCCGGACTTACCGGTGGCGCCGAGGAGGAGCAGCAGGCCGAGCACCAGCACCGTGGTCTGGCTCAGCGCACCGACGCCGCTGAACACCTCGTCGTACTGGGTGGTGCCTAGCTGGGCGAACAGCACGAAGATGCCGATGGCCAGGCCGGCGTCGCCGACCCGGTTCATCAGGAACGCCTTCTTGCCGGCCGTGGCCGCGCTCGGCCGGCCGTACCAGAAGGAGATCAGCAGGTACGACGCCAGACCGACGCCCTCCCAGCCGAAGTAGAGCATCACGTAGTTGTTGCCGAGCACCAGCAGCAGCATGGCGGCGACGAAGAGGTTGAAGTACCCGAAGAACCGTCGCCGGCCCTCGTCGTGCGCCATGTACTCGACCGCGTACAGGTGGATCAGGAAGCCCACCCCGGTGATCAGCAGGACGAACACCGCGGCCAGCGGGTCGAAGAGCAGACCGAAGTCCACCTTCAGGTCGCCGACCGTGATGAACTGCCAGAGGCTCAGCTGAACCTGCTTGTTCTCCAGACCACGGAGCTGGAGGAAGTAGGTCAGGCCGAGCACGAAGGCGGCGCCGATCGCGCCCACCCCCAGCCAGTGGCCCCAGCGGTCCGCACGTCGGCCGAGCAGCAACAGGATCGCCGCGCTGACCAGCGGGATCGCCACCAGCAGCCAGACGCTGCCGAGGAGCCCACTCGCCGGAGCGAAGGTGACGGCTCCGGTCGGTTCGGCTGCCGCGTACGTCAGAATCTCGTCCACCGCAGGCCCCTCAGTACTTCAGCAGGTTGGCGTCGTCGACGCTCGCCGAGCGTCGCGTCCGGAAGATCGACATGATGATCGCTAGCCCGACCACGACCTCGGCCGCCGCCACCACCATCACGAAGAACGCCATGATCTGGCCGTTCAGGTCGCCGTTGATGCGGCTGAAGGTGACCAGCGTCAGGTTGGCGGCGTTGAGCATCAGCTCCACGCACATGAACAGCACGATCGCGTTACGCCGGATCAGCACGCCGACGGCACCGATGGTGAACAGCACCGCGGCGAGGATCAGGTAGTAGTCCGGGGTCACTTTTCCGTCCCCTTCAACGAGGTCTCCTCAGCGGTCAGCTCCCGGACCGGCAGGATCTCCGGGATGCTCCGGTCGGTCAGCCGGCCGTCGGGCAGGCGGGCCGGGGTGGCCACCGAGGACGAGGTGGCGAAGATGCCCGGTCCGGGCTTCGGCCCCGGGTAGTTGCCGGGGCGGAACCGGGCCTTCATGGTGGCGATCTGGTCCATCCGGTCCTCCTTACGCCGCTCCACGTGCGCCAGCACCATCGCGCCCACGGCCGCCGTGATCAGCAGCGCGGAGGTCAGCTCGAAGGCGAAGACGTACTTGGTGAAGAGCAGCCGGGCGATGCCCTGGACGTTGCCCTCGGCGTTCGGCTTGTCCAGGCCCACCGCCTGGACGCCCTCCAGCGCCCGGTAGAGGCCGCTGCCCACCAGGCCGGCGAAGCCGACACCGAGCACCACCGCGGCGACCCGCTGCCCGCGCAACGTCTCGATCAGGGAGTCGGAGGCGTCCCGGCCGACCAGCATCAGCACGAACAGGAAGAGCATCATGATCGCGCCGGTGTAGACGATGATCTGCACCATGCCGATGAACGGCCCGGCCTGCAGGACGTAGAACACGCCCAGGCAGAGCATGGTCAGCACCAGCCAGAGCGCGGAGTGCACCGCATTCCGCGCCCAGACCATGCCGATCGCGCCGATCAGCGCCAGCGGGGCGAGGATCCAGAAGGTGACCTCCTCACCCCCGGACACCTGGCCCGCCGCGGCGAGCACTGTCTGACTGGTCATGCTCCTGCTCCCTTGCCCGCCTCGGCCCGCTGCGCGGCCTGCTCGGCGCCGGGGAAAGTCACCCCGGGGTGCTCGTCCACCTGGTACCGGCCGGGGCCCATCGGCGAGTGCTCCGCGCCGGCGGAGGTGCCCGGGTTGGTTAGCCCGCCGACGTAGTAGTCCTTCTCGCTGTCACCCAGCCGCATCGGGTGCGGCGGCTGCTCCATGCCCGGCAGCAGCGGCGCGAGCAACTGCTCCTTCGTGAAGATCAGGTCCTGCCGGCTGTCCCGGGCCAGCTCGTACTCGTTGCTCATGGTCAGCGAACGGGTCGGGCATGCCTCGATGCAGAGCCCGCAGAAGATGCAGCGGGCGTAGTTGATCTGGTAGACGCTGGCGTACCGCTCACCCGGGGAGAAGCGCTGCTCCTCGGTGTTGTCGCCACCCTCCACGTAGATCGCGTCCGCCGGGCAGGCCCACGCGCACAGCTCGCAGCCGATGCACTTCTCCAAGCCGTCCGGGTGCCGGTTGAGAATGTGCCGCCCGTGGTAGCGCGGCGCCGAGACCGGCGGCTTGAACGGGTAGTCGGTGGTGACGACCTTCCTGAACATGTGCGAGAAGGTGACCCCGAAGCCCTTGAACGTTCCGGTGATCGCGCCCACGTCACACCTCCCTGGAGTCCGAGCCGACGACGTTGGCCGGCTCCCGCTCGGCGACCACGCGCCTGGTGCGCGGGCTCGGTGGTACCTGAAGATCCATCGGCGGCAGCGGGAAGCTGCCGTGCGGGCGGCTGTTGACCTGCTCCTGGAGCGACGGCCGCAGCTCCTTCTTGCGGCTCGGCCAGAAGAGCGTGGCCAGCAGCAGGACGCCCGCGCCGATGCCGGTGGCGACGAGGCGGTCCTTGGTCTGCCAGTCCTCGATCGAGCGGAGCCCGGACAGGACCAGGATCCAGACCAGGTTGATCGGCAGCAGGACCTTCCAGCCGAAGCGCATGAACTGGTCGTAGCGGAGCCGGGGCAGGGTGCCCCGCAGCCAGACGAAGACGAAGACCAGGATCAGCACCTTGGCGAAGAACCAGAGCATCGGCCACCAACCCGAGTTGGCGCCGGCCCAGAAGGTGGTGATCGGGGCCGGGGCCCGCCACCCGCCGAGGAAGAGCGTGGTGGTGACCGCGGACATGGTGACCATCGAGACGTACTCGGAGAGCATGAAGAGCGCGAACTTCAGCGAGCTGTACTCGGTCATGAAGCCCGCGACCAGCTCCGACTCCGCCTCGGGCAGGTCGAACGGCGCCCGGTTGGTCTCACCGACGGTGGCGATGAAGAAGATGATGAAGCTCGGCAGCAGCAGGATCGCGTACCAGCCCGGGGCCGGGACGTCCACGCCGAAGATGTTCAGCTGGGTTCCGTGCGCCTGGGCGGCGACGATGCCGCTGGTGGACATCGTGCCGGCGGTCATGAACACCGCCACGATGCTCAGCCCCATGGCGACCTCGTACGAGATCATCTGGGCGCTGGACCGGAGACCACCCAGCAGCGGGTACGTCGAGCCGGAGGCCCAGCCACCGAGCACGATGCCGTAGATGCCCATCGAGGAGCAGGCCAGCAGCACCAGCACCGCCACCGACACGTCAGTGACCTGCAGCGGCGTCCAGTGGCCGAAGATGCTGACCTTCGGGCCGAAGGGCACCACCGACAGCGCGGTGACCGCGCAGATCACCGAGATGGTCGGGGCGAAGAAGTAGACGACCTTGTCGGCGGCCCGCGGGAGGATGTCCTCCTTGAAGGCCATCTTCAGACCGTCGGCGAGGGTCTGCAGCAGGCCGAACGGACCGACCTGGTTGGGGCCGGGCCGCACCTGCATGTAGCCGACGACCCGGCGCTCGAACCAGACGCCGAGCAGCGTCGCCAGCAGGCCGAAGACGAACGCGAAGACGATCTTGATAAGGACCAGCCACCACGGGTCCTTGCCGAAGTCGGCCAGCGTCGGGTCCTGCGCCGCGAGGTAGAGGTTCACTGGACACTCCCGGAGTTGAGGAGCGGACCCGGGCGACCGGCCGCGTCCGCGGCGACCCGTCCGGCCGGGACGTCGACCGACGCGGCGGAGACCTGCACGACGTCGCCGGACGTCGCGCCGAGGCTGCGCCGGACGGTCGAGCCGGGTGAGTTGGTCGGCAGCCAGACGACGCCGTCCGGCATCTCGGTGATCGCCGCCGGCAGGGTGACCGCGCCGCGGTCGGTGCCCACGGTCACCGGGTCACCGTCGCCGACGCCGATCGCCTCGGCGGTGCCCTTGCCCAGCCGGACCACCGGCGGGCGGGCGGTGCCCGCGAGGTGCTCGTCGCCGTCGGTGAGGCTGCCCAGGTCGATCAGCTGGTGCCAGGTGGCCAGCACGGCCTCGCCCGCGCCGGGCTGCGGCACGGCGGCCGGCTCAACCGACGGCGCGGACGGACGGTCCACCCGGGTCGGCGGCAGCGCGCCCAGCTCCCGGCGGACGCCGGTCACGTCGCCGGTGCCGAGCCGGACGTCGAGGTGCGCGGCGAGCGCGTCGAGCACCCGCCCGTCGCTCATCGCCGCGGTGTCCAGCACCTTCTCGAAGGTGCGCAGCCGGCCCTCCCAGTCCAGGAAGCTGCCAGCCTTCTCCACCACCGGGGCGACCGGGAAGACCACGTCCGCCCGGCGGGCCACGGCGCTCATCCGCAGCTCCAGGCTGACCAGGAACGGCACCGCGTCCAGCGCCTGCTCGGCCAGCCGCGGGTCGGCCACGTCGGCCGGGTCCACCCCGGCCACCACGAGGGCGCCGAGCTGGCCGTTGGCCGCCGCGACGAGGATGCCGTCGGTGTCCCGGCCGGCCTGGCTGGGGATCACCCCGGCCGCGATGTCCCACGCCTCGCCCAGCTCGGCGCGGGCGGCCGGCTCGGTGACCAGGCGGCCGCCGGGGAGCAGGTTGGGCAGGCAGCCCGCGTCGACCGCGCCGCGGTCACCCGCGCGCCGCGGCACCCAGGCCAGCTTCGCCCCGGTACGCCGGGCGACGTCCGCCGCGGCGGAGAGCCCGCCGGGCACCGCGCCCAGCCGCTCGCCGACGATCAGGATCGCCCCCGGCTGGCTCAGCGCCTCGGCCACCGTGGTGTGCTCGGCCAGCACGCTGGCCTCCTCGCCCGGCACCACCCGGGCCAGCTTGGCCCCGAGCTTCTCCAGGCCGCGCGTGGCGAACGGCGCGATCGCGTACACCGTGAGCTTCTTCTTCAGGTACGCCTTGCGCAGCCGCAGGAAGAGGATCGGGCACTCCTCCTCCGGCTCCAGGCCGACCAGCACCACCGCGGGCGCATTCTCGACGTCCGCGTAGGTCACCTCGGTGACCCCGGCGACGTTGCTGGCCAGGAAGTCGGCCTCCTCGCGGGAGACCGGGCGGGCCCGGAAGTCGATGTCGTTGGTGTGCAGCGCGACCCGGGCGAACTTCGCGTACGCGTAGGCGTCCTCGACGGTCAGCCGGCCGCCGGTCAGCACCGCCGTGCCCTGCCCGCCGTCCCGGGCGGCCCGCAGGCCCTCGGCGGCCCGGGTCAGCGCCTCGCTCCAGGACGCCTCACGCAGCTCGCCGGTCCGCTCGTCGCGGACCAGCGGGGTGGTGAGCCGGTCGAACGCGCGGGCGTACTGGAAGCCCCAGCGGCCCTTGTCGCAGTTCCACTCCTCGTTCACCGCCGGGTCGTCGCCGGCCAGCCGGCGCAGCACCTTGCCCCGCCGCCAGTCCGTGCGCTGGGCGCAACCGGCCGAGCAGTGCTCGCAGACGCTCGGGGTGGAGACCAGGTCGAACGGGCGGGCCCGGAACCGGTACTGCGCGCCGGTCAGCGCGCCCACCGGGCAGATCTGCACGGTGTTCCCGGAGAAGTACGAGTTGAACGGGACGTCACCGGCGTCGCCGTCTTCGCCGTACGCGTCGTCCCGGTAGATGTTGATCTCCTCGGCCGACGACCGGTTCATCAGGTCGATGAACTTGTCACCGGCGATCTCCTCGGAGAACCGGGTGCAGCGCTGGCAGAGCACGCACCGCTCGCGGTCGAGCAGCACCTGGGTGCTGATCTCCAGCGGCTTCTCGTACTCCCGCTTGTGCTCGTGGAACCGGGAATCCGTCCGGCCGGTGGACATCGCCTGGTTCTGCAGCGGGCACTCGCCGCCCTTGTCACACATCGGGCAGTCCAGGGGGTGGTTGAGGAGCAGCAGCTCCATCACCCCCTCCTGCGCCTTCTTGGCCACCGGCGAGGTGAGCTGGGTCCGCACCACCATGCCGTCGGCGACGGTCTGCGTGCAGGAGGCGACCGGCTTGCGCTGGCCCTCCACCTCCACCAGGCACTGCCGGCAGGCGCCGGCCGGGGCCAGCAGCGGGTGGTCGCAGAACCGGGGGATCTCGGTGCCCAACTGCTCGGCGACCCGGATCAGCAGCGCCCCCTTGGGCGCGGTGACCTGAACGCCGTCGATGGTGAGGGTGACGGTCTCGGTCTGCTTGGCTACGTCGGTCATCAGTGCGCTCCCACCAGCTGCTTGTCCGACAGCTTCGGTGCGGTACGTCCCTCGATGTAGTCGAGGTAGTCCTGCTTGAAGTACTTCAGCGACGAGGTCACCGAGCTGGTCGCACCGTCACCCAGACCGCAGAACGAGCGGCCGAGGATGTTGTCGCAGGTGTCGAGCAGGGTGTCCAGGTCCTCGTGGGTGCCCTGGCCGGCGAGGATCCGCCGGTAGACCCGGACCATCCAGTAGTTGCCCTCGCGGCACGGGGTGCACTTGCCGCACGATTCGTGGTGGTAGAACTCCAGCCACCGGTAGGTCGCGTACACCGGGCAGTCCTGGTCGGAGAAGATCTGCGTGGCCGTGGTGCCCAGGATCGAGCCGGCCGCCGCCACCCCCTCGAAGTCCAGCGGCACGTCCAGGTGCTCGGCGGTGAGCAGCGGCGTCGACGAGCCACCCGGGGTCCAGAACTTCAGGTTGTGCCCCGGCTGCATCCCGCCGGCCAGCTCGATCAGCTCGCGCAGCGTGATCCCCATCGAGCACTCGAACTGGCCCGGGTTGGCGATCCGGCCGGAGAGCGAGTAGATCATCGGGCCGGACGACTTCTCCGTGCCCATGGTCCGCCACCAGTCCGCGCCACCGAGCACGATGTACGGCACGCTGGCGATGGTGCCGACGTTGTTCACCACGGTCGGGCTGGCGTACAGGCCGTGGGTCGCCGGGAACGGCGGGCGCAGCCGGGGCTGGCCCCGGAAGCCCTCCAGCGAGTCCAGCAGCGCGGTCTCCTCGCCGCAGATGTACGCCCCGGCGCCGGAGTGCACCACCAGCTCCAGGTCGAAGCCGCTGCCGAGGATGTTCCGGCCCAGGTAGCCCTTGACGTACGCCTCCTGCACGGCGTTGCGCAGCCGGCGGGCGGCGTGCACCGCCTCACCGCGGATGTAGATGTAGGCGCGGTTGGCCCGGATCGCGTACGAGGCGATGATCACGCCCTCGACCAGCGAGTGCGGGTCGTGGGTCATCAGCGGCAGGTCCTTGCAGGTGCCCGGCTCGCCCTCGTCGGCGTTCACCACCAGGTAGTGCGGCTTGCCGTCGCCCTGCGGGATGAACCCCCACTTGAGACCGGTGGGGAAGCCCGCACCGCCGCGGCCGCGCAGCCCGGAGTCCTTGATCAGCTGGATCAGGTCGTCCGGGTGCGCCTTGACCGCCTTGCGCAGGGCGGCGTAGCCGTCCAGCTTCTCGTAGGTGCCGATCCGCCAGGCGTCCGGCGACAGCCAGCGCTTGGTCAGCACCGGCGTCAGCTTGGCCAGCGTCTCCGGCCGAGGCGTCGTCACTTCTGAGCCTCCGCTTCCTTGAGGGTGCGCTGCTGCGCTACGGCCCCGTCGCCGGCCGGCTTGCGGTCGGCGGCCGGCGGGTTGGCCGCCGCGCCTGCGGCCTGGGCGGCCTTGGCCTGCTCGGCGGCCTTGTCGGCCTCGGCCTTGCTGCGGATCGGGGTGTTCGGGTCGAAGCCCGACACCGAGATGCCGTGCTGCTCGGCCAGGCGCAGGCCGCGCAGGGTCGGCTCGCCCGGCCCACCGTCGGCGACCGCGCCCTCCCGCTCGTCGGCGAAGCCGGCGAGCTGGACCGACATCTCCTTGAGGCTGCAGAGCCGGGCGCCCCGGGTCGGCATCGGCCGGCCGCCGGCGCGCAGCTCCTCGACCACCCCGAGCGCGGTCTGCGGGTCCACCCCGTCGAAGAAGTCGTAGTTGACCGTCATCACCGGGCCGTAGTCACACGCCGCCAGGCACTCGGCGTGCTCCAGGGTGATCTTGCCGTCCTCGGTGGTCTCGTCGTGCCCGACGCCCAGGTGCTCGGCGAGGGTGTCGTAGACCTCCTGGCCACCCAGCACGTTGCACATGGTGTTGGTGCAGACGCTGACCAGGTAGTCGCCGGTCGGCTTGCGCTTGTACATGGTGTAGAAGGTGGCCACCGCGCCGACCTGGGCCTTGTTCAGGCCGAGCACCTCGGCGCAGAACTCGACACCGGCCGGGGAGACGTAGCCCTCCTCCGACTGCACCAGGTGCAGCAGCGGCAGCAGGGCCGAGCGGGACCGGTCCGCCGGGTACCGGGCGATGATCTCCCGCGCCCGGGCCCGGGTCTCTTCGGTAAAGACAGTCATCGGTCACAACCACCCATCACGGGGTCCAGCGAGGCGCCACCGGCGATCACGTCGGCGATCAGGCCGCCCTCGGCCATCGCCGGGAGGGCCTGCAGGTTGATGAAGCTCGGCTCCCGGTAGTGCACCCGGTACGGCCGGGTGCCACCGTCGGACACCGCGTGCACGCCCAGCTCGCCGCGGGGCGACTCGATGCCGACGTACACCTGGCCCGGCGGCACCCGGAATCCCTCGGTGACGAGCTTGAAGTGGTGGATCAGCGACTCCATCGACTGGCCCATGATCTTGGCCACGTGCTCCAGCGAGTTGCCCATGCCGTCGACGCCGATGGCGAGCTGCGCCGGCCAGGCGATCTTCTTGTCGGCCACCATCACCGGGCCGCGCTTGCTCAGCCGGTCCACCGCCTGCTCGACCAGCTTCAGCGACTCCCGGATCTCCGCGAGCCGGACCTGGTAGCGGCCCCAGACGTCGCCGTCCGGGTGGGTCGGGACGTCGAACTCGTACGTCTCGTAGCCGCAGTAGGGCATGGTCTTGCGCAGGTCCCAGGCGAGCCCGGCGGAGCGGAGCACCGGACCGGTGACGCCGAGCGCCAGGCAGCCGGTCACGTCGAGCACCGCGACGTGCTTGGTGCGCTCGACCCAGATCGGCTGGCCGGAAAGGAGGTCCTCGTACTCCTTGAGCTTCTTCGGCATCATCTTCAGGAACTCGCGGATCTTGACGATCGCGTCGTCCGGCACGTCCTGCGCCACCCCGCCCGGACGCACGTACGCGTGGTTCATGCGCAGGCCGGTGATGGTCTCGAAGATATCGAGGATGTACTCCCGCTCGCGGAAGCCGTACAGCATGATCGAGATCGCGCCCAGCTCCATACCGGTGGTGGCCAGCCAGACCAGGTGCGAGGAGATCCGGTTGAGCTCCATCATCAGCACTCGGATGGTGTTGGCCCGCTCGGTGATGTCGTCGGTGATGCCGAGCAGCTTCTCCACCGCCAGCGCGTACGCCGTCTCGTTGAACAGCGGGGAGAGGTAGTCCATCCGGGTCACGAAGGTCGAGCCCTGGACCCAGTTGCGGTATTCGAGGTTCTTCTCGATGCCGGTGTGCAGGTAGCCGATGACCGAGCGGGCCTCGCGGACCGTCTCGCCCTCCAGCTCCAGGATCAGCCGGAGCACGCCGTGCGTGGACGGGTGCTGCGGGCCCATGTTGACGACGATCCGCTCGTCGTTGATCGGGTCGGTGCCGGAGACGACCGTGTCCCAGTCCCCACCGGTGACGGTGAAGACCTTGCCCTCGGTGGTCTCGCGCTCGGTCGCGTAGTTCGACGTCGTCACTGGTACGACCTCCGCTTGTCCGGCGGCGGGATCTCCGCGCCCTTGTACTCGACGGGCACACCGCCGAGGGGGTAGTCCTTGCGCTGCGGGTGCCCCTCCCAGTCGTCCGGCATGAGGATCCGGGTCAGGTTGGGGTGGCCGTCGAAGACGATGCCGAACATGTCGTACGTCTCCCGCTCCTGCCAGTCGGCGGTCGGGTAGACGCTGGTGACGCTCGGCAGGTGCGGGTCCTCGGCGGAGACCGCGGCCTCCAGCCGGACCCGACGCCGGTAGGTCATCGAGGTGAGCTGGTAGACGACGTGCAGCCGCCGCTCGTCCGCGCCCAGGTAGTCCACCCCGGACACCGAGGAGCAGAGCTCGAAACGGAGCGCCAGGTCGTCGCGCATCACCTGGCAGACCTCAGCGATCCGCTCCGGGCGCACGTGCAGGGTCAGCTCGCCCCGGTCGACCACGACCTTCTCGATCGCGTCGGCGAACGCGGGGTACGCCTCCTCCAGCGCGTCCCGGACCTCGTCGAAGTAGCCGCCGTACGGCCGGGGGCTGTCCTCGATCGCCGAGCGCTGCCGGACCAGCCCGCCGAAGCCGGAGACGTCGCCGGTGCCGTGGATGCCGAACATGCCGCGGCCGGCGGGGCTGGACGGTGGGTGCTCGGCCGGTGCGCCGCTGGTGGCGCCGGCCGGCGGCACTGGCACCGGCACGCCGCCGTTGGTGGTCTTGTCGTCAGGTGCGGTCACTTCGGGCCCCCGTGCGAGTGGAGGTGGTTCTGGGCCTTCATCCAGTTCTCGATCCGCAACTGCTCCTCGCGCCCCTCACGGACCGCCTTGGTCCACTCGGCGCGCCGGGCCTTGTCGTTGCGGTACGACGACGGCATCGAGCCGTACGGCACGACCGGCACGTCACCGCGCTCCTTGCGGGCCTCCAGCATCTTGCGGCCGTTCGGGCCCAGCGGCTCGTACATGATCTTCTCGCGGAGCTTGAGGATCGCGTCGATGAGCATCTCGGGCCGGGGCGGGCAGCCGGGAAGGTACATGTCGACCGGGACGATGTGGTCGACGCCCTGCACGATGGCGTAGTTGTTGAACATGCCGCCGCTGCTGGCGCAGACGCCCATGGAGAGCACCCAGCGGGGCTCGGCCATCTGGTCGTAGATCTGGCGCAGGACCGGGGCCATCTTCTGGCTCACCCGGCCGGCCACGATCATCAGGTCCGCCTGCCGGGGCGAGGCGCGGAACACCTCCATGCCCCAGCGGCCCAGGTCGTAGTGCGGGCCGCCGGCCGCCATCATCTCGATGGCACAGCAGGCCAGGCCGAAGGTGGCGCCCCAGACGGACGACTTCCGCGACCAGTTGACCAGCTTCTCCACGGTGGTGAGCAGGACGCCGGAGGGAAGCTTCTCCTCGATGCCCATCTGCCGTACCTCCCTCAGTCCCAGTCCAGGCCGCCGCGCCGCCAGACGTAGGCGTAGGCGACGAAGACCGCGACGATGAACAGGACCATCTCCACGAAGCCGAAGATCGGCAGGGCGTCGAAGGAGACCGCCCAGGGGTAGAGGAAGATGATCTCGATGTCGAAGACGATGAAGAGCATCGCCGTCAGGTAGAACTTGATCGGGAACCGGCCGCCGCCGACCGGCTGCGGGCTCGGCTCGATGCCGCACTCGTACGCCTCGAGCTTGGCCTTGTTCAGTCGCCGGGGGCCGGCGAATCGGGCGGCGGCCACGGAGAACAGCGCGAACCCCGCGGCGAGGGCGAACAGCCCGATGATGGGTGCGTAAGGAGAGAGCGTCATCGTTGTCTCCTGCTCGTCCTTCCCTGACCTCGGTGGTTGGCAAAAATCACACTATTCACGTCCCTCACGACCTCGGCCGGCGGGGTCGATCTTTGTCGGCTCCCCACGGCCGTCGCCGGCCGCGGGGCACCGTTGTCAGACCGCCGGCGCCACCCGGGTCATCGCGTTGATGATCCGGTCCATCGCGTCCCCGCCGCGCGGGTCGGTCAGGTTGGCCAGCAGCTTGAGCACGAAGCGCATCAGCATCGGGTGCGGCATGCCGTGCTTGGTGGCCAGCCGCATGACCTCGGGCCGGCCGATGAGCTTCACGAAGATGCCGCCGAGCCGGTAGTAGCCGCCGAAGCGGGCCTTCAGCTCCTGCGGGTACGCCAGCAGCGCCCGCTCCCGCTCGGCGCCGGCCGGCCGGGCGAGCGCCTGGACCGCCACCTCGGCGGCCAGCTCGCCGGACTCCATCGCGTACGCGATGCCCTCGCCGTTGAACGGGTTGACCATGCCGCCGGAGTCGCCGACCAGCAGCACCCCGCGGGTGTAGTGCGGCACCCGGTTGAAGCCCATCGGCAGCGCGGCGCCGAGGGTCGGCCCCTCCGCGTTCGCCTCGTCGGTCATCCCCCAGTCCTCGGGGGTGTTGGCCAGCCAGTCGGTGAGCAGCCGGCGGTAGTTGGTCTTGCCGAAGGCGGCGGAGGAGTTGAGCACGCCCAGGCCGACGTTGACCCGGCCGTCGCCGAGGCCGAAGATCCAGCCGTAGCCGGGGAGCAGCGCCTCGCTGCCCTTGGCCCGCAGCTCCAGCCACGACTCGAGGTAGTCGTCGTCGTGCTTGGCGGGCGAGCGGTAGTAGCGCCGGACCGCCACGCCGATCGGCCGGTCCTCGCGTTTGGCCAGCCCGAGGGCGAGCGGGAAGCGGCCGGAGACGCCGTCCGCGGCGACCACCAGCGGGGCGTGGAAGGTGGCCGTCTCCTTGTCCGGGCCCACCTCGGCCTGCACGCCGACCACCCGGTCGTCGGCGTCGAGCACCGGACCGGTCACGTTCACGTTGGTCCGCAGCTTCGCCCCGGCGGCGACGGCCCGCTGGGCGAGCAGGTCGTCGAAGTCGAGCCGGGTCCGGACCAGGCCGTAGTTGGGGAAGCTGGCCAGGTCCGGCCAGTCCAGTTCCAGGCGTACCCCGCCGCCGATCACCCGCAGGCCCTTGTTGTGCAGCCAGCCGGCCTCGGGCGAGGTGTCCACGCCCATCCGGATCAGTTGCCGTACGGCCCGGGGGGTGAGCCCGTCGCCGCAGACCTTCTCCCGGGGAAACTCGGTCTTCTCCAGCAGCAGCACGCGTACGCCGTGCCGCGCCAGGTGGTACGCCGTCGCCGATCCTCCGGGACCGGCGCCCACGACGATGACGTCGGCGTCGTTCTCCACCGCGGTCATCCCTGCGCCTCCTCCCGCATGCTCGTGAAATGCTTCACAAGCCGATCGGGTTGGAGTCTATGACCGGGGTTACACCGGTAGGCCGTGAGGGGTACCTAACTTCGCGGAAACAGGCCGGTAGAGGTCCATTTCTCCGTCCCGGACAGGCGGAGTGTTCTCCGTCACGGACGGGCGGAAGCGGCCGGCCCCAGGCCGGCATCGAGGCGGATCGCCTCGGGGAGGTGCTCGCGCAGCGCGCCGCCGGCCGCCCGGTCGAGCGCGGCCAGCACCTCGGCGACCACCTGACGAACGTCGGCGGGATCCGCCCCGGCCAGCTCCTTGAGCTGCGCGATGAGTTCCGCGGCGTCGTCGTCCGTGGCCACCTGCTCGGGTCCGGTCATGGGCCGAGCCTACGGGACTAAGTGGAACAAAAACGGATATTCACGGAATAGGGTGGTTTGCCGCAGAGAGTGCCCGGCCGACCCGGAGATCAGTCCCGGACCGCCCGGTGCAGCGCCGCCAGCCCACCGGTCAGGTTCCGCCAGGCCACCTTGCCCCAGCCGGCCTCCTGGACCAGCGCCGCCAGCGCGGCCTGGTCCGGCCACGCCCGGATGGACTCGATCAGGTAGACGTACGCGTCGGGGTTGCTCGACACCACCCGCGCGGCGGCCGGCAGCCACCGCATCAGGTACGACAGGTACGCGGTGCGGAAAACGGCGTTGGTCGGGTGGCTCAGCTCACAGATCACCAGCCGGCCGCCCGGCCGGGTCACCCGGGCGAACTCGCGCAGCGCCGCCTGAGTGTCGACCACGTTACGCAGCGCGAAGGAGATGGTCACCGCGTCGAAGGTGGCATCCGGGAAGGGCAGCCGCAGCGCGTCGCCGGCCAGCAGCGGCACGTGCGGCCGGGCCCGGCGACCGGCCTGGAGCATGCCGAGGGAGAGGTCGGCGCCGACCGCGTACGCGCCGGAGCGGCTCAGCTCCTCGGTGGAGACACCCGTCCCCGCGCCGACGTCCAGCACTCGCTCCCCCGGGCGCAGGCCGAGCGCCTCCCGGGTGGCCCGGCGCCAGGCCCGGTCCCGACCGGCGGTCATCACCGTGTTCGTCACGTCGTAGCGAGCCGCCACGCCGTCGAACATCGCGGCGACCTCGTGCGGCTGCTTGTCCAGGCTGGCGCGCTGGCCCTGGGGGGTACGGCTCACCCCTCCACTCTGCCAGCCGGGCGATGGGCGGCGGCCGACGGGTGCCACCGCGGGGATGTCGGCCACGTCACCCCTCGCCGGCACTCCGGGCAGCCGGCGGACGTTCGTCCGCACGGGAGTGACAACAGTGGGGGCGGGATGGTGTGACCCATCCCGCCCCCACTGCCGTGCGTTATGTGAACGGCCCTCGCGGGCCGATGGAGGACGACCGTCAGGCGTTCGGCTTCTCGTCGCCCGGGGTGACCAGGACCACCCGGCGCCGACGGGCGACCAGGAACATCACGCCGCCCGCGAGCAGCACCGCCGCGCCGATGCCGCCGATCAGGCCGGCCTTGGCGCCGGTCACCGGCAGGCCGCCCTCGTCGCCGCCGCCCACGCCACCGCCGCCCGCGCCACCGCCGGTGCCGCCCTTGGCCGCGACGATGACAGCGTAGCCGTCGCTGTTGTCCGTGGCGTCCACATCGCTGGCCTGCATGCCCTCGATGTTCTCCGGCAACTGAGCGACCGGCTTCGCGCGGGTGAGCGCCGGCTGGGCGCCGATCGGCTCGACCGACACCAGGCCGCCGGTCAGGGCGCCCGGCTTCACGTCGGATCCGACGTTGAACAGGTGGAAGAAGCCGTACGCCGAGTACAGCTTGTCGTCCTCGTCGGTGTCCTGGTCCTGAGGGATCAGGCCGAAGTCCGCGTAGGTGCAGGTGAAGGTGGACTTGTCGGCGGAGTACTCGCAGTCCTGCTCGGTCTCGGCCGGGGTCACGCCCTTGGGCAGCTTCACCGTGATCTTGAGACCGGCGGTCGCCAGATCACCCTGGTTGGCGATGAAGTACGTCAGCGCGGACTGGCCGCCCGCGTGCAGGTCACCCTTGTAGACGGGGTTGCCGTCGACGATCGTCGCGGCCTGCTTCACGTCGTCGGCGATGACCGCGAGGTCGGGCCCACTCTCGTCGGAGAGGTCGAGCGTGGCGGACGCGGTGTTGTTCTCCGCGTTGGTGTCGTCCTTCGAGATCAGCTTGAAGGACAGCGGGGCCTGGTAGGCGCCCTCGACATCGAACTTGAAGACGAGGAGCGGCAGATCGGTCGTCTCGCCCGGGCCGGGCAGGCCGGCCTTGGTCGCGTGGCAGGTGAAGGCCGTCGGCTTCTCCTCGGTGCCCTCAACCTCGCAGCCGTCCTCGACGAACGGCACGGCGACGACCTTGCTGAAGTCCACCTTGGAGACGTCGACCCGGACGGCGAGCTCGCTCGGGGCGTTCTGGCCCAGGTTGGCGACCTTGACGAAGGCGACCTTGCCCTGGGCGTTGGCCGCGACGCGCGTTCCCGCGACCTTGAGCTCCAGGTCGGTCTCGGTGCCGGCGGCGTGGGCGGGCGCGCCGAAGGCGGTGATCGCCCCGGAGGCGAGCAGCGTGGCAGCGCCGAGCCGCACCAGCGGCCGGTTACGGAAGATCATGGAAGCAATCCCCTCGTGGGATCGATGAAGGAACGGGGACGAGCGGGCACGCTAGCGGTCCCCGATCACCCTCGCCACCCCACGCGCCGAGGCTTCACCACCTGCACGCCTAAGAGTCACTTAAGGATTGCCCGAATTGATGGGTCTTGCCGCCGACGGACCCGGACAGACCTCCGGAGAACGGCCAGCAGGAATGACCCATCGACAACCAACCATTGGCCGTTCGGCCGACCGTTCGGCAGCTCAGGGCGGTCACCGACCGTGCCCGGGCGGGCGCGGCCGGTGGACGGGACGGGACGCGGGGCTCAGTTGACCTCGACGAGCGGCAGCGACCTGCCGGCCCCGCCACCCGGCAGGGCGATCGAGGAGAAGTGCGAGACCACCCGGTCGTCGCTGGGGTCATCGGCTGGCGTCCGGTGCACCGCGAGCCGGTGGTAGAGGGTGTCCCGTTGCGCGGGGATCCGGTCGGCGCTGCGGATCATGCCGATCAGCTCGTGGAGGTTGGACCGGTGCCGGGCCCCGGCCGAGGAGATGACGTTCTCCTCCAGCATGATCGAGCCGAGGTCGTCCACCCCCATGTGCAGGGCCAGCTGCCCGACATCCTTGCCGGTGGTCAGCCAGGACGCCTGCAGGTGCGGCACCGTCTCGAAGAAGAGCCGGGCCACGGCGATCAGCCGCAGGTATTCCATGGTGGTCGCCTGGGTGCGGCCCTTGAGGTGGTTGTTCTCCGGCTGGTAGGTCCACGGGATGAAGGCCCGGAAGCCGCCCGTACGGTCCTGCACGTCGCGGATCATCCGCAGGTGCTCGATCCGTTCGGCGTTGGTCTCGCCGGTGCCCATCATCATGGTCGCGGTGGACTCGAGGCCCTGCCGATGCGCCAGCTCCATGACCTCCAGCCAGCGCGCGCCCGACTCCTTCAGCGGAGCGATGGCCTGACGCGGCCGGTCGGGCAGCATCTCGGCGCCGGCGCCCGCGATCGAGTCCAGCCCGGCCGCCTTGATCCGGGCGATGGCCTCGTCCAGGCCCACGCGGGAGACCTTGGCCATGTGCAGGATCTCGCTCGGGCCGATCGAGTGGATGGCCAACTGCGGGTACGCCTGCTTGACCGCGGAGAAGAGCTCCTCGTAGTACTCCACCCCGTAGTCCGGGTGGTGGCCGCCCTGGAGCATGACCTGGGTGGCGCCCAGCTCGACCGCCTCGCCGCAGCGGCGCAGGATCTCCTCGGTGGAGTGGGTCCACCCCTCCTTGTGCTTGGGCGCACGGTAGAAGGCGCAGAACTTGCACGCCGTCACGCAGACGTTCGTGTAGTTGATGTTGCGGTCGATCAGGTACGTGACGATGTTGTCCGGGTAGCGCCGCCGGCGCACCGCGTCCGCCGCCTCACCCAGCCCGTGGAAGGGCGCCTCGGTGTAGAGCAGCAGGGCTTCCTCGGGCGTGATCCGCCCGCCGTCCGCGCCGCGCTGCAGGATGTCGTCGATCTCCCGGCTCACCGTCACGCCCCGAGCCTACGTCGCCCCCCACAAGACCCGTCGGCCGTGTCCGCCCGGTGTGACCAACAACGGGACAGGCCACGCTTCCCTCTTCCACGGCGGGAGCCCAGATGCGATCCCGCCCGGGCGTCACGCGTCGTAGTCGACGGTGAGTTTGTCGGTCACCGGGCTGGACTGGCAGGTGAGGACGTACCCGGCCGCCACCTCGTCCGGCTCCAGCGCGTAGTTGCGGGCCATGGTCACCTCGCCCTCGACCACCTTGGCCTTGCAGGTCGAGCAGACCCCGCCCTTGCAGGCGTACGGCAGCTCGCCGCGGACCTTCAGCGCGGCGTCCAGCACCCGCTCGTCCGGCCCCATCGTGAAGCTCGACGAGCGCCCGTCCAGCACGATCGTCACCTCGGCGCCGCTGCCGGGCTCGTCGGCCGGGCGGCGGACCGGCTCCGGCGGGGCGTCGACGTGGAACAGTTCGGTGTGCACCGCCGACTCCGGCACGCCGCGGCCGGCCAACACCGCCTTGGCGTCCACCACCATCCCGTACGGGCCGCAGAGGAACCACTCGTCGATGGCGTCGCCGGGCACGATGGTGTCGAGCAGCCGGGTCAGCCGGTCGGCGTCGATCCGCCCGGACAGCAGCGGGGACTCGCCCATCTCCCGGGAGAGCACGTGCACCAGGTGCAGCCGGGTCGGCCACCGGTCCTTCAGGTCGGCCAGTTCCTCGGCGAACATCACCGAGTTCGCCGTGCGGTTGCCGTACACCAGGGTGAAGGTGCTGGCCGGCTCGACGGCCAGCGCGGTCGCGACCAGCGAGAGCACCGGGGTGATGCCGGAACCGGCGACCACCGCGCCGTAGCGGCGGGCCCGGTCCGGCGCGAACGCCGTGGTGAAGTGCCCGAGCGGGGGCAGCACCTCGACGGTGTCGCCGCCGCGCAGGGCGCCGCAGGCGTACGCGGAGAACGCGCCGCCGGGGATCTCCCGCACCCCGATCCGCAGCCGGCCGTGCCGCGCCAACTCCTCCGGCGTCGAGCAGATCGAGTACGACCGCCGCACCTCCTCCCCGTCGTCCCCGGTGCGCCGGACGGTGAGGTGCTGGCCGGCGGAGAACGTGAAGGTCTCCCGCAACTCCTCGGGCACCGCGAAGGTGACCGCCACGGCGTCGGCGGTGAGCCGGTCGACGGCGGCGACGGGCAGCGGGTGGAAGACCGGCCGGCGACGGACCGGTCGGGTGATCGTGACAGTCACAGCGCCTTCAGGTGGTCGAAGGGTTCGGAGCAGGAGCGGCAGCGCCAGAGCGCCTTGCACGCGGTGGAGCCGAAGCGGCTGACCTGTTCGGTCTCCGGGGAGCCGCAGCGCGGGCAACGGACGGCGAGGGTCAGCGGCACGACGCTGCCGGTACGGACCGGCGCGGGCGGGGCGATGCCGGCGGCGGCCAGCTTCGCCCGGCCGCTCGCCGAGATCCAGTCGGTGCTCCAGGCCGGGGTGTACACGGTGCGGATCTCGGCGTCGGGGTGGCCGGCGGCGGCGAGCGCCCGGCGGATGTCCGTCCGGATCACGTCCATCGCCGGGCAGCCGGTGTAGGTGGGGGTGATGGTGACGACGAGCCGGCCGGTCGCCGGGTCCTCGTCGACCGACCGCAGGATGCCCAGCTCGTCGATGGTGACGACCCGGATCTCCGGGTCCACCACCGCCGCCACGGCCTCCCTCGGCGTGGTCACCAGCGCGCTCCCGGGTGGGCGCGGTGCAGCACCTGCATCTCGGCCAGCAGGTACGAGAGGTGCTCGGTGTGGACGCCCGCGCGGCCGCCGCCCGGGGTCCAGCCGTCCGCCGGTCGGGTCAGCGTCGCCTCGGCCAGCACGGCGGAGACGTGGGCGTCGAAGTCGGCCCGCAGGGTGGCCGGGTCGACCGGCGCCGCGGGGTCCGCCGTGAAGAGCTCGTGGACGTACGGCCACACCTGGTCGACCGCGGCCTGCATCCGGCGGTGGGACTCCTCGGTGCCGTCGCCGAGCCGCTTCACCCAGAGCGAGGCGTGGTCCAGGTGGTACGCGGACTCCTTGCGGGCCTTCGCCCCGATCGCGGCCAGCCGTTCGTCGGCGCACCCGGCCAGCGCGGTGTAGAGCGGGAGCTGGTACGCGGCCAGGAAGAACAGCTTCGCCATGGTGACCGCGAAGTCGCCGTTGGGCAGCTCGACCAGGAGGCGGTTACGGAACTCCCGATCGCCGCGGAGGTAGGCCAGGTCGTCCTCGTTCCGCCCGGCGCCCTCCAGCTCGCCCGCGTACGTGAGCAGGAGGCGGGCCGCACCGAGCTGGTCGAGGGCGATGTTCGCCAGCGCGATGTCCTCCTCCATCTCCGGCGCGCGGGAGGTCCACTCGCCGAGTCGCTGCGCCGCGATCAGCGCGTCGTCGCCGAGGCCGAGGGTGAAGTCGAACAAGGTGCTTCGCTCGCTCACAGGTGGGCCACCCCGTCCGGCACCTGGTAGAAGGTCGGGTGGCGGTAGACCTTGTCGGCCGCCGGGTCGAAGAAGGCGTCCTTCTCGTCCGGGCTGGACGCGGTGATGGCGCTCGCCGGCACCACCCAGATGGAGACGCCCTCCTGGCGGCGGGTGTAGAGGTCCCGCGCGTTGCGCAGGGCCAGCTCCGCGTCGGGGGCGTGCAGGCTGCCCACGTGGGTGTGCGACAGCCCGCGCCGGGCCCGCACGAACACCTCCCAGAGAGGGGACTGCTCCTTGCTCATGCCGCCACCTCGCTCCGCTCGGCGCCGGCATGAGGCACAACCGCGCTGCGCCGACGATTCGCTCGCTGACGCTCGCTCATGCCGCCACCTTCTCCTTCTGCTGTTCCGCCCGCTTGGCGGCGTACGCCGCGGCGGCCTCGCGTACCCAGGCGCCCTCGGCGTGGGCGCGGCGCCGGTGCTCCATCCGCTGCCGGTTGCACGGCCCGTCGCCCTTGATCACCCGCATCAGCTCGTCGTAGTCCGGCTGGGTGTAGTCGTACGCCTGCCGCTCCTCGTTCCACCGCAGGTCCGGGTCGGGGAGGGTGAGCCCGAGGATCTCCGCCTGCTGCACGCACATGTCGACGAAGCGCTGGCGCAGCTCGTCGTTGGAGAAGCGCTTGATCTTCCAGGCCATCGACTGCGCGCTGTGCGTCGAGTCTCCGTCCGGCGGGCCGAACATCGCCAGCGACGGGTACCACCAGCGGTCCACCGCGTCCTGGGCCATCGCGTGCTGCTCGGGGGTGCCGTGGGCGAGGGTGTGCAGGATCTCGTACCCCTGGCGCTGGTGGAACGACTCCTCCTTGCAGACCCGGATCATCGCGCGGGCGTACGGGCCGTAGGAGCAGCGGCACAGCGGCACCTGGTTGACGATCGCCGCGCCATCGACCAGCCAGCCGATCGCGCCCACGTCGGCCCAGGTCAGGGTGGGGTAGTTGAAGATCGAGCTGTACTTCTGCCGACCTTCGATCAGCAGCTCCACCAGCTCGTCCCGCCTCACGCCCAGCGTCTCGGCCGCCGCGTAGAGGTAGAGGCCGTGGCCCGCCTCGTCCTGCACCTTGGCCAGCAGGATGGCCTTGCGCTTGAGGGAGGGGGCGCGGCTGATCCAGTTGCCCTCCGGCTGCATGCCGATGATCTCGGAGTGCGCGTGCTGGGCGATCTGCCGGATCAGCGTCTTCCGGTACGCCTCCGGCATCCAGTCCCGCGGCTCGATCTTCTGATCGGCGTCGATCACGTCCGCGAAGTACGCCTCGAGGTCCTCGTCGGGCGCCGGGCCGCCGCGCCGGGCCCGCGCCGCGGCCTCCCGCAGCGCCGCCTCCGCCGCCTCCACCTCGCCGAGCAGGCCGCCGCCCGGACCGTCCTCGGGCGGGGCGAAGTCGTTGCCATACATGAGGCCAGTGTTACAGCTCGCGACCGATGACACCAGAGGGTGTAACAGGTTTCCGGACACACCTTCCGTCACCCGATGACCGCTTACGGTCAGTGGCACCGATCCCTCGTCACACTGTGATGTCGAACACGTCGGGAAGATGAATCCTCGCAAGCGCGGCACAACGGCGGATTACCCCGCCTTCGCGGCGAGTCGGCCGCTGGCGAGTTCTGGCTTCCGGCCTGTCCGGAAGTAGACTTCCCCCGGCACACCGATCGGCTGCTGACGATCGCCACCGGCTCCAGGCCACTCCCCCGGCCCCGGCGATCAGGCCGAACCCATTCGGAAAAGCCGGTCCCCCCGGCCAGACATCTGGAGTTCACCCACTCATGCGACATCGCGTGACCATGGTGCTCGCCATCGTGGCGGTCCTCCTCGGTGGCGTCATGCTGGTGCCCGCCGCGTACGCCCGCCTCAGTGGCGGCGACGCCCTCGCCAGCATCGGCGGCATCGGCGGCGGCGAGAAGGTCCCCGCCCCCGAGCCCACCACGCCGGCCCCGCCGACGCTGGCCGCCGGACCGGTCTCGGTGGACTTCAAGGGCGAGTTCTTCTCCTGGGCGCTGATGGACCGCGCCACCGGCGAGATCAGCGGCGCGAAGAACCTGGCCGAGACCAACTCCACCGAGTCGATGCTGAAGGCCTGGATCGTCTCGGACTACCTGCGTCAACTCGGCGACAAGGAGCCGACCGCCGCGTTGAAGAAGGCGGCGAGCGTCGCCATCCGGGACAGCAACGACGACGGCGCCAACAAGGTCTACGCGGCGGCCGGCGGGTCGTACAAGCCGCAGCCGGGCGGCAAGCCGGACCCGGTGATCCAGCGCGCCATCAAGATCTGCGGGCTCACCGACACCAAGCGCGGCAACGTGCCCGGGTACGAGGGCTGGTGGAGCTTCACCCGGATGTCCCCGGAGGACGCCGTCCGGCTCGGCGACTGCATCGCCGACGGCAAGGCCGCCGGGCCGAAGTGGACCAAATGGGTCCTCAACGAGATGGCCCAGGTCCGCGGCAGCGTCACCGCGCAGCAGGAGCGCTCCGGCGGCGGCAAGTGGGGCATCGTGGACGGCCTGCCGGCCGAGATCAAGGCGCAGGGCCCGGTGAGCATCAAGAACGGCTGGACCCAGCTCAGCTACGACGGCAACTGGCACGTCAACTGCCTGGCCGTCACCGACAAGTGGAGCCTCGCGGTGATGATGCGCTACCCCGCCAGCACCAGCCTGTCCTACGGCGCGAAGGTCTGCGCCAGCGTGGCCACCCAGCTGGTGACGCCGCAGCCCGGCGCCGCCCTTAAGGTGCCGCAGCAGCCGGGGAAGCTCTGATGGCCGGCGCGCGGCGCCGACCCGGCAGCCACCACCGCCCGCTGGTCTTCGCCGCCGTCGCCGTCATCCTGGTCGGCCTGACCCTCGTCTCGCTCCGGCTGGTGCCCGGCTCACCGCTGCGCCCCGCCGCCGCCTCGCAGTCGGCCGCGACCGGGAACGCCCGGTCCACCGGTACGCCCACCGACCGCAACAGCCGTCCCGCCCCGTCGCCCTCGCCCTCGCCCTCCCTTGAGCCGCTGCCGTTCGTCGCGCAGGATCTCGACAGCCTCGGCATCAAGGGCTGGTACGCGTGGAGCGTCCTGGACAAGCGGACCGGCAAGATCATCGGCTCGGCGAACATGGCCGAGACGAGCACCACCGCGTCGATGATCAAGTCGTGGATCGTCGCGGACTACCTGCGACGGGCGGACGAGAACGGGCAGACCCCGAGCGCCGCGAAGCTGGCCGACGCCACGAAGATCATCCGGGACAGCGACAACACGCGCGCCGAGCAGTTCTACAACAGCGTCGGCCGGTCCGCCTCGATCAAGCGCCTGATCTCGATGTGCGAGCTGACCGACAGCAAGGTCGCCAGCGACGGCGGCTGGAGCCGCACCAACCTGTCCCCACGGGACACCGCCCGGCTCGGTCGCTGCATCGACGACGGCCGGGCGGCCGGGCCGAAGTGGACCAAGTGGCTGCTCAATGAGATGCGGCTGGTCCGGGGCGCCGGCGACTTCGGCATCCGCAAGGCGTTCCCGGCCAACGTGCAGAAGACCATCGCCATCAAGAACGGCTGGATCGACCGGACCAGGGAGCAGGAGATGCACATCAACTGCCTGGCCATCGGCGACACCTGGACGATGGGCGTGATGGTCCGCTACCCGATCGGCATGGGCTACGACTACGGCATGAAGAACTGCCAGAAGATCACCGAGGCGTTGCTGCGCCCCGCCACGTAACCGCCCGTTCCCCCCGCTCGCCGATGCGGCGGCAGCCCGGCTCTCGGGCTGCCGCCGCATCGCCCGTTTCGGCGTCAGCCGAGGAAGAACTCCGGCCCGCCCGCCGGGAGGGCGGGGGCCTCGCCCATCGCGGCCGCCCGGCGGGCGAACTCGCGCAGCCCGGACACCTGCCGCTCGCCCAGGGAGAAGTCGAGGGTACGGAAGTAGGTGGCCAGGGTCGCCGCGTCGAACGGCTCCCAGCGGGCCGCCGCCTCGGCCACCTGGTCCAGCTCGGCCAGGCAGAGGTCACGCGAGCGCAGGAACGCCTGGTGCACCTCCTTAACCAGGCCCGGGTGGGCGGCGGCGAAGTCCCGGCGGACCGCCCAGACGGCGAAGACCATCGGCAGGCCGGTCCACTCCCGCCAGGCCTGCCCGAGGTCGGTCACCTCGAGGCCCTTGCGCGGCGCCTCGTAGAGCGCCCGCAGCGCCACATCCCCGATCACCACACCGGCGTCGGCCTCCAGCAGCATCTGGGTCAGCTCCGGCGGGCAGCGGAAGTAGTCCGGGCGCACGCCGTACCGCTCACTGAGCAGCAGCTGGGCTAGGAGCACCCCGGTACGCGAGGTCGAGCCGAGCGCCACCCGGGCCCCGTCCAGCTCGGCGAGCGGCTTCGTGGAGACCACGTTGACCGAGAGCACCGGGCCGTCGCTGCCGACCGCCAGGTCCGGCAGGAGCAGCAGCTCGTCGGCGTGCCGCAGGTATTCCACCTGCGAGATCGGCCCGATGTCGAGGTCACCGGCGACCAGCGCGGCGTTCAGCCGGTCCGGCGAGTCCTTGTGCAGGTCCACGTCGATCAGCGCGCCGGACCGCATCAGCCCCCAGTAGATCGGCAGGCAGTTGAGGAACTGGATGTGTCCCACCCGGGGGCGGGCGACGCGGTCAGCCATGCCCCGACGTTATCGCCGCGCCGGATCGTCGGCTCACCGGGAGGGCAGTTGAGTGGCCAACTCCGCACCGTCGGCCACCTGCCACGGCCCGGCCGCCTTCGGGTCGACCGGTCCGGCCTCGGCCACGCCGCCGGGCCGGAGCGCCGGTGATTCGGCGGGCCGAGCCGGAGGTACGCCGACCGATGCCCGCTCGGCCCGGACGGCCCGGGTGACCGAGGGTACGACCAGCGCGATCACCAGCAGCCCGGCGACGCCGCAGCCGGCGACCAGGAGCCGGGGGGTGGCCGCCTCGAGCAGGAGACCGCCGAGCAGGAAGCCGACCATGGAGGCACCCTGGACGGACCCGCCGAGCGCGGCGTACGCCCGGCCGCGGCTCGCCTCGGGCACCCGCCGGGCCAGCAGCACGTTGTCGAAGACGTTCGCGCCGCCGTTGCCCACGCCACCGAGCAGCCATACCGGCACCAGCAGCAGTGCGGAGGGCACCGCGGCGGAGAGCAGGATCATCAGGCAGCATCCGGCGAGCAGGACGAGGTAGCCGACGAGCAGCCGCCGGTCGTCGATCAACCGCCGGGCCAGCCGGGCGAAGATCCATGCCCCGATCAGGATGCCCAGCGTCCATGCGCCGGTGACCAGGCCGTACACGGTGCTGGAGCTGTGCAGGGTCTCGCGGATGAAGAAGACCTCGACCACGTTGATCGCCCCGACGGCGGCGATCACGCCGGCGATGGTGACGATCATCGCGACCAGCATCGGGTCCCTGCGGAGCCGCCAGGCGACCGCGGGTGCGGCGGAGGTGCCGGGTGCCGTCGCCGGGGCCGACCGCCGGCGGCCACCCCGGCGGGTCCGGACCAGCAGCGCGGCCGCGACGAGCGCTAGGTAGCTGGCGGCGTCGAGGAGCAGCGGCAGCCGGGTGCCGAAGCCGCCGACCAGCACCCCGGCCAGGGCCGGGCCGGCCAGCGCGCCGAGCGTCCCGGCGGTCTGGTTCAGCGCGGCGGCCCGGGGCAGGTCCTCGGCGCGGACCATGGCCGGCACCAACGCGGCGAGCACGGGCTGGGTGACGGCGAGGCCGGACGCGAGCAGCGCCACCAGCGCGATGACCAGGGCCGGGTGACCGGCGTAGGCGAGTGCGAGGCAGACGGCGGCCTGGCCCAGCCCGGCGACCACCAGCAGCAGCCGGCTGTCCACCCGGTCCGCGAGCCGGCCGGTCAGCGGAGCGAGCGCCACCAGCGGCGCGGTGGCGGCGAGCATCAGCCCGGACACCGCGAGCCCGCCCGCGCCGGCGGACTGGAGAGCCAGGGTCAGGGCGGTGGCGGCGAGGAAGTCCCCGCAGGTGGAGACACCGCGCGAGGCGGTGGCCAGCCAGACGTCGGGCCAGCGCGAAGGGCCAGTTGCGAAGGACATACTTCGAAAATAATTCTTCACAACTCGTCGGCGCAATCCCGGACGTCAATTGAGGGGCAACGCCCGGTACTGCACGGCGACGCTTCGGGACCCTTCGGGCGGGTTGGTCCGCAACCGCCGTCGGTACGGCTCGATCAACTTCTGGATCGCGTTGTTGAGCCCGGCCAGTTCCTCGGCGTTCAGCAGCAGCACGCTGTCGCTGAACCAGGCCGCCTCGTACCACTCGCGCGGCTCGTCGGGGGCGCGCTGGATCCAGTCCCGCACGCGCTGGCTGTCCCGGGCCATGTGGGCCTCCACCAGGGCCGCCTCGGCGGCGCGGGCCTCCGAGTCGGCGTCCGGCCCCGACTCGATGTAGTACGAAGGGCTGAACGCCTGCCAGACCCGTTCCCGGGCGTCACCGCGGCTGGGAGCCTCCTCGATCAGCCCATACCTCGCCAGCTCCCGGAGGTGGTAACTGGTCGCGCTCGGGGAGAGACCGGCGATCCGGGCGCACTCGGTGGCGGTCGCACCGCCCTCCACCGTGCTGAGATGTTCCATGATCGCCATGCGGGCCGGGTGGGCCAGCGCCCGCATCACCTGCGGGTCGCTGATCGTCACCCGACGCTGTTCCGGACGCTCCTCGGTCATGCCCCCCATGATCCCGCGCCGGGACCGGCCCGACGATATTCGGTTGCCCGCCGCCCCGGCCGGAGTAAGCTGCTCTGTCCCGCCCGACGGCCGAGGTGAGTAGCACCGCACAGGACGTCCCCGCGCCGACCCGTGGTCGGAAACGCGAGCGGCAGCGTTTTTCCCCGTGACGAGGAGTACGTGGATGACCCTGCACGCCCCCGAACAGACCCTGGACCTCGAACTCGCCGCCGAACGCGCCCACCTGGAGACTTCCCGGGCGGCGCTGCGCCGGATGCGGGAGCGCGCCGAGGCCCTCTTCGCCACCGGTGACAAGGTCGCCGGGGACGCGTACACCGCCGAACAGCTCGGCCGGCACATGGCCCGGCGGGTCAAGGAGCTGGCCGACGACCCGACCACGCCGCTCTTCTTCGGCCGGCTCGACTTCAGCGGGACCGCCGACAGCCGGCACAGCGGCGGGACCGCTGACGGCCGGCACAGCGGGGACACCGATCCGCACGACGACGTCGTCGGGGTGTACCACGTCGGGCGGCGGCACGTCACCGACGACCTCGGCGAGCCGCTGGTGCTGGACTGGCGGGCCCCGGTCTCCCGGTCGTTCTACCGGGCCAGCGCCCGCGACCCGCAGGGCGTCGCCGTCCGGCGTCGCTTCGGGTTCAGCTCCGGCCTGCTGACCAGCTTCGAGGACGAGCACCTGGACCGGGGCGAGGAGCTGGGCACGGCCAGCCGAATCCTCACCGCCGAGATCGAGCGTCCCCGCGTCGGCCCGATGCGGGACATCGTCGCCACCATCCAGCCCGAGCAGGACGAACTGGTCCGGGCCGACCTGGCCGACTCGATCTGCGTGCAGGGCGCCCCCGGCACCGGCAAGACGGCGGTCGGGCTGCACCGCGCCGCGTACCTGCTCTACCTGCACCGGGAGCGGCTGCGCCGGTCCGGGGTGCTGATCGTCGGGCCCAACCGGGCGTTCCTGTCGTACATCGCCGCCGTGCTGCCCGCGCTCGGTGAGGTCGAGGTCGAGCAGGCCACGGTGGAGGACCTGGTCGCCCTGGTGCCGGTCCGCGCGGTCGACGACCCCGCCGTCGCCACCGTCAAGCACGACGCCCGGATGGCCGCGGTGCTCCGCCGCGCGGTCGACGCCCACATCGGTACGCCCACCGAGCCGATCATGGTGTCGGACGGCTCGTTCCGCTGGCGGATCGGCCTCGACCCGCTGCACCGGGTGGTCGAGGAGACCCGCCGGGAGGGGCTGCCGTACGCGACCGGCCGGGAGCGCGTCCGGGCCCGGGTGGTGGGGCTGCTGCAACGCCAGGCCGAGGCCCGCCGGGCGGAGTCGCCCAGCGACGCCTGGCTGCGCCGGATGGGCCGGGCCAAGCCGGTCACCGCCTTCCTCGACGCGGTCTGGCCGGCGCTCACCCCGGACGGGCTGCTGCACCGGCTCTGGTCCGACGCCGACTTCCTCGCCGTGGTGGCCGACGGCCTGCTCGACGCCGAGGAGCAGGGCCTGCTGCTCGGGCGCCCGGCTGCCGGCGGCCGGCCGGGCACCGGAGACGCCGACCTCGGCGACGCCGGTGCCAGCGGGCCGCAGGGCACCGCGGCCACGGGGCGGCGGGGCGGGGCGCCGGCCGCCGGGACGAAGCTGGGCCGTACCCCGAAGGCGACGAAGTGGACGGCCGCGGACGCGGTGCTGATCGACGAGGCGGCCGGGCTGATCGAACGGCCGGCCGGCTTCGGGCACGTGGTGGTCGACGAGGCGCAGGACCTGTCCCCGATGCAGTGCCGGGTCATCGCCCGCCGCAGCGAGCACGGCTCGATCACCCTCCTCGGCGACCTGGCCCAGGGCACGGCGCCGTGGGCCGCCACCGACTGGCGGGAGTCCCTGACCCACCTGGGCAAGCCGGACGCTGTCGTGGTGCCGCTCAGCGTCGGCTTCCGGGTGCCGGCGGCGGTGGTCGCGTTCGCCAACCGGCTGCTGCCGGCGCTCGCGGTCGACGTACCCCCGGCCGAGTCGCTGCGCCGCGACGGGGCGCTCGACGTGCGTACGGTCGAGGACCTGACGGCGGCGACGGTGGCCGAGGTGCGCGCGGCGCTCGCGCACGACGGCTCGGTCGGCGTGATCGCCGCCGACGACGCGGTCGCTCCGCTCCGCGCGGCGCTCGCCGACGCGGGCGTGGCGACCGCGACCGCCGACGACGTGGAGACCGCGGCGCGGGTCACCGTGGTCCCGGCGACCCTGGTCAAGGGCCTGGAGTACGACCACGTCGTGGTGGTCGAGCCGGCCGCGATCGTGGCGGCCGAGCCCCGCGGCCTGCACCGCCTCTACGTGGTGCTGACCCGGGCGGTGTCCCGGCTGGCGGTGCTGCACCGGGACCCGCTGCCCGCTCCCCTGGCCGACTGACGGCGGCTCGGCGCCCCCCGCCTCCGGCAAGAGCACGCTGTATCCGGGATGTAGTGGCCTCCCGGACTCCGGTAGGCCACTACATCCAG
>NZ_VSFA01000035.1 GCF_008119785.1 Micromonospora sp. MP36 | reverse complement strand
CAAGGTCTCGCCTTCGCCCAGCGGCACCATCCCGCTCACCAAGCCATCGCCTCGACAACACCGATGCCGGACAACCAGCACTGACGCCCGACCCGCGTCAACTGAATCTCTCCCGAGTCAACCCAAACACCTAGCGTCAGAGGGGTACACCGAAACGCTGCACGGCTTTTAAGAGTCGGGGAGGTTCCACACGGCCAATCTATGATCACTGATGATTCCTAATCAAGTCGGTGAGCCTGACCGAGCGGAGCAGTTCGCCCACCGACTCCGCGGCGACGAGCAGAGCGCAGAGGGCCAGGTATACCGGTCCTGCCCGGACGGGGCTGGCGAAGGCGGGCACCTCCGGCTGAACCGCGAACGTCGCCGGACGGGGTTGGAGCCAGCTGGCCAGCCCCAGGATCAGCAGCGCCCCGAGCGCGGCCAGGATCGGTGCGAGCTGCTGGCCGGCCGGCTGAGCCAGCGCCGCCGCGGCGGCGTCCACGGTGGCTACCGCGATGCCCGCGGTGAGGATGCGGCGACGGTGACGAGCGGTGGCACCGAGGATCGCGGCGATCATGCGGTGACCGTACGGCGTCGGGTCCGTGCCCGGGTAGGCCGCCCGATCGCGCGGCTGGCAGGATCGCTGCGATGGAGAGCTTCAGGTCCTGGGACGGCACCGAACTGGCGTACCGAGTCGTCGGCTCCGGGCCGCCGCTGGTGTGCATCCCCGGTGGCCCGGGGCAGGCGGTGGAGTACCTGGGTGAGCTGGGCGGGCTCAGTGGCCGCCGTACCTTGATCCTGTTGGACAACCGGGGGACGGGCGCGTCGGCCGTTCCCGCGGACCCTGCCACCTATCGGGTCGACCGCCTTGTCGACGACGTGGAGGCTTTGCGACAGCATCTGGGCTTCGAGCGGATGGACCTGTTCGGGCATTCGGCCAGCGGGGGGATCTGCCTGCTCTACGCGGCTCGGCACGCGGTGCGGCTGGCCCACCTGGTGCTGGTCGCGCCGTCGTTGCGGGTGGTCGGGCTGCCTTCGGACCTGGCGGTGGACAGCGTGCTTTCCCGGCGGGCGCACGAGCCGTGGCACGCCACCGCGGTGGCGGCGCTGCACGCCGTGCCGGCGACGCCGGAGGAGCAGCAGCGCTACCGGTGGGAGGCGGCGCCGCTGCTGTACGGCCGCTGGGGTGCTGCGGCGCAGGCGCAGGCCGCGGCCGAGCCGGCCCAGTTCGCGCCGGCCGCCACCGACGGGTTCTATGCGGGGTTCGCACCCGATCCGGCGCTGCCGGCGCGGTTGGGTGAGCTCACCGTGCCGACGCTGCTGCTGGCCGGTGAGCACGACATCTGGCCGACCGCGGCCGCGGTGCGGCGGCTCGCCGTCCTGTTCGGCGCTGCCGAGCTGGTGGTCCAGCCGGACAGTGGTCACTTCCCGTGGGTCGACGATCCGGCGGTCTTCGCGGCGTCGGTGGAGGCGTTCCTGACCGGATGACGGTCGCCGGTCGGCCTGACGGGGCCGCACGATGGAGGGGTGCGGATGACACGCGTGGTCGGGTGGCTCGGTCTGGCCGTGCACCTGGCCGTCGGGTTTTGGTACGCGGTGAGCGGCCTGGTGGTGCCGGGTTGGGCGCTGGCCGGGCTCCTGGTGGTGTGGACGGTGTTGCTGGCGGTGGGGGTCCGGCTGTTGCGGCGGCGGCCGGCGCTGGTGCCGTTGGCGCCGTTGTCGGCGGTGCTGATCTGGCTGGCGGTCGTCTCGGCCGGTGGCGCCTGGCTCGGCTGGACCGCCTGACGGGCCGGCCCGTGGGTGGGCCGGCCCGGAGCGGCGCGGTCAGTATGCGTAGGTGACCGAGATGGTGCTGTTGGGGCAGTTGTTCGCCCAGCTGGTCAGGGCGCTCTTCTCGGCGCTGTCGACGGTCAGCCGCCAGCGGATCTTCACGGCGACCCACTCGTTGAGGTAGCGGCAGCGGGCGGAGGCGTACGGGGGCATCCAGGTGGCCGGGTCCTGGTCGCCCTTGGACTGGTTGACGTTGTCGGTGACGGCGGCCAGGGCGCGGGAGTCGCCGAGGTCGTTGGCGTACGCCTGGCGGCGGCTGGTGGTCCAGTTGCGGGCGCCGGAGTCCCAGGCCTCGGCGAGGGGGACCATGTGGTCAATGTCGAGGTCGCTGGTGAGGGTCCAGTAGGCGTTGTCGTAGTAGGAGTACCAGCGACCGCCGGAGAGCGTGCAGGTGCCGCTGATGGTCGGCTTGGTGGTGGCCTCGGCGATGAGGACCTCGTTGCGGGTGTTGCAGCCGTCGCCGTCGGCGTCGATCCAGTGGGGGAACAGGTCGCGGCTGTAGCCGGTGCGGACCTCGGTGGCGACGGGGAGGCTGGCCACCGCGGTGGTGAGGGGGGCCGAGTAGCTGGCGGCCCAGGCGGGCTGGGTGAGGCCGAGGGTGGCGGCCACGGTCGCGGCGAGGCTGATGGCCGTTGCGCGCAGGGTGCGGTTCATGATGCTCCGTCCGGTTGGGGGCGACTGCATCTATATAGACACGCATGGAAGTAACGGTCTAGATCAATTTCCGTGAACGGGTGATGAGGGGCGGGCGTACCCTGTCCGCCACCGCGCCGAATGAGCCGGCCACCCCGCCTGGCGCCGCCGCGTCGACCGCAGCTCCAACCGCTCTCCAGCGCCCATGCGGAGGCTGGGCCGTGGTCCCCACGTCCCGGTGTCGAGCGGCCGGCCGGGGGTATCCGCATGACGTGCATCCGACAGCCCGCAAGATGCGGGCGTCGAGCGGCCCTGGCGAGGATAAGGTGACAGGGGAAGGGGACGACGATGGCCGAGGACACGCCAGTCAAGGTCCGGCCGGCCACGCCCACGATCGTCGGCGTGCCAGCCGACTCTCCCGAGGAACCGCCGAGCAGCCTCGACCTGTGGGCCCAGGCCCAGGTGCTGCACCGCTGCTTCGGCGACGACGACGGGGAGCCACACATCATGCGCGGCCTCGACTGAGGCAGGGCGCGTCTGTCAGGTCGGCGGGTGGCTCGCCGGCCTAGACGCACGACCGGGTCCGCGGAACCTCCGGACACCGCCGGCTGACCGACCGCGGCGGTAGGGACCTCCGCCGGCGGCTGGCGGCCCTGCGCCGCGACGTACTGGCCGCCGGTCAGCCTAGGCGTGCCGCGCGGGCGTGCAGGTAGCGCTGCTGGGCCAGGTTCATCGAGCGGCGGGCCGCCGACAGGTACGCCTGCCGCGCCGCGTCCGTCTCTCCGGCGAGTTCGAGCAGGTGGGCGCGGGCGGCGTACCGGCGGGGGTCCTCGGCGACCCGGCGGTCGGCTCCGAGAGCGTCCAGCAGCGCCAGCCCGGCCCGGGGTCCACGCGCCATGGCCACCGCGACCGCGTGGTTGAGCCGGACCACCGGGTTGTCGTGCAGGGACAACAGCATCTCGTACAGGGCGACGATCTGCGGCCAGTCGGTGGCCTCGACGCTGGGCGCCTCGTCGTGCAGGGCGGCGATCGCCGCCTGGAGCTGGTACGGGCCGACCGCGCCCCGGGGCAGCGCGGCGGCGACCAGCCGGGTGCCCTCGGCGATCTGCTCGCCGCGCCAGCGGCGCCGGTCCTGCTCGGCCATCGGCACCAGCGCGCCGTCCGGTCCGGTCCGGGCCGGGGTACGGGCGTCGGTGAGCAGCATCAACGCCAGCAGCCCGATCGCCTCCGGGTCGTCGGTGAGGCGGTGCGCCAGCCGGGCCAGCCGGATCGCCTCGGCGCGCAGGTCGGCGCGGTGCAGTTGCTCGCCGGCGGTGCTCGCGTACCCCTCGTTGAAGATCAGGTAGAGCACGTGCAGCACGGCGTCGAGCCGGGCGGCGCGCTCCTGCCCAGCGGGCAGGGCGAACGGCAGTCCGCTGTCCCGGATGCGCTGCTTGGCGCGGGTGATCCGCCGGGTCATGGTGGCCTCCGGCACGAGGAACGCCCGGGCCACCTCAGTGGTGCTGAGCCCGCCGACCGCCCGCAGGGTGAGCGCGATCTGCCCGGCCGGCGGCAGCGATGGGTGGCAGCAGAGGAACAGCAGGATCAGCGAGTCGTCGGCGTCGTCCGGTGGGCGGTCGGCGGGTGGGGCCAGCCACCGGTCGGCCGGGAGTTGGCGGGCGACGGTGTCCTCGCGGCGGCGGCGGGCCTGTTCGGCGCGGAGCAGGTCGGTCAGCCGGCGGGACGCGACGGTGATCAGCCACGCCTTCGGGTCGTCGGGCGGCCCGGTGTCGGGCCACCGGCTGGCGGCGGCGAGCAGCGCCTCCTGGGTGGCGTCCTCGGCGGTGTCGAAGTGCCCGTACCGACGGACCAGCGCGCCGAGGACCTGCGGCGCCAGGGCGCGCAGCAGGTCCTCGGCGCCTCCGTCGGCCACCGGTCAGCCCTGGAGGTCCTCGAAGCCGTCCACGATCGGGCGCACGTCGACGTACTCGCCCTCGGCGTCGGGGTTGACGAACCGGGCGGCGATCTCGGTGGCCCGGTCGAAGCTGGCGCACTCGACCAGGGTGTAGCCGGCGAGCACCTCCTGCGTCTCGGCGTACGGGCCGTCGGTGACGACCGGGGCGCCGCCGCGCAGCCGGACCCGGCGGGCGTGCACCGGAGCGGTCAGCCCCTGCGCGTCGACCAGTTCCCCGGATTCGGCCAGCTCCTTGTGGACGGTCTCCATGTGGGCGTGCATCGCCGCGATCTGCTCGGGGCTCATCGGCGGCCGGTCGCCGGGCCGCCCGGCCAGGGTGTCGTAGTCCTGCTGGCTGCCGTAGAGCATGATCAGATATTTCACGGTCTCTCCTCTCGGGAGGCGCCCGGCGGGCGCCGCTCACCCGGGACGTCGGAGCCGGGGCGCCGCCCCGGACACCAGCGTAGGGGCGGATCGGCCGATCCGGCCGGAGACGATCAGCCGGGTGGGCGCGGGCGGGCGCGTCGACGCTGAGGCCGGTCGTGGCTGGGCGCCGCCGCCCCCCACGGCGGGCGCAACGGTTCTACTGTGGCGGTCATGACGGTCTTGGTGGTGCTGGCAGTGGTGGCCGCGGTCGTCGCCGCGGCGGTCGGGTACGTCGGCTGGCGGGACCGCCGCCGGCTCAGCTCCGACGACGAACCGGGCGTGGTGCGGGCGGCGCGGGCGGAGAGGCACCGGCGGGCGGCCGAGCGGGAGCACGTGCAGAGCGACGGATGGAACCGGGGCGGCCACGGTTTCACCGGCTGACCGGCGCGCCCCGGACGCCGGCTGCTGCTGTTCCACACCGCCGATCGGTGAACGATCGCCGGCGGGGCACGTGATCACGGGTGGCATCATCGGGGCGCGGTCGGGGTACTGCGCAGCCAGCGACTCAGCCGGGGAGGCGACGGTGGGGGACACGGCGGCACACCGGCGGCCGGGACCGCTGGCCGGCCTGCTGGTGGCCGCGGTGGTGGCGGCCGGCTGCATGGTCGGCGGGGTCGACCAGGGGGAGCCGCGGCAGCCCCGCCCGTCACGGGGCGGGCCGGCCTCGCCGGGCGCGCAGACCACCCGGGCGGACGGCACCACCAGCGTGGCGGAGTTCGAGCAGGACTTCCGCGACGCCGTCGGCATCGCCGAGCGCTACTGGACCGCCGAGTTCCGGGCCTCGGGGCGGCGGTTCCAGCCGATCCGGCGGGTGGTGGCCTACACCAGGGCGGGTGAGGTTTCCTGCGGCGGTGCGCCGTTGCCACGCAACAACGCGGTCTACTGCTCGGCCGGGGACTTCATCGCCTACGACGTGAACTGGTCGGTGGCGGCGTTCCGGCAGGTCGGTGACGCGTTCCTGTTCTACCTGCTCGGCCACGAGTACGCCCACGGCGTGCAGGTCCGCCTCGGCATCCGCTACAACTTCACCATCGAGCAGGAGCTGCAGGCGGACTGCCTGGCCGGGGCGTACATCGGCGACAACGTCCGCGCCGGGACGCTGACCCTGGACAAGGGTGACCTGGACGAGTTCCGGGAGGGGCTGCTGGCGGTCGGCGACGACCCGGACCAGCCGTGGTTCGCGGAGGGCTCGCACGGCACCGCCGAGCAGCGCACCGACTCGTTCTTCCGCGGCTACGAGAGCTCCCTGGACGCCTGCGGGCTGGGCTGATGCCGCAGGTCACCCTCGGCGGGTTCGGTCGACGGCCGTCCGCACCCGGTTGAGAGGATCGGGGGTACGCCCACCAGAGGAGGCCCCCGCTGATCAGCAAGCACCCCGCCGCCGTGCTCTTCGACATGGACGGCACCCTGGTCGACAGCGAGAAGCTGTGGGACGTCGCGTTGCAGGAACTCGCGGCGGTGTACGGGGGGACCCTGTCCGACACCGCCCGGATGGCCATGATCGGCACCAACATGGCGGTGTCGATGCGGATCCTGCACGACGACCTCGGTCAGCCGGAGCGGGACCCGCAGGCCAGCGCCGAGTGGATCAACGCGCGCATCCTGGAGTTGTTCCGCACCGGGCTGCGGTGGCGGCCGGGCGCGTTGGCGCTGCTGCGCGCGGTCCGCGCGGCGGGGATCCCCACCGCCCTGGTCACCTCCAGCGTCCGGCCGCTGGTCGAGGTCGCCCTGGACACCCTCGGCCGGGACAGCTTCGACGCGGTGGTCTGCGGTGACGAGGTGGACGCGACCAAGCCGCACCCCGAGCCGTACCTGACCGCCGCGCGGCTGCTCGACGTGCCGATCGCGCGATGCGTGGCGATCGAGGACTCGGCGACCGGGGTGGCCAGCGCGCTGTCCGCCGGGGCGGCCGTGCTGGCCGTGCCGGCCGAGGTGCCGCTTCCGCCGACCGACGGCGTACACCAGCTGGAGAGCCTGACCGGGGCGGACCTGGAGTTGCTCGCGGCGCTCTGCGGCCGCGCGGGCTGACCCTCCGGGCCGCACGAGGGACCCTCGGTCACCCGGCGGCTTCCCCGAACCACCGCCACGGCCCGATAGCTGCCAGCTGGGGGGCGGGTGGCCGCGATCGGGCAGACCCGCCGACGGCCCCTGCCACCCGGTGGCAGGGGCCGTCGCAGCTGCCAGGATCACTCGTGGGCGATCGCGCCCAGCACGTTGATCCGGGCGGCCCGGACCGCCGGCAGGACCGCGGCGACCACCCCGACGATCGCGGCGAGGCCGAGCATGACCCCCATCTGCCCCCAGGGCAGGATCAGGTCGTTGATCCCCTCGTCCTTCAGCGCCCGGACCACGGCGGCGCCGAGGCCGCTGCCGACGACGACGCCCAGCAGCGCGCCGAACACCGAGATCACCACCGCCTCGACGGTGATCATGCGCATGGTCTGCGCCCGGCGCAGCCCGATCGCCCGCAGCAGGCCCAGCTCCCGGGTGCGTTCCAGCACCGACAGCGCCAGGGTGTTCACGATGCCGAGCACCGCGATCACGATGGCGAGCGCCAGCAGGATCTGGATCATCTGGAGCAGCCCGTCGAGCGAGCCGGTCTGCTGCTTGATGAACGCGTCCCGGTCGGCCACCGACACCTCGGGAGAGTCCGCGAGCAGCCGCTCCACCTGCGGCTGGACGTCGGCCACCCGGGCGCCCGGGGCGAGCTGCACGAAGCCCTGGATCGGCTGCGGGATCGCGAAGTCGCGGGCCGCCTGCGGGGGCAGCATCACCGGGTTGGTCAGCTGGGAGCTCTCGTAGATGCCGCTGACCGTGTAGGTGCGGGCCTCGCCGCGGGACAGCTGCACCGTCACCGTCGAGCCGACCGAGACCCCTCGGGACTTGGCGGTGTCGGAGCTGAACAGCATCTGGTCCGGGCCCAATCGGCTGATGTCGCCGGCGGTGGCCTTCGCCCCGAAGACCCGCTCCAGCGCGGCCACGTTACTGGACGCGGCCACCCAGGTCCGCTGGCCGTTGACCACGGCCATGTCCCCGTACTCGCCGTCAACCAGCTGCACGCCGGGCAGCGCGGCCGCCTTGTCCAGCACCGCCGGGTCGAAGCTCGGCGGCCGCGGACCGCTCTGCGCCCCGGCGATCACCAGCTCGGCCTTGATGGTGTCCTTCGCCAGCGCGCTGATACTGCCCTTCGCCGAGTCCAGGATCACCGTCACCCCGGTGACCAGGGCGATGCCGACCATCAGCGCGGCGGCGGTGATCGCCGTGCGGCGGGGATTGCGCCCGGAGTTGAGCCGGCCCAGCTTCCCCGGCACCGACCAGGCGAAGATCGCGCCCAGCAGGGAGACCACCGGGCGGCTGATCAACGGGGTCAGCAGCGCCACGCCGATGAAGGCGAAGAGCACGCCGCCCAGGATGGTGGCCAGGGTGTTGTCGCCGGCGTTGCCGCTGAGCCCGAGGAAGAGCAGCGCGGCGCCGACCGCGGTGACCAACGCGCCGGCCACGGTGATCCGGGTCAGCGGCCGGTCGGGGGTGGCCACGTCCTGCATCGCCGCGATCGGCGGGATCCGGGACGCGCGCAGCGCCGGCAGCAGCGCCGCCACCACGGTGATCACCAGGCCGACGGCGAACGCGCCGATCACCGCCGCGGCTGGTATGCCGATCCCGGCCAGGGTGAGCCCACCGGCCAGGTTGCCGAACGCCCAGGCCAGCAGCGCGCCGATGCCGATGCCGGCTGCCAGGCCGAACACCGAGGCGATCAGGCCCACCGCGATGGCCTCCAGCACCACCGAGCCGATGATCTGCCGGCGGCTCGCCCCGACGGCCCGCATCAGGGCCAGCTCCCGGGTCCGCTGCGCGACGATGATCGAGAAGGTGTTGAGGATCAGGAACGTGCCGACCAGCAGCGCCACCGCCGCGAAGCCGAGCAGGATCCGGTTGAAGAAGGACAGCGCCGTCTTGAAGCCCTGCGCGGCCTCGGTGGAGAGCTGTTCGCCGGTCTTGACCACGTATCCGTCGCCCACGGCGGTGGCCACCGCGTCGCGCAGCGACTCGTCGGTGACCCCGCTGGCGGCCTTGACCGTCACGCTGTTGAACGTGTTCGGCTCGCCCAGCATCAGCCGCTGCGCCGTCGGGGTGGTGAACATGATCTCGTTGCTGCCGCCGATCGAGTCACGGCCGCCGCTGTAGCCGAAGATCCCGACGATGGTGAAGTCCTGCTTCGGCTCCAGGGGCGTGAGCACCCCGACCCGGTCGCCGAGCTTCACCTTGCCCGCGGTGGCGAGCCCCTGGTTGATGACGATCTCGTCGTCGGCGCGCGGCTCGTGGCCCTCGCGCAGTTGCAGCTGCTCGGACTCGCCGGTCCAGTTCTCGCCCAGCTGCGGCGGGCCGAACGAGGCGACCGCCTTGCCGTTGCTGCCGATCAGCCGGGCACCGTCGGCGGCGACCACGCCGGTGGCCTCGGCCACCCCGGGCACCGCGCGGACCTTGTCCACCGTCGCCGCCGGCAACGGCGCCGCCGTCTGCTCGCCCTCCATCTCCGACACCGCGATCTTCGGCTTGGCCGCGACGTTGACGTCCACCCCCTGGTACGCGTCGGCGAAGATCGCGTCGAAGGTCCGGCCGAGGGTGTCGGTCAGCACGAACGCGCCGGAGACGAACATCACCCCCAGCACGACCGCCAGGCCGGAGAGGATCAGCCGCAGCTTCCGGGCCAGCAGGCTCTTCAGCGTTGCCCGGATCATCAGCCGTTCACCTCGGCCGGGGCGTCCAGCTTCTTCATCGTGTCCAGCACCGTGTCGGCGGTCGGCTCGATCAGCTCCGAGACGATCTGCCCGTCGGCGAGGAACACCACCCGGTCGGCGTACGCGGCGGCGGTCGGGTCGTGGGTCACCATCACGATCGTCTGGCCGTGCTCGCGGACCGAGTTGCGCAGGAAGTTCAGCACCTCCGCGCCGGAGCGGGAGTCCAGGTTGCCGGTCGGCTCGTCCGCGAAGATTACCTCGGGGCGGGCGACCAGGGCCCGGGCGCACGCCACCCGCTGCTGCTGGCCGCCGGACAGCTGCGCCGGCCGGTGCCCGAGCCGGTCCCGCAGACCGACCGTCTCGATCACCGTGTTGTACCAGGTCGGGTCGGGCTTGCGGCCGGCGATCGACAGCGGCAGCAGGATGTTCTCCTGCGCGGTGAGCGTGGGCAGCAGGTTGAACTGCTGGAAGATGAAGCCGACCTTGTCGCGGCGCAGCTTCGTCAGCCCGGCGTCGTTGAGGCCGGTCACCGTCGTGTCGCCGATGGCGACCGTGCCCCGGGTCACCGAGTCCAGGCCGGCCAGGCAGTGCATCAGCGTCGACTTGCCGGACCCGGACGGGCCCATGATCGCGGTGAACCGGCCCCGCTCGAACTCGGCGCTCACCCCCCGCAGCGCGATGACCTGCGCCTCGCCGCTGCCGTACACCTTCCACACGTCGCTGGCCCGGGCCGCGGCCTGCGCCTGCCGGCCTACCATCGCGGTCACGTCATCTACCTCTTCCGTCTACCTTGCCGATCCGCACCGCCCCCGCTGGCCGGTGCGGCAAGTCCCATCCTCGGTGCTGCCGGTCGCCGATCCGTCCGTCCCCGGGCGGAACCGTCGCCGGAAATCCCGCTGGGGGTCGCCCCCGAGGCCGGCTCAGGGTCACCCCTGACCCGTGCGGCGGCGCCGACGCTAGGACCTGACGCCGCGTCATGGTCAACCCTGCTGGCGCGACGATGGTCACGGTAGGTGACGGCCGCCACCCGCCGGCCGCTCAACCGCCCGGCCGCACCAGCCCCGTCTCGTACGCCAGCACCACCGCCTGCACCCGGTCGCGCAGTCCCAGTTTGGTCAGCACGTGCCCGACGTGGGTCTTGATGGTGGTTTCGCTGACCGACAACGCCCGGGCGATCTCGGCGTTGGACAGCCCGCGCGCCACCTGCACCAGCACTTCCCGCTCGCGCTCGGTCAGCGAGCTCAGCGCCTTCGGCGGGGTCGCCGCCGGGTCGGGCAGCACGTCGGCGAAGCGGTCCAGCAGCCGCCGTAGGATCCGCGGCGCCACCACCGCCTCCCCGGCGGCCACCGTCCGGATCGCGGTGACCAGGTCCTCCGCCGGCACGTCCTTGGCCAGGAAGCCGCTCGCCCCGGCCCGCAGCGCGCCGACCACGTACTCGTCCAGGTCGAAGGTGGTGAGGATCAGCACGCGTACCGGCAGCCGCGCGTCCACGATCGCCCGGGTCGCCGCCACCCCGTCCATCCGCGGCATCCGGATGTCCATCAGCACCACGTCGGGCAGCAGCCGCCGGGACAGCTCCACCGCCTCCAACCCGTCACCGGCCTCGGCCACGATGTCCAGGTCGTCCTCCGTGCCGAGCACCATCCGGAAGCCGGTACGCAGCAGCGGCTGGTCGTCGGCGAGCAGGATCCGCACCGGTCGTGCGTTCGCCGTGCTGTCGGTCATCCGTCGTCCCTCGTCGTGCCGGCCAGGTTGGGAGCGGTCACGCCGGCACCGCCCCGGCGGACTCGAGCGGGATCCGCGCGTACACCCGGAAGCCGCCGCCCGGTCGCGGACCGGTCCGCAGGATCCCACCGTAGAGGGCGACCCGTTCCCGCATGCCGACCAGGCCGTGCCCGATCCCGTCGGTCACCGGTGCCGGGCCGCGGCCGGTGTCGGTGACCTCGACGGCGAGGAAGCCGTCGGCGACGGTGAGCCGGACCAGCGCGGTGGCCCGGCCGGCGTGCTTGAGCGCGTTGGTCAGGGCCTCCTGCACGATCCGGTAGACGGTCAGCGCCACGCCCTCCTCCAGCGGCCCGGGCGCGCCGTCGACCCGCAGCGTCACCGGCAGGCCCGCCTCCCGGACCTGCTCGACGAGGGCCTCGATGCCGGTCAGGCCCGGCTGCGGGGTCAGCTCGGCCGCCGGTTCGGCGTCGGTGCGCAGCACGTCCAGCAGCCTGCGCAGCTCGCGCAGGGTGGCCCGGCCGGTCTCCTCGACCGTGGCCATCGCCTCGTCCGCGGCGTCCGGGTCCCGGCGCAGCACCCGGCGCGCCCCGGTGGCCAGCACCCCCATCACGCTGACCTGGTGGGCGACCACGTCGTGCAGCTCCCGCGCGATACGCCGCCGCTCGTCGACGACGGCCTGCTCGGCGAGGGACCGCTGGCTCGCTTCGGCGAACCGGGCCCGTTCGCGCAGCATCCGGGTGGACTGCCGGCGCGTCTGCACCGCCCGGCCCACCGTGTATGCCACCGACGCGCTGAGCAGGTTGTTGAGCACCAGGTACGCCGGGCCGGTGTCGAGCACGCCGTGCAGCGGCACCAGCAGGTTGACCAGCACCACCGGCACCCACAGCAGCGCCGCGGCGAGCATGGCCGGGCGCGACCGCTGGTGCGCCGCCATCGTGTAGGTGAGCACCAGGAAGACCAGGCCCTGGGTGGCCGGCGCGTGCCGCGCCAGCACCGGCACGGCCAGGGTGGCCACCGCCGCGCCCACCGCCGGCCACGGCGCGACCCGGCGCAGCGCCACCGGGACCGCGCCCAGCGCGCTCCAGCCGACCGCCGACCACAGCTGCGCGGGCCGCAGCTCGGGTGGCGCCAGCAGCAGGAACACCGCCCCCAGCAGCATCAGGGCGACCGCCGAGCAGGCGTCGACGGCCAGCGGTCGACGGCGGGCCCACGCCCGCGCCCGGTTGGTCATGCCACGACGGTATCCGCCGCCCGGCGCGAGCCCTCGTCGCCGATGCCGAACCCGGCCTCCTCCGTGAGAAGGAGGATCACTCGTCCGCGCCGGGGGCGGCCGGCCGGGACCGGGCGTCGGTCAGCGGGTCGCCCGCGCCGGCCGCCGGGAACGGCGGCGGGGTTCCGCCGAAGCTGGGGCAGAGCGCCTGGTGGCTGCACCAGTCGCAGAGCCGGCTCGGCCGGGGGCGGAACTCCTGCCGCTCGGTGGCCTGCTCGATCGCCTGCCACAGCGCCACCACCGTGCGCTCGAACCGCAGCAGCTCCTCCGCGTCCGGGGTGTAGTCACACACCTCGGCGTCCTTGAGGTAGAGCAGCCGCAGCACCCGCGGCACCACGCCCCGGGTGCGCCACAACACCAGGGCGTAGAACTTGAGCTGGAACAGCGCCCGCGCCTCGAACGCCTCCCGCGGCGCCCCGCCGGTCTTGTAGTCGACCACCCGCAGCGCGCCGTCCGGGGCGACGTCGAGCCGGTCCAGGTAGCCGCGGATCAGCAGCTCCTCGTCGACCACCGCGGAGATCAACGCCTCCCGCTCGGCCGGCTCCAGGCGGCGCGGGTCCTCCACCGCGAAGTAGCCCTGCAGCAGCGCCGCGGCCGACTGGAGGAACTCCGCCACCCCGGCCGGGTCGTCCGCGGCGAACAGCGTGGCCAGCTCCGGCTGCTCGGTGACCAGCCGGTCCCACTGCGGGGCGACCAGGTCGCCCGCCGACTGCGGGGTGCGCGCCGCCGCCGGCAGGTCGAACAGCCGCTCCAGCACCGCGTGCACCAGCGTGCCCCGGGCCTGCTCGACGGTGGGGCGCTCGGGCAGCCGGTCGATGCTGCGGAACCGGTAGAGCAGCGGGCAGGTCTTGAAGTCCGCCGCCCGCGACGGGGACAGCGACGCCCGCACCGTGGGCGGCGGTGCCGAGGCCGGGGGGTCCTGCGTGTCGATCACCGGTTCCGCCGTCATGCCCGGAAGGGTAGGGCACCGGTGTGACAGGGCCACCGTCGCCGCACCGGCGCATGATCGGCGCCGCGTAGCATCGATCCGGTGGAGCACAGGTCCCGACCACCGCGCCGGCCCGGGCTGACCATCGGTCGGGTGTTCGGGGTGCCGCTGCGCGCGGACGCCTCGATGCTCCTGCTCACCCTGGTCGTCACCGTCCTCTACGCCAGCCTCGCCCGGCGGCAGCTCGAGGTGGGCCACCTCGGCGGCTGGCTGGTCGGCCTGGGCTTCGTGGTGTCCCTGCTCGGTTCGGTGCTGCTGCACGAGCTGGGGCACGCCCTGACCGCCCGCCGGTACGGCATCGGTGTGCGCGGGATCACCCTGGAACTGCTCGGCGGGTACACCGAGATGGACCGGGACGCCCCCAACCCACGGGTGGAACTGCTGGTCTCCCTGGCCGGCCCGGCCGTCTCCGCGGTGCTCGGCGCCGCCGCCGTCGCGGCCACCCTCGCGCTGCCCGCCGGCACCATCACCCACCAGCTCGCCTTCCAGCTGGCGGTGAGCAACGTGATCGTCGCGGTGTTCAACAGCCTGCCCGGGCTGCCGCTGGACGGCGGGCGGGCGCTGCGCGCCGCCGTGTGGGCGCTCACCCGGGACCGGCACCGCGGCACCGAGGTGGCCGGCTGGGTGGGCCGGGCGGTGGCCGTCACCACCGTGGCCCTGGTCGTCCTGCTCACCCTGCGCCGGGCGATCGCGCCGCTGGCCCTGCCGCTGATGCTGCTGGTGGCGGTCACCCTGTGGCGCGGGGCCGGGCAGTCCATCCGGATGGCCCGGATCAGCCGCCGCCTGCCGCTGGTCGACCTGTCCCGGCTGGCCCGCCCGGTGCTGCCCGTGCCCAGCGGCACCCCCCTCGCCGAGGCGCAGCGCCGCCGCGCCGAGGGACTAGCGCCCGACGCCGCGCTCACCGTGATCGACTCCGCCGGCCGGCCGGTCGCCCTGGTCGACCCGGCCCGGGTCGCCGCCGTACCCCCGGAACGGCGGCCCTGGCTGGCGGTGGACGCGGTCTCCCGCGACCTGGACAGCCTGCCGGCGCTGCCGGTCGGCGCGGACGGCGAACGCGTGATGGAGACCGTGCGCACCCACCCGGGCGCACAGTACGTCGTGACGGCAGGCGAAGATGTCGTCGGCGTTCTGCACATCGCGGATCTGGCTCAGCTCCTGGAACCCAAACGGAAGACGAACACGTGACACATTCCTCCGCCGTCCCGGCCGACCCCGCCGCCCCGGCGCTGCCCCCCATTCACCGGGGGCCGTTCCGTCCCGGCGACCGGGTGCAGCTGACCGACCCGAAGGGCCGGATGCACACCGTGACGCTGGAGCCCGGCAAGGAGTTCCACACCCACCGGGGCATCCTCAAGCACGACACGCTGATCGGTCTGCCCGACGGCAGTGTGGTCACCACCGCCGGTGGCGGCACGGCGTTCCTGGCTCTGCGGCCGCTGCTGTCGGACTACGTGCTCTCCATGCCGCGTGGCGCCCAGGTGATCTACCCGAAGGACGCGGCGCAGATCGTCATGATGGGCGACATCTTCCCCGGTGCGAAGGTCCTCGAGGCCGGCGCCGGCTCCGGCGCGCTGTCCTGCTCGCTGCTGCGCGCCGTCGGCACGGAGGGCGAGCTGCACTCGTACGAGCTGCGGGACGACTTCGCCAAGATCGCCGAGCGTAACGTCGAGGCGTTCTTCAACGGCCCGCACCCGGCCTGGCGGCTGCAGGTCGGTGACGTCGCCGAGTGCCGGGAGACCGGATTCGACCGGATCATCCTGGACATGCTCACCCCGTGGGAGATGCTCGACATGGTCGAGCGGGCGCTCGTCCCCGGCGGCGTCCTCATCGGGTACGTGGCCACCACCCCGCAGCTGTCCGAGCTGGTCGAGGCGCTGCGCGAGCGCGGCGGCTGGACCGAGCCGCGCGCCTGGGAGTCGCTGGTCCGGGACTGGCACGCCGAGGGGCTGGCCGTGCGCCCCGACCACCGGATGATCGCCCACACCGCGTTCCTGGTCTCCGCGCGCAAGCTCGCCCCGGGGGTCACCGCCCCGCCGCGGCGCCGCAAGCCCAGCAAGGGCACCGAGGCGTACGTCCAGCGCCGGCAGGCCCTGCGTGAGGCGGAGGCGGCCCGGCAGGCGGCGGCCGGGCCGGAGCAGGAGCCGGATCAGGGGTGACCCCACGGCACGGACGGGCATGAGCGGGCGGATCATGTGTCCGGCGCGGGACGACACCGAACGGGCGGAGACGGCGGCATGAGCGAGCGTCAGCGAGCGAATCATCAGCACAGTGCCGTGGTGCCTCATGACGGCACGCAGCGCAGCGGAGTGCCGGCATGAGCGAGCGTCAGCGAGCGAATCATCGGCAGAGTGCGGTGGTGTCTCATGACGGCACGCAGCGCAGCGGAGTGCCGGCATGAGCGAGCGGAGCGCGGCCCGCGGCGAGCGGCGGGGACGCGGGGAGGTGGCGGCATGAGCAGCCCCGGCTACGGCAACGGTGACCTGCCCGCGGTCTTCCCCGACTGGTCGCCCTACGCCGACCTGGAGTCGGCCGCCCGGGCGTACCTGCGTGACCCGGACATCGCCCTGGAGGCCCTCGGCGGGGTGCTGCGCGGCGCCTCCGTGCTCGGGTTCACCCTGGAACGCTTCGTCAACGAGGTCAACGGGGTGTGGCAGGAGGTCGTTGTCTGCGACGGCAGTCGCCTGATCCTCTGGCACGGCGAGGACGTGCCGCCGGGGGAGGGGCCGCCCGGGTCGATGACCTCCTCGCTGCGGGTGGTGCCGGTCTCCACGATCACCGAGGTGGGCTGCCGGCGGCGGCTCACTCGCACCGATGGCGGCGAGGTCCGGGTCGACAGCATCGACGTCTACCTGCTGCTCAGCTCGCTGGACGAGGCGCCGCCCGGCGACGAGATCGGCGGCGCGCCTCGGCACGACGCGCTGCGCTTCGGCAAGACCCTCGACGACGGGGGCGCCGGGCAGATCGCCCGGCTGGAGGAGTTCGCCCGGCTGGTCGCCTCGGTCGTCGGCCGGCCCCTGCTGTAGAGACGGCGGCGGGCCGGGGACGTCCGTCCCCGGCCCGCACCGTGCGACTGTCGCCGGTCAGTCCTCGGCGTCCGGCCCGGCCACCTCGACGCCGTCGCCGGCGCGTACCACGTGGATGCACTCGCCCGGGCACTCCTTCGCCGAGTCGATCACCTCGAGGCGCAGGTGCTCCGGCACGTCCACCCGGGTGCCCGGGGCCTGCCGCAGCTCGCCGTCGGCCCCCTTGACGTAGGCCAGGCCGTCGACGTCGAACTCGAAGACCTCCGGCGCGTACTGCACGCACAGCCCGTCGCCCGTGCAGAGGTCCTGGTCCACCCAGACCTCGAGCTGGTCCGTCGCGACCTCCGCCACCGGTGCACCCCCCATGTTCTCCCGTCCCACGGCCCGACGGTACCCGAACGCCGGTACCCGCCCGTGGACCAGCCCTTGGCGATCAAGCTTCGGTGACGGGCGCGTTGCGGAGGACCGAATCGGGCTCACAGCGGCTAGTGTTAGCTCAGTACGTTCAAGCCCCCCGGGGAGGTGGGACGTGGCACGCAGCGACGACGCGGACTCGCGCGCCGCACGGTGGGAGAAGGAGGCCCACGATCTCTCCACGCAGGTTGCGTTCCTGCAAGAGGAACTCGCCCTGGTGCGGCGCAAGTTGACCGAAAGCCCCCGACACGTCCGGCAGCTCGAGGAGCGGCTGGCGGCCACCCAGGCCCAGTTGGCGCGGCTGACCGAGAACAACGAGCGGCTCGTGAGCACCCTCAAGGAGGCTCGCGCGCAGATCGTGACGCTCAAGGAGGAGATCGACCGCCTCGCCCAGCCCCCGAGTGGCTATGGCGTCTTCCTGGCCAAGCACGACGACGGCACGGTGGACGTCTTCACCGGCGGGCGCAAGCTGCGGGTCGCCGTCTCGCCCTCGCTGGACGTCGACGAGCTGCGCCGCGGGCAGGAGGTTCTGCTCAACGACGCGCTCAACATCGTCGACGCGTTCGGCTATGAGCGGGTCGGCGAGGTGGTGATGCTCAAGGAGGTGCTCGCCGGGCCCGGCGGCGCCCCCGGTGACCGGGCGCTGGTGGTCTCCCACTCCGACGAGGAGCGCATCGTGCACCTCGCGGAGACCCTGATCGGCAGCCCGATCAGGGCCGGCGACTCGCTCATGATCGAGCCCCGCTCGGCGTACGCGTACGAGCGGATCCCGAAGAGCGAGGTCGAGGAGCTCGTCCTGGAGGAGGTGCCCGACGTCGACTACGAGGACATCGGTGGCCTCCAGGCGCAGATCGAGCAGATCCGCGACGCGGTGGAGCTGCCGTTCCTGCACTCCGACCTGTTCCGCGAGCACCAGCTCCGGCCGCCGAAGGGCATCCTGCTCTACGGTCCGCCCGGCTGCGGCAAGACGCTGATCGCCAAGGCGGTGGCCAACTCGCTGGCCAAGAAGATCGCCGAGCGGCGCGGCGAGGAGAAGCACACCAGCTTCTTCCTCAACATCAAGGGTCCTGAGCTGCTCAACAAGTACGTCGGCGAGACCGAGCGGCACATCCGGCTGATCTTCCAGCGGGCGCGGGAGAAGGCCGGCGAGGGCACCCCGGTGATCGTGTTCTTCGACGAGATGGACTCCGTCTTCCGCACCCGCGGCTCCGGCGTCTCCTCCGACGTGGAGAACACCATCGTCCCGCAGCTGCTCAGCGAGATCGACGGCGTGGAGGGCCTGGAGAACGTCATCGTCATCGGCGCCTCCAACCGGGAAGACATGATCGACCCGGCGATCCTGCGCCCCGGCCGGCTCGACGTGAAGATCAAGATCGAGCGGCCGGACGCCGAGGCGGCCAAGGACATCTTCTCCAAGTACATCCTCGCGGGCCTGCCGCTGCACGCGGACGACCTGGCCGAGCACGGCGGCGACCCGCAGGCCACCGTCGCGGCGATGATCGACGCCGTGGTGCTGCGGATGTACTCGGAGACCGAGGAGAACCGCTTCCTCGAGGTCACCTACGCCAACGGCGACAAGGAAGTCCTCTACTTCAAGGACTTCAACTCCGGCGCGATGATCCAGAACATCGTCGACCGGGGCAAGAAGATGGCCATCAAGGAGTTCCTCACCTCCGGGCACAAGGGGCTGCGGCTGCAGCACCTGCTCGACGCCTGCGTCGACGAGTTCCGCGAGAACGAGGACCTGCCCAACACCACCAACCCGGACGACTGGGCGCGCATCTCCGGCAAGAAGGGCGAGCGGATCGTCTACATCCGCACGCTCGTCTCCGGCGGCAAGGGCGCCGAGGCCGGCAGGTCGATAGAGACCGCCAGCAACACCGGCCAGTACCTGTAGTCGACCGCACGACCGGAGGCCCGTGGCGCGCCGCGCCACGGGCCTCCGCGGTCCGCGCCCGGTCCCGCCCTGAGCGAGCGCAGCGAGCGAACCATCATGCTCAGTGCCGTGATGCCGCACGCCGACGCCGACCGGAGCAAGGCGGTGGGATGCGCCGCCACGCCGTACGCCCCGGGCCGCCGCGCCCCCTTCCCGCGTGACGACGACTACGCTCGACGTGACGGGGGGACTGGGACGGCGAGTGGACGGGCAGGTCGATGAGCGTAAGACGGATCATGGGCACCGAGGTCGAGTACGGCATCTCCGTGCCCGGCCAGGCCGGGGCCAACCCGATGGTCACCTCCTCCCAGGTGGTCAACGCCTACGGGGCGCGCCCCGAACTCAACCGGGGCGGCCGGGCCCGGTGGGACTACGAGGAGGAGTCGCCGCTGCGCGACGCCCGCGGCTTCACCTACTCCGGCGCCGCGTACGACCCGGCCGAGGCGCTCGCCGACGAGGACCTGGGCCTGGCCAACGTCATACTCACCAACGGGGCCCGGCTGTACGTCGACCACGCCCACCCGGAGTACTCCACCCCGGAGGTGACCAACCCCCTTGACCTGGTGCGCTGGGACAAGGCGGGGGAGCGGGTGATGGCCGAGGCGGCCCGGCGGGCCGCCACGATCCCGGGCACGCACCCGATCCACCTGTACAAGAACAACACCGACAACAAGGGCGCCAGCTACGGCGCGCACGAGAACTACCTGATGCGGCGGCAGACCCCGTTCGCCGACATCGTGGCGTACCTGACGCCGTTCTTCGTCACCCGGCAGGTGGTCTGCGGCGCCGGCCGGGTCGGCATCGGCCAGGACGGCGGCCAGAGCGGTTTCCAGATCTCCCAGCGGGCGGACTTCTTCGAGGTCGAGGTGGGGCTGGAGACCACCCTCAAGCGGCCCATCATCAACACTCGGGACGAGCCGCACGCGGACGCCGACAAGTACCGCCGGCTGCACGTCATCATCGGTGACGCCAACCTGTCGGAGATCTCCACGTACCTCAAGGTCGGCACCACGGCGCTGATCCTCACGATGATCGAGGAGAAGGCGCTCAGCCCCGACCTCGGCATCGCCGACCCGGTCAGCGAGTTGCGTGCGGTCAGCCACGACCCGGCCCTCAAGCACCTCATGCGGATGCGTGACGGGCGCAAGCTGACCGCCCTGGACGTGCAGTGGGCGTACCTGGAGCGGGTCCGGTCCTTCGTGGACGACCGGTACGGCACCGACGTCGACGAGCAGACCGCCGACGTGCTCGACCGCTGGGAGAGCGTGCTCGACCGGCTCGGCCGGGACGCCTTCCTCTGCGCCGACGAGCTGGACTGGGTGGCCAAGCTGCGGTTGCTGGAGGGCTACCGGGAGCGGGAGAAGCTCAGCTGGGGCGCGCACAAGCTCCAACTGGTCGACCTGCAGTATTCCGACGTGCGGCCGGAGAAGGGGCTCTACCACCGGCTGGTGACCCGCGGCGCGATGAAGACGCTGCTCACCGAGGAGCAGTCCCGCACCGCGATGACCGAGCCGCCGGAGGACACCCGGGCCTACTTCCGCGGCCGCTGCCTGGCCCAGTACGCCTCCGAGGTGGTCGCCGCGAGCTGGGACTCGGTCATCTTCGACGTGGGCCGGGAGTCGCTGGTCCGGGTGCCGATGATGGAACCCGAGCGGGGCACCCGCAAGCACGTCGGGGCGCTGTTCGACCGGTGCGAGAGCGCCAAGGACCTGCTGGAGACGCTCACCGGCGGCTGAGCCGGATGCCGGAAAGCCCGTCCCGTGCCGGAACCCGGCGCGCGGCGGGCTTTTCGTCGTCCGCGCGAGGTAAGTTGATCGCAGGCGATCGTGGAGGAGGCAACCATGGCGACCCAAGAAGGCGGCCAGACCCAGCACGGCAAGGCGCACGAAGAAGTTGAAGAGGTCACCGCGCAGGCCAACCCCGAGGTTGCCGAGCGGCACGCCGAGATCACCGAGGACGTCGACGACCTGCTCGACGAGATCGACTCCGTCCTGGAGGAGAACGCAGAGGAATTTGTCAGGGGCTATGTACAGAAAGGGGGCCAATAGGGCATAGCGGGGCAAATTGGACATGGCCCGCCCTTTTGGCGACCGGGATGGACGCCGTGGTCGCCGGGACTGCAATGAGTGGAAGCCGCTCGATGAGTTCTGTGCCAACAATCGGCGGCCCGACGGCCGCGGTAGCTACTGCAAACCGTGCTTCAACCTTCGATCCAAGGCGAGCTATGCCAAGCGCCTGAAGGAGAAGCACGGGCGGGAGGTGCGCAAGCTGCCGGTGGTGCCGGACGGTCATCGTCGCTGTCCGGCCTGCGGTGAGACGAAGGCGCTCGACGACTTCCCGCGTAATCGGTCAGGCCGAGCCGGCTACGGCCGATACTGCAAGCCGTGCCACAACGAGAAGGGCAAGGAAACCAGGCTGCGCCTGTACGGCGGTAGCCGCGAGTACCACCTGCGGCGTCGGTATGGCGTAGGCGAGAAGGAGTTTCGAGAACTCCTCGCCGAGCAGGGCGGCGTGTGTGCAATCTGTGGGACCCCTGACCCACAACATCTGGACCACGATCATCGCACCGGATGGGTGCGCGGGATACTCTGCTTCAACTGCAACGGTCGTCTTGGCCAGTTCCGTGACAGTCCCGCGAGGCTGGCCAGGGCGATCACGTACCTGAGAGGAACCACGTGGCAGCGGGTTTTGATCCATCCGGGCGTCTACCAGATGTGTTCACCAACGCGGGGACGTCCTCCTTCACAGCGTTCCTGAGCAAGGTGGCCCCCGAGATGCTGCCCGGTCGGCGGCCGCTACCACCCGGCATGGCCGCCGACATGGCGCCGCACGCCACGACCATCGTGGCCATCTCGGCCGCCGGTGGCGTGGTGATGGCCGGCGACCGGCGCGCCACGATGGGCAACCTGATCGCCCAGCGGGACATCGAGAAGGTGCACCCGGCCGACGCGTACTCGCTGGTCGGCATCGCGGGCACCGCGGGCATCGGCATCGAGCTGATGCGACTGTTCCAGGTGGAGCTCGAGCACTACGAGAAGATCGAGGGCGCGATGCTCTCGCTCGACGGCAAGGCCAACCGGCTGGCGTCGATGATCCGAGGCAATCTGGGCGCGGCGATGCAGGGGCTCGCGGTGATCCCGCTGTTCGCCGGCTTCGACCTGGCGGCCAGCGACCCGGCCCGGGCCGGCCGGATCTTCAGCTTCGACGTGACCGGCGGTCCGTACGAGGAGACCGGCTACGACGCGATCGGATCCGGCTCACTGTTCGCCAAGTCGGCGTTGAAGAAGCGGTTCCGCGCGGGCCTGTCGATCGACGACGCGGTGCGGCTCGCCGTCGAGGCGCTCTACGACGCGGCGGACGACGACACCGCCACCGGTGGCCCGGACCTGACCCGTCGGATCTACCCGGTGGTGATGACCGCGACGGCGGAGGGCACGCACCGGCTCACCGAGGCCGAGACGGCGGCGATCGCGGAGAGCGTCGTGGCCGGTCGGATGGAGAATCCGGGCGGCTGATCCCGCTCCCACCTCACCCGTCAGCAGTCCGCAGCACAGCGCCCGAAGGAGAACCGCCGCCGTGGCCATGCAGTTCTACGCCTCGCCCGAGCAGATCATGCGCGACCGCTCCGAGCTGGCCCGCAAGGGCATCGCCCGGGGCCGGAGCGCGGTGGTCCTGAGCTACGAGGGCGGGGTGCTCTTCGTCGCGGAGAACCTGTCCAGCACCCTGCACAAGGTCAGCGAGATCTACGACCGGATCGGTTTCGCGGCGGTGGGCCGGTACAACGAGTTCGAGAACCTGCGCCGGGCCGGGGTGCGGATGGCCGACCTGAACGGCCTGAGCTACGACCGGCGGGACGTGAACGGCCTGGGCCTGGCCAACGCGTACGCGCAGACGCTGGGTGCCATCTTCACGGAGCAGTCGAAGCCGTTCGAGGTGGAGATCTGCGTGGCGGAGGTGGGTGCCACGCCGGACGACGACTCGCTCTACCGGGTGACGTACGACGGTTCGGTCAACGACGAGCCGGGCCGGATGGCGATGGGCGGTCAGGCCGAGGCGATCACCGGGGTGCTGAAGAACGAGCACCGGCCGGAGATGTCGCTGTCGGAGGCGCTCCGGGCTGCGGTGAAGGCGCTGGGCAGCGTCGGCGGGGAGGGCGGGGCGGCCCGTACCATCGCCGCCAACCAGCTGGAGGTGGCGGTGCTGGACCGCCGCCGGGTGGGGCGGACGTTCCGGCGGGTGGCCGGGGCGGCGCTGACCGCGCTGCTGGAGGGGGATGCGAGCGCGGACACCGCGCCGGCGCCGGGGCGGGCGCAGACCCCGACGGTGCCCACCGAGGAGGCGAAGAAGCCGACCACGTCGGCCGGTTCGGCTGACCTGGAGGGTCAGCAGGACGAGCAGTCCGGGCAGTGACGGCCGGGCCGGCGGGTGCGCCGGCCCGTACCCGGTGGCCTGGCGCGGGTCCGGCGGGGAGGCCGGCCGGCTCGCGCGGCCGTGCCGACTGCCGGGCCTGTCGTGGCGGCGCCAGCCCCGCCCCCGCGACCGGACGGACCTGCGCGGCGAGGCGGCGGCGGGGTCCTGGTGGACGTGCGGGGCCTGGCGGGGCGGGTCAGCGGTGCGGCTTGAGGGGCTGCCACCAGGCACGGTTGGCCCGGTACCAGTCGACCGTCTCGGCCAGCCCGAGGTCGAGGTCGACGGTGGGTGCCCAGCCGAGCTCGCGGCGGGTGGTGGTGCAGTCCAGCGAGTAGCGGCGGTCGTGGCCCCGGCGGTCGGCGACCGGTCGGACGCGGTCCCAGCCGGCGTCGCAGGCAGCGAGGAGGCGGCCGGTGAGGTCCCGGTTGGTCAGTTCGGCGCCGCTGCCGAGGTGGTAGACGCCGCCGGCCTGGCCGTGGGTCTGGGCCAGCGCGATGCCGCGGCAGTGGTCGTCGACGTGCAGCCAGTCGCGGACGTTGCCGCCGTCGCCGTACAGCGGCAGGTCGTGCCCGTCGAGCAGGTTGGTGACGAACAGCGGCACGATCTTCTCCGGGTACTGGTACGGGCCGTAGGTGTTGGCGCCGCGGGTGATGACCACGTCGAGGCCGTGGGTGCGGTGGTAGGCGAGGGCGAGCAGGTCGGCGCCGGCCTTGCTGGCCGAGTAGGGGGAGTTGGGCCGCAGCGGCGCCTGCTCGGTCCAGGAGCCGGTGTCGATGGACCCGTACACCTCGTCGGTGGAGACCTGCACGAACCGGCCGACGCCGTGGCGCAGGGCAGCGTCGAGCAGGATCTGGGTGCCGACCACGTTGGTGGTGACGAAGGCGGCGGCGTCGGCGATGGAGCGGTCGACGTGGGATTCGGCGGCGAAGTGCACGATCACGTCGTGGCCGGGGACGGTGGTGTCGACGAGGGCGGCGTCGCGGATGTCACCGCGGACGATCCGCAGCCGGGGGTCGGCGCGGACCGGGTCGAGGGCGGCCTCGGTGGCCGCGTAGGTCCAGGCGTCGAGCACGGTGAGGGTGTCCACCGGCAGGTCCGGTTCGGCGCCGGTGAGCAGTCGCCGGACGTACGCCGATCCGATAAAGCCGGCGCCGCCGGTGACCAGGATTCTCACGGGTGGGACCGTACCGGTGCCGAGATTCGCCTGCGGCGGGATGCCGTGGACCGCGGTAGGCGGGCGCCGCGGAGATGGCTGGGTTGAGCGCTGCCCAATTGGGGCCTCGGGCGGCTAATGTCACCTCATGGAGCGGCGAATCTTCGGCCTCGAGACCGAGTACGGCGTCACCTGCACCTATCGCGGGCAGCGCCGGCTGTCCCCCGACGAGGTCGCGCGATACCTGTTCCGGCGGGTGGTGTCGTGGGGCCGGTCGAGCAACGTGTTCCTGCGCAACGGGGCCCGCCTCTACCTGGATGTGGGCTCGCACCCGGAGTACGCGACGCCGGAGTGCGACTCGGTGACCGATCTGGTGGCCCACGACCGGGCGGGGGAGCGGATCCTGGAGGGGCTGCTCGTCGACGCGGAGAAGCGGCTGCACGACGAGGGCATCGCGGGTGAGATCTACCTGTTCAAGAACAACACCGACTCGGCCGGCAACTCGTACGGGTGCCACGAGAACTACCTGGTCTCCCGGCACGGCGAGTTCGGCCGGCTCGCCGACGTGCTGATCCCGTTCCTGGTCACCCGGCAGTTGATCTGCGGGGCGGGGAAGGTGCTGCAGACGCCGCGCGGGGCGGTCTACTGCCTGTCGCAGCGGGCCGAGCACATCTGGGAGGGCGTCTCCTCGGCGACCACCCGGAGCCGGCCGATCATCAACACCCGGGACGAGCCGCACGCGGACGCGGAGCGGTACCGGCGGCTGCACGTGATCGTCGGCGACTCGAACATGAACGAGGTGACCACGCTGCTGAAGGTGGGCACCGCCGACATCGTGCTGCGGATGATCGAGGCCGGTGTGGTGATGCGGGACCTGACGCTGGAGAACCCGATCCGCGCGATCCGGGAGGTGTCGCACGACATCACCGGCCGGCGCAAGGTGCGGCTGGCCTCGGGCAAGGAGGTCTCCGCGCTGGAGATCCAGCAGGAATACCTGGCGAAGGCGACGGAGTTCGTGGAGCGCCGGGGTGGGGACCAGACCGCGAAGCGGGTGGTGGATCTCTGGGCGCGGGTGCTGCGGGCGGTGGAGACCGGGGACCTGGACCCGGTGGCCCGGGAGATCGACTGGGTGACGAAGCTGCGCCTGATCGAGCGGTACCAGCGCAAGCACGACCTGCCGCTGTCGCACCCGCGGGTGGCGCAGATGGATCTGGCGTACCACGACCTGCGGCGCGGGCGGGGCCTGTACGGGCTGCTGGAGCGGCGCGGCGAGGTGGATCGGGTGGCCACCGACCCGGAGATCTTCGAGGCGAAGGAGACGCCGCCGCAGACCACCCGGGCGCGGCTGCGGGGTGAGTTCATCCGGCACGCGCAGGAGAAGCGGCGGGACTTCACCGTCGATTGGGTGCACCTGAAGCTGAATGACCAGGCGCAGCGGACGGTGCTGTGCAAGGATCCGTTCCGGGCGTACGACGAGCGGGTGGAGCGGCTGATCGCGAGCATGTGAGGCGCAGCGGCGGCCGGTGCCCTGGGCACCGGCCGCCGGCTCACGGGTACGCTGGCGTCGCGATGAACACTTCCGAACCCTCCGGCCGCGAGCGTGGCGCCGAGAAGCTCAACTGGATCGACCGACGCCGGGAGAAGATCCGCGCCGAGATCGAGCGGAACCGCCGCGGCGAGCACAAGGTGCCGACCTGGGTGTTGGGGGCGGTGCTGGTGCTGATCGTGGTCGGCTGGTTGGCGTTCATCTTCCTGGCCGGTTGAGCCGCGCGGGGCGGCCCACGTCGCCCGCGGGTGAGGCCCACGCGGGGGCCGTTCGGATGGCGCCGCTCCCGGGCGGCCGGGTCAGTTGTACGGCATGCTGGGGAACCAGCCGATACCGAAGCGGGCGGGCAGCCGCACGTCCCAGTAGACGACGGTGAAGATGCCCAGGGCGACGAGCAGCGCGCCGGTCACCACGGCGGCGCGGCGGGGGTCGGCCATCCAGCGCAGGAAGCGTCCCCGGCTGACCACCACGACGACCGCGAAGATCAGCGTGACGAGCAGGATGTTGCCCAGCGACTGCAGGGTGAAGGCGAGCGCCCCGTAGAGCGGGTTGCCGGTGTCGACGGCCCAGTGGAACAGCTTGTTGAACATCGGGTAGGGGCGCCCGATGAGGAATCCGCCGACGAGGGCGCCCATGGTCACCACCCGGCCGACCGGGCGGTGGGCGAACACGTCGGGGAGTAGGCCGAGCGCGGCGAGCCCGAGGTAGGTCAGCGCCAGGCCGATCACGCCGAACACGACGGACGACTGGATGAGGCGGACCGGGACGCCGCCGACCACGTCGGTGGAGAGCTGGGGGAGCCGGTCGCCGAGCAGGACGCCGATGGCGCCGTAGCTGGCCGAGACCGCGATCATGCCGAGGGCGAGCCAGCCGACGGGGCGGAGCAGGGACCGCAGCGGTGCCCGGCCGGTGTCGGCGCCGGACGCCTGGCTCATCGGGCCGACCGAGGCGGCCATGGCGATGTTGCAGGCGGTGAAGGTGCCGGCGAAGCCGGAGACGAACGCGAAGAGCAGTCCGGCGGCGGTGCCGGTGAGCGCGGTCGCCTTGGCGTCGTGGCCGAGCACGGTGTTCGCGACGTTGTCGCCGATGACCTTGTCGACCAGCTCGAACGACCACAGGACGGCGAGCAGGACGCCGGCTGCCGCGCCGAGCAGGGCGACCCGGAGCCGGCGTCCTGGTCGGGGAGCCGGGGTGACGTGCTGGCGTTCGGGGAGCTGTCGGAGGGACATAGCGCCTCGCATTCCGCTACGGGGGCTGCGCCGTCCCGCGGTGCCGGGCGGGGACGCCGGGGTCGGTGCGGCCGGGGTCGGATACCTGCACAGGATGGGGCGGCCGGGCCACCCGAGCGTCTTCGGCCGTGCGCTCTTCGCCCCTGGGTCGGCGGGTGGGCGGTCGGTGGCGGACCGGCCGGCGCCGCGGACAGCGCACGGGGGAAGTTGCCGCCCGACCCGGGGGCCTGGCAGGTTGCCGGATGGACCGGGTTCGCGGTCGGCCACGGCCGCCGGGGTGGGGAGGCGACGTCATGGCACACATCGATCTCGGCTTGGACGAGAAGGCGCATCCGGGCATCAACGGGCCGATGCGGTTCCGTCCCGAGACCGCGGAGCCGCTCAACGCGCTCGCCGAGCAGCTGCTGCGCGCCCCGCACCCCACGCTGACGCCCGGCGAACGGGAGCTCATCGCCGCCTACGTGTCCGGCCTGAACGAGTGCACGTTCTGCTGTTCGTCGCACTCGGCATTCGCCGCCGCCCAACTGCCCGCCGGGATGCCGCTGGTGGAGCAGGTGCGCCGGGACCCGGCCACCGCGCCGGTGAGCGGGAAGCTGCGGGCGTTGCTGCGGATCGCCGCGGCGGTGCAGCGCAGCGGCCGGGAGGTCACCGCCGAGCTGGTCGACGCGGCCCGGGCGGCGGGCGCCACCGACCTGGAGATCCACGACACGGTGCTGATCGCCGCGGCGTTCTGCATGTACAACCGGTACGTCGACGGCCTGGGCACCTGGGCGCCGCCGGACCCGGCGGCCTACGCGCGGTCCGCCGAGCACATCGTGGCGCACGGCTACGGCGCGACCTGACCGCCGATCCGCCGCCGGCCGGGCGGCTCAGCCGAGCAGGCGGGCCGCGTGCCGGCCGGCGGCGGCCGCGGCCAGGAAGTAGGCGTGGTCGGCGTCCAGTCCGCGGCCCATGGTCGACAGGGCGACGGGGCTGGCCCGCAGGGCCGCGTCGAGCCCGCCGGTGGGCACGGTGACGATCCGGTGCCGCTCCGCGAGCGAGGCGAGAGCCGCCGCCACCTCGGCCGCCAGGGCCGGGTCGAGGCCGTCCGGCACGACCAGCTCCGCGGGGGCGAGAGCCACCCGGCCGTACGCGGTGAGGCTGTGATGGGAGACGCCGCGGTGCCGGGGGCGCGGGTCGGCGTCGGAGATGCGCAACGAGCCGACGGCCCGGCCGCCGAGGGTGGCGACCGCGTTGACCGCCTCGCCGACGGCCACCCCCGAGAAGCCCCAGCGGGTGCCGGTGCCCAGGTTGCCCGGCCCCTGGGCGACGATCGCGAGGTCGGCGCGGAGCACGTGCCGGGCGGCGAGCAGGCCGCTGTGCAGGGTGCTGGCCTCCAGGTCGCCGCCGAACGCCTGACCGACGCTGACCGTGCCGGCGAGGTGGTCGGCGAGCCCGGCGAGGGTGCGGGAGAACCAGGCCGGCAGGGCTCCACCGTCGGTGAGCAGGTAGGCCACCCGGGCGTGCGGGGCGTCGGCGTGCACGCCGGCGAGGACGGCCGGCAGGGCGGAGTGCAGGTCGGCGGTGATCACCGGCATCCCGTCGAGGCTGTCGGCGGCGGCGAGCAGCGCGTGGTGCGGGGAGGCCTCCTCGTCGACGCCGAGCAGGATCGGTTGCAGCGGGGTGTAGCGGGCCTTGACCAGGTGGCCGGCGTCGCGGGTGTCGGCGACCTGCGGCGGGTCGGCGGGGAGCCGGGCGGGCAGGGCGACGACCAGGGCGTACCCGCCGGTGCCGAGGCCCATCAGCAGCGCGCCGGCGTTGAGCAGCACCCGGTCGCCGGGTTCCGGGTCGCCGACCAGCGCCGGGTAGGCCAGGGCGCGCATCCGGCCGCCGTCGGGCAGGTCGACGTCGAGTTCGGTCGCGCCGGCCCACCTCCGTCGTACCGCCGTGACCGTGCCGGACCGCCATCGCACCATGCCGGGAACGCTATCGGCCGCCGGTGGGGCGGGGCGCGTCCGGGTGGCCCGGCGCGCGGCTCAGAACGTGTCGGTCTGCTGGTCCAGTGGCGGGTCGCCCTCGTTCTGGGTACGCCGGGCCCGTCCACGGTCGGTGCCGGGCATCGACCGGGTGGGGTCGAGGAAGACGTACCCGATCTCCGGGTAGTGCTCGGTGAGCCGCCGCTCGGCTTCGTCGGCGGCGGCCTCGATGTCGGCGCCGGTGGCGTCGTTGTGGAAGTCGACCTTGGCGGCGACCAGGATGTCGTCCGGGCCGAGCACCATGGTCATCAGCGTGTGCACCCGGTCCACGGTGGGCAGCGCGGCCAGCTCGTGCTCGATCTTCCGGTGCACGCGCTCCGACACGGCCCGGCCCACCAGCAGCGAGATGTTGCTCCGGGCGAGGATGGTGGCGACCGCCAGCAGCAGCACGCCGATCAGGATGGAGGCGATGCCGTCGTAGAGTTCCTCGCCGGTGAGTTCGGACAACCCGAGGCCCACGCCGGCGATGAGCAGGCCGATGAGGGCGGCGGTGTCCTCCATGAAGACGGCCTTGACGGTGGTGTCGGCGGTCAGCCGCAGGTAGCGGCGCGGGGTGGCCCGCCAGCGGCGGGACTCGCGGCGGATCTGCCGGAGCGCCCGGGTCAGGGAGACCGACTCGATCGCGAAGGAGACCACCAGCACGATGTACGACGCTAGGTAGTTGCCGCTGTGCTTGTGCACGAGGATGGTGGTGACGCCGTGGGTGATGGCGAAGCCGGCGCCCACCACGAAGGTGAACAGCGCGGCGAGGAACGCCCAGACGTAGCTCTCCTTGCCGTACCCGAACGGATGCCGGGTGTCGGCGGGCCGGGCCCCGCGGCGCAGCGCTTGGAAGAGCAGCACCTCGGTGGTGGTGTCGGCGACCGAGTGGGCGGCCTCGGAGAGCATCGCCGCCGAGCCGGAGATCAGGCCGGCGACCAGCTTGGCGGCGGCGATGGAGAGGTTCGCCACGCCGGCCACGACGACCGTGCCGACGCTCTCGCGCTTGACTTCCGCTTCCGCCATGCGCTCACCATATGGCCGGCGCAGGTCCTCCGCCGGTCGAGCGGGACTGCCCGCCACGGGCCGCTGCTGCGGGTCTTCCCGCGCGCCGCGCCCGCGCGGGTGCACGTCCACGACGCGTGGGCTGCTAGCGTTCACACGTGTCCCGGACCCGCACCGAACGCCTGGTCAACCTGGTGATCTGCCTGCTGTCGACGCGACGGTTCCTCACCGCCGCCCAGATCGCCGCGACCGTGCCCGGCTACGAGCACGATCCGGACGACGCCAAGGACCACGAGGCGTTCCAGCGCAAGTTCGAGCGGGACAAGGCCGAGCTGCGGGAGCTGGGGGTGCCGCTGGAGACGGGCACGGCCAGCGTCTTCGACGCCGAGCCCGGCTACCGGATCGCCCCCCGGGAGTACGCGCTGCCCGACATCCCGCTGGAACCGGACGAGGCCGCCGCCGTCGGCATCGCGGCGCGCCTGTGGCAGCACGCCGGCCTGGCCGCCGCCGCCTCGTCGGGCCTGGCGAAGCTGCGCGCCGCCGGCATCGACGTGGACCCGCAGGCCACCCTGGGCCTGGAGCCGATGGTCACGGTCGACCCGGCGTTCGCCCCGCTGACCGCCGCCGCCCGCGACCGGCGGGAGGTCAACTTCGACTACCGGGTGCCGGACCGGGACGCCCCGACCCGCCGCCGGCTGCAGCCGTGGGGGGTGGTCTGCTGGCGCGGCCGGTGGTATGTGGTCGGCCACGACCTGGACCGGGCGGCGACCCGCTGCTTCCGGCTGTCGCGGGTGGTGGGCGCGGTCCGGGTGACCGGCCAGCCCGGGGCGTACGAGCCGCCCGCCGGCGTGGACCTGATCAGCCACGTGGCCCGCTGGTCGGGGCCGGTGGAGCGGACCGGTCGGGCCACCGTGCTGGTCGCCCCGGGGCGGGCGGCCGGGCTGCGCCGCTGGGCGGTGGAGTGCACCTCCGGACCGGACGGCGACCGGCTGGTCCTGCCGTACGCGGACGCCGACAACCTGGCCGGCCAGGTTGTCGGCTACGGCCCGGACGCGCGGGTGCTGGAGCCGCCGGAGGTCCGCGACGCGGTCATCCAGCGGTTGAAGGAGATCGCCGCCCGGCACGACGAGCTGGCGGTGGCCGGGGGTGCCCGGTGACCCGCCCGGCGGCCCGGGGTGGCCGCGCCTCGGCGGACCGGCTCGCCCGACTGCTCAACCTGGTGCCCTACCTGCTCGCCCGCCCCGGCATCGAGATCGCCGAGGCGGCCGAGGACCTGGGGGTGACCGAGCGGCAGCTCCGCGAGGACCTGGAGCTGCTCTGGGTGTGCGGGCTGCCCGGTTACGGCCCGGGCGACCTGATCGACATGGCGTTCGACGGCGACCGGGTGACCATCACCTACGACGCCGGCATCGACCGGCCGCTGCGGCTCACCCCGGACGAGGCGCTCGCCCTGGTGGTGGCGCTGCGGATGCTCGCCGAGACGCCCGGGGTGGCCAACCGGGAGGCCGTGGAACGGGCCCTCGCCAAGATCGAGAGCGCCGCCGGGGACCTGGCCGGCGCGCCGGTGGAGGTGCGGCTGCCCGGCGACACCGCCCGGGTGCGCGAGCTGCGGGCCGCCGTGGAGCGGGGCCGGGCGCTGCGGATCACCTACTACACCGCCGCCCGGGACGAGACCACCGAGCGGACCATCGACCCGCTGCGGATGCTGATGGTCGGCGGCCGGGCGTACGTGGAGGCGTGGTGCCGCCGCGCCGAGGCGGTCCGGCTGTTCCGCGCCGACCGGATCGACGCGGTCACCGAGCTGGACGAGGCGGCCGTGGTCCCGCCGCAGGCCCGCCCGCACGACCTCAGCGACGGGGTGTTCCGCCCCTCGGCCGACCTGCCGCTGATCACCCTGCGGATCGGTCGGGGCGAGCGGTGGATCACCGAGTACTACCCGTGCGAGCGGGTCGAGGCCGACGGCGAGCAGTGGCTGGTGTCGCTGCGGGTCACCGACCTGGGCTGGGCGCGGCGGTTCGTGCTCGGGCTCGGCCCGGACGTCACCGTGGTCGCCCCGGCCGAGCTGGCCGAGCAGGTCCGCGCCCAGGCCGTCGCCGCGCTCGACGCGTACGCGACACCGGTGGATCGCGCCGACCCGGCGGTGGCCGGCCGCACCCAGTAGGCTGACCGCCGTGGTGACGTGGATCGTGCTCGGGGTCGTGCTGTTCCCGCTGCTCGTGCTGGCCCTCGCGGTCCGGCCGGTGCTGGCGCGGCTGACCCGGCTGCGCCGGGCGGCGGTGGCCCTGCAGCGTCGCCAGGCCGAGGCGGAGGCGCTGCAGACCGCCGCCGAGGAGCTCCAGGGGCGCGCCGAGGGCCTCCAGGAGCGGCTGACCGTCACCCAGGAACGACTGGCGTTGATCAAGGCCAGGCGCGGCAAGTGATCGACAGCGATTGGTGCCGAGGGCGTTAGCTGCGCGGTCTGTGGCGGTTACGCGCACAATCGTGCCGCCGCAGGTGGTTGACGGGACACTTCGGGTTGGTCGAGACTTCACCGACCGGGCCCGCATTGGCAGGCCCGGCAGGGTGGCAACCACCTTCGACGCACGTACGATGGGCTGCGACCACCCCTGACCGACAATTGAGCGACTGGAGCTTCCCATGGGTGCCCTCAAGCCGTGGCACATCGCCGTACTCGTGGTCGTGCTGATCCTGCTGTTCGGCGCGAAGCGGCTCCCCGACGCGGCCCGCTCGCTGGGCCGCTCGCTGCGGATCATCAAGGCCGAGACGAAGAGCCTGCACGACGACGACCGTGACCTGGCCGAGAAGGCCGACGCGCAGGCCGGCTACCAGCCGCTCCCGCCGAACACGGCCCAGCAGCAGTACGCGCCGCAGCAGCCCCCGCAGCAGCAGTACGCGCCGCAGCCGCAGCAGCCGGTCGACCCGGTGCAGCGCGTCCGCGACAACTGACCGGAGGGCCCGACCGTGGCCTTCGGGTTGAAGAAGCGCGGCCCGAGCAACTTCGAGCGGGCCTCGGACGGCTCCATGACGCTCATGGAACACATCCGTGAGCTGCGTACCCGCCTGTTCCGCGCGTCGCTGGCGATCGTCGGCGGCCTGATCGTCGGGTTCTGGCTCGCCCAACCGGCGTTCAACCTCCTCAAGCAGCCGTACTGCCGGCTCCCTGGGGCGATTGTCGACGGCAAGTGCCAGCAGTTCCTCCAGCTGTCGCCGGCGGACGGGTTCATCCTGAAGCTGAAGCTGGCGCTGTGGATCGGTCTCATCATCGGGGCGCCGGTCTGGCTCTACCAGCTGTGGGCGTTCATCGCCCCGGGTCTGCACCGGCACGAACGCAAGTGGGCGTACGTCTTCGTGTCGATCGCCGCGCCGCTGTTCGCGGCCGGGGCGGTGCTGGCCTACTTCGTGGTGGACAAGGGTCTGGCCTTCCTGATGGAGTCCGGGGTGACCGGGCTGTCCACCCAGCTGGAGGTGACGCGGTACATCTCGTTCGTCACGAACATGATCCTGCTGTTCGGAGTGGCGTTCGAGTTCCCGCTGATCCTGCTCATGCTCAACTTCACCGGGGTGGCGAGCGCGCGGCGCCTGCTGGGCTGGTGGCGAGTGGTGATCTTCGTGTCATTCGCGTTCGCGGCGATCGCCACGCCCGACCCGGGTCCGTTCGGCATGACGCTGCTGGCCGCCGCGCTCTGCCTGCTCTACTTCGTCGCGGTCGGGGTGGCCTTCCTCAACGACAGGCGGCGCGGGCGGGGCCGGGAGACGTATGCGGGAGTCGCCGACGACGAGGTGTCGCCGCTGGACCTGTCCACCGAGCCGGTCGAGGCCGGAGCGCGGGTCGAGGCGTCCGCCCCGATCGGGGCGCCCGAACCGATCGCCGCGCCGGCGCCGATCGAGCGCCGCTACGACGACATGACCTGACCGGGTCGCCCGGAGCACGTACACCGGAACGCCGCCCCCCACTTGGGGGCGGCGTTCCGCGTAGCAGAGCCGGGCCAGCAGGCGCGCCCGCGCCGACGCCGGCAACCGGGTGTCCGGGACGCCCCGGGGTGGGCGGATACTGATCGCCGTGATCGACGACCGCCCGCCGCACCGCCCCGACGTCGCCTCGGCGCTGCGTTTCCTGACCGAGCTGGTCGCGTGGGTCGCCACGCCGTGGGCGCTCGCCCCACATTCGGCCGCGCTGGCGGTCGCCTCGGTGCTGGTGCTGATCGGCCTGCCCACCGTCCTGGCCACTCCAGGGGACAAGAAGCACGTGGTCGTTCCGGTGCCCGGGGCGGTCACCATCGGGCTGGTGGTGCTGCACGTGGTCGCCGCCGTGGTCTCGGCCTGGTTCGCCTGGCCGCGGCTGGCCGCTGCGGCGGTGACCGCGCTGGCCCTGGCCACCGTCGCCACCGAGCTGCCCCGTTGGCGGCGGCTCGCCCCGCTCGGCCGCGACGGCCGGCCGTTCCGGCGATCCGCGTAGCCGGCGGTGCGCGTCCCCGCCCCCTGGTGGGGCGAGGGACCGCGTCAGGGGACGGCACCCTCCGGCGGTGCCGGCACGGCTCGTGCCCGATCGCGGCGACCCGCCACGCCGGCCGGCACCGCACCGCAGTTTCCGGCGATCCGGGCGTCCGCGCCGGACCTCGACGATAGTCTGAGGCGGCGCCGGAGCAGCGTCCGGCCGCGTCCGTCGTCGCCGCCCCCGGGGCGCGCCACTCGCCGGGCCGCCCGGTGCGACGGCCCTCTGCTGGGAGGCGTGCGGTGTCCGATTCGATCGAGGCCTACTTCACGCAGCTCGCCCATCGGGCCCCCGACCGGCTGCTCCGCCGCACCGCCGGCACGATCCGGATCGAGCTGGAAGGGCCCGGCGAGGTCGACGTCTGGTATGTGACCATCGCCGGCGGCCGCGTCGAGGTGAGCCGCGAGCGGCGGGACGCAGACACGGTGATCCGTACCGACCGGGACTTCTTTGCCCGGATGGCCCGTGGCGAGGCGAAGCCGCTCACCGGGTGGCTGCGCAACGACCTCATCGCGGAGGGGCGGTTCCGCTTCCTGATGCTGCTGGAGCAGCTCTTCCCCGCGCCGCCGGGGGCGCGCCACCCGCGAGCCCTCGCAGGCGGACGTGGGGAGCCTCGATGAAGTCGAACCTGGTCCGCGTCCTGGACGGCAACATCTTCGTGGTCAGCGACGACAGCGGCGACATCGAGGCGACGGTCGGCAACCCGTCCGGATTCTTCGACTTCGACACCCGCTTCCTGTCGCTGTGGCGGCTCACCCTCGACGGCGACCGGCTGCATGCGCTCTCGATGGCCGAGCGGGACCACGTCACGTTGCGGTTCTTCCTCGTGCCAGGCGCTCCGACCCACTACGTGGATGCCAAGTCCTCGGTGATCCGGGAACGCTCCATCACCGGTGGGTTGTTCGAGGAGCGGCTGACTGTCCTCAACCACGACCGTGAGCCGGTGGACTTCACCGTACGGCTCGATGTGGCGAGCGACTTCGCACCGATCAGGGCGATCGATCAGGAGCGCACCCCGCCGGGACGGTTCTACCAGCGGATCGAGGACGGTCGCCTGCGTCTCGGCTACCTGCGGGACCGGTATCAACGCGAGACCCTGGTCTGGAGCAGCGAGCCGGCGCGCATCGACGAGCGCGGGCTGACGTACACGGTGCGGGTGGCTCCCAAGCAGGGCTGGACGACCACCCTGCGGGCGCAGTCGCTGGTGCTGCGCCCCGACGGCCGGGACATCCGGGAGCAGCTGGATCGGCGCCCCCGGCGCAGCGCCGCCGAGCGGCAGCAGGACCTGGCGGTGTGGCTGGACCGGGCGCCCCAGCTCAGCTGCGACTGGAACGCGCTGACCGAGGCCTACCGGCGCAGCCTGGTGGACCTGGCGTCGCTGCGCTACTCGCCCCTGACCCTGCCAGACCGGTCGATGCCCAACGCCGGCCTGCCCTGGGGCGCCACCATCACCGGCCGGGACAGCATCCTGACCAGCTTCGAGGCACTGCCGGTGGCTTCGGAACTGGCCGACGCGACGCTGCGGATGCTCGGCATCGACCAGGGCACGGTGCTCGACGACTTCCGCGACGAGGAGCCCGGCAAGATCCTGCGCGAGTTCCGCTACAGCGAACTGGCGGCCTTCGAGGAACGTCCGGAGTCCCCCTACTACGGCAGCGCCGACACCACCCCGCTCTACGTGATCCTGCTCGACGAGTACGAGCGGTGGACCAGCGACTCGGGGCTCGTGCTGGAGGCCGAGCAGGAAACCCGCGCGGCGCTGGAGTGGATCGACGAGTACGGCGACATCCTCGGCGACGGCTACGTCCGGTACCAGCGGCGCAACGAGCAGACCGGGCTGCGGAACCAGGGCTGGAAGGACTCACCGGAGGCGATCTGCTACGCCGACGGACGGCTGGCCGGGCCGCCCGTGGCCACCTGCGAGCTGCAGGGGTACGCGTACGACGCGAAGCTGCGCGGGGCCCGGCTGGCCCGGGAGATCTGGGGCGACCCGGCGTATGCCGAGCGGCTGGAGCGGGAGGCGGCCGCCCTGCGGGAGCGCTTCGACCGGGACTTCTGGATCGCCGACCGGGGCTACTACGCGCTCGCCCTGGACGGCGACGGCCGGCAGGTCGACGCGTTGGCGTCCAACATGGGCCACCTGCTGTGGAGCGGGATCGTGCCGCCGGAGCGGGCTGAGCAGGTCGCCCACCACCTGCTCGGCCCGCGGCTCTTCTCCGGCTGGGGCGTGCGCACCCTCGCCGAGGGGCAGGCGCGGTACAACCCGCTCGGCTACCACCTCGGCGCGGTGTGGCCGTTCGACAACGCGCTGATCGCCTGGGGGCTGCGCCGGTACGGGCTGGTCGAGGAGGCCGGCCGGATCGCCGAGGCGTTGGTCGACGCGTCCCGGTACTTCCACGGCCGGCTGCCGGAGGCGTTCGCCGGCTATCCCCGCGACCTGACCCGCTACCCGGTGTGCTACCCGACCGCGAACAGTCCGGCGGCGATGGCGACCGGTGCCATCTTCCTGCTGCTGCGCGCCCTGCTCGGGCTCGAGCCGTCCGGGGAGCACCTGCTGATGGCGCCGTCGGTGCCGCCCCGGTTCGGTCGGGTGGAACTGCTCGACGTCCCCGGACGGTGGGGCCGGATCGACGTGATCGGCATCGGGCTGGCCGGCCCCCGGGCCTGACCGCCCTGCCGCACCGGGCCCCGCCGACCCACATACACTCACCTGACTTCGCCGTGGCTTCCCGGGCGCGGCCCGGGCGTCTCGGTGTCCGTTCTGGTCAGTCCGCTGGCCTGCGCCCCGGAGAGACGATGAAGATCCGTACCGCCGCCGTCGTGGTCGCCGCGATCGCCGCCACCGCCGCCCTCACCGCCTGCGGGGACGACGACGCCGCCCCCAGGGGCGTCGAGGTCGCGGTCACCGCCACCGACACCAGTTGCGAGATCACCGCGACCAGCTTCGCCCCGGGCGCGACCACCTTCCTGGTGACCAACCGGGGGTCACAGACCACCGAGGTGTACGTCTACGGCCGGCAGGGCGACGGCTTCACCAAGGCGGTCGGTGAGGTGAAGGACGTCTCGTCGGGGCTCACCCGGGAGCTGCGGGCCAACCTCTCCGTCGGGTTCTACGAGCTGGCCTGCAAGCCGGGCCAGAAGGGCGACGGCATCCGTACCAGGATCACCGTCACCGACGACGCGACCTGGGTGAACGCCGGGGTGGAGCCGACGTACGACCGAGAGGTCCGGATCGAGGTGACGACGAAGGCCGTCACGGGCGCCGACGGGCTGTTCGCCGAGCCCGGCGCGAAGCTCCAGTTCAAGGTGGAGAACAAGACGCCGGTGGCGCGGACGCTGGAGATCCTCGACCCGTCCGGGAAGCAGGTCGCCGGGGTCACCGCGGACCCGAACGGCGGTGCGGCCGAGACGATCGTGTCGCTCGCCGACGCGGGGGACTGGACGTTGAAGATCGGTGGCCCGGGCGTCGAGCCGGTGACCAAGCGGCTCAGCGTCCGCTGACGCCCGTCCACGGGTGCCGGGCGGGGTGGTCCGGGCCGGGATCCGCGGCGATCGGGCGGCGGCGGTGAGGCCGGCCATGCGCGTGCCGTGCCGGATGGCGGCGTCCCGGCGGCGGGTTTAGCGTTCGCCCGGGGCGGGGTTCGCCCCGCCGCCGGCCGCAGCCGGCCGGCCCCACGCTCGCCCAATCGGGAGGACACCGCCCATGCGCGCCACCGTGATCCACGGCCCGAACGACATCCGGGTGGAGGAGGTGCCGGACGCCGCCGTCCGTACCCCCACCGACGCCGTCATCCGTGTCGTGCTCGCCTGCATCTGCGGCAGCGACCTGTGGGCGTACCGGGGCGTGGCCGCGCGGCAGCCCGGGCAGCGGATCGGGCACGAGTTCCTCGGCGTGGTCGAGGCCACCGGCGCCGAGGTGAGCTCGGTGCGGGTGGGTGACCTCGTGGTGGCCCCGTTCGTCTGGTCCGACGGCGTCTGCGACTTCTGCCGCGAGGGCCTGCACACCTCCTGCCCGCACGGCGGCTTCTGGGGTTCGCCGGGCTCCGACGGCGGCCAGGGGGAGGCGGTCCGCGTCCCGTACGCCGACGGCACCCTGGTGAAGCTGCCCGCCGAGGCGGCCGGCGACGAGCGGCTGCTCACCGCGATGCTGGCCCTGTCCGACGTCATGTCCACCGGTCACCACGCCGCGCTGGCCGCCCGGGTCCGCCCAGGCGCGACGGTCGCCGTCGTCGGTGACGGCGCGGTCGGCCTCTGCGGGGTGCTCGCCGCGAAGCGGCTCGGCGCCGAGCAGATCATCGCGCTGGGCCGGCACCCCGCCCGCACCGACATCGCGCGGCTGTTCGGGGCCACCGACGTGGTCGCCGAGCGGGGCGACGCGGCGGTCGCCGCCGTCCGGGAGCTGACCAAGGGGCAGGGCGCGCACGCCGTGCTGGAGGCGGTGGGCACGGAGCAGTCGATGCGTACGGCGATCTCGATCGCCCGCGACGGCGGCACGGTCGGCTACGTCGGCGTCCCACACGGTGGTAGCGCGGGCGTCGTCATCCGGCAGATGTTCAACCGCAACGTGGCCCTCGCTGGCGGCGTGGCGCCGGCCCGCGCGTACCTGCCGGAGCTGCTCGCGGACGTGCTCGACGGCACCATCGACCCGTCCCCGGTCTTCGACCGGTCGGTGACCCTCGATGGGGTGCCGGACGGCTACCGGGCGATGGATGAGCGCACCGCGCTGAAGGTGCGCATCACCTTTTGACTGCCGGTGTGGTGCGCGCGGCACTGTGGACGCCGCCGGCTTCACCGCCACCCGGCCTCCCACGACCCGCCAACGGGGGGCTGTCTCCCCTGGTGAGCGGGGCGGGTCGTGCCGTACGGTGCTCGCCGTGACCGCGCACGATCTTGTTCCGCCCGGCCCCGTCGCCGTGCTCGCCAACCCGAGCGCCGGCCGGGGGCGGCATCGTGGCCTGCTGCCCCGGCTGGTGGACCGGCTGGCGGGCGCGGGCCGGCCGGTCCGGCTGCTGGAGGCGGGCACCCCGGAGGAGGCGGAGGCGGCCTGCCACGCCGCGGTCACCGACGGCGCCGCCGCCCTGGTGGCGGTCGGCGGGGACGGCACGGTTCACCGGGCGTTGCAGGCCGTCGCCGGTACGGCGGTGCCGTTCGGCCCGGTCCCCGCCGGCACGGGTAACGACTTCGCCGCCGACACCGGGTTCCCCACCGACCCGGTCGCGGCCGTCGAGGTGATCGTCGAGGCGTTGCGGGACGGCCGGATCCACCCCGTCGACCTGGCCCGGCTGACCGCCGCCGACGGCGCCGTCCGCTGGTACGGGGCGGTGCTGGCGGCCGGCTTCGACGCGATCGTCAACGAGCGGGCCAACCGGATGCGTTGGCCGCGCGGCCCTCGCCGCTACGACCTGGCGATCCTGGTCGAGCTGGCCCGGCTGCGGCCGCGCCGCTACCGGCTGCGCCTCGACGGCGAGGAGCACGAGGTGGACGGGGTGCTCGTCGCGGTCGGCAACTGCGCCAGCTACGGCGGCGGGATGCGGATCTGCCCGGCCGCCGACCCGACGGACGGGCTGCTGGACGTGGTGGTCGGCGGACGGTTCGACCGGCGCACCCTGATCCGGGTGAAGCCCCGCATCTACCAGGGCACCCACGTCGACCATCCGCTCGTGCGCAGCTACCGGGCCCGCACGGTGGAGCTGGACGCGGCCGGCATCACCACGTACGTGGACGGGGAGCGGGCGTTCGACCTGCCGGTGCGGATCAGCGCGGTGCCGGCGGCGGTGCGGCTGCTTCGCTGACCGGGTCGCCGGGGGTGACCTCGGCGGGCGCGGTGGCCGGGCTGCCGGCCCGGACCGCGCCGACGCTGGCGGCGATGACCAGGCCGATCGCGAGGACCTCCAGCGGGTGCAGCTGCTGGTCGAGGACCAGCCAGCCGGCCAGCGCGGCGATCGCCGGCCCCAGGCTCATCAACACCGCGAAGGTCGCGGTGGGCAACCGCCGCAGCGCCAGCAGCTCCAGGGTGTACGGCAGCACCGAGGCGAGCAGCGCCAGTCCGGTGCCGAGCCCCAGCACCGCCGGGTGCCAGAGCCGGCTGCCCGACCCGACCAGCCCGATCGGCAGGGTGACCAGGGCCGCCACCGCCAGCGCCAGGGCCAGCCCGTCGGCGCGGGGGAATCGTCCGCCCACCCGTGCCGAGCAGACGATGTACGCCGCCCACATCGTGCCCGCGGCCAGCGCCAGCCCCGCGCCCACCGGGTCCAGCCGCGCGAAGCCGCCCTGCCCGAGCAGGGCCACCCCGGCCAGGGCCAGCCCGGCCCACCACCAGGCGGCCCGACGGCGGGCGGTGAGCACGGACAGCGCCAGCGGCCCGAGGACCTCCAGCGTCACCGCCGGCCCCAGCGGGATCCGGTTGATGGCCTGGTAGAAGATCGAGTTCATCCCGGCCAGGGCCAGCCCGAAGGCGAGCACGGCGATCCAGTCGGCGCGGCCGTGCCCGCGCAGCCGCGGCCGGCACCCGGCCAGCATCAGCAGCGCGCCGATGCCCAGCCGCAGGGTCACGGCCCCGGCCACCCCGGTGTGCGGGAAGAGCAGCGCGGCGACCGCCGACCCGAACTGCACCGACAGCGCCCCGCCGAGCACCAGGCCGACCCCGCCCAGCTGGCCGCCGTCGAGCCGGCGGCTGTTCACCGGGACGTCGAGCCGGCGCGGTCCGGGCATCCCTGCCGCGTCCCCGGGCTCGGATGGATCATGCCTCGGTGGGCAGGGCGAGGTCGAGGACGGCGCCGAGCCCGTTGGGGGCGCCGGCGTCGGCGCAGGGCAGCACCAGCACGGCGCAGCCGGCCCGCACGGCCCCCGCGTCGGCGGGAGTGTCGCCCACCATCAGCGCCCGCTCCGGGTCGACGCCGAGCATCCCGCACGCCCGCCAGAAGATCCCTGGGTCCGGCTTGCAGCGCCCCACCTCGTACGACAGGGCGTACGCGTCGATCAGCCCGTCCAGCTTCCAGGCGGCGAAGAGCGGCCGGAGGTCGAAGCCGATGTTGCTGACCACCGCCACCTTCACCCCGGCGGCCCGCAGCGCGGTCAGCACCGCCTCGGTGTCCGGGTACGGCACCCAGCCGTCGGGGATCAGCAGCCGGTCGTAGAGCGCGTCGGCGAACCCCTCGATGCCGGCGTCGACCGTCTCGGCGAGCCCGGTGTACGCGCCCCGGTGGGCGTGCGGGTAGAGATCACGGTCGGCCCACAGCTCGGCGAGCCCGGGCGGTACCCGGGCCGGGAGCGGGCCGCCGGCCCGGCCGGCGGTCAGCAGCCGGTCGGCCAGCGCGGTGGCCCGGACCCGGTCCAGTTCCACCCCGCACGCCGCCGCCGCGGCCAGCACCCACTCGCGCGGCTCCTCGACCTGCGCGAGCGTGCCGTGGAAGTCGAAGAGCACCGCCTCCACGGGCCGACGGGACGTGCTCGGGCGGACGGCGTCGTCGGCGCCGCTCGAGGCTTGGGGCGGTTCGGCATGGTCCGGCACGTCGTGCACCCTACCGACCCGCTCCGACCGTCCTGCCGGACGGCCTTGGCCGGTGGTCGTCGGCCGTACCGATTAATCTTGGAGGCATGTCGAGCCCCGCCGAGCGGTACGCCGCGGCGCGCCGCCGGGCCGCGCAGGCCTCCGCCTTCCCGGCCCTGCACGAATTCGCCCAAGAGCTGGGGTTTGATCTCGACGACTTCCAGCGCGAGGCGTGCGAGGCCCTGGAGCGGGGCAGCGGGGTGCTGGTCTGCGCGCCGACCGGCGCCGGCAAGACGGTGGTCGGCGAGTTCGCCGTGCACCTGGCGCTGCGGGGCGCGCCGGGGCGGCCGGCGGCGGCTGGCGGCGAGGAGCCGGCCATTCGGCGCAAGTGCTTCTACACCACTCCGATCAAGGCGCTGTCCAACCAGAAGTACCACGACCTGGTGGATCGCTACGGCGCCGACCAGGTCGGCCTGCTCACCGGCGACAACGCGATCAACGGCGACGCGCCCGTGGTGGTGATGACTACCGAGGTGCTGCGCAACATGCTCTACGCCGGCTCGGCCACCCTGGAGGGGCTGGCCTACGTGGTGATGGACGAGGTGCACTACCTCGCCGACCGGTTCCGCGGCGGGGTGTGGGAAGAGGTGATCATTCACCTGCCCGCCTCGGTCACCCTGGTCTCGCTGTCGGCCACCGTCTCCAACGCCGAGGAGTTCGCCGACTGGCTGGTCACCGTGCGGGGCGAGACCGCGGTGGTGGTCAGCGAGCACCGGCCGGTGCCGCTCTGGCAGCACATGCTGGTCGGCAAGCGGATGTTCGACCTGTTCCACGACGCCGACGCCGCCCGCAAGCACGACGTGCACCCGGAGCTGCTGCGCTACACCCGGGACACGATGCGCCGCCTCGAGCTGGGGGAGGGGCGCAGCGCCGGCCCCGGGTTCGGGCGGCGGGGCCCCCGCTGGCGCGGCCCGATGCGTCCCGACATCGTCGACCGGCTCGACCGGGAGGGGCTGCTCCCGGCGATCCTGTTCATCTTCAGCCGGGCCGGCTGCGACGCCGCCGTGCAGCAGTGCCTCGCGGCCGGGCTGCGGCTCACGTCCCCCGAGGAGCGGGCCGAGATCCGCCGGGTGGTCGAGTCCCGGGTCACCGCGATTCCCGGCGAGGACCTGTCCGTGCTGGGCTATTGGGAGTGGCTCGACGGTCTGGAGCGGGGGCTCGCCGCCCACCACGCCGGCATGCTGCCCGCGTTCAAGGAGGTCGTCGAGGAGCTGTTCGTCCGTGGCCTGGTCAAGGCGGTCTTCGCCACCGAGACCCTGGCGCTGGGCATCAACATGCCGGCCCGCTGCGTGGTGCTGGAACGCCTGGTGAAGTTCAACGGGGAGGCGCACGTCGACCTCACCCCGGGGGAATACACGCAGCTCACCGGGCGGGCCGGCCGGCGGGGCATCGACGTCGAGGGGCACGCGGTAGTGGTCTGGTCGCCGGAGACCGACCCCCGGCACGTCGCCGGCCTGGCCTCCACCCGCACCTACCCGCTGCGGTCCAGCTTCCGGCCGTCGTACAACATGGCCGTCAACCTGGTCGGCAGCGTCGGCGCGGAGCCGGCCCGGGCGCTGCTGGAGTCGTCGTTCGCCCAGTTTCAGGCGGACCGGTCGGTGGTCGGCCTGGCCCGGCAGGTGCAGCGCAACACCGAGACGATCGAGGCGTACGGCGCGGAGGCGGCCTGCCACCACGGCGACTTCGACGAGTATTTCGCCCTGCGGGTGGCCATCGCCGACCGGGAGCGCGCGCTGGCCCGGCAGGGGCAGACCCAGCGCAAGGCGGCCGCCGTCGCCTCGCTGGAGCGGCTGCGGGTGGGCGACGTGATCCGGGTGCCCTCCGGGCGGCGGGCCGGCCTGGCCGTGGTGCTCGACCCGGCCACCGGCGGCTTCGGCGAGCCGCGGCCGCTGGTGCTGACTCAGGACCGCTGGGCCGGGCGGGTCAGCCCCGGCGACTTCACCACCCCGGCCGAGGTGCTTGCCCGGATCCGGGTGCCCAAGCACTTCAATCACCGGTCCCCGGCGGCGCGGCGGGATCTCGCCGCAGCGGTCAGTGGCACCGGGTTGGACCGGCACGGCGGCCGGCGGGGCGGGCGTTCCCGGCAGGCGGTCGGCGAGGACCACCGGCTCAGCCAGCTCCGCGCCGAGCTGCGCCGGCACCCCTGCCACGCCTGCGCCGATCGGGAGGAGCACGCCCGCTGGGCGGAGCGGCGCCGCCGCCTGGAACGCGACACCGAGGAGCTGCGCCAGCGGGTCGCCGGCCGGACCGGTTCGCTGGCCCGCACCTTCGACCGGATCGTGGCGCTGCTGACCGCGCGCGGCTATCTCTCCGCCGACGGCGAGGTCACCGACGCCGGCCGGATGCTCGGCCGGATCTGGACCGAGGCCGACCTGCTGGTCGCCGAGTGCCTGCGGCGCAAGGTGTGGGACGGCCTGTCCCCGGCCGAGCTGGCCGCCGCCGTGTCGGTGGTGGTCTTCGAGGCGCGCCGGGACGTCGACGAGCGGGCCTCGCTGCCGCGCGGGCCGGTCGCCGACGCGGTCGACGAGACGCTGAAGCTGTGGAGCGACATCGAGGCGGACGAGGCCGGCCGCGGCCTCGCCGTCACCCGGGAGCCCGACCTCGGGTTCGCCTGGCCGATCTACCGGTGGGCGCGCGGGGAGGCCCTCGCCAAGGTGCTCGCCAGCGGCCACCAGATCGACGGCGAGATGCCTGCCGGCGACTTCGTCCGCTGGGCGCGGCAGGTGGTCGACCTGCTCGGCCAGCTCGCCGACTCCGGTGGTGCCTCCACCGAGCTGCGGGCCACCGCCCGGCAGGCCATCGCCGCCGTCAACCGGGGCGTGCTGGCCTACCACGCCGCCGCCTGATCGTCGCGGCCCTGGCCGTCCGGGCGGATCTCCGCGCCCCCGGGGGCGACGCCGAAGGTCAGGATCGGGCGGCGAGGGCGTCCACCAGGCGGCGGCACGAGCCGGCGAGGTTCCACCGCTGCGCCAGCTCCAACAGCCGGTCCGGGTCGGCGGGCGCGGTCGGCAGCGCGGTGGCCAGCTGCGGCAGTGGCACGTCCGTGGCGACCTGGACGACCTTCGGCGCGACGGCCAGGTAGTCACGGGCCGCCGCCAGCTTGGTGCGCAGGCCGGGGGCGAAGCCGGACTCGCCGTCGTCCAGCGCGGCGAGGATGCCGGGCAGCCCGCCGTATCGCTCGATCAGCCGGGCGGCCGTCTTCTCGCCGACCCCGGGCACCCCGGGCAGCCCGTCGCTCGGGTCACCGCGCAGGGCGGCGAAGTCGGCGTAGCGGTCGGCGGGGACGCCGTAGCGGGCGCGGACGGCGGCGTCGTCGCAGTCGTCCAGCTTGGCCACGCCCCGCCCGATGTAGAGCAGCCGCACCTGGCGGGCGTCGTCGACGAGCTGGAACAGGTCCCGGTCGCCGGAGACCACCTCCGCCGGGCCGGGCTGGGTCACCGACAGGGTGCCGAGCACGTCGTCGGCCTCGTAGCCGGTGGCGCCGACGGCGGTGATGCCGAACGCGTCGAGCACCTCCAGGATCATCGGCACCTGCGGGGAGAGGGTGTCCGGCACCACCTCGCCGCCCTCCGGCGCGACCCGGTGCGCCTTGTACGACGGCAGCAGCTCCACCCGCCACGCCGGGCGCCAGTCATGATCCAGCGCGCAGACCATGCGGTCGGGGCGGCGGGTGCGGACCAGCTGGGCGAGCATGTCGAGGAAGCCGCGGACGGCGTTGACCGGCTGGCCGTCGTCCGTCTTCGCGGCGGACTCGGGGATGCCGAAGTAGGCGCGGAAGTAGAGGCTGGGGGAGTCGATCAGCAGGATCGGGGGTTGGTGTGCCACGCCACCAGATTGGCACAGCGGTGTGACGAGGTGGGGGACGGTGATCGTGCCCTGACGTCAGCCGCCGTCGTGGCGGTACAGGGTCTCCCGGCGGGCCAGCCGTTGCAGCGCGTAGCTCGCGACCAGCAGGACGATCGCCAGCGCCACCTCGACCCAGGCCAGGGTCCCGTTGGCGACGATCAGGCCGACCAGGAGCAGCGCCAGCCCGACCACGGCGAGGACGCCGGCCCACAACAGCCGGCGACGCCGTACGGCCGTTCGACCGCTCTCCGACACCGCGCCGCCCCCCTGCACGTCTTTCGCCCAGGCTATCGGCACACCGCGGCCGGTGGACCGATAACCGCTGGGTGGCCCGGTGCCGGACCGGCAGACTGACGGCATGGCGTTCGTACCCGGACTGACGCTCTGCCGGCTCTTCCACGACGAGGTGATCGCCCCGCTGGTGGCCCGCCGCCTGCCCGGCCTCCGGTACGCCGCCGGGCTGCTCGACGGCGGCTCGGAGCTGCTTGGGCTGGACACCCCGCGCTCCACCGACCACGACTGGGGGCCGCGTACGCAGCTCTTCGTCGCCGATCCCGCCGACGTCGCGCCCGTGCTGGCGGTGTTGGACGCGGAGCTGCCGGCGGAGTTCCTCGGCTGGCCGACCCGGTTCGCCGGCGGCCCGGACGTCCGGCTCGGCGTGGTACGGGCCGATGGCGACCGGCACGGGGTGACCGTCGACGAGCTGGGCGGGTGGCTGTGCGGGCGGCTGGGCTGCGACCCGCGCGCCGGGTTGGCGGTGGCGGACTGGCTGGCCGTGCCCACTCAGCGGCTGGCCGAGCTGACCGGCGGGGCGGTCTTTCACGACGGGCTCGACGGGGCGCTCACCTCGGCCCGCGCTCGTCTCGCCTGGTATCCGGACGACGTCTGGCGGTACGTGCTGGCGGCCGGCTGGCACCGGATCGGCCAGGCCGAGCACCTGGCCGGCCGGTGCGCCGAGGTCGGCGACGAGCTGGGCAGCCGGGTGGTGACCGGCGGGCTGGCCCGGGACCTGATGCGCCTCGGCCTGCTGCTGCACCGTCGCTGGCCCCCGTACGCGAAGTGGCTCGGCACCGTCTTCGCCGCGCTGCCGCCGGCGGCTCCCGTGCTGGACGCGCTGGCCGCCGCTCTCGGGCCGGGCGGCTGGCCGGAGCGACAGGCCGGGCTGGTCCGGGCGCTGGAGACCGTTGCCGCCTGGACCAACGACACCGGGCTGGCCGCCCCGGTCGACCCGACCGTGCGGCAGTTCCACCACCGCCCGTTCCTGGTCCTGGACGCGGACCGGTTCGTCGCCGCGCTGCGGGCCGCCGTCACCGACCCGGAGCTGCGGGCCTGCCCGCCGGTCGGCGCGGTGGACCAGTACGTCGACAACGTCGCCGTGCTCACCCACGCGGAGCGGGTCCGCCGGGTCGCCGCCGCCGTTCGGTCGGACTGACCGTCCCGCCACGCCACGTTGGCGGGACCGGCCGGGTCGGACAGTCGGTCAGCGCGTGGAGCCCGTCCGCCACAGCGCTGCGGCGAGCCAGAGCAGTCCGGCGCCGACCAGCGCGCCGTGCCCGATGCGGATGGCCGCTGGGGTGAAGAACTGTGGCAGGAAGGTGAGGAAGCCGAGGGCGAACGGCGCCGCGCTGAGTTTGGGCATCAGGCTGCTGCGCCAGACCGCCACTGCGGCGAGGGCGGCGCCGATGCCGAGCGCCAGCAGGCCCGCCAGGAAGCTGGTGCCCGCCACCGGATCGAACCGTACGTGGTCGGCCATGGCGAGGATGTCGATCTGCGGGTTGGACACGGCCTGGGTCGCGATCGCGTGCAGGCCGAACGCCTCAGCGCCGTAGTAGGGCAGGACCAGGCCGCTGCCGACGGCGCTGGTGACGAAGGCGGTGATGGCGGTGCGGCCGGCCGGGGTGCCGGTGACGGCCTGGGCGAGGGCCAGCAGGCCGAGCGGCACCAGGATGATACCGATCATGGCGAATGTGTGCGCGGGCACCCAGGTGTCGGCGGACATCGCGGCGAGGGCGCCGGCTGCGGTGGACTCGTCGTGCCAGGGGCGGAGGGCGGGGTAGAGGACGAACATGAAGGCTGCGGCGGCGAGGGCGGCCGCACCGACTCGGACCCGGCTGATCGGAGGCTCCTTGACTCGTTGAGGGGGCGGGGCAGGGATGGGAGGAATCCCACTGAGGCCCCAGCGGACCTAGCTAATTGCTGTAGCCAGAAAGCTAATGCTATTAGCTTTTGGTGTCAAGAGAGCTGCAGGGAAACGCGCGGCGGTGCGGCGGTTGCTGCGACGGGCGGCCGGACGGGAGGCCTGGACTAGCCTCGGGGTCGTGCGGACCGTGCTCATCTCCGGGGCCGGCATCGCCGGCAACACCCTCGCCTGGTGGCTGGCCCGGCACGGCTTCCGGCCCACGGTCGTCGAGCGCGCCGCGGGGCAGCGGTCCAGCGGCGCCCCGGTCGACGTGCGCGGCCCCGCGCTCCCGGTGGTCGAGGCGATGGGCCTGCGGGACGTGCTGCGCTCGGCCGCCACCCCGGTGACCGGCGTACGGCTGGTCGACGCCGCCGGGGCGACCGTCGCCCGGGTGCCGATGGCCGCCACCCGCGCCCCGCACAGCACCGAGCTGGAGATCCCCCGCGCCGATCTCGCCGCGATCCTGCACCAGGCCGCCGCCGACCAGGCCGAGTTCCGCTACGGCGACAGCATCACCGGGCTGGCCGAGGATCCCGCCGGTGTCGACGTCACCTTCGCCCGCGGTGCGCCCGGCCGGTTCGACCTGGTCGTCGGGGCGGACGGCCTGCATTCGGCGGTGCGCCGCCTCGCCTTCGGGCCGGAGTCAGCGCACGTGCGGCACCTCGGTGTGTGGGTGGCCACCCTGCCGCTCGGTGGGCCCGCCGACGACCCGTACGACGTGCTGCTGTACAACACCCCGGGCCGGCTGGCGTCCGTGCACCCGGCCCGGGGCTGCGCCCTCGCCGCCCTCATCTTCCGTGGCCCGATGGTCGACTGCTTCGACCACCGGGACCTCGCCCAGCACAAGCGGCTCGTCCTCGGGGCGTACCAGGGCGACGTGGGCTGGCGGGTGCCGGAACTGCTCGACCGGGTGCGGTCCGCCGACGACCTCTACTTCGACAGCGTGAGCCGGGTGCACCTGCCCCGCTGGTCGCGGGGCCGGATCGTGCTCGTCGGCGACGCCGCCTCGTGCGTGTCGCTGTTCGGCGACGGCTCCAGTCTCGCCATCGCCGGCGCGCATGCTCTCGCCGAGGCGCTCGCCGCCGCCGACCACCTGTCGGCGTTCCGCTCGTACGAGGCGGGGCACCGGCGGCGTACAGAGCCGAAGCGGCGGGCGGCCCGGTACTCCGCCGCGCTGCTGGTACCGCGTACCCGGCTTGGCCTGGCGACCCGCAACGGCCTCGCCCGGGTCCTGGCCGCCGTGCGGCGGTGACGGCGGTGCCGCCCGATGGAAGCCGCCGGTGGGCGGCGGTCAGCCGACCGGGACTGTCGGCCGCTCGGTCGGGTCGTCGACCCCCAGGTCGGCGAGGTCGCGCAGCCCGCGTACGGGGGACAGGAGCAGGGCCAGGGGCGCCAGCACGGTCGCCGCGGCGAACACGAGGAGCGTCGGTCGCGCCCCGGCGAGGCCGGCCAGCGCGCCGGCGACCACCCCGCCGACGGGGATGGCGCCCCAGGAGACGAAGCGGACCGTGGCCATCACCCGGGAGAGCAGGTCCGGCGGGCTGGCGGTCTGCCGGTAGGTGCGGGTGGTCACGCTGAGCACCACCACGCCGCCGGCGAAGAACACGTTGCCGGCGGCGAACGCCAGGTACGCCGGCCAGCCGGCGCCGATCGGCACCAGGAACGCGCCGCCGACCCCGATCAGGCAGGCGACCACCAGGGACCGGGCCGTGCCCCACCGCTTCGTGATCCACGGGGTCAGGGTGGCACCGACCAGCGACCCGATCCCTTCGACCGCGAGCAGCACACCGACCAGGGCGGCCGGGGCGTGCAGCTCCCGGACCAGGTAGAGCGGGTAGACCGCCAGCTGGGCGCCGCAGACGAAGTTCACCGCGGTGGCGGTCCACATGGTCGGCCCCATGATCGGATGGCGGGTTACGTACCGCCAGCCCTCGCCGATCATGGTGCGCACCGGCGGCCGGTGGTCCGGGGCGTCGCCGCGGCGGGCGGGCAGGGACCACAGCAGCGCGGCGGAGACCAGGTAACTGGCCGCGTCGACGAGCACGGCCGGCACCGCGCCGAGCGCCTGCACCGCCAGGCCGCCGAGGGACGGCCCGCTGAGCTGGGTGCCGGCGTGGGTGGCCGAGGTGAGGCTGTTGCGGGCGTGCAGCTGCTCCCGCGAGACGATGGCGGGCAGGAAGGTGGCGTTGGCGACGTCGAAGAGCACGTTGGCGAAGCTGACCACCAGCGCCACGATCACCAGCTGGGCGACGGTCAGCAGGTCCCACCACCAGGCGAGCGGGATGGAGACGACCGCGAGTGCCCGGGCCAGGTCGGCGCCCACCTGCGCGCCGCGCAGCGGCAGCCGCTGCACGATCACGCCGGCGGGCAGCCCGATGACCAGCCAGGCGACGTAGCTCGCCGCGGCGATCAGCCCCATCTCGAACGGGGACGCGTCCAGCACGGTGAGCGCGGTCAAGGGCAGCGCGACCGCCCCGACCGCCGACCCCACCGAGCTGGTCGTGCCGGCCGCCCACCAGCGCCAGAACACGCCGGGCCTGGCCCCCTGCCCGACGGACATGCCGTCAACCCCCGATCCGAGCCCAGTGAGTTCCAATCTGGAACGGACTATAGTCGAGTCGGCCGGTCGAGCGGGAGGTGGGGATGTGAGGCGCGCGGATCTCGGCGACGCCGACTGCGGCATCGCCCAGGCCCTGGGCGTGCTCGGCGACTGGTGGACCTTCCTGATCGTCCGCGAGGTCGCCGGCGGCACCACCCGGTTCGACGCGTTGCAGCGGGAGCTGGGGGTCAGCCGGCGGGCGCTCACGGAGCGGCTCGGCGGCCTGGTCGAGCAGGGGGTGCTGCACCGCCGGCCGTACTCGGCCCACCCGCCGCGCCACGACTACCTGCTGACCGGCAAGGGCGAGGCGCTGCTGCCGGTGCTGGTCGCCCTGCAGGACTGGGGGACCCGGCACGTGATGGGCGACGGCGGGCTCACCGCCATCGCGGCGGCCGACTCCGCAGAGGCGCGCCGGGTGCACCGGCTGGTCGGCCGCCGCGTACCGGACATGACGTTGCGCCGGCACGACGGCGGGGAGGAGCCGCCCGCCCCGCCTGGCCGGTGGACCGTCCTCTACCTGTTTCCGGGGGCGTTCGCGCCGGGGGCCCAGGGCCTCCCGCCGGCCTGGGGGGAGATCCCCGGCGCCGTCGGGTGCACCCTCGAGTCCCGGACGTACGCCGACCGGCACGAGCTCTTCCACGCCGCCGGCGCCGAGGTGCGCGGCGCGAGCACCCAGCGGCCCGACCAGCTCCGCGCCTTCGCCGAGCACGCCCGCCTGCCGTACCCGCTGCTGTCCGACGAGGACGGTCGGCTCGGCGCCGGTCTGCTGCTGCCCACCTTCCGAGCGGGTGGGGTGCAGCGGTTCAAGCGGCTGACGCTGCTGATCGACCCGGAGTCGGTGGTACGCGCGGTGCAGTTCCCGGTGACCGACCCGGCCGGCTCCGTCGACGGGATGCTCGACGAGGTGCGCCGGCGCGTCTCCCGCTAGCCACACCGGTGGCACCGGCCAATCGACTTCCTTCACCCGCTGCCGGACAGCGCGACGGCCGCTGGACGCCGGCGTCCAACGGCCGTCCCGGCCACCAGCCCCTCCCGCATGACCGCGCCGGCGTCGGGTACGCGATCCGGACAGCCGAGAATCCAGCAGGAATGGGGTGAACCGGAATGAAGGTCCGAAGCTCCCTCCGTGGACTGAAGCGGAAGATGAACTCGATCGTGGTGCGCCGGCGGGGCAAGGTCTTCGTGCTCAACAAGGCGGATCCGCGGCAGAAGGCCCGCCAGGGCTGACCAGTGGCTTGCGGCCACCCGCACTGGCGGTCGACCTGCGCTGGTCCACGCGGCGCGGTCCCGCCGGTGCTGGTCGTGGCGCCTCTTCGCGGGGCCGTCCGGTGGCGCGCGCCACTCCCGTTACCCGGGGCTCTGGGCAGTATTTGTACACCGTTGGGCGCTTTGTCCATCGTCCGTTCGGTTGATTGGTGGCCAGCCTTTGGTCTAGGGTGACTGGCACGACCGGTGCTGGGAGGCGCCGTCTCCCCAGGACAGGAAGGGCAGCATGACTACGACGACCATCGCGCCGACGACGACAACCGACGTGCACCGCACGGCCACCACCGGCGAGGAGACGCGGGCCAGCGAGCTGATTGCCGCCCTTGCCGCGCTGCCCGCGGAGCACCCGGACCGGCAGGCTCTGCGCAACCAGGTCATCGAGGCGTGGCTGCCGCTGGCCAACCACCTCGCGGCCCGCTACAGCGGCCGGGGTGAGCCCACCGGGGATCTGGCCCAGACGGCGGCCCTCGGCCTGATCAAGGCGGTGGACCGGTTCGACGCCTCGCGCGGCGTCGACTTCGCGGGGTTCGCCATCCCGACCATCCTCGGCGAGATCAAGCGGCACTTCCGCGACCGCACCTGGAACATCCGGGTGCCCCGCCGACTGCAGGAGCTGCGGCTGCGCATCTCCGAGGCGAACGGCACCCTCACCCAGACCCTCAACCGGGCCCCCACGGTCGCCGACATCGCCGCCCACCTCGACCTCACCGAGGAAGAGGTCCTCGAGGGCCTGGAAGGGGCTCGCGCCTACAACGCCGTGTCGCTGTCGACCCCCATCGGCGACAGTGACAGCGCCACCGAGCTGGGCGACACCCTCGGCACCGAGGACGGCGAGTACGAGCTGGCCGAGTTGCGCGCCTCGCTCGGGCCGGCGCTGGCCACACTCGACGAGCGGGAGCAGCGGATCCTCACCCTCCGCTTCTACGGCAACCTGACCCAGAGCGAGATCGCCGCCCGGGTCGGGGTGTCCCAGATGCACGTCTCCCGGCTGCTCGCCCGTGCGTTGACCAAGCTACGCGGCCAGCTCACCGAGGCCTGATCCGCCCGGTTCCTCGCCCCGCCGCCGGCTCCCCCCGGTGGCGGGGCGTTTCCGGTTCCGGCGGTGTCGGCCGAACGGTGCGGTGAGCGGTCCACCTGGTACTTGATTTTCGTGAAATAATGTGGTATTATGTCCGATTGTGACTGGTAGCGTGGCGGCCCCTGCGGGGGCGCGCTTCGTCGCGCCGCCCGGGGTGCCACCGACGGCCCGCCGTCCCGGCGCGGTCGCCCTCCGGAAAGGACCGGTCGCCTTGCCCAACGCCTCCATCGGCTCGCTCGACAGCCGCGTGCGTAGCTTCCTCGCCGTTCTCGCCCCGGCGTCCGACCCCGCGGACGATCCCGCGGTCGGCGGCTGCTTCGCCGATCCGTTCCTGCTGGCCGACGAGAGCGGCGCCCGGCCGGTGTCCCGTGCCGCGTTCCTCGCCGCGCTGCCCGGTCGGGCGCAACTGTTCGCCGACCTCGGGTTGGGTCCGGCGACGCTGACCGGCGTGGCCTGTGACCGCCTCGACGACCGGTACGTTCTGGCCCGTACCGACTGGACGGCGTCCCGGGTCGACGGCGGCCGACCGGTGCCGCTCGCGTCGTCGTTCCTGCTGTACGACGACGGCGAGCAGTTCCGCGTCGTGCTCTACCTCAACCACCAGGGTCTGCCGCAAGCCTGACCCACCTCCGAGGCTGACGTCGGCTCCGGTTGGGGCCGCCCCTGGCGGGCCGTGCCCGCTGGACGGCGGCCCCGCCGCCACTACAGGCCGGCGCACGCCTCACCATCGACCGTGCAGCCCTCGGGCGCGGTGACCGACGCGTCCGGATCTCGGACGTCGAACCGGAACGTCATCGAACCCCCGGCCGGCACGGCCGAACCGGTGAAGGTGACCACCTTCCCGTTCTGGCTGGCCTCCGCCCCGTTGACGTTGCCGATCGAGGCTCTCGCGCCGAGCGTCACGATCACCGTCCAGCCCTCCTTCGCCGCGCTGCCGGGATTGGTGAGCGTCACCGCGCCCCGGTAGCCCAGCAGCCGGTCGGAGACGGTCTCGTAGCGGGCGGTCAGGGCGGGGGCGGACGGTGCGGTCGCGCCCGGCGTACGACTGGGCCTGGCCGTCGGGGTGGGGTGGGGCGTGGCACTGCGCCGGCTCCCGGCGGTCGCCGTCCTGGTCGGGGTGGGCCGGGGCGCGGCGCTGGTGGCGGTCGGGAGCACCAGCGGAGTCGACGGGGGCGTGGCGTCCGGGAGTTCGGCCGTCGGCCGCCGCGTCGCCCACACGCCCGCCCCCACGGCCAGGAGGAGGACCGCCAACGCGCCGATCAGCACCGCCCCCAGCCGTCTGGTCCGGGTCCGGCCGTCGCCGAGCAACCGGACCACCGGAAGCTCGGCGGTCAGTCCGCCCTCGGCGCGACGCAGGTCGACCTGCTGGAACGCCAGCCAGTCGAGGATCGCCGGCAGCCGTACCGCCAGCGCCTGCTGGTGCTGCTCCGCCCGGCGGTCGCCCTGCGCGTCGTTCCACTCGCCCTGCTCCAGCATCTCGTGCAGGGACAGCCGGCAGCCGTGGCTGGTGGGAACGACCGTGCAGGTCAGCACGGTCTGCCGGTCGCCCTCCCGGCAGTGCAGCACCAGCCGCTCCGGCGCCTGCCGCTCGACCACGGTCGCCTCGACGTCGGCGTCGAAGCCGGACAGTCCCGCTGTCCGCAGCAACAGCCGGTCCGGGGCGTCCGCCACCGGCGTGGCCTCGACGAACCACTTGGTCAGGTACGCCGCGTCGGTCAACGCCCGCCAGACCCGGGCGGGCGGATGGAACAGGTCGACCTCGGTGCCGATCTCGATCACGCGCAGATGCTACGGCTCGGCTGTCCCACCATTTCGGACGGGCGGCCCCTCCACCGGCGTCACTCCGTCGGCTTCTGCGGGCCCTCCTCGTGCCAGCGGGCCCGCCAGGCGGCCTCGCTGGCCTCGTAGACGGTCTTCTCCTCGTACACGGCCTGACGCAGGGCACGCCGGGAGTCCGCGAACACCACCAGTTCGACGACGACGAGGGCGACGCAGATGGCCGTCAGCAGGGCGAGCGCCCCGAGCGCCGGGAAGTGCTGGGCGACGGGGAGCCCGAGCGCGAGCGCCACGAGCGTGCCGATCCGGGTCCACGTCACGGTGCGTAACGTGCGGAGCTGGAACGCCACGTCGGCGGCCAGGTAGAGCATCACCCCGGCGAACAGCATCGGCACGGCGGGTCCGGGCGCGTGCTCGCCCGCCCCACCCGCCGGCTCGGTGATGGTGAGTACCACGGCCTCCGCGCCGATCGCGAACAGGATCACGCCGGCGATCATCGGCAGGTAGAGGTAGGCGTACGCGTCGCGGGCCATCGCCACCCGGGGGTGGCCCTGGGCGGCGTGCAGCGTGATCCGGGCGGCCGGGCCGATCATGTCGAAGTGCGCCCACCACAGCGCCGCCGTGAAAAGGATTCCCAGGATGGCCGCCGGCACGGCCGGCCAGGTCACCGCCTTACCGATCAGGTCGCCGCCGACACCGACCGAGATGACGGACTCGCCCAGCGCGATGATGAGGATCAGGTCGTACCGCTCGGTCCAGTGCTCGGCGGAGGTGATCTGCCAGCCCCTGGTGGCGGCCAGCAGGCTGCTGGTGTACTGCAGGAGGACAACCACGATCCACAACCCGTCCCGCAGCCACAGCCCCAGGTTCGGGTCCCCGATCTTCGGCGGGACCAGCGCGGCGACCAACAGCAGGACGGTCGTGATCACCGCCTCCGGGGCGAACTGGTACAGCCCCCGGCGGATCGCCGGCCGGTCCCGGGTGGCGTGCGCGTACAGCGCCATGTGGACGGCGCGGATCACCACGTAGCTGATCGTGACCAGGATCGGTCCGGCGGCGCTCCGGTGCAGGGTGCCGAAGGTCTGGGGCAGCGCCAGCGCGAAGATGAACAGCGCGATCATGCCGATCACGGTCAGCACCGGCACGAAGCCCTCGCCGAGCCGGAGCTGGCTGGCGACCACGCTGTGCACCACCCAGCACCACCAGAGGACGGCGAGCACCAGCATCGCGTGCAGAGCAGTTCCCGCCAGGTCACGTTCGCGGCGGTGGCTCGGGTGATGATGAAGAACGACACGACGAAGACGAGGTCGAAGAAGACCTCGAACTTGTCCACCCGGGCGGCCGGGGCGATCGGAACGGCGGGCCCCAGCCGCCCGCGCCACCCCTCGCCGCTCACCGGGCGAGTCTTTCAACGTCGCCCGGGTCGTGGGGCCGAATCCACCGGCATCGCCGGGTGGCCCGCTCAGTCTCAGTCGCCCAGCCGCTGGCGGGCGAGGAACTTGGGCACCACCATCCGCCACGCCTCGCACACCAGCTCGGTCATCTGGTCGTGGTCGAGCCGGTCGAGGTGGCAGCACACCCAGTTGAACCGCAGGTCGGACGGGCGGGGGAGGAAGAACAGGGCCGGCTCGGCGGCGATCAGGCCGTCCCGCTGCTCCTTCGGGTAGCCGAAGCCCATGGTCCGCTCGTCGCGCGAGAACGCGACGTAGACGATCGCGCCGACGCGGAACTTGATCCGGTCGTGGATCAGGTGCTCGCTGGTGCGGGGCAGTGTCCGGGCCAGCGCCCGGACGTCATCGACGGTGACCACGGGACGGACCGTAACCCCGCTGTACGACAGTTCACCGCCACGGCTGGCGTCAGCCGCTGCGGCCCTCGGTCGCCGCCGCCGGGGCCGCCTGGGCCAGCGTTACCCGGAGCGTGTCGACCAGCGGGCCGTGCGGTTGTTCGATCCAGTGCTGGACGGCGACCCGCAGCGAGGCCAGGAAGGTCGCGGCCAGGATCCGGGAGCGCAGCGCCGTGTCGGGGCCGGTGAGCCGGTGGGTCAGCTCGCCCGCCAGTTCCCGTTCGATCGCCCCGTAGGCGGCGACCTGGTGTGCGAGGAGGCCGGGGTGTCCGTGCAGCTGACGGCGTCGGGTGAGCCAGGACATGGTCGGTTCGTCGAACACCTCGATGGCCTGGCGTAGCGCGGCCTGGCTCAGCGCGGTCCACGGCGGCTCGTCGGCGGGCCGCTCGCGAAGCAGCTCCAGCATCCGGCGCAACCGCACGGTGTCGCCGTGGAAGAGCGCCTCCTCCTTGCTGGAGAAGTAGTTGGAGAAGGTCCGCCGGGAGACGTTCGCGGCGTCCGCGATCGCCTCGACGGTGACCCGCTCCGGCCCCTGCTCCGCTGCGAGGCGCAGGGCCGCCTCGTGCAGGGCGAGACGGGTCGCCGCCTTCTTGCGTTCCCGCAACCCCGTGGACTCCGTCATGAACACCAGCGTACGTGATCCATTTCTCAACGAGCAAACTTGCCTACTGCGCAAGATTCGCGAATTATTGCTTGAGGCAACCAATTCGGTCTGGAGGGAAAGCGTGGACCCCGCCACCCGCGAACTCGGCGCGCGGCTGCAGGAGCTGCTGACCGGCGTACGGCTGCTCAAGCAACGGCGCGCCGACGACCGGCCGATCGTGCCGCCCGGCCTGGTGGGCATCCTCATGCACATCGACCGCTGCGCCACCGGCTGCCAGGCCCGGGAGCTGGCCGAACGGACCCGGCTCGACCCGTCGACCGTCAGCCGGGCGGTCACCGCCCTGGTCGCGCACGGCCTGGTCGATCGGGCTGCCGACCCGAGCGACCGGCGGGCCAGCCACCTGACCGTCACCGCGGCCGGCCGCGCGGCCCTCACCGACACCTACGCCTGGTACGGCCGGGTGCTCACCCGAGCGCTCGCCGACTGGACCCCCGGCGAGGTGGCGGCGCTGTCCGCCGCGCTCGGCCGGTTGACCCGCGACATCGAGGTCGCCCTCGCACACCACGACAACCTGGAGGACGCGCGATGAGCGCACCCACCGCAGCTGAGCCCATGGGCAAGCGGCAGACGCTGGAAGCACTCAGCGGCCTGCTGCTGGTGCTCTTCGTCGCCATGCTCAGCGGCACGGTCGTCTCGACCGCCCTGCCGAAGATCATCGGAGCGCTGAACGGCTCGCAGACCCAGTACACCTGGGTGGTCACCGCCACCCTGCTCACCGCGACGGCAACCACCCCCATCTGGGGCAAGCTGGCCGACCTGTTCAACAAGAAGATCCTCATCCAGGCCGCCATTGTGGTCTTCCTGGCCGGATCGGTGGCCGCCGGCTTCGCGCAGAACGCCGGCCAGCTCATCGGCGCCCGCGCGTTCCAGGGCATCGGCGTCGGCGGCCTCCAGGCCCTCGTCCAGGTCGCCATCGCCGCGATGATCCCACCGCGCGAGCGCGGCCGGTACAACGGCTACCTCGGCGGTGTGATGGCCCTCGCGACCGTCGGCGGCCCGCTGCTCGGCGGCCTCATCGTCGACACCTCCTGGCTCGGCTGGCGCTGGTGCTTCTTCGTCGGCGTACCCGTCGCCGTCATCGCGCTGATCCTGCTCCAGGTCACGCTGCGCCTGCCCACCGTGCGCCGCGACAACGTCAAGATCGACTACCTCGGCGCGACGCTCATCGCCGCCGGCGTCAGCGTGCTGCTGATCTGGATCTCGTTCGTCGACAGCTCGTTCGCCTGGATCTCCTGGCAGACCGGTGCGATGGTCGGCGGCTCGGTGCTCCTGCTCGCCCTGGCCGCCTGGGTCGAGTCCCGGGCCGCCGAGCCGGTCGTCCCCCTCAAGATCGTCCGGGAACGCACCACCGCCCTGGCCATCCTCGGCAGCCTCGCGGTCGGCATGGCCATGTTCGGCGGCGCCGTCTTCCTCGGCCAGTACTTCCAGATCGGCCGCGGCTACAGCCCGACCGAGGCCGGCCTGCTCACCATCCCGATGATGGCCGGCGTCCTGCTCTCGTCGATCGTCGCCGGTCGACTCATCACCAAGACCGGCCGGATCAAGCCGTACATCGTCGCCGGGTCGATCATCCTGGTCGCCGGCTTCGCCCTGCTCGGCACCATCGACCACGAGACGTCGCTCGTCCTGCTCGGTGCGGCCATGTTCATCGTCGGCACCGGCGTCGGCATGACCATGCAGAACCTGGTGCTCGCCGTGCAGAACACGGTCGCGCTCAAGGACATCGGCGCGGCCAGCTCCAGCGTCGCGTTCTTCCGCTCCCTCGGTGGCACCATCGGCGTCTCCGTGCTCGGTGCCGTCCTGGCCCGCCGGGTCACCGACCAGATCACCCACGACCTGGCCGCCGCGGGCATCCCCACCAGCGGCGGTGGCGGCAGCAGCTTGAACCTCAGCGGGCTGCCCGCGCCGGTGGAGCACATCGTCCGCGCCGCGTACGGCGACGCCACCGGCCACATCTTCCTCATCTCGGCCGCGATCGCCGTCGTCGGCATCCTCGCCGCGCTGCTGCTCAAGCCGGTCACCCTGCGGTCCAGCCTGGACCTGCCGGACAGCGCGCGGTCGGCCGCCGTCGCGGCCGACGCGGTCGACGGCGCGCCCGCCTTCGACCAGGTGCCCGTCGACGCCGGGACGAACCGTGATCCGTCCCGCCGCTGACGCCTGACCCACCGGTTCAGGGCCGTCGCCGTCCCGGCGGCGGCCCTGAACCGTCCCGCGACAGCCGGCATCCGCCGGTCGTGACGAATCGAGAACGTGTGGACACCACGGAGGCGGCCCCGACGGCGGGACCCGGCGGGCGGCGGAACCTCGCCCTGAGTCGCGCGGCACGCGAACTGGCGCTCGTCGCCGCGCTGTTCCTCGCGTACAAGATCGGCCGCGTCGCCGCCGCGGGCCGGGAGCCGACCGCGGTGCTCAACGGGGAGCGGGTCTGGCGGTGGGAACGGTTGCTCCACCTACCTGCCGAGGCCGCCCTCCAGCAGCCGTTGCTCGCCCACGAGCTGCTGGTGCGGCTGACCAACACGTACTACGCCTACGTGCACTTCCCCGCCACGGCCCTCTGCCTGGTGTGGCTGTACGTGCGCCGCCCCGCCCACTACCGCTGGGCCCGCCGGATGCTCGCCACGCTCACCGCGGCCGCGCTGGTGCTGCACTTCCTGCTCCCGCTGGCTCCGCCGCGGCTGACCGGTCGGACCGGCATGATCGACACCGCGAGCCGGTTCGGACCCGCGGTCTACGGCGCACCCGAGGCCGACACGGTGAGCAACCAGTACGCCGCCATGCCGTCCCTGCACGTCGGCTGGGCGCTGGTCGTCGCCGTCGTGCTGGTCCGGGTCACCGCCGGCCGGCTGCGTTGGCTCTGGCTGACGCACCCGCTCGCCACGCTGCTGGTGGTCGTCGGCACCGGCAACCACTACTGGCTGGACTGCCTGGTCGCCGCGGCGCTGCTCGGCGTGATCCTGGCGGTGCTGCCCGGGCCGGACAGCGACGGCCGAACGGACGGCGCGGCGGTGCCGCCCGGCATGGCGCGGACCGGCCGCCACGTGCCGCCGCGGGGGCGTCGTGGCCTCCCCGGCGCGTCCGTCCCAATCGACCGGACCCGGCCCGCCGGGCGATGGCAGCGCACCACCCGCCGATAGCCACCGCCGCTCCGATCGGCCTCCGGAACGCCCGGGCAGGCCCGGGCCCCTGCCGGCGCAGCGGCCGGGCTCGCCGGCCGGCTACGGCTTGAGCACGACCTTGACGCAGTCCTCCTGCTTGTTCTTGAAGATGTCGTACCCCTGGGGCGTGTCCTCGAGCCGCATCGTGTGCGTGATGATGAAGCTGGGATCGATCTCGCCCCGACGGATCCGCTCCAGCAACGGCCGCATGTAGCGCTGCACGTGGGCCTGACCCGAGCGCATGGTCAGCGAGCGGTTCATGAACGAGCCCATCGGGAACTTGTCGATGAACCCGCCGTACGCGCCGATTGCCATCACCGTGCCCCCGTTGCGGCAGCTCAGGATCGCCTCGCGCAGCGCGTGCGGCCGGTCCGTCTCCGCCTTGGCCGCCTGCTTCGCCCGGTCGTACGCGTGCAGCGCCGCTGACGGGTGATGCCCCTCCATCCCGACCGCGTCGATGCACGCGTCCGGGCCCCGGCCGGCGGTCATCTCCCGCAGCGTGTCCAGGACGTCGGTCTCCTCGTAGTTGATCGTCTCCGCGCCGGCCTTGTCCCGGGCCATCCGCAGCCGGTACGGGTACCGGTCGATGACGATCACCCGGCCGGCGCCGAGCAGGTAGGCGCTGACGGTGGCGAACAGGCCGACCGGGCCCGAGCCCCAGACGGCGACGGTGTCGCCGGGCTTGATGTCGCACTGCTCGGCGGCCATGTAGCCGGTGGGCAGCACGTCGGAGAGGAACAGCACCTGCTCGTCCGGCAGGTCGTCCTCGATCTTGAGGGCGCCGACGTCGGCGTAGGGCACCCGGACGTACTGCGCCTGCCCGCCCGCGTACCCGCCCATCAGGTGGGAGTAGCCGAAGATGCCGGCGGGGGAGTGGCCCATCGCCACTTCCGCCATCCCGGCGTTCGGGTTGGAGTTCTCGCAGACCGAGTAGAGCCCGCTCTGGCAGGAGACGCAGTCGCCGCAGGCGATGGGGAAGCCGACGACCACCCGGTCACCGACCCGCAGCCCGTCCCGTGCGCCCGGGCCGAGCTCCACCACCTCACCCATGAACTCGTGCCCGAGGACGTCGCCGCGCTTCATCGGGGGGATGAAGCCCTCGAGCAGGTGCAGGTCGGAGCCGCAGATGGCGGACGAGGTCACCCGGACGACGGCGTCGCGGGGGTTGAGGATCTGCGGGTCCGGTACGTCTTCGACCGCCACGCGGTGGGGGGCGATCCAGCAGTTGGCCCTCATCGTGTCTCCCTCACGCTATCCGGGCCAGCGGTCGGGCCGGGCGCTGCCTGGCCTGCGACTTGAGGCTCGTGCCGTCCGGTGTGCCGTCGGACCGGGTGATCTCACCGGTCTCGATGACCTGCTTGAATCGCCGCAGGTCGTCGCAGATCTGCTGCTGCGGGTGCTCGCCGAACGCGCGCGCCGCCAGGCGACCCAGGGGCCGCCCGGGCACCGAGTACTCCAGCTCGACCCGCACCTCGGTGCCCCGGCTGCCGGCGGCCGGCATGAACCGTACGGTGCCGGAGTTCGGGACCTTCGCGCCGTCGACGGAACGCCACCGGATCAACTGGTTCGGCCGGTCCTCGATGATCTCGGCCTCCCACTGCACGCTCCGGCCGGCGGGGGCCTTCGCGGTCCACCGCGTCCGCTGCGGGTCCGTCCGGCGCACGGACTCGAGGTGGTACATGAACCGGGGCAGGTTCTCGAAGTCGTGCCAGAAGTTGTACGCCTCCTCCGGAGTGCGGTTGACCGTCACCGAGCCGTACGCCCGGCCGCCGTCGCGGACCCGGCGGCGCTGGGTCGCGCGGACCGAGACGTACAGGTCGACCGCGGTGATTCCGGCGAGCGCCGCCATCGGGTACGCCAGCCGGCGCCGGCGCTTGCCGCGGCGGTTGCGCATCGCCAGGCCCGTCGCGGCCAGGTCCATCGCGTCACCGGCCACCCGGGTCCACGTGTTCAGGGCGGCGCGGCGGGGAATCAGCAGCGCCGCGGCGTGGCCCAGCTCCCGGACGCCGGCGGCCCGCAGCACCGCCCGGGCGGTGCGTGAGTCGCCGACGCCGCACGCCTGGGCGATGCGGGACCCGGCGGCGAGGGCGGTCACGCCGAGACCGAGGCTGATCCAGCCGAGGACGCGGGCCAGCCCCTCCGTTGCGCGGTCCTGGGCCGCGCGCTCGATGCCGAGGGCGTCCGTCACCGAGCGGACCCCCGTGGTGGTCTTTCGTGTCATGCCTGCTCACCCATCTTCGAGTAGTTGCTGCCGGCGATCGGCGTCGCGTCCCGTACTGGCCGGCGTGCCATTCCCGCAAAATCGGTCCGCACACCCCGCGACCGGGGCGGATCCCCGACCGGTCGCGCCGCCCCGGCCTGCCGCCGCGTCGGCGGCCTCCCGCGTGCCGCCCGGGTGTGGAACCGGCCCGAGCGGGAACGCAGCCCGGGCGCACCCGCGAACGCTCGTGCGTCGCGACCGACTGGAGAGGGATGGGCGCCAGAACCTTCATCGTGGCCGGCGGAACCAGCGGACTCGGTCTGGCCGTCGCCCGCCTGCTCGTCGAGGAGCACCAGGTGGTCGTCCTGGGCGACGCGCCCGACGAGATCGCCGCGGTCTCCGACGACCTGCAGTGCGCCGGGATCGTCTGCGACATCTCCTCCTACGAGCAGGTCCGGGACGCGTTCGCCGAGGCGGTCGACCGGTACGACGTGATCGACGGCGTCGCCGCCTGCGCCTCCGTGTGGGCGGGCGGGGCCCTCGAGGAACTGTCCCCGCAGCGGATCCGCCGGGCGGTCGAGGTCAACGTGCTCGGCACCACCTACGTGTGCAAGGAGGCCCTGCACCACCTGCACCGGCAGAACTTCGGCAACCTGGTGTACGTCGGCGCGATCGCGGTGACCCACGCCCGCCCCGGCATCCCCGTCTACCGGGCCACCAAGAGCTACGGCGCCAGCCTCATCGAATCCCTCGCCGAGGCGCAGCACAGCAACCGGATCAAGGTCATGCAGCTGCACCCGGGGCCGATGCCCACCCGGCTGCAGGAGCGCGTCGGCGACGAGTTCCTCGACGAGATCTACGCCATGCCCGAGCAGGTGGCGCCCGAGGTGGTGCGGCTGCTCCAGTTCACCCCCGACGACCTGTACGTCTCCGGGGAGCGGGTGCTGCGGGCGGACGGCCGGTGGTAGCCGCCAACGACGCCACCGCGGCCGAGCCTCAGATCTCGGCGTGGGCGCCGCTGCGCACGGCGGCCTACCGCAGCCTGTGGCTGGCGCTGCTCGCGGCGAACATCGGCACCTGGATGCAGACCGTCGGCGCTCAGTGGCTGCTGGTCCACACGTCGAACGCCTCCACCCTGGTCGCCCTGGTGCAGACCGCCAGCCTGCTGCCGATGCTGCTGCTGGCGCTGCCCGCCGGCGCCCTCGCGGACACCTTCGACCGCCGGCACCTGCTGGTCGCCGTGCAACTGTTCATGGTCGTGGTGGCCGTGGCGTTGACACTGCTCACGGCGGCCGGGCGGATGCCACCGGCGCTGCTGCTCACGCTCACGTTCGCCTTCGGGGTGGGGCAGGCGCTGACCCTGCCGGCGTGGGCGGCGGTGATCCCGGAGCTGGTGTCCCGCGAGCAGTTGCGGGCGGCCTCCGCGCTCGGCTCGATCAGTGTCAACGTGGCCCGGGCCGTGGGGCCGGCCGTGGCCGGTGTGCTGATCGCCCGGGCGGGCGTGGCCCCGGTCTTCGGCTTCAACGCCGTGGCGTTCCTGATCTTCGCGCTGGCGCTGGTCCGGTGGCGGCCCGGCGACGCCCGCGCCGTCGAGGTGCCCGAGCGGTTCACCGCCGCACTGCGGGCCGGCGGCCGGTACGTCCGCCACTCGCCGACCGTGCGCCGGCTGCTGCGCCGCGCGCTGGTGTTCGTGATCCCGGCGAGCGCGCTGTGGGCGCTGCTGCCGCTGGTGGCCAGCCGCCGCCTGCACATGAACTCCAGCGGATACGGCCTGCTGCTGGCCGCGCTCGGGGTGGGTGCCATCGTGGGTGCCCTGCTGCTGCCGTGGATCCGCACCCGGCTGACCGCCAACCAGTTCCTGCTGGTGGCGGGGCTGCTGTACGGGGCGACGCTGGCGGTGGTGGCGTCGGTCCGGATCATCCCGGTGGTGCTGGTCGCGCTGCTGCCCGCCGGGGTGGCCTGGGTGGCCGTCCTCGCCAACGTCAACGCCGAGATCCAGTTGTTCCTGCCGGCCTGGGTACGCGCCCGCGGGCTGGCCGTCTACCAGGTGGTCCAGGGCGGCGGACAGGCGGTCGGCGCGTTCCTGTGGGGTGTGGTGGCCGACTTCGGCGGGCTCGTCGGCGCGTTCTACGTCGCCGCCGCGCTGATGCTGATCGGCGCGGTGACGTCGCAGATCTGGCCGCTGCCCGACCTGCGCGGGGTGATCAAGGATCCGGCCGTCTACCGGCCACCGCTGTCGCTGGTGCTCGAACCGGACCCCCGGATCGGTCCGGTGCTGGTGCTGGTCATCTACACGGTCCGGCCGGAGCGGCAGGCCGAGTTCGTGGCGGCGATGGAGCACATCCGGGGGTTCCGGCAGCGCACCGGGGCGATGCGGTGGGGCCTGTTCCGCGCCGGGGAGACCCCGGACCAGCTCACCGAGGTCTACCTGGTGCCGTCCTGGGACGAGCACCTGCGCCAGCACGGTGGCCGGCTGACGGAGGCCGACCAGCGGGCCGAGGACCGGGCCCGGGAACTCGCCGAGGGCGCGCCCGAGGTGCGCCACCTGCTGCCGGCCTCGGCCGAGACGGCGATGACGGACAACCAGGCGGCGGCGTGACCGGCGGCGTGATTCAGCCCGACACGCTGGGCCGGCCGAACAGGGTCGCGTAACCGGACGGCAGCTGGGTCAGCACGTCGTTGAGCTCGCCGCCGGACACCGCGTCGGCGATGGTCGTGAGGACGGCGCTGGCGTCCCATTCGGCGGTCCGCTCGGTGGCGCCGGTGCCGTCGCTGATCCGCTGGAGGAATTCCGCCACTGCCACGCGCTGACCGCCGCCGCCGGCGGTCTTGAGGAAGTCGCCCAGCTGTTCCGGCAGCTGCGAGCCGAGCTGCCGCGCCTCGTCCGCGGTCAACCGCTCCGCGAGAGTGGTCACCACGACGCTGATCACCTGCTGCGCCTCCGCGGCGTCGTCGTACTCGCCCCGTTCGCGCACTCGCGCCACGAACTCCTGGTATTTCATCCCGCCCTCATCCACAGCTCACGGCGGCCCGGCGCCGGATGGGTCGGGGCCGCCTGCCGGCAGATGGCGGCATCAGACGCACGCCGCCCGCGAGGGTGATCCTGACACGCCCCGTCGGCGGGTGTGCCCGCTTCGGCGGCATCCGGGCGTGCCTCCCGGGCCGCGACTTCGCGCCGTCGACTGCATGCGTGGCCGGGCCACGATCGCGAAATCTATAGACAAGAGTCTTTACTGTTAACAAGGTTTAATTTATGTTCGTCACATCGTTTCCCGGAAGGAGAAGCCGGCATGAGTCGAAGAATCAGCTTCCCACTCCTCACCACAGGCGTCGTCGCGTCCACCCTGGCCGTCGCCGCGCCCGCCCAGGCCCACGGCTACGTCTCCTCGCCGCCCAGCCGTCAGGCGCTGTGCGCCCAGAACCGGGTCCCGGACTGCGGCCAGATTAAGTACGAGCCGCAGAGCGTCGAAGGCCCCAAGGGGCTGCGGAGCTGCCACGCCGGGATCGCCCAGTTCGCCGTGCTGAACGACGACAGCCGTAACTGGCCGGCCACCTCGGTCGGCAGCACGGTCACCTTCACCTGGGTCAACACGGCCCGCCACGCCACCAGCAACTGGGAGTACTGGATCGGCAACACCCGGGTCGCCGTCTTCGACGGCGGTGGCCGGCAGCCCGACGCGACCGTGTCGCACACCGTCAACCTCGGCGGGTTCTCCGGACGCCAGAAGCTCCTCGCCATCTGGAACATCGCCGACACCGCCAACGCCTTCTACTCGTGTGTGGACCTGCAGATCGGCGGCGGAGGCGGTCCGACGCCCAGCCCGACCCCGACCACGCCGTCGCCCACGCCCAGTCCGACCGTGACCCCGACGAGCTCGCCGGCTCCCGGCGGCACGTGGACCGCCGGCCGGGCCTACCAGGTCGGTGACCAGGTCACCTACAGCGGCCTGACGTACCGCTGCCGCCAGGCGCACACCGCGCTCCCGGGCTGGGAGCCGCCGAACACCCCGGCGCTGTGGCTCCAGGTCTGACCCGGCGGGTGCGGCCACGCCCGGCGTGTGCCGCACCCGACGCCCGGTCACCACAACAGAGGTGCGGCATGCATCACCTGGTGTCCGCCGTCCTGCTGCTGGTCCTGCTGCCCACCGCCGGTTGCGCACCCGATCCGGCCCGGCCCGCCCCGGCGCCGAGCGCGGCCGCCGACACCCCGACCAGCGGCATCGACGTGCTGTTCCTGACCATGATGGCGACGCACACCGAACAGACCCTGGAGATCGTCCGGCGCGGGCTCGCCCGCACGACCGACCCCCAGATCCGTACGCTCATCGCCGCCATCGACGTCACCGAGACCGACGAACTCGCCACCATGCGTGGCTGGTTGCGTGACGCCGGCCCCTCGGCGGTGGCCGCCGCCGCCCGGCACGACCACTCCGGACACAGCGACGCCGTCGCCGGCCTGGCCCGGCTGCGCGCCGCCCCGACCGGCGACGTGGACCGGGTGCTGCTGGAGGTGCTCAGCGCGCACCAGCGGACGGCGGCCGGCCTCGCCCGGGCGCAGGTGCGCGCCGGCACCAGTGAGCGGATCCGGGAGTTGGCCCGGCGCATCGAACGGTCACGGTCCGCCGAGGTCGAGCTGATGGCGAAGCTGGCCGCGCAGCCCAGGCAGTGACCGTACGCGCAGGTGTCGCCCTTTCGCCAGAACGTGACGCCGGTTGCCCGCCGGCGCTGCCGCGCTGGCCCACCCGGCGCTGCCGTGGATCGCGCGGCTGGGCCTGACCGGCATCTTCCTGCTCGGCCTGGTGAAGCTCGTCCACGACGCCATCCAGTTGAGCTGATTCGTCCCGTGCGGTGAACGCCTCCGCAGTGGGGCGACTGGCGGGTCGCGACAGGAGTAGAAGCTGCTGGATGAATGTTTCGCCACTCGTCGGATGATCGGCTGCAAGGGGCACCGTAGCGTCGATGCAATTCACCTCGCGCGGGTCTGGTCACTGAACGTGACCGTCCGGGTGAGTGCTGCGGATGGGCGTGGCGGGCCGCCCTCGGGCGGTGGTGGATCGGCGTTCCGTGCTGTCTTTTCCAACCCCCGAGAGGAGCAACGGTGCCTCTGCATTGGCGTCCATCCCGTGGTCGTCGCAACGCTGCGTTGTTGTTGTCCACGACCCTGGTCGCGTCGGTGACGTCGTTGGCCGGGGGACCGGCCTGGGCGGAGCCCGACGGGGCCGGTGCGAAGAATCCGATTTTCCTGACCGGCCCGAACGAGGGCGCGGCAAACGACATCGCCGTGTCCTATGTGCGCGCGCATCCGGACGACTACGGTGTCCGTGCCGCAGACGTGAGTGATCTGGCGGTGGCGTCGAGCTACACGAGTCGCCACAACGGGGTCACGCACGTGAACCTGGCGCAGCGGCACCGGGACCTGGAGGTGTTCGGGGCCACGGCGACGGTGAGCGTCGCCCGGGACGGCAGTGTCGTCTTCGTCGGTGACAGTCTGGTGTCCGGCCTGTCGGACAAGGCCTCCGGCACCGCGTCCCTGGATGCGGTCGAGGCCGTGCAGGCCGCCGCCGACGCCCTGGATCTGGCCGAGCCGGCCAGCCCGAAGGTGATGAGCCGCAGCGCCGGCGCGGCGCAGCGGACGATGGTGTCCGGTGCTGGGATCTCGGATCAGCCGATCCCGGCGAAGCTGGGCTGGCAGCCCACCGACGACGGACTGCGGCTGGCCTGGCAACTGGTGATCGACGACTCCTCCGATGTGCACCTGTGGAACGCCAGCATCGACGCCCAGACCGGTGAGCTGCTCAACGCCGACGACTGGACCCATCAGGACAGTCCTGCGGAGCTGGCCGCCACGCTCGGCCGCCGCGAGGCTCCCGCCACGAAGGTCGCCACCGCCAGCATTCCCGCGACGAAGGTCAGCCCCCCGAATCCGGCCGATGACGGGTCCAGCTACCGCGTCTTCGAGTTCCCCAAGGGCGACCCGAACGACGGCCCCCAGACCCTGGTCACCAACCCGGCGGACGGGGACGCCTCGCCGTACGGCTGGCACGACACCGACGGCGCCCCGGGCGCCGAATACACCATCACCCGGGGCAACAACGCGCATGCCTACACCGACCGGGACGCCAACAACCAGATCGACCCCGGCAGCTCCGCCGAGGGCGGCGCCGGCCTCACCTTCAACTTCCCCGCCGACCTGAACGAGCACCCGCAGACCTACACGCAGGCCGCGGTGGTGAACCAGTTCTACTGGTGCAACATCGTCCACGACCTGAGCTACCGGTACGGGTTCGACGAGGCGTCCGGCAACTTCCAGGTCAACAACTACGGCCGGGGTGGCACCGGCGGCGACGACGTGCAGTGCGAGGCGCACGACGGCTCCGGCCAGAACAACGCCAACTTCTCCACGCCGGCGCTGGACGGTGGCCGCCCCCGGATGCAGATGTTCCTCTGGCCGGGCAACCAGTTCGGCCTGCCCAACACCGTGACCATCGACGGCGGCTCCGCCGCCAGCACCTACGAGGCGGAGTACGCGCGGTTCACTCCCGCGCCCACCAGCGCCGGCTTCGCCGGCGAGGTGGTGCTGGTCAACGACGGCGTCGGGGCGACCGGCGACGGCTGCACCGCCTACAGCCTGACCCAGGGCGCGATCGCCGTGGTCGACCGGACCAGCGGTTGCAACTTCTACACCCAGGTGGCCAACGCTGAGAAGGCCGGCGCCGCCGCAGTGGTGGTGGTCAACAACGTCGCGGGCGCCCCGGCGGTGATGAGCGGATCCATGAGCCCGGCGGTCGGCATTCCCGCAGTCATGGTGAGCCAGGCCGACGGCAACCGCATCAAGGCGGGGCTTCCGGCGTCGGGGCGGGTGCAGCGGAACCTGGCCCGGCCGGCGATGCGGGATGCCTCGTTCCGCTCGGAGACGATCTTCCACGAGTACGGCCACGGCGTCTCGAACCGGCTCACCGGCGGTCCGACGGTAAACTGCCTCACCGGCGAGGAGCAGATGGGCGAGGGCTGGAGTGACTTCCTCGCGATCACCGCGCTGCTCAACCCCGCCATCGACGACCCGGAGAAGGCCCGCGGGTACGGGCAGTACGCGCTGTTCGAGGCGAGCCGGGTCGGTGGGGGTATTCGGCCGCGGCCGTACTCGCGGAACATGGAGATCCAGCCGTTCACCTACGACAGCATCAAGACCGGCGGCTGGCTGGACGGCACGTCGCTGGCCGCTCCGCACGGCATCGGTCACGGCTGGGCGGCCGTGCTGTGGGACATGACCTGGGACCTCGTCGACCGGCACGGGTTCAACCCGAACGTCTACGAGGGGTGGAACACCGGCGGTAACAACCTGGCTCTGCAGTTGGTGATCGATGGGTTGAAGATGCAGGGTTGTGGTCCGGGCTTCGTGACCGGCCGTAACGCGATCATCGCGGCCGACGCCGCCCTCACGGGTGGGGAGAACGCCTGCACTCTCTGGGCCTCGTTCGCCCGTCGTGGTCTGGGCTACAGCGCGGTGCAGGGCACCACCGGTCGCAACGACAACGCGGAGGCGTTCGACACCCACCCGTCCTGCCGGGGTGACTTCGTCGGCCGCTCAGCGCAGCCGGCGCTCAACACCGTCATCGCCGGTGACGCCGCGCCGATGAAGTTCCAGCTGTCGGCGAACCGGGGCCTGGACATCCTCGCCTCCGGGTCGCCGTACTCGCGGCTGGTCGACTGCGGCACGCTCAAGACCATCAACCCGGACGGGTCGGTCACACCGCGGCCGACCCCGGTCGCCGCGCGCAACCCGGGCGGGTCGAGCATGTCGGTCAGCGCCAACGGTCAGTACAACTACCCGTGGAAGACCGACCCCGCCTGGGCCGGCACCTGCCGTGAGTTCGTCCTGACCCTCGACAACGGATTCCAGTACCGCGCCTACTTCAAGTTCACCAGCTGAACCCGTAACACGCCGGAGGGG
>NZ_VSFA01000034.1 GCF_008119785.1 Micromonospora sp. MP36 | reverse complement strand
ACTGCGGAAACACGGCCTGACAGGAGCCCATCGGCAAGATCAACCTGTCCCGACTCCCTAATGCTTCTTAGGGATCCCCAGGGGTTCTTACGCCGAGTACGCCACGATGGAGACCTCGACTACCTGGCGAGGCACATTGCCTCGGCCCGACTGGGATTTGCTGGTCCGGCGATGGCGGCCAGCGCGACCCTCCACGCCGAGCGGCTGACGATACTGCCAAGGTCCGCTACCCGCAGGGTCATACCGAGCGGCTGCTCCGCGCCTCCAGCCTCCCGTACTCCATCGCGCGCACTGGCCGGTTCGCGGAGTTCTTCCTCGGCTTGATCAGGCAGGCCTGCACGAGCACCGACGGGACGGGTCGCGCTTCCGGCCGCCGACGGTCCCGTCTCCCTTGTCCCACGAATCGACGTGGCGTGCGGCTTGGCCGCCCTGGCACGGCAGAAACCCACGAACGGGCACCACGACGTGACGGGGCCGGAGAGCTCCACCGTCGAGGCGACCGCCTCAGTCGTCGGGTACGCCGACGCCGCGCCGGCCGATTTCGCCAACGTACTGCTGCGCCTCGGCGAGGAGCCATGGCGGACCTACGCGTGGACGGGCATGTTCGAGTCCCTCCGCTAGGGCTGTGGGTAGCGACTTCCGACGCGTCACCGAGCTGAGCGGCCGCGAACCGGCCTCCCTCGGGGACATGCTCAACGGCGCGAGCCTGGTTCAGGAGCCGGAACGACGTGATCCGCCCAGGCGTGATCCGCGGCGTATTCTCGGTGGCTTGAGAACTGCCACGGCTGGCGAAGGCGGAACGGATGCGCGATCCACGCGACTTCGACCTTGAGGAGATTGCTACTGCGCTGGAGGACCAGAGCGCGTACGAGCACCGGTGGCTGATCGACCCGGCAACGGGAGAGGTGCTGCTCTGGACCGCCGATGGCGGCATCGATGGTAAGACACCCGTCGACCTCGACGAACTCGATGTGGTGCCCATCGACCCGTTGCCGTCCTACGTGTGGTACGAGGACATGGTCGACTTCGCGGACCTGCTCAGCGACGAGCGCGCCAGCCGACGACTGCATCGAGCGATCGACGGCAGGGGCGCCTTCCGGCGCTTCCGGAACGAACTGTATGAGGAGTACCCGCACCTGGTGCCGGTGTGGCAGGACCTCCACAACGCGCGTGCCCTCCGGCGTGCGATCGAATTCCTGGCGGACAACAACCTCATCGCGGAGGATGCGGCGGAGCGAGCCCGGGCCGAGCACCCTGATCCGGCGGTGCCGTGATCCGCAGCGCCACCGAATGACGTCAGGGTCGCAGCGAGTCGCTCGACTCCACCTCAAATGCCGCGATCAACGCAAGAGAGCAATCGCATAGGCGTCGTCGCCGTACCGACAGCAAGGGCCGCACGGGCACGTCCTCACCTTCACCCGGGTGGCTGAGCGGCATTCGTCCGCGCGGCCCCGGGCGCGGTGCCGACCACCGGCGCCGGTCCGGGACCGCGGCGGGGCCCTGGCCGCGCCACCCGGGCGTCACGGTGACCGTCATCGATCAGGATGGGCTGGTCCGCGCCCTGCGGGGCGTCGCCTGAGCGGGCCGGCCGGGCCGGACGGAACGTCCCGTCCGGTCCGGCCGATCTTTCCGGCTTGCCGGGTTCGCCGGTCGGCGCGGCGGGTACCGCCTACCGTCGGGGCAGGTGCCGAGGGGTGGACATGACGGACGGGCGGGACGGGCCGCGACGCGGGCGGGGGCGGCGGAGCGACGGGGGGTACGGCCAGGAGCGCGGGCTCGACGCGGCCGGCGACCGAGGCCGGGCCCGGGGCACCGGCCGGACGCCGGCGCGGATCCCGGAGTGCGTGCCGAGCCACGCCCGGCCGGCGGGGCCCCGCAACCGGCTGAGCCGGTGGCTGTTCCAGCACCGGGTGCAACCGGTCGGCCCGGAGACGCTCGAGCCGGAGGCCACGGCCCACCCGTGGTGGCAGGTGATGTGCCTGACCGGCGTGGACTACTTCTCCACCCTCTCCTACCTGCCCGGCATCGCCGCCCTGGCGGCCGGCGTGCTCTCCCCGGTGGCCACCCTGCTGATCGTGGCGCTGACCCTGTTCGGGATGCTGCCGATGTACCGGCGGGTGGCCCGGGAGAGCCCGCACGGGCAGGGCTCGGTGGCCATGCTGGAGCGGCTGCTGCCGTTCTGGCGTGGCAAGATCTTCGTGCTGATCCTGCTCGGCTTCGTGGCCACCTCGTGGATCATCACGATCACCCTCTCCGCCGCCGACGCCACCGTGCACCTGCTGGAGAACCCCTACCTGCCGGCGTCGTTCCCGCACGGGGCCAGCGCCGCGGTGCTGGTGACCGTGGTGCTCCTGCTCATCCTCGGCGGCGTGTTCCTGATGGGCTTCAGCGAGGCGGTGCAGGTCGCGATCCCCCTGGTCGCGGTCTTCCTGGTGCTGAACGCGGTGGTCGTGGTGGTCGGGCTCGGTGAGGTGGCGGCCCACCCGGAGGTGCTGAGCGGGTGGCTCGACCTCCTCACCGCCCGGGTCACCGGCGTCGGCGACCTGGTGGGGCCCGCTGTGCTGGCGTTCCCGCTGCTGGTGCTGGGTCTCTCCGGCTTCGAGACCGGGGTCAGCATGATGCCGCTGGTCCGGGGCGCGGGCGCGGACCCGCAGGAGCGGCTCGGGTTCCGCATCCGGAACACCCGCAAGCTGCTCACCGCCGCGGCGCTCATCATGTCCGTCTACCTGGTCACGACCACCTTCGTCACCACCGTGCTGATCCCGCCTAAGGAGTTCCAGCCCGGCGGCGCGGCCAACGGGCGGGCGCTGGCCTTCCTGGCCCACGAGCACCTGGGCGAGGGGTTCGGCACGATCTACGACATCAGCAGCATCCTGATCCTCTGGTTCGCCGGCGCTTCGGCGATGGCCGGCCTGATCAACATCGTGCCGCGTTATCTGCCGGACTACGGCATGGCGCCCGAGTGGGGCCGCGCGGTCCGCCCGGTGGTCCTCGTCTACACGCTGATCAGCATCGCCATCACGGTGACCTTCCGGGCGGACGTGAACGCCCAGGCCGGGGCGTACGCGACGGGCATCCTGGCGATGATGTTCTCCGGCTCGATCGCGGTGGCCATCTCGGCGATCCGGGTCCGGCACCGGGTCGCCGGGGTCGGCTTCACGGTGCTGACCCTGGTGCTGCTCTACGCGCTGCTGGCGAACGTCATCGAGAAGCCGGACGGCATCACCATCTCCGTGTTCTTCATCCTCGGGATCATCGTCGTCTCGCTGGTCTCCCGGGTCACCCGCACCACCGAGCTGCGCGCCGAGCGGATCGAGTTCGACGAGCCGGCCCGCCGGTTCATCGCCGACTCACTGGCGTACGACGGTCGGCTGCACCTCGTCGCGAACAAGCGGCAGACCGGAACGGTGCAGGAATACCGGGCCAAGGAGCGGGCGCAGCGGGCGATCAACCCGGTGCCGGGCAAGGCCGACGTCCTCTTCCTCGAGATCGACGTGATCGACCCGTCCCAGTTCAGCCAGGTGCTGCGGGTGCACGGGGTGGAGGTGGACGGGTACCGGGTGCTGCGGGCCAGCAGCCCGGCGGTGCCGAACGCGATCGCGGCGATCCTGCTCGCGCTCCGGGACGCCACCGGGGTCCGCCCGCACGCCCACTTCGAGTGGTCGGAAGGCAACCCGATCGCGCACCTGCTGCGCTACCTGATCCTCGGCCGGGGCGACACCCCGCCGGTGGTCCGGGAGATCATCCGCAAGGCCGAGCCCGACCCCGCGCACCGCCCCGGCATCCACGTGGGCGGCTGAGCCGGCCTCCCGCGCCTGCCCCGGGGCGCGCGGCCGTCCAACGCCCCGGAAACCCAGCCCGTCCAACGCCCCCGGAAACCCAGCCTCCTAGGACGCCGTACGGGAGGTGGCGGCGGCCGCTGCGGGCACGGAGCGGCCCGCAGCCGCCGGGGAGCGGGCGCGGGCCGAGAGGGGAGTGGCCTATTTGGACGGTTCAGGGAGCTTGCAGTCCACCTTGGGGTTGGCGCCGACGTAGTTCAGCGGACCGGCCACGATGGTGACCAGGATCGTGCCGGCCTCGGCGCAGTTGGTCTCGTCGTTGCCGTAGTAGCCGCGCTGACCGGCCGCGATCGCGCCGATGATGAGCCAGATGACGACCAGGACGCCGAGTATCGAGGAGCCGCGCATGGGTGCCTCCGAGGGGTTGTGGCGTATTCGAGGTGGAGTCCATGTACCCCGCGCGGGTGAGCGGCCAAACGGTGCCGCGACGGCCGGGCGCCCGATTTCGACCATTGCGGTTCCCGGTGCGGCCCGCAGCGGCGCCGCTCCCGGCACGCCGGATCAGGTCGGCGGGGACGGATCCTCCGGTGGCCGGCCGCGGCTGCGCAGGTGATCGGCGACGGCCACGCCGGCCAGCACCAGCATGGCGCCGAGCGCCGCGCACAGCGGGGGTAGGAAGAGCGCCGCCGGCGCGATGGTGAGCAGGGCCAGCAGCCCGCCGGGGCGGGACCGGGACACCCGGCTGAACACCTCGTACTCGAAGATGCTGCGGCCGACCAGGAACATCGCCGGCCCGCCGAGGATGACCGCCGCCCAGGCCGGCGGCGTACGTCCCGTCGGCTCGTGCAGCACCAGGTCGAAGCCGGCCGCGGTGGTCACCACCCCGGCCACCATGAGCAGGTGGGTGTACGGCGCGGTGTTCAAGAACCGGCTCGGCTGCCGCGACCCGGAGATGGCCTGCGGCAGCAGTTCACCGGACTTGTGTACGTAGATCCGCCAGAGCAGCAGGGTGGTGACGAAGGCGACCCCGAACGCGGCGATGTTCTCCGCCTCCGAGTGGTCGAGGCTGAACATCGTGCCGATGACCAGGATGCAGTCGCCGAGGGCGATGATGAAGAACTGCTGGTAGCGCTCGGACAGGTGCTCGGCGGTGACCTCCCGCTGCGACTCGGGCACCACCCCGAGTCCGGGCACCGGGTACGCGAGCCGGAGGCCGAGGTAGTCGATGCCCAACGCCAGCGCCCAGAGCGCCTCCCGGGCGTGCCCGGACGTCACGGCCCCGACCAGCCAGGGCACGGCGGAGACCGCGAACCAGAGGAAGACCCGGGCCGCCCGCCGCTGGGCCTGCCGGTCGTGCCGGACCGCCGGCATGAGGAACAGCCCGCGTCCGAGGTGGATCGCCACGTACGCGCCGGCGAAGACCGTTCCGGCGGCGCCGAAGGCGTCCGGGACGGCGGCGGTCATCAGCAGCGCGCCGAACATCACCACGGCGATCAGCAGCTTAATCTGGGGGCGCTGCGGGTCGTACATGTCGGTGACCAGGGTGGTGATGGCCCAGGTCCACCAGATCGCCATCAGCATGAGCAGGGACTGGAGGGCCCGTTCCCAGGTGACCTCGGCGTACAGGCCGCGCGAGATGAGGGCGAGCGCGACCACGTAGACCAGGTCGAAGAAGAGCTCCAGCAGGGTCACCCGGCGAGGTGACTCGGGATCGCGGACCGGGGGCTGGCGGTGGGCGGGCTGCTCCGGCGTGGCGGAGGGCACGGACTGCTCCTGCGGTGGCGGGATCGGCGCGGCGGGCCGGCCGGCCCTTCACCGACGGTAGTCACGGCAGCCCGGACCTGTGTCCGTTTTCGCGCTTTCCGGTGCACCCTTTCGGGACGCGGCGGCTACGTCGCCGGGGCGTCCGGGGCGGGTGCTGACGCCGTCCCGAGCGGCGCCGCTCCGGGCCGACGGTGACGCAGTGTCACCATCGGCCCGGGTGTGCTCAGGCGACTGCGGGGGCGCTCAGGGGAGCACCGCCTCGGCCTCGGCGCGGGCGCCGGCCAGCACCTTTGCCTGCTGCGGCCAGGTCGCCACGCTCGGCGCAGCGCGCACGCCGGCGGCCTTGAGGGTTTCCCGCAGCGCCGCCTCGTCCAGTTCGGCGAGCTGCTGGTACGTGCGGATGCCGGCGGCCTGGAGCGCGGTGGCCATCTTCGGCCCGATGCCCTGGATCTGCCGGAAATCGTCGGCCTGGTCGGCCGGCGCGGCGACCGGGGCCGCGACGGGCTCCGCCGCGGCCGCGGTGGTGTTCTCGACCGAGGTGCGCGGCGCGGGGATGGCCACCGGCGTGGCCGTCTCGTCCGGCGCCGGGGCGACGTCGGCAGCCACCGGGTCGGTCTCAACGGCGACGGGCCCGATCTCAGCGGCGACCGGCTCGGTCGCGATGATGACGGGCTCGGCGTCGACGGCGACCGGCTCGTTCTCGGCGGCGGGCTCCGCCACCGCCGGGACGGAGCCGGCCGGCTCGGTGACCGGCGCGGCCGGCCTGCTGTCCTCCTGGGCCGGGGCCGGCTCCTCGGTCACCGCGGCGGGCCGTTCCTGCTCACCGGTGACGGTGGCAGGCTCGTCCTCCACCGTGGACGCCGCCGGCTCCGCGGTGCGGCCTCCAGTCAGCACCCGCCAGATCACCAGGCCCGTCACCACAGTCAGGATCCCGACCAGCCATAGCGCGAAACTCGACGACACGGCCAACCTCCTCCTCAGTACGTGAACGAAAGTTGTGAGAAAACTCGGGGCAGCTTCGCACACGTACGTCGGGGATGACAGGGCGGTCCGCGGCTTTCGTCGGTGGTGGGACGGTTCATGCCGAACGGTGGCGGTGGGATGACCGAGCGTGTGCCGCGGCAGGGGGCGCCCCGGACCCTGGTGCCTTCGGGTCCGGGGCGCCCCCGGTCACGCCCGCCGCCGCGGTGCGGTCAGCGGGCCGGTCCCGGTGCGGGGGCGTCGGCGGCGTCCCAGCTGTAGAAGCAGCCGGCGACGGCATCCCGTGGGGAGTGCCAGGTTGGCAGGTACGGCGATGTGTGCGCCGACAGTCGCTGGTTGACCTGCCGGAAGAGCGGGTGGTTGCGTACGCCCGCCGCTGCGTCCGGATCGACGTGGGCGATCTCCATCAGGTGGACGCAGAGGTCGTGCAGGCTGTACAGCGACCGATGCCGGATGCCGGTCAGGCTCGGCAGGTCGGTCGCGTCGGACTCGGCGAAGATCTGCGCGACCCGTCCCTCCGCCCCCGGCACGATCCGGCTGACGACCAACAGTCGACTCATCGGGTCCCCTCTCGCCGGCGATGCCTCCGTCCCCGCGCGGCCGGGGCCTCGGACACCGTGTGCGCTCACCGTGCCGGGTCGGCTGTCATCTGTCCGTCACGATCGGTCGCCGATCGGTGATGCTGGTCGTGACGCGGCAGTCGGGCCCGTACGGTGTGTCCGGTCAGCGCGGGCCGGGCGTGGTGGGCGCGGTCGGGCCGCGGTGTGACGGCGGACCGGAGGGGCGGCCGGGCGGGTTGCTCCGGTCGGACCGCCGGGACGGGGGCTCGGGCCGGGAGGCGCGCCGGATGGGGGCGAGGGTGTCGTCGAGCAGCGCGCACATCGCCGCGGACGGTTCCAGGCGCAGCTCGCGTCGCAGCAGGTCACGGTAGACGTAGAAGGCGTGCACCGCCTCGTAGGCGTTGCCCTCGGCGAGGTGGATGCGGACCACCAGGCGGTGCGGGGTCTCCCGGAGCGGTTCGGCGGCCATTGCCTCCAGGGCCGCCTCCAGGGCTTCGCCGTGCCGGCCGGCGGCGAGGTGGTTGCCGGCGAGTTCCTCCAGCATGTGCAGCCGCAGTTGGCGCAGCCGTTCGCGTTCCAGCAGCACCCAGTCGTCGTACCAGCCGGGGAGCAGGTCGTGGCGGCCGGCGCTGGCGGCGGCGCGGGGCGCCTCGCCGTCCCGGACGCGGGTGGCGGTGTCGACCAGTTCGTCGACGTCGAGGTGGACCGTGTCGCCGAGCCGGACGGTGTCACCGTCGGTGAGTAGCGGGCAGCAGGGGTCCTGCCGCAACCGCCACAGGGCGGTACGCAGCGACGACAACGCCCGTTCCTCGGAGGTCTCCGGCCACAGCAGCCCGGCCAGGTGGCTGCGGGTGGCGCCGGGGCGCAGCCCGATCAGGGCGATGACCCGCTGCAGCCCGCGGGGCACCACCACCGGCACGTCGTCGTGCAGCAGCCGGAAGCCGCCGAGCAGGTGCAACGACACCGGTGGTGCGGACGGATCTCCGGCCGCCGGTGTCCTCGATTCACCGGTCACGGGCGCACCCCCTGCACCGGAACTTTCGTTCCGACTGTCATGTTGCCCGGCGCGGTGCCCGCGACTCCGGTGTCGGAACGGCTCCCGCTGCGGCGGCTGGCACCGCTGCAGCCGGGCTGACCGCAACGAACGTTACCAACTATGATTACTCTGGGTCAACAGACGTCGTGCCAAATGCGACTGTCCACACCCCTCGCAAGAACCGGCGTTGAACTGCGAAAAAGTGTCGGAATGAGATTTCCCCAAGTGGATCTTCTGATAGCTGCCGCACAGGGTGCGTCAACGCAGCGTCACGACATTTCGAGCCGGATGGGCCACAGGTGACGCCGCGTTGACGGTGCCGGCGGGACGGTGACCGGAGTCGTCCAGCGGGACCGGCCGCGCCGTGCGCCGGGGTTCGCACCCAAGGGGAGGCTCTCCATGGACCGTTCGCTCATCGTCGCCAAGGTGGTGCCGACCGCCGAGGATCGGGTCGCCGAGATCTTCGCCGCGTCCGACGCGACGGAACTGCCCGGCCTGGTCGGCGTCCGCCACCGGTCGCTCTACCGGCTGCACGACCTCTACGTCCACCTCCTGGAGACGGAGCGACCGGCCGGGAGCGCCGTGGAGGACGCCCGGGGGCATCCCGAGTTCGTCCGGGTCAGCGACCGGCTGCGCCCGTACATCTCGCCGTACCTGCCGGACTGGCGCTCGCCGCAGGACGCCATGGCCCACTGCTTCTACCGGTACGACGCGCCGGGGCGGCGGCCATGACCACCACCGCCCCGCAGGACGAGCAGCTCTGGTCGCGCTGCGACGGCTGCGCCGCTCTGCTGTACCGCAAGCGGCTGCGCCGCAACCTCGACGTCTGCCCGGAGTGCGGCTCGCACGCCCGGCTGGACGCGCCGGACCGGGTGGCGCAGCTGGTCGACCCGGACTCGTTCACCCCGCTGCCGGAGCGGGCCGTCCAGGTCGACCCGATCGAGTTCGTCGACGCGGTGCCGTATCCGCACCGGCTCGGCGCGGCGCGTGCCGCCACCGGGCTGGACGAGGCCGTGCTGTGCGGCACCGCCCGCATCGGCGGTCATCCGGTGGCGCTGGCGGTGATGGACTTCCGCTTCCTCGGCGGCAGCCTCGGCTGCGCGGTCGGTGAGCTGATCACCCGCGCCGCCGAGCGGGCGCTCGCCGACGAGGTGCCGCTGGTGCTGGTCACCGCCTCCGGCGGGGCCCGCATGCAGGAGGGGGCGCTGTCGTTGATGCAGATGGCCACGGTCAGCCAGGCCCTCGCCGGGCTGCGCGAGGCGGGCCTGCTCACCGTCAGCGTGCTCACCGACCCGACGTACGGCGGGGTGGCCGCCTCCTACGCGACCAACACCGACGTGGTGCTCGCCGAGAGCGGGGCCCGGATGGGTTTCGCCGGCCCCCGGGTGATCCGGCAGGTCACCGGCGCCGCGCTGCCCGCGGGCTTCCAGACCGCCGAGTTCCTGCTGCGGCACGGGCAGGTCGACATGGTGGTGCCCCGGCATGCGCTGCGCGGCCGGCTGACCGCGTTGCTCGCCGCGGCGCAGGCCGCTCGCCGGCGGGTGGCCGTACCCCGGCAGGTGCCGGCGCCGCGACCGGCGCCCGGGGCCGGCGTCGCCGCGCCCGCGACGGCGGCCGGCCGGCAGCGGGACGCCTGGGAGACGGTACGCACCGCGCGCCACCCTGGCCGGCCCACCACACTGGACTACCTGGACACCGCCTTCGAGGGCTTCGTCGAGCTGCACGGTGACCGGCTCGGCGCGGACTGCCCGGCGATCGTCGGTGGCCTGGCCCGGCTCGAGGGCCGGCCGGTGATGGTGATCGGGCACCAGAAGGGGCACACCACCGCCGAGCTGGTGGCGCACAACTTCGGCATGGCCAGTCCGGCCGGGCACCGCAAGGCGTTGCGGCTGATGCGGCTCGCGGCCCGGCTCGGCCTGCCGGTGGTGACCCTGGTGGACACCCCCGGCGCCGACCCGGGGGTGGGCGCGGAGCAGCAGGGACAGGCGGCGGCGATCGCCGAGAACATCCTCGCGCTGAGCATGCTGCCCACCCCGGTCGTCGCGGTGGTCACCGGCGAGGGCGGCAGCGGCGGGGCGCTCGCGCTGGCGGTGGCCGACCGGGTGCTCATGCTCGAACACGCCGTCTACTCGGTGATCAGCCCGGAGGGTTGCGCCGCGATCCTGTGGTCGGACAGCTCGGCCGCGCCGCAGGCCGCCCGCGCGCTGCGGCTCACCGCCGCCGATCTGTGCCGGCTCGGCGTGGTCGACGAGGTGGTGCCGGAACCGGAGCCCGCCGCGCACGGCGACCCGGTGAGCGCGGCCGAGCTGCTGGGCCGGGCGGTGACCGCGAATCTCGGCCCGCTGCTCGACGTGCCGCCGGCCACCCTGGTCCGCCGTCGCCGGCAGCGGTTCCGTCGCTTCGGCGCGGCCCGTGCCGCGGGGGTGACCCGATGAGCGGCGACGCCCCCGACGAGGTGCTGGCCGGGCTGCGCCGGCACGTCCGCAAGCTGGTCGCCGAGCTGGCCGGCCCGGTGCGCCGGGTCCGGCTGCGCAGCGGCGAGACGGTGCTGGAGGTGGAGTGGCACGGTCCGGCCCAGCCGGCGCCCGTGCCGCGCGCCGACCCGGAGCCGACGGCGCAACCGGCCACGGAGCCGGTGTCCGGGCCGGACCGGCTGGCGGTGCGGGCGCCCGTGGTGGGCACCTTCTACCGCTCCCCGGAGCCGGGTGCCGCTCCCTTCGTCGCGGTCGGCGACTTGGTCCGGCCGGGTCAGGTGGTCGGCATCGTCGAGGCCATGAAGTTGATGAACGAGGTGACCGCCGACCAGGCCGGTCAGGTGGTCGAGGTGCTGGTCGAGGACGGCAAGCCCGTCGAGTACGACCAGCCGCTGGTCGCCCTGGAACCGCAAGCCACGCGAGGAAGCTGATGTTCGAGAAGGTGCTGATCGCCAACCGGGGTGAGATCGCGCTGCGGGTGCTGCGCGCCTGCCGGGAGCTGGGTGTGCGCACGGTGGTGGTGCACTCCACCGCCGACGCCGACTCACTGCCGGTGCGGCTGGCCGACGAGACCGTCCGGATCGGACCGGCGGCGAGCCGGCAGAGCTACCTGAACGCCGCGGCGATCGTCGAGGCCGCCCGGCAGACCGGTGCGCAGGCCGTGCACCCCGGCTACGGTTTCCTCTCCGAGGACGCCGACTTCGCCGAGATCTGCGCGGCGAACGGGCTGACCTTCATCGGTCCGCCGCCGGAGGTGATGTCGGCGCTGGCCGACAAGTCCACCGCCCGGGCGCTGATGAGCAAGGCGGGGCTGCCGCTGCCGCCGGGCGCCGTGCAGACGCTGCCGACGGTCGCCGACGCGCTCGAGGTGGCCGCCGAGGTGGGCTACCCGGTGATCATCAAGGCGGCGGCCGGCGGGGGCGGGCGTGGCATGACGGTGGTGCACAGCGCGGCCAAGCTGCCCCGCGCGTACGCGCGTACCCGCGCCGCGGCCCAGGTCGCCTTCGGCGACGACCGGGTGTACGTGGAGCGCTACCTGGCCGATGCCCGGCACGTCGAGGTGCAGGTGCTCTGCGACGGCCGCGGCAACGGGGTGCACCTGGGCACCCGGGACTGCTCGGTGCAGCGGCGCCACCAGAAGCTGATCGAGGAGGCGCCGGCCCCGGCGCTGCGGCCGTCCACCCTGGACATGCTCGCGGAGACCGCGCTGCGCGGCGTCCTGTCGGTCGGTTTCACCGGCGCCGGGACCGTCGAGTTCCTGGTCGACGGGGCGGAACAGGGCCACTTCCTGGAGATCAACTGCCGGATCCAGGTGGAGCACCCGGTCACCGAGATGGTCACCGGCGTGGACGTGGTCCACGAGCAGTTGCACATCGCCGCCGGTACGCCGCTGCGCCTGCGGCAGGAGGACATCCGGCTGCGCGGGGTGGCCGTCGAGGCCCGGGTCAACGTGGAGGACCCGGACCGCGACTTCGCCCCCGCGCCCGGCCGGCTCGACCGGTTCCGGCCACCCGGCGGCCCGTTCACCCGGGTGGACACCCACGGCCACGCCGGCTACCTGGTCAGCCCGCACTACGACTCGTTGCTGGCCAAGGTGGCGGTCTGGGCGCCGGACCGGGACGGCGCGCTCGACCGCCTCGACCGCGCGCTCGGCGAGTTCGAGGTGGCCGGCCCGGGGGTCCGTACCACCATCCCGTTCGTCCGGCGGGTGCTGCGCGACCCGGCGTTCCGCCAGGGACGACACACCACCGGCCTGGTCGAACGGCTGCTCGCCGCCCCCGCCGGGGCCCCTGCGCCCGATCCCGCGCCCGCCAACGGGACCGCGCCCGCCGACGGGACCGCGCCCGCCGACGGGACCGCGCCCGCCGACGGGACCGCGCCCGCCGACGGGACCGCGCCCGCCAACGGTGGCGCGCCGGCCAACGGCGCCGGGCCCGCCAACGGCGCCGGGCCCGCCGGCGAGGCGCCCACCCGGGTGGCCGCGAACGGCGGCCGAGGTGGGCCAGCCGACGGCGGGCCGGGTTCCGACCGTGCCGCGCCCGGCGCTGTCCCCGGGGCGCCACCAGTGCCCGCCGATCCCGTGTTCGTCACCCGTGCCGAGGCCGACCCGGCCGGCCGGACCCCCGTCACCGCCGTGCCCGCCGCCGGCCCGACCGCTTGGAGGACCCGATGACCGTCGCTTCCGACCGCCCAATTGCCGCGCAGATCACCGACATCCTTGTCACCCACTGCGGCCTGGACGCGGATGCCGCCGCCCGCACCCCGGCCGCGAGCCTGGAAGAGCTCGGCATGGACTCGCTCGCCCTGCTCGAACTCTCCGCGGTCGTCGCCGACCGGTGGCGGGTCAAGATCCCCGAGCAGGCCGCGCAGCTGAGCATCGCCGGCGTCGCCGACCTGGTGGCCCGCAAGGCCGACCCGCCCGGGCACACCGAGAACGGCATCGACATCGCCGCGCCGCTGCCGCTGGTCTGGGACGTCACCAACGACGTGGCCCGGTGGACCGAGCTGTTCACCGAGTACGCGGCGGTGGAGATCCTGGACCGCGACGGCGACACGGTGCGGTTCCGGCTCACCATGCACCCCGACGAGAACGGCGTGGCGTGGAGTTGGGTCAGCGAACGCACCGCCGACCGGGCGAAACGGGAGGTCCACGCCCACCGGGTGGAGACCGGCCCGTTCGAGTACATGCGCATCCACTGGCGCTACGACGAGATTCCCGGCGGCACCCGGATGACCTGGGTGCAGGACTTCGCCATGAAGCCCACCGCGCCGGTCGACAACGCCGGCATGACCGAGCGGATCAACGCCAACAGCAAGGTCCAGCTCGCCGTCATCAAGGAAAAGATCGAACGGCGGGCGGCCGCGTCGACCGGGAAGGAAGGCCGCGATGCCTGAGACCACCACGGCCCGGATCTCCGTCCACGACGTCCCCGCCGACCGGCGGCGCGGCGGCGAGCTGCGGGTGCTGCTCGGCCCGAAGACCGTCGGCAGCACCTCCGGGTTCATGGGCGTGGCCGCCCTCGCCCCCGGGGAACGCATCGCCGAGCACTACCACCCCTACAGCGAGGAGTTTCTCTACGTCGCCCGCGGCGCGATCACCGTCGACCTGGACGACCGGCCGGTGCCGCTCGGCGCGGGGGAGGCGCTCTTCGTGCCCAAGGACGTCCGGCACCGGCTGCGCAACACCGGCGACGAACCGGCCGAGGTGGTCTTCCACCTCGGACCCCTCGCCCCGCGTCCCGAGCTCGGTCACGTCGACACCGAGACGGCCCCGCCACCTCGGGAATCGTCGTGACCGGCCGGCGGACCGTGGTCACCGGGGTCGGCGTCGTCGCACCCGGCGGCGCCACCCGGGACCGGTTCTGGAAGACCGTCACCGAGGGGCGGACCGCGACCCGGCGGATCAGCTTCTTCGACCCGTCGCCGTTCCGCTCCCAGATCGCCGCCGAGTGTGACTTCGACCCGGACGCCGCCGGGGTCACCCTCGCCGAACGGCAACGCGCCGACCGGTACGTGCAGTTCGCCCTGGCCTGCTCCATCGAGGCGCTCGCCGACAGCGGCCTCACCCTCACCGACGCCGACCGCGAGCGCGCCGGCGTGGTGCTCGGCACCGCCGTCGGCGGCACCATGGCACTGGAGCAGGAGTACGTCCGGGTCAGCGACTCCGGCCGGCGCTGGCTGGTGGACCACACCCTGGGCGGGCGGTACCTCTACCAGGCGCTGATCCCCAGCAGCCTGGCCGCTGATGTGGCCTGCCGGCACGGCCTGCACGGCCCGGCCCAGGTCGTCTCCACCGGCTGCACCTCCGGCATCGACGCCATCGGCTACGCCCACCAGCTCGTCGCCGACGGCGAGGCGGACGTGGTCCTGGCCGGGGCGGCGGACTCGCCGATCTCCCCGGTCACGGTCGCCTCGTTCGACGCCATCCAGGCCACCAGCCCCGACAACGACGACCCGGAGCACGCCTCCCGGCCGTTCGACGCCGACCGGCACGGGTTCGTCCTCGCCGAGGGCGCGGCCGTGCTGGTGCTGGAGGAGGCCGAACACGCCCGCCGCCGGGGCGCCCACGTCTACTGCGAGGTGGCCGGGTACGCCAGCCGCAGCAACGGGTTCCACATGACCGGACTGCGCCCGGACGGAGTGGAGATGGCCCTGGCCATCAGCGACGCGTTGCGCCAGGCCCGGCTCGCCCCGTCGGCCGTCTCCTACGTCAGCGCGCACGGCTCCGGCACCCGGCAGAACGACCGGCACGAGACCGCCGCGTTCAAGCGGGCGCTCGGCCCGACCGCGTACCGGGTGCCGATCAGCTCGATCAAGTCGATGGTGGGCCATTCGCTCGGCGCCATCGGCTCGATCGAGATGGCCGCGTGCGCGCTCGCCATCGAGTACGGGGTGGTCCCGCCCACCGCCAACTGGGCCACCCGCGACCCGGAGTGCGACCTGGACTACGTGCCCAACGAGGCGCGGGAGCTGCCCGTGGACGTGGCCCTGTCGGTGGGCAGCGGCTTCGGCGGCTTCCAGTCCGCGATGATCTTCCGCCGCCTGGCGGTCACCCCGTGACCGCGCGGGCGGTGGTGACCGGGATCGGGGTGGTGGCGCCGAGCGGGGTCGGCAACGACGCGCACTGGGCCAGCGTGCTCGCTGGCACCCGGCGCGTCGGGCCGATCACCCTCTTCGACCCGGCGAGCTATCCCACCCGCGTCGCCGGGGAGGTGCCCGACTTCGACGCCGCCGGGTTCGCCGACACCCGGCAGCGGGTGCAGACCGACCGGTGGACCCACCTCGGGTTCGCCGCCACCCGGCTGGCGCTGGCCGACGCCGGGTTGCCGGAGCGGGCGCCCGACCCGTACCGGTGGGCGGTCACGCTGGCCAGTTCCTCCGGCGGCAACCTGTTCGGGCAGCGGGAGTTGCAGCGGCTGTGGGGTGGGCCGACCCGCACCGTCGGGGCGTACCAGTCGATCGCCTGGTTCTACGCGGCCAGTGTGGGGCAGGTGTCCATCCACCACCAGCTCAAGGGGCCGTGTGGGGTGACGGTGTCGGAGTCTGCCGGTGGGCTGGACAGCCTCGCCCACGCGGTGCGGACGGTCCGCCGGGGCACCCCGCTGGTGGTGGCCGGGGCGACCGAGTGTCCGCTGAGCCCGTACGCGCTGGCCTGCCAGCTGCGCTCGGGGCTGCTCAGCGACGTCGCCGACCCGGAGCGGGCGTACCGGCCGTTCGACGCCGGGGCCAGCGGCTACGTGCCGGCCGAGGGCGGCGCGGTCTTCGTGGTGGAGGAGCTGGGACACGCGTTGGAGCGGGGCGCCCGGATCTACGGCGAGATCACCGGCTGGGCGGCCACCCACGACGCCGCCCCCACCGATCCCGAGGCCGGCCCCGACCCGACGCACTACGGCCGCGCGCTGCGGCTGGCCCTGGACCGGGCCGGCGTACGCCCGCACGACGTGGACGTGGTCTGGCCGGACGCGCTCGGCGTGCCCGCGTACGACCGGGCCGAGGCGAGCGCCCTGCGGGCGGTGTTCGGGGAACGCACCCCGTCGGTCACCACCCAGAAGCCGCTGACCGGCCGGGCCCACCAAGGTGGGTCGGCGCTGGACGCGGCCACCGCGCTGCTCGCCTTCCACCATGGGTTGCTGCCCGCCTCCGCCGGCCCGCAGCGGCCCGCCCCGGGCTGCGAGCTGCCCTTCCTGCGGGAGCACCGCCGGCCGCGCAGCCGCGTCGCGCTGGTCGGGGCGCGCGGCTTCGACGGCTTCAACAGCGCGTTGGTGCTGCGTGGCGCCGCGCCACCACCCGCTACGGGGAACCCGGGGTAGGCGCGCCGCAGGTCGGCGAGCGGGCGGTGTCTGAAGTGCCGGGACGCCGCCCGCTCGCCGTTCTGCGCACCGATCCGCCGGCTTTCCGAGGCGTGCGCAGGGCGGGACGGCCGGCGGTGTATCGAGCCGGCGTACCCGCCTGATCCTGCCTGTCCGATCGAGCCTCGGCAATCCACCCAGCCGCTTTTCCTGATCTAGCCATTTGCATGTGGCAATGCGTCGAAGGGCTGCCGTAGGGTCTCGTCAGCACCCCGGAGAACGCACCTGTTGGGCGGATTTCGCCCACTTTGAGGCTGGGCGGTGGGCGATCGTGACTGGGCATCCTGCGGCAGAAGATCCCGTGGCGGCAGAGGCGAGTTGGGTGGACGATGTCCTGTTCACCGGGCGTCCCACCGACGTCTGTCTACGCCTGCCCGAGCCGGTCGACAAGGCCACCCTGCGTCGGCTGGTGAGCGAGGCGCAGACCCGGCTCGCCGCGGCCGGCCTGCGTCCCGACGGCGCCGCCGCGCTGCGGCTGCCGCCGTCGCTGGCGTACGTGGTGAACCTGCTCGCCACCTGGCGCAGCGGCGCCCAGGCCGTGCTGCTGGACCACCGGCTCACCGACCACGAGGTCGACCGGGCGCTGCGCCGGCTCACCCCGCAGGTGGTGGTGGCCCCGGTGCGGACCGGCGGGGGAGCGCTGCGGATCTTCGTCGACGTCACCGAGGGGATCACGCCCTACTCCGACCGCCCGGCCGGCAGCCCGCACGCGGTGATCCAGCTCAGCTCCGGGTCCACCGGGCCGTCGAAGGTGATCGGCCGGACCGCCGAGGACCTGGTCGGCGAGGTGCACCGCTACACGCGGATCGACGGGGTGGCGCTGCCCGGCGAGCGGATCATCCTGCTGCCGTCCATGGTGCACGTGCTCGGCCTGGTCGGCGGGCTGCTCTACGGGCTGCACGCCGGCGTCGAACTGGTGCCGCCGGAGCGGCTCAGCGGCGACGCGATCCTCGCCGCCGTCGCCGCCCAGGACACCCCGGCCACCGTACTCGGCGTGCCGTTCCACATCGGGCTGCTCGCCTCCACCACCCCGCCGGGGCCGCTGCCCCAGCTCAAACGGATGACCACCGGCGGCGAGCTGGTCCCGGCCGCCGTCGCCCGCGCCTTCACCGACCGCTACGCCGTCCCGCTGGGCAACATGTACGGGATGACCGAGGTTGGCGTCATCGGCACCGACCTGTACGGGGCGAACTGCCCCGCCATCGCCCCCGCCCCCGGCATGCGGGTGCGGGAGTCCGACGGCGAGCTCTGGGTGAGCTGCCCGGCATCCCCGTACGTCGGGCTCGCCGACCCGACCCGCTGGTCCGACGGCTGGCTGCACACCCGCGACGCCGGCACCGTCGACCCGGAGACCGGGCTGGTCACGGTCAAGGGCCGCCTCGACTCGCAGGTGTCGGTGGGCGGCATGAAGGTGGACCTGACCGAGGTGGAGGCCACCGTCGCCGAGCTGCCCGGGGTGGGCGCCGCGGTGGTGGTCTGGGATGACGGCATCACCGCGTACGTCCAGCCGGACGGGCCGCTGTCCGAGGAGACGCTGGACAAGCTGCTCGCCGAACGCCTCGCCGGCTACAAGCGGCCGCGGACCCTGCACCTGCTCGACCAGTTGCCGCGCACCACCACCGGCAAGCTGGTCCGCTCGACGGCGGCGCTGCGGGACGCGGCGTCATGACCGGCCCGCTACGCGAGCACGACCTCGACCTCCCCGGCCGCCCCGGCGACCGCCACCGCGAGCACCAGGCCGTCCCCGGCCGCCGGGTGGCCCACCCGTACGCCGGGACAGCCGGGCACCGGGCGCAGCAGCTCGCCGGGGCCGCCGGGCACCGGCATCCGCCGGCGCAGCCCGCCGTCGCGCAGCCCCGTGCCGAGCGCCTTGCCGACCGCCTCCTTCGCCGTCCACAGGCGCAGGAAGTCCAGGTCCCGGCCGGCCTCGTCCCGGGCCCGCAGCCAGGCCACCTCGCCCGGGTCGTACCAGCGGCCCGCGAGAGGGGCGGCGGGCAGCGGCCGCCGCCGCTCCACGTCCACCCCGACCGGCCCGCCCACCCGGGCGGCCACCACGACCAGCCCGTCGACGTGGCTCACGCTCACCGGCAGCGTCCGCCCGTCGCCGGCCCGCACCTCGGGACGCCCGCCCGGCGCCCGCCGCACCCCGAGCTCCGCCCCCGACCGGCCGAGCAGCGCGCCACCCGCGCGCCGCAGCAGCCGCCGCGCCAGCTCCCGCTGGTCGCCGGCGGCCCGGCCGAGCCACACGTACACGGTGTCCCGACCGGGCACCGGTAGCTGCCTCACGGAAAGAGGTTAACGCCATGCGCGACGAGGTCCGCACCTTCGTCATCGAGCAGCTCGCCGACATGAACTACGACGTCGAGGACCTCGACGACGACACCACCCTGGGCCCCTCCGGCGTCGACCTCGAGTCGCTCGCCCTGGCCGACCTGGCCGTGCGCGTGGAGGACCGGTACGGCCTGAAGTTCGCCGACGACGAGTCGGAGCAGCTGGCCCTGATGACGGTCGGCGAGTTCACCACCATGGTCGCCGACCGGGTGGCCGGCGCGACGAGCGACCGCCCCTGATGGCCGGTCAGCCCGACCTGGGGCGAGCTGACCTGGTGAGCATGCTCGCCGAACTGACCGCGAAACCCGTCGACCAGGTGCCCGACCGGATCGGCTCAATGGAGTTGGCCTGGCTGGTGCACCTCGTCGAGCAACGCTACGACCGCCGGATGGAGCTCAGCGACGACCAGCTCGCCGGCATCCGCACCGTCGACGACGCCCTCGCCGTGTTCCACCATTCACTGACCGCCCCCGCAGATGGCTGAGCAGGAGCACCTGCGGATCACCGGCGTCCACGCGCTCAGCGCCCTCGGCAGGGGCGCCGACGCGCTGCTCGCCGGGGTGCTCGCCGGCACCCCGGCGTTCGCGCCGGTCCGCCGGTTCGACACCACCGGCCGCCGGGTCACCGTGGCGGCCACCCTGCCCGACGCCGGGCCGCTCGCCGACGAGCTGGCCGACGCGGTCGACGCCGCCTGCCGGGCGGCCGGGCTGGACCGCACCCACCGGGCCGGGGCGGCGCTGTTCCTCGCCGTCCACGGCGGACCGGAGGTGCCCGCGCTCGCCGCGAACCTGGCTCGACGCTGCGGGCTGGTCGACGCCCACCGGGTCTACACCACCGCCTGCGTGTCGGCGAGCACCGCAGTCGCCGACGCGGCGACCCTGATCGCCCGGGGCGACCTGGACCGGGTCGTCGTCGCGGCCGGCTACCTGGTCGAGCCCGACCAGTACGCGCTCTTCGACGCCGGCCGGGCGTTCGCCCCCGACGGGGCGGTCCGCCCGTTCAGCACCGGACGGCAGGGGCTGCTGCTCGGCGACGGGGTGGCCGCCGTGGTGCTGGAGTCGGCGAGCGCCACCGCCGGCCGGGGCGCGTCCCCGCTCGCCACCGTGCGGGGTTGGGGTCGGGCCGGGGACGCGTACCACCCCTGCCAGCCCGACCCGCAGGGGCGCGGGCTGGCCCGGGCGGTCGGCGCGGCGCTGCGCCGGGCCGGGCTGCCGGCCGAGGCGCTCGGCTACGTCAACGCCAACGCCACCGGCACCCCGTACAGCGACGCCGCCGAGGCGGCGGCGCTGCGCCGGGTGTTCGGCGACCGGGCGGGCCGGATCCCGGTGAGCTCCACCAAGTCGGTGCACGGGCACGCCCTCGAAGCGTCCGGGCTGCTCGAACTGGTGGTCACCGTGCTGGCCCTGCGGCACGGCAAGCTGCCGGTCAACGCCGGGTTCCTCGGCCCGGACGAGACCTGCCCGCTGGACGTCATCACCGACGCGCCCCGCCCGGCGGCCACCGGGCACGCGCTGACCCTCAACGCGGCCTTCGGCGGCGCCAACACGGCCCTGCTGGTCGGTGTGCCGTGACCCCGCCGACCGTGCTCGCCGAGGCCCGCTGGCCGGAGCCCGGGGACGGCCCGCCGCCCCCGCTGCCGGGCTTCGTGCACTCGGCGTTCCACCCGCTGGTGGCGGCGGTCGCCGACCGTTGCCTCACCCGGCGGTACGGGGCGAGGCCGCGGCCGGCGGGCAACCGGACGGCCATCGTGCTGGTCAGCGCGAGCGGCGACCGGGCCAGCGCGGAGCACGTCCGGGCCACGGTCGCCGCCGGCGGCCGGGTCGGACCGCTGTTCTTCTTCCAGTCGGTGCCCAACAGCATCGCCGGGCACGTCGCGGCGCGCTGGGGACTGGACGGCCCGGTGGTCTGCCTGAGCCCGACCGGGGAACCGCGGGCCGACGCCGTCGCCGAGGCGGAACTGCTGCTGTACGACGGCGACGCCGACGAGGCGTTGCTGGTCCTGATCGAACAGGCGCCGGACGGGACGCCGGGCGAGGCGACCGCGGTGCTGCTGGGGGGAGGAAGACGTCCATGAGGACGAAGGGACTGCGCGGCGCGCTGGCCGCCGACACCGAACTCGGCGCGGGCAACGTGCTCGCCCAGGTGCTGGCCCACGGCGCCGACCCGGACGGGCCGGGGCTCACCTTCGACACGCCGGTCGACGGCCACCCGGCCGAGCACCCGTTGACCCTCGGGCAGCTCGACGAGCGGGTCGCCGCCCGGGCCGCCTGGCTGCACGCACGCGGGGTGCGGCGCCGCGACCCGGTCGCCGTGTGGGCCGGCAGCGCCGCCGACATGGTCCTGTCGTTCCTGGCGCTGACCCGGCTCGGCGCGATCCCCGCGCTGATGAACGGCAAGCTGCGGCCGGAGATCGCCGCCGAGTACATCCGCCGGCTGCGGGCCGCCGGGGTGCTCGCCGACGCCGCCCACGCCACGGCCCTCGCCGGGCACGACCTGGGCGCGCCGCTGCTCGGCCAGCCCGCCGACGCGGGCGCCGGCGACCCGACCGCCGCCCCGGCCCACCACCGGCACCACCCCGACGATCCGATCGTCATCACCCACACCTCCGGCACCACCGGCGTGCCGAAGGCAGTGCTGCACTCGCACGCCAGCCTCTTCGCCGCCACCCGGCACCTGCTGGCCATGCCGCAGGCGCAGGGCACCAACCGGATCCTCAACGCGCTGCCCGCCCCGCACACCGCGACAGTGCTGATGGTCAACCAGGCGCTGGGCAACCGGGCGGAGATGTTCCTGCTGTCCGAGCAGAACGGCGAGCGAGTGCTCGACGCGATCCAGCGGTGGCGGCCGGACGGGGTCTTCGGGTTCTCCGTCACCTGGGCGGAACTGGCCCGCTTCGACCTGTCCGGGTACGACCTGGACTCGGTGCGGCTGTGGTTCAACACCGGCGACTGCTCACACGAGCCGCACGTCCGGCGACTGGTCAAGGTCGGCTCGCGGGACGTGATGACCCGCGACGGGGTGACCCGGGTGCCCGGGTCGGTCTTCATCGACGGGCTGGGCTCCAGCGAGATGGGGCACTCGATGTTCCACATCACCCACACCGTCGACACCAACCGGTACGGCCGCTGCGTCGGCCGCCCCTACCGGTTCACCAGGGTCGCCGTCCTCGACGACGACGGCGACGAGCTGCCGCCCGGCCAGGTCGGCTGGCTCGGCATCGACTCGCCGTCGCTGTTCCGTGGCTACTGGAACGACTCGGTCACCACCCACCGGTCCCGGCTGCGCGGCTGGTACCTCACCGGTGACCTGGTCTACGCCGACGACGAGGGTCGCTACTACCACCTGGACCGGGCCGTCGACTCGGTCGACGCCGGAGACGGGAGGCGCTTCTTCACCGCGCTGTCCGAGGAACGGATCCTCGCCGCCTGCGCCGACGTCACCGACTGCACCGTGGTGATCGTCAAGCAGGACGACGTGGTCGTGTCTGACGCCGCGCCGCGACCCGGGGTGGTCGTCACTGACGTGCTGCTCGAACTGGCGGTCGGGGCGGATCCGGCCGAGGACCGTACCGAGCGGATCCGCGCCGCCCTCGGGCCGGACGTCGGGGCCACCCTGCGCCGGGTGGTGCCGGTCCGCACCGACGACCTCCCGGTCACCGTGACCGGCAAGGTCCGCAAGGTGGCGCTGCGCGAGCACTACCTGACCGAGCACTCGTCATGACCGCCGTCATCACCGGCATGGGGCTGTTCACCCCGGCCGGGCGGGGCGTCGAGGAGACCTTCGACGCGCTCACCACCGGCCGGTCCGGGCTGCGCCGCCCGCCCGAGGGGCACCCGGCCCGGGACTGCCTGGAGGTGGCCGGGGTGCTGCCGGAGGTGGACCCGCGCAGCGTCGCCTCCGGGCCGGAGACGAAGGTGCTCGACCGGATCGTGCTGCTGGCCCTGATCACCGCCGCCGAGGCGCTCGCCGACGCCGGCATCGAGGTGGGGCGGGACGTCGACCCGGACCGGATCGGGGTGATCGTCGGCGGGGTCGGCGGCATGTCCACCCTGGAGAGCCAGGTGCTCGCCCGGGCCGCCCGGGGCCGCGCCGCGGTCAGCCCGTACCTGCTGACCGGGATCCTGCCGAACATGCCCTCGGCCCGGATCGCCATCGCACACGGGATCCGCGGCTACAGCTCGTCGGTCGGCACGGCGTGCGCGTCCGGCGCGCAGGCCGTCGCCGACGCGGTACGGCTCATCCGGGCCGGCGAGGCCGACGTGGTGCTCTGCGGGGCGAGCGAGGCGCCGCTGTTCCCGACCTTCGCCGACACCTTCGGCAACGCCCGGGCCCTGGCCCGCGGCTGGGACGAGCCGACCGAGGCCAGCCGCCCGTTCGACAAGCGGCGCAACGGTTTCGTCCTGGCCGAGGGGGCGGCGCTGCTGGTGCTGGAGCGTGCCGAGCACGCCGCCGCCCGGGGCGTCACCGGCTACGCCGAGGTCGCCGGGTACGGGGTGAACACCGACGCCTACCACCCGACCGCGCCGCGACCGGACGGCGCCGGGGCGGCCGGTTGCATGCGCCGCGCCCTGGCCGGCGGAGGCGCCGAACCGGGCCAGGTCGGCTACGTCAACGCGCACGGCACCGGCACCAAGCTCGGCGACATCGCCGAGACCACCGCGCTGGCCGAGGTGTTCGGCGTCGGCGGGGTGCCGGTCAGCTCCACCAAGGCGCTCACCGGGCACCTGCTGGGCGCCTCCGGAGTGCTGGAGGCCGCGGCGACCGCGCTCGCGCTCGGCCGCGGGCTGCTGCCGCCCACCTACCACCTCGACGACCCGGACCCGGACTGCGCGGCGGACCACATCCGCGCCGCGCCCCGCAGCACCCGGGCCGAGTACGCGCTGACCAACTCGTTCGGGTTCGGCGGCCAGAACGTCAGCCTGCTGCTCCGCCGGGTCGCCGGCGACTGCTCCGGGTCGCGGCGCGGCGACAGCCGCGCCGAGCCGCAGTGGTCGTCAGCGGCGCGGCGGGCCGCCGGTGCCGCGACGCCGGCCGCCGGAGCGGGGAGGTGATGCAACGTTCCACCCCGGGCGGCGCAGGCCCGGATCGGCAGTCACGGGGGGACATGGGGAAAGGCTGACAGATGAACATCAACGGAATAGACCACATCGAACTGTACGTGGGGGACGCCCGGCAGGCCGCCTTCTACTTCGGCACCGCGCTCGGGTTCCGGCTGCGCGGCCAGGGCGGCCCGGAGACCGGGCTGGCCGACCAGCGTTCGCTGCTGCTGGCGCAGGCCGACATCCGGATGCTGCTCACCTCCGGGCTGACCGCCGAGCACCCGGCGTCGGCGTACGTGCAACGGCACGGCGACGGCATCGCGGTGGTCGCCCTCGAGGTCGATGACGCCGCCGGGGCGTACGCGGAGCTGGTGGACCGGGGGGCGACCGGGGTGACCCCGCCGCGCACCTTCACCGGGGCGGACGCCGAGGTGGTGACCGCGGAGGTGGGCGGCTTCGGCGACGTGGTGCACCGGCTGGTCGAGCGGCACGGCGACCGGACGGAGTTCCTGCCGGGCGCGGTGGAGTCGCTGCCCGCCGGCGGCGACGACAAGCTGCTCGCCGAGATCGACCACCTGGCGGTCTGCGTGCCGCCCGGGCAGCTCGACGAGACGGTCGCGCACTACGAGCGGGTGTTCGGCTTCGCGCAGATCTTCGAGGAGCACATCGAGGTCGCCGGGCAGGCGATGAACTCCAAGGTGGTGCAGAGCCCATCCGAGCGGGTCACCGTGGTGCTGCTGGAGCCGGACACCAGCCGCCGGCCCGGGCAGATCGAGGACTTCCTGCGCTGGCACGCCGGCGCGGGGGTGCAGCACCTGGGGCTGCGCACCGACGACATCGTCACCGCGGTCGGCGCCCTCGCCGAGCGGGGCGTGCGCTTCGCCGGCACCCCGGCCACCTACTACGACGACCTGGAGCAACGCGTCGGGCCGGTCGACGTGCCGCTGGACCGGCTGCGCGACCTGAGCATCCTGGTCGACTCCGACCACGGGGGCCAGCTCCTGCAGATCTTCACCGAGTCGATGCACGTGCGCCGCACCCTCTTCCTCGAACTCATCGAGCGGCGCGGGGCGCGCACCTTCGGCAGCGGCAACATCAAGGCGCTCTACGAGGCCAAGGAACGGGAACTGGCCGCGGCGGGGGCGAGCGCCGCCGTCGCGACCGCCACCGCGGGAGGGGTTGGGGCATGACCACCACACATCCGGAACTGACCGCCGCGGAGACGGCGCTGCTGCCGTCCGACGAGGACGTGCGCCACTACGCCGAACACGGCTGGTACCTGTCGAAGAAGCTGCTCACCGACGACGAGGTGGACGAGCTGCTCGCGGCGACCGACCGCTACTACGCCGGGGAACGCGACCGGCGGCTGCCGGTGCGGCCGCCGAAACTGGCCTACTGGGAGCCGGCGAAAGGCGACGTGCAGCGGCACAACGACTACGTGCACTACGAGCACGACGTCATCGGCCGGATCCTGCGCAAGCCGCTGATCGGGGCGGTCGCCGCCCGGCTGGCCGAGGCCGCGGAGATCCGCGTCTTCCAGTCCACGCTGATCTACAAGCCGCCGATCTCCGGCGAGCCGTCCAACATCGTGCCCTGGCACTTCGACAAGCACTACTGGGCGTCCCTGTCGTCGGAGCGCATGCTCACCGCGTTCATCCCCTTCCACGACTGCGGGGAGGAGATGGGCACCATCACCATGGTCGACGGGTCGCACCGCTGGCAGGAGATCGGCGCCGACGACACCGTGGTCCGGCACTTCGCCGACCGGGACCGCGACCAGCTCGAGGTGATGCTCGCCGAGAACGCCGCGCACAACCACGCGGAGATCCGCAAGATCCCCATGGTCATCCCCAAGGGGCACATGAGCTTCCACCACTGCCGGATCTACCACGGCAGCGGCGCGAACGTCAGCGGCCGGCCCCGCCGGGCGATCTCGCTGCACCTGCAGGACGGGGGCAACGCCTGGCGGGAGTATCCGCTCTCCGACGGCACGCTCGCCGCGTACAACCACGATGTGCTGGTCCGCCGCACCCCCGAGGGCCGGCCGGACTACGCCGATCCCGAATTCTGCCCGGTCATCTGGCGCGACCGCGCCCAGCAGGGAGGCTGACATGTCACGGTACGACTGGGGTAGGACACATCCCGGCATCGAGCGGCTCGAACGGGCGGTGGCCGACCGTCGCGACGTGGTGGTCCAGCACCCGCTGTACGCCAACCTGGACAGCCACGACGCGCTGGTCACCTTCATGGAGCACCACGTCTTCGCGGTGTGGGACTTCATGTCGCTGCTCAAGTCGCTGCAGCGCCAGCTCACCTGCGTCACCGTGCCGTGGATCCCGACCGGCCCGACCGGCAGCCGCCGCCTGATCAACGACATCGTCATGGTGGAGGAGAGCGACGAGCTGGACGACGGCTACCTCAGCCACTTCGAGCTCTACGTGCAGGGCATGACGGAGGCGGGCGCGGACACCACCGCCGTGGCGCGGCTGATCGACCTGCTGCGCGCCGGCCGGCCGGTCACCGAGGCGCTGGTCGAGGCCGGCGTGCCGGCCCCGTCCGCCGCGTTCGCCGGCACCACCTGGCGGATCATCGAGAGCACCCCGGTGCACTGCCAGGCGGCTGCCTTCGCGTTCGGCCGGGAGGACCTCATCCCCGAGATGTTCACCCAGGTCGTCGCCGTCAACGAACGCAGCCAGCGGCTCAACAAGTTCGTCGACTACCTGGAGCGGCACATCGAGGTCGACGGGGAGCAGCACACCCCGATGGCCATGCAGATGCTCGCCGACCTGTGCGGCGACGACGACGCCAAGTGGCAGCAGTGCGCCGACACCGTCAACACCGCGCTCGCCGCCCGGGCCCGACTCTGGGACCACATCCTGGCCGCCGTCAAGGAGGGGCGGCCGGCGTGACCCACGATCCGGTCCGGCTCTACCGGACGGTACGGCTGATCCGCCGCTTCGAGGAGAGGGCGATCGAGCTGGTCCGCGCCGGGGAGATCGTCGGCGGCATCCACCCGTACCTGGGGCAGGAGGGGATCGCCGCCGGGGTCTGCGCCGCGCTGCGCGACGGCGACCTGGTGACCGGCACCCACCGCGGGCACGGGCACGTGCTCGGGAAGGGCGCCGACCCGGCCCGGATGCTCGCCGAGCTCTGCGGCCGGGTCACCGGGCTCAACCGGGGCCGGGGCGGGTCGATGCACGCCGCGGACTTCGGCGTCGGGGTGCTCGGCGCCAACGCCATCGTCGGGGCTGCCGGCGCGATCCTCACCGGAGCGGTGTGGGCGCGCCGGCGGCGCGGCGACGACCTCGTCGGGGCGACCTTCTTCGGCGACGGCGCGGTCAACGAGGGGATGCTGCTGGAGGCGTTCAACCTGGCCGCGCTTTGGCGGGTGCCGGTGCTGTTCGTCTGCGAGAACAACGGCTACGCCACCACCATGCCCGTCGCGGGCGCGGTCGCCGGCACCATCGCCGGCCGCGCGGCCGCGTTCGGCATGCCGGCCACCGTCGTGGACGGGCAGGACCCCGAGCAGGTACGCGACGCCACCGCCGCCGCCGTCGCCCGGATGCGCGCGGGCGGCGGCCCGGAGCTGGTCGAGGCGCACACCTACCGGTTCGACGCCCACCACACCTTCGAGCACGCGGTACGCCTCGAATACCGCCCGCCCGACGAGGTGGCGGCCGGCCGGTCCCGGGACCCGGTCGACATCCAGGGCGCCCGGCTGCCCCCGGCGGCCCGGGCGGCCGTCGACGCCGAGGTCGAGGCGACCCTCGCCGCGGCCGTCGCGTACGCCCTGGCCAGCCCGCCCCCGGACCCGGCCGCGGCACTGGAGCACCTGTACGCCAGCGGGCTCACCGCCCGGACCGGAGGTGGCTGATGCCCCGGCTCTCCTACCGCAGGGCGCTCACCCGGGCGCTCGCCGACGAGATGACCCGCGACGAGTCGGTCTTCCTGCTCGGCGAGGACATCCGGGTCGCCGCCGCGAACGTCACCTCCGGGCTGCTCAAGCGGTTCGGGCCGGAGCGGGTCCTCGACACCCCGCTGTCCGAGCAGGCGTTCACCAGCTTCGCCACCGGCGCCGCGCTGGCCGGGCTGCGACCGGTGCTCGAGTTCCAGATCCCGTCGCTGCTCTTCCTGGTCTTCGAGCAGATCGTCAACCACGCGCACAAGTTCCCACTGATGACCGGGGGGCAGTGCGCCGTGCCGGTCACCTACCTGGTGCCCGGCTCCGGCTCCCGGACCGGCTGGGCCGGGCAGCACTCCGACCACCCGTACAGCCTCTTCGCCCACGTCGGGGTGACCACGGTGGTGCCGGCCACCCCGGCCGACGCGTACGGCCTGCTGGTGTCGGCGATCCGCTGCGACGACCCGGTGGTGGTCTTCGCCCCCGCCGGGGCCCTCGACGTGCGGGCTGACGTCGTGGACCTGGCGCCGGTGCCGCTGGGGCGGGGCGTGGTGCGGCGCCCCGGAACGGACGTCACCGTGGTGGCGGTCGGGCACCTGGTGCACGACGCGCTCGCCGTCGCCGACGAGCTGGCCGACCAGGTGTCGGTGGAGGTCTTCGACCCCCGGACGCTGTACCCGGTCGACTGGGACGGGCTGGTCGGGTCGGTGTCGCGCACCGGGCGTCTCGTCGTGGTGGATGACTCCAACCGGTCCTGCGGCATCGCCGGCGAGATCATCGCGACGGTGGTCGAGCGGGTGCGGCTGCTCGCGCCGCCCCGCCGGGTCACCCGCCCGGACGGCGCCGTGCTGCCCTTCGCACCCGCCCTGGACCGGGCCGTGCAGCCCGGCCGCGACCAGCTCACCGCCGCCATCCAACTCACCATGAAGGACGGTTGACCGATGGACCCGAACTACCCGTGGCCGCCCGCCGAGCAGGCGTGGACGGACCTTCCCGAGCCGACCCGCCGGGCGATGGTGGCCGCCGGCGCCGCCGAGTGGGCGCGGATCTACCACGGCCGGGCGACGTACAACAAGCAGTGGCGGCTGGCCCGGCCGCCGGTGCTCACCGCCGACGCGTTCCGCGAGCTGAACGAGGTCTGCGACCGGATCGCCCAGCTCATCCTGGAGGCGTGCCAGCGGCGCGCCCGCACCGCCGGGGAACTGCGCCGGCTGCTCGACGTGCCGGCGGGGGAGACCAAGCTGCTCGATGAGGACGAGCCGCTGCACGAGGGGCTGCTCGCCGCGTACCGGCCGGACGTGCTGCTCTCCGGCGGGGTGCCGTGCATCGTGGAGTACAACATCGACAGCAGCCTCGGCGGCGGCTTCGACGCGGACACGGTGATCTACCGCTACGCCGACCTCTACCGGGAGCACGGTCTGCTCGACGGGCTGCCGGTCCGCCCGGCGCCGTCCCTGCTGGACCAGCGGTTCGTGGCGATCCGGGACACCCTCGGGCTGGCCGACGGGGCCCGGGTGGCGCTGCTGATGGACTTCGACGCGGAATACCCGGGGCTGGACGACCCGGAGACGTTCATCCGGATCCTCGCCCCGCTCGCCGACCAGGCCAAGCGGTTCGGCATCGACCTGGTCATCGCCCCGCTCTCCACCGCCACCCTCGACGAGGAGCGGCGGCTCGTGGTCGGCGGCGACCCGGTGGACGCGCTGTTCCGGCTGTTCGTGCCCAACCGGGTCACCCCCAGCGCCGGCCTGGACGCCGTCGCCGGGGCCCTCGCGGCCGGCACCCTGCCGATGTTCGTCAGCACCGCCGCCTGGCTGCTCAGCAACAAGCTGAACTACGCCTGGCTCTGGGCCGACCTTCCGCTGCTGTCGGAGACCGACCGGGCGCTGATCCGCCGGTACGTCCCGCACACCGTGGCGCTCACCGCCGACCAACTGGACCGCGCGCTGGCCGAGCAGGCCGACCTGGTGGCGAAACCGGCCGGTGGCTCGGCCGGGCACGGGGTGCTGATCGGCCGGGAGATGAGCGCGGTGGCCTGGGCGGACGGCGTCCGCGCCGCGATCGACGCGGGCGGCAACATCCTCCAGCGCTACCACGAGGCCGACCGGGTGGCGATGGACTTCGTGCAGATCGAGACCGGGGAGACGGTCCGCGCCGCGGTGCCGTACAGCCTGGCCCCGTACCTGTTCGGCCGGACCGGCTCCGGCGCCCTGGCCCGGGTCGGCTACCCGGGCTGCGAGCCGGTGCTCAACCTGGCCCGCGGCGTCCTCATGACCGGCGTCCTCCTCACCGGCTGAACCGGGTCAGGGGCGGCGCCAACGGGTGAGGAGGGCGGCGCAGTAGGCGTCGACGGCCATCGGCGGCACCGGGCGGCGGCTGCGCTGGACGGCGGAAACCGCCTTCGCCACCGTGGGATCCCAGCGGCGCAGCGGCAGCCACCCGGCGACGTGCGCCTCGTGGCGTGCCGTGCCGGGTCGACCGGCGCCGCTGAGGTCGCGGCGCACGGTCGGCCGCCGGCCGAGGCGGCGCACGCGCACGTGGTGGGTGAAGGTACGCGCCAGGGCCCGCATGTCGGCCTCCGAGAAGACCTCGGGCAGCCGGGGCGTCGAGTGGTACAGCACGGCGAAGTCGATGTCGAGCAGTGCGTGGGTGACGTCCTCGGCCGACGTCACCCCGTGGAACTGCGGACGGTAGCGCGAGCCGTCACGGACCGGGTCGCCGGTCTTCGCCCAGCCGCGGTAGACCCGGCCGAACGAGGGCCAGTACGACCACACCAGGGCACCCCTCCGGAGCTGCATCTGCCGGCGCAGGGTGCGGGCCATGGCGACCGCGCGGTCGACGTAGCCGCGATCGCCGGTCGCGGCGGCGAGCTGGATCAGCGTCCGTCCGACGGCGAGGAACTCATTGGTGGGCAGTTCGGCCCCGGCGAACCCGACCGGCTCGTCCGGCAACCAGACGTGGTAGCCCTCCCCGTCGGCCGAGACCCGCCACTGGTGGTCGTGCACGGCCAGCGCCTCGTGCGCCACCGCGAGATAGTCGTCGGTGCGCGCGGCGACGGCGGCGGGCACCAGGTCGGGCCGTTCGCGGGCGAGCCGGGCGAGACCGGCGAGCGGGTAGGTGATCATCCCGGTCTGTGCGGCCAGGGCCACCCGGGCGGGCCGGCACCGGTAGCTGCCGGGCCGGATCCGGCGAACGTCGGGCGAGCCGGTCGCCGCCGCCGCGGCGCCCGGCGGCGGGTCGAGCAGGTCCACGGTCACCGGCGCGTCGGCGCTGTGCTGCTCGTAGGCCACCCGGTCGGCCCGTCGCGGATCGGTGGGAGCGAGGCTGAGGTCCGCCAGCACGATCGGCGGCCGGTCACCGGCCGGGGTGACCGTGAGCGCGAACCGGCCGTCCCCGACCGGGGTGACCTGGACCGCGGCCTTCACCCCGTGCGGTGGACAGTGGTGCACGCGCAGGGCCGGGGCGCCGGCCACGTCCGGGACCACGGCGGTGGCCACGGTGAACTTGCCGGCGGAACTCCACACCGGCAGGCTGAGGCCGCGGTGGTCCCGCACGCCCCGCAGGTGGTCCCGCGCCGCGATGACCGCGTCCGCCATGCGCACCAGGCGACCGAGGTGGCTCGGGTCGCCGGTCGCCTCCGCCATGAGCAGGTACGCCTGCATCCGCCAGGCGAGCCCCCAGCCGAGCGCGCCGGCGTCGTTGTCGGGCACCACCGGGTCGGCGGACCCCAGGGCCGGTAGGGCGTCCTCGACCGCGTCGAACAGGCCGTGGTCGCTGATGGACGCTGCGGGACGGGTCGTCGCGAACAGAGGCGGCATTTCGGGATTGTGCCATCACCGGCGCTCGATCTGTGCCCCGTTCGACACGTGGCGTGGCGAGCCGGTTACGCGGGTGCCCAGCACCCGGAGGGTCTCGGCGGTGGCGATGGCGTCGCTGCGGGCGCTGCCGTGCCGGCCGTCGCTGCTGTACAGCGACGGGTCGGCGACGGCCGGATGGTCGGTGAGGTGCACGTGCCGGGTGCCGAGCCGTTCGGCCAGGCGTCCGGTGTGGGCCGAGAGTCGACGCATCCGCTCGCCGAGGCCAGCGCGGAGCGCTTCGGGGACGGCGGGGCTGTGCGAGACGTCGAACATGCCGACCGTGATCACGTCCGCTCCGGCGTCCTGGAGGGCGGTGATCATCGCGGCCAGCTCGGCGTCCACCGCGCCCGGGTCGTACCCGGGCCGGAAGGCGTCGTTGCCGCCGCACACCACCAGCGCCAGGTCGGGGCCGAACGCCAGCGCCGGCGCCAGCTGGGCCGCCCGCACCTCGTGCGCGCGCAGCCCGCGCCGCCCCAGGTTCCGGTAGACCAGCGCGGGCTGGACCGCGCGCAGCTCGGCGGCGATCCGGTCGGCCCACTGCAGGTCGGAGTAGCCGTCGACCGGCTCGCACAGCCCCTCCGCCACGCTGTCGCCCAGCACCACGAACCGCCGCCACGGATGCCCCCGCAGCAGCGCCGCGCTCTCGCCTTCCCGAAGGCAGTGCGGGTCGGTCGCTTCGCACAACGTCGATGGCATGACGGCACGCTATCCGACGGGAGCGATAGACGGCAGCCTGGAAAACACGCGGACGGACGCGGAAAGGCCGGTCACGTCGGGACGTCGCCCTGACGCTGGTCCAGGCGTCGCTTGCGCCGCCGGCGGCGAGCCCGGTTGCCCAGTTGCGGAGGACCAGCCCGCCCCTTGCGTTGCCGTTCGAGGCGGCGGCGGGCCCGCTTCGACAACCCCTCCTCCGGGTCGTCGTCCCGGAACCAGGACCACACCCCCCAGCCCACGATGCCGAGGAACGCCAGCCCACCACCGATCGCGGTGAACGGTACGCCGCTCGACGTCCATGCCTGCGTGGCGTCCCGGCCGCTGACCCGCACGTCGACCGGCGCGGTCGGGCGCCCCTCCAGGTAAGGCTCGATCGTGACGTCACGGATGTGGAAACCCTCGTCGTCCGCCACGAACGTCCCGGAGCAGTGCCACCGCCCCTCCACGCGCCCGTCGGGGGTGCAGCGGGTGACCTCCACCCGCCCGGGCACTCCCGAATACTCGGCGAGAGTGGCGTCGACGCCGCGTACCAGCAGGAGCACGCCGCCGAGGGTCAGCCCGAGCAGGAACAGCACAGGGACGGCGAGTATCGCCCACATGCCGGCGTCGAACCCCCGCCCGCCCGACCGTGAGGCCGCCAACTCCTCCCGGGTACGTCTCACAGGGGCGATGGTAGGAGCACCGATCCAGCGGACGCGGCGCGTGGCGCACGCCCGGGAGCGTACGCCGGCGATATCCTCGCGCCGGGGGTGAGCCGGCAATGGTGCAGGTGGCGGTCTGTGGACCTGCATCGGCGGCGGCGGGCGAGGTGGCGTGGGCGCGGCGGGTGGGCGAGCTGCTGGCCGAGCGCCGGGTGACCGTCCTCTGTGGCGGGGGTGGCGGGGTGATGGCCGCCGTCGCCGCCGGCGCCCGGGCCCACGGGGGCCTGGTGATCGGGGTACGCCCCGACGACGGCACCGATCCGGGTGAGGCCGACGTGTCGGCGGCGGTGGTGACCAACATGGGGCAGGCCCGCAACGCGATCCTGGTGTGGAGCGCCGACGCGGTGATCGCCGTCGGCGGCTCGTGGGGGACGCTCAGTGAGGTGGCCCTGGCGATGCGGCGCGGCGTACCGGTGGCCGTGCTCGGTGGCTGGCGGGTCCTCGACCCGGCCGGCGACCCGCTGCCCGGCCCGCGGCACGTGGACACGCCGGACGAGGCGGTCGACGTCGCGCTGCGCCGGCCGGGCTGACCGCGCTCAGCCGAGCAGCGCCAGCAGCTCCTCGGGCCGGCCGGCGGCCAGGTCCGCCGGCTCCGCGGCGTCGTACTGGTGGCCCCAGCCGGCGGCCACCGCGACGGCGCCGCTGCTGCGGGCGGCCCGCAGGTCGAGCGGCGAGTCACCCACGTACGCGGCGTGGCGGGGAGCCAGCCCCAGCAGCCGGCAGGCCAGCCGGACGCCGTCCGGGTGCGGCTTGGGCCGCGCGACCTCGTCCCCGCCGAGGACCACCCGGAAGTGTCCGCGCAGCCCGGCCCGGTCGAGCAGGATCTCGGCGGCCCGGTGGCTGGCCCCGGTGAAGAGGCCGACCGGCACCCGGCCGGCGACGTCGGCGAGCACGTCCGCCACGCCGGGATAGACGGTGACCTGCCCGGCGAGCGTGGCCAGGTGAGCGTGGTAGGCGGCGAGGTCCGCGTCGGTGGCCGGGCGCCCGAGCAGGTGGGACAGCAGCGCGGCCGGTGGGCCGAGCGGGTACGCGGCGATGATCTCGGCGTCGGAGAGCGCCGGCCCACCGCCGTCCATGATGGCGGCCCGGTACGCCGCCGGCACCACCGCGTGCGACTCGATCAGCGTGCCGTCCATGTCGAAGACGATCCCGGACACCAGCGCGTGCCCCCGGCGCGCTGACGGCGAGCCGGGACGCGGGAGGGCGCTCACCGGGTCTCCGCCCGATGGGCGGCGGCGAGCCGCTTCGGGGCGCGGGTGTACCACGCCTCGGTGATCAGCTCGGCCAGCTCCGCGACGTCGACCCGGTCGAGCCGGACCAGCACGGCCGGGTATCCGTCGAAGTGCGGGGTGGTGAAGTAGACCGTGGGGTCGTCGGCCAGCAGTGCCTCCTTGGCGCCGAGGTCGGGCACCCGGACGCCGAGGATCGGGCCGTCGGGAGCGGCGTCGCCGAGGGCGTCGAGGTCGGCGCGGCGCAGCGGGCGCTCCCAGACGAACGGCTTGTCCCGGACCCGCCAGGCGGGCCGGTCGTCGTGGCTGCCGCGCTCGGTGGTCTCCGGCAGGGCGAGCGCGATCCGGCGTACGTCGTCCCAGGTCGCCATGCAGCGACCATACGCCCACCCACCGACCGACCGGATTGCCCCGCGTCGCCCTGGTGGCCGAGTGCGGGCCGCTTGACGCCAGACGGCTCAGGCCGGCGTGGACACCGCTGGTTCGGTTGTGGGGCGGTCGGCGCGCGACCGGGCAAGCAGCAGCGGCCCCACGGTCAGCGCCAGACAGGCCACCGCCATCACCAGCAGCGCCGGGGTCAGCCCGAGGGCCGCCACCGACCAGCCGCCGAGCAGCGCCCCCACCGGCAGGCCGAGGAAGGCCACCGACCCGGAGATGCCCAGCACCCGGGTCTGCAGCGGCGCCGGCACCCGCTCGTACAGGGCCGCACCGAGCAGCGGGTTCACCGCTGCGATGGCCACCCCGGACAGGAACGTCACGGTGAGCACCACCGCCAGTTCGTCGCTGAGGGCGAGCGCCAGCAGCCGGGGTGCGCCGCTGAGCGCCAGCCCCAGCGCGAAGGTCGACCGGCGGGGCAGCCGCGTCCCGGCGAGGGTGAACAGCAGGTTGCCCAGCAGCGCCCCGCCGGAGAACACCCCGAGCACCAGGCCGAAGCCGGCCGGGTCGCCGAGCACCCGGTCCACCCAGAGCGGGATCCACACCGCGACGCTGGCGTTGGCGAACATGTTGGACGCCGAGACCACCACCAGCATGGTTAGCAGCGTCCGGTCGGTACGCAGGTAGCCGAAGCCGCCGCGCAGCGCGCGCAGGTAGCTCTCCCGGGGCGCCGGCTCCGCCGGGGCGGGCGGCCGGACCAGCACCCCGATGAGCAGCGCGCAGACCGCGAACGTGGCCGCGTCGATCCAGATCGCCCGGGTCACCCCCACCCAGTCGATGAGCAGCCCGCCGAGCACCGCCCCGAACAGCGTCATGCCCCGGGTCAGCCCGTCGTAGGCGGAGGTGAGCCGGATCAGCGGCACGCCGGCCCGCTCGGCGGCGGGCTTGAACAGCACGTGCTTGACCCGGTCGCCGATGCCGCGCAGCCCGCCGGCCACCGCGACCAGCACCAGCAGCGCCCCGAACCCCAGCCAGGGGGCTAGCGCGACCACCGCCATCGCCGCCGCGCTGGCGGCGTCGACCGTGACGGCGGTCCGGCGTACCCCGAACCGGTCTGCCCACGGGGTCGCGAGGGCGCTGGAGAGCATGTACGGCAGGGTCTCCGCCGCCGCGACCAGGCCCATTCGGGTCGGGCTGCCGGTGGTCTCCAGCACCAGCCAGGGGATGGCCACCACCGAGATCCGGGTGCCGAGGTTGGACAGCAGGTCCGCGCCGACCAGGGTGAACAGTTCCCGGCGCGGGGTCACGCCGAGCTGCCGATCACGGTGCCCACCGCGTCCGCGTCGGTCGGGTGGGCCGCGGCGTACCGGGCGCGCAGGGCGCGCTTGTCCACCTTCGCCGAGCGGTTGAGCGGCAGCGCGTCGACGAACTCCACCGCGCCGGGCGCCCAGGTCTCGCTCAGCTCCCGGGTGACCAGCGCGATCAACTCGTCCCCGGTCACCGTCGCCCCGGGGGCGGGCACCACGTACGCGTACGGCAGCTCACCGGCCACCGGGTCCGGCACGCCGATGACGGCGGCGGCGCGTACCTCGGGGTGGCCGGCGAGGACGTCCTCGATCGGGCGGCAGTAGATCTGCCAGCCCCGCCGCCGGGCGGAGATCCGGTCCTGGAGCCGGTCGACCAGGTAGAGGTAGCCGTCGGCGTCCAGGTGGCCGATGTCCCGGGTCCGCACCCAGCCGTCGACCAGCGTCTCGGCGGTCAGTTCGGGCTGCCCGTGGTAGCCGGCGAAGCTCAGCTTGGTGCGTACCCACACCTCGCCGTCCTCGCCGGGCGGCAGCACCCGGCCGTCGGCGTCGCGGATCTCCACCGCCACGTCCCCGTACGGCCGGCCGCAGGAGCGCAGCCGCTCCGGGTGCTCCGGGTCGTCGGTCAGCCCCGGCAGGGCGCAGATCACCACGGCCTCGCTCAGCCCGTACACGATGCGCAGGCACGGGCCGAAGCCGGCGATCGCCTGGCGCAGCCGGGCGGGCGCGGCGGGCCCGGCGCCCACGTTGAACATGAACATGGCGGAGAAGTCGGCGCCGTCCAGCGCCGGATGGTCGAGCACCTCGTAGAGCATCGGCGGGGTGACGAAGGTGGAGGTGAGCCGCTCGGCGTCGACGGTCCGGATGAACGCCGCCGGGTCCCAGTGTTCGCGCAGGAACAGCACCCCGCCGGTGAACAGGTTGAACAGCGTGGTGATCTGGCCGCTGGCCAGCCACATCGGCGAGTGCGACAGGTGCCGCAGCAGGGGGAAGCCGGCCGCCCGGAAATCGGCGGCCAGGGCGAGGACCTGCCGGTAGAAGCTCTCCCGGTGGTGCACCAGCTTCGGCGTGCCGGTGGTGCCGCTGGTCTGCAGGAACGACTCCGGCGCGGGCACCGCGGCGGGCAGCTCCACCGGCTCGCCGCCGCCGACGGTGAGGTCCGGTCCCGCGCCGTCCGGCCCGAGGCAGAGCACCGGTACGGCGGCCAGCCCGGCGGCGATCTCCGCGCCGACCGGGTCGCGCGGGTCGTGGACGAAGGCGTCGGGGCGGGCCAGGGCGACGAACTCGTCGACCTCCCGCCGCGAGGTCACCGGGGCGATCCACATGCTCCGGCAGCCGAGCAGGTGCAGGGCCAGTTGCAGCAGCGGGCCCTCCACCGGGTTGCCGAGCATCACCAGCACCGCGTCGCCGGGGCGTACGCCGTGCCGCAGCAGCGCGCCGGCCAGGCCGCGGACCTCGGCGGCGACCTCGGCATAGGTCATCCGGCGACCCCCGCCGACGAGGGCCTCCCGGTCGCCGAAGCGGGCGAACAGGTCCAGTGCCTCGTGCACGTAGTTCGGCTGATCAGTCATGGCGCAGCCCCCATCGTGGTCCGCCGGCGGTCGGCGGGTGGCCCGCCCGCGCGGGGCGCCACGACGACCGTCGAGAACAGCGTCCGGGCAGGTCGGAGCCGGGACGCGACGACAGGTGCCAGGGTCGGCGACCGCACCGCCGCCGGCTTCGAGACTAGGCCCGCGGGTCCGGACAGGACAGAGCCGAACGGTGGCCCCGGACGCCCGCCGGACATTCGATCATGTCGATCAGGTTGATTGACGCTCGTCATCGGCGGCGGCTAGTTTCCGGTCCATCGCCCGGGCGGAGTCGCCGATCGTGCCGCGCCCGGGGCTGCCAACGATGGAGGATCCATGCCGACCCCGAAGAGATGGCACGTCATAGCTTTCGCCGCAACGATGCTGGTCGCCGGCGCCCCGGCCGTCACCGCGAGCGCCGGCCCCGCCGACAGCGAGGGCGCCCTGCCAGGGCGTACCGAGTGGGCGGGCAGTTGGGCCGCCGCGGTGACCCGTGGCAACACCGTCGGCCTGACCAACACCGGCCTGAACAACCAGAGCATCCGGATGCCCGTGCAGACCACCGTCGGTGGTGACCGGCTCCGGGTCCGGCTGACCAACCTCTACGGCGAACAGGCCGTGCGGGTCGGGCACGCCACCGTCGCCCGGCCCGACACCACCACCCCCGACGACCTGTCCGACATCGATCCGGCCAGCGTCCGCCCGCTGACCTTCAACGGCGCCGCGTCGGCCACCATCAACAAGGGTGCCGAGCTGCTCAGCGACCCGCTGGCCTTCCCGGTGGCGGAGCAGGAGGACCTGGTCGTCACCCTCTACTTCCCGGTGCTCACCGGCCCCGTCACCTTCCACGGGCAGTCCCGGGTCACCAACTTCATCGGCGCGGGCGACCTGACCACCGCGGCCGGCGGCACCGGCTTCACCATCCGGCCCAACTGCTGCTGGATGTTCCTCTCCGGCATCGACGTGGAACGCCGGCTCAGCCCCGGCGCGGTGGTGGTGCTCGGCGACTCCATCGGCGACGGCAACGGCAGCACCGTCAACACCGACCGGCGCTGGCCGGACCTGCTGGCCAAGCGGCTCATCGACGCCCGTCCCGAGGTCCGCACCCCGGGCGTGCTCAACCTGAGCCTGTCCGGCAACCGGCTCAACCACGAGGGCACCGAGCCCGGCGCGGGTGGCTTCCCCGGCTACTACGAGCTCGGCCCGAACGCCCTGGCCCGGCTCAACGAGGACGTCTTCCCGCAGACCGGGGTCCGCACCCTGATCACCCACCTGGGCATCAACGACATCTGGATGAACGGCGACAGCGCGGAGGCCATCATCGCCTCGCTGCGGCAGCTCAACCGCCAGGCCCAGGCCCGCGGTCTGACCAGCCTGGTCGGCACCATCACCCCGTACGAGGGCAACGGCGGCCCCGGGGTGTGGACGCCGGAGAAGGAGGCCACCCGGCAGGCGGTGAACACCTGGCTGCGCGGCACGGGCGCGACCGAGTTCGAGGCGGTGCTCGACTTCGACGCGGTGCTGCGCGACCCGGAGCACCCGGCCCGGCTGCTGCCGGCGTACGACGCCGGGGACCACATCCACCCGAACGACACCGGGGCCCAGGCGATGGCGGACGCCGTACCGCTGCAGCTGCTCGGTCTGTGACACCCGGCGGGGGCGGCGTCGACCAGATGCCGCCCCCGCCGCCGATCCTGGGGAGGCACGTTGGACGTCGACGAGATCCTGACCGGCCTGTACAGCGAGCAGGGCCGGCAGGACCCCTATCCGTGGTACGCGGCCCTGCACGAGCACGGGCCGATCAGCGCCATCCCGACCCGCGCCGAGCACAGCACCATCACCGCCGTCGCCGGCGGGTACGACCTGGTCGACCAGGTGCTGCGCGACCCCGAGTGGTACAAGGGCGCCCCGCCGGGCTGGCAGGAGCAGGAGATCCTGCGCACCTTCCTCTCCTCGATGATGTTCATCAACCCGCCGGACCACACCCGGATGCGGGGCGTCTTCGCGAAGACGTTCACCCCCAGACGGCTGGGTGCGCTGGAGCCGGTGATCGTCCGGGTCGTCGAGGAGCGCCTGGGCCGGCTGGCCGAGGCCGGCGCCGACGGGAGCGAGGTCGACTTCGTCGCCGACTTCGCGTACCCGGTCCCGGCGCTGGTGATGGCCGAGTTCATCGGCCTGCCCGAGGCCGACCTGGCCTGGTACCGGCAGCGGGTCGACTGGATCGACGAGTACATGGACGTCGCCGGCAAGACGCCGGAGCGGCTGGCCCGGGCCAACCAGGCCGCCGACGAGTTGCGCCGGTACTACCGGGACCTGATCGCCCACCGGCGCCGGCAGCCGGGCGAGGACCTGATCAGCGGGCTGGTCGAGGTGCTCGACGCGGGCGGCGTCGAGCTGACCGAGGAAGAGCTGATCAGCAACCTCATCGTGCTGTTCAACGCCAGCTTCGTCACCACCGTCTACATGTTCAGCAACGGCCTGCCGCTGCTGTTGGGCCACCCCGACGTGGTCGCCGCGCTGCCCGGCAACGACGCGCTGGCCCGGGGCTGCGTGGACGAGATCCTGCGGATGGAGAGCCCGGTGCACTTCCTGGCCCGGTCCGCGCCCCGCGACACCGAGCTGGGCGGCGTGTCGGTCAAGCGGGACGAGAACGTGCTGCTGCTGATCGCCGCCGCCAACCGTGACCCGTCCCGGTTCCCCGACCCGGACCGCTTCGACCCCCACCGCCAGGGGCCGCCCTCGCTCGCCTTCGGCGTGGGACTGCACTTCTGCCTCGGCTCGGCGGTGTCCCGGCTGGAGGGCCGGCTCGCCCTGCCCCGGCTCCTCGCCCGCTTCCCCCGTCTGACGATCACCCAGCCCTTCACCTACAGCGGCAGCCTGTTCCTGCGCGGCATCGACAAGCTCTTCGTCACCACCGGCAGTTAGGAGGACGTCATGGCCCTCGATCCGCAGGTGGTCGCGTACCGGGCCGCGCGCGCGGCCGCCGGCATCGCACCGCTCTACACGCAGACCCTGGCCGAGGCCCGCGCCGCCGACCTCGCCGCGATCCGCGCCGGCGCCGGCGCGGTCGAGCCGGTCCACGAGGTACGCGACACGCACCTCCCCGGCCCGGACGGGCCGCTCCCGGTGCGCATCCACCGGCCGGCCGGCGACGGCCCGCTGCCCACGCTGGTCTACTTCTTCGGCGGCGGCTGGACGCTCGGCAGCGTGGACACGGCCGACGGGATCTGCCGCCGGCTGGCCAACGCCACGCCCTGCCAGACGGTGACGGTCGGCTACCGGCTGGCCCCCGAGCACCGCTTCCCGGCCGCCGTCGACGACTGTTACGCGGCGCTGCGCCGGCTGGCCGGGCACGCCGAGGAGTACCGGGTCGACCCGGACCGGCTCGCCGTCGGCGGGGACAGTGCCGGCGGCAACCTCGCCGCCGCGGTCACGCTGCTGGCCCGCACGGACGGCGGCCCTCGGCTCGCCGCCCAGCTGCTGGTCTACCCCAACACCGACCAGCGGCCCGGCCCGGCACCGGCCGGCGACGAGGACCCGCTGCTGTTCAACCGGCACTCGGTCGACTGGTACCGGCGGCACTACCTGGCCGACCCCGCCGACGCGGCCCACCCGCTCGTCTCGCCGCTGCTCGCCGAGGACCTGTCCGGGCTGCCCCCGGCGCTGGTGATCACCGCGGAACACGATCCGTTGTGCGCCGAGGGGGAGCGGTACGCCGGGCGGCTGCGGGAGGCCGGGGTGCCCACCGAGCTGACCCGTTACGCCGGGATGATCCACGGGTTCTTCGCCATGCCGGGCGTGTTCGACGCCGGCCGGCGGGCGCAGGAGCAGGCGGCGGCCTTTCTGCGGGACCGCTTCGGGCTCGATCCGGTCTCCTCGGCGGCCGGCTCGACGGCGGGCGGGTCGGACCGTGACTGAGTCCCTGCTCGCCGAGGGTGCCGCGGGCTTCCCGTCGCCCGCGAGTCTGGCCGACTTCGCCGAGCTGGCCCGGGCCGTGCTGCCCCCCGACGTGTGGGACTTCGTGGCCGGCGGCAGCGGCGCCGAGACGACCCTCGCGGCCAACCGGGCCGCCCTGGACCGGGTGGCGGTGCTGCCCCGGGTGCTGACCGGGGTGGACCGGCCGCGCACCGACGCGGCGCTGCCCGGCGGCACGTACGCCCTGCCGGTGGCGGTCGCGCCGATGGCGTACCAGAAGCTGCTGCACCCGGACGGGGAGCTGGGGCTGGCCACCGCCGCCCGCACCGCCGGCGTGCCGTACGTGGCGAGCACGCTGGGCAGCACCCCGGTCGAGGAGATCACCGCGGTCGGTGGCAGCGTCTGGTTCCAGCTCTACTGGCTGCGCGACCGGGGCCTGGTGGCCGACCTGCTGGACCGGGCGCACGCCGCCGGCTGCGCCGCCCTGATGGTGACCGTCGACGTGCCGGTGCTCGGCCGGCGGCTGCGCGACGTCCGCAACGGCTTCGCCCTGCCACCGCAGGTGACCGCGGCGAACCTCCCCGGTGGCCGCGACGACCTGGCGCATCAGGGCACGCCCGGGGTGTCCGCGGTCGCCGTGCACACCGGTGCCGTCTTCGCCCCGGCGCTGAGCTGGGCCGACCTGGCCTGGCTGCGGGAGCGTACGCCGCTGCCGCTGCTGGTCAAGGGCGTCCTGGACCCGCGCGACGCGGTCCGCGCGGCGGAGGTCGGCGCGGACGCGGTGGTGGTCTCCAACCACGGCGGGCGGCAGTTCGACGGCGCCCCCGCCACCGCCACGATGCTGCCCGAGGTGGTGGCGGCGGTGCCGGAGCGCTGCGCGGTGCTGCTGGACAGCGGCGTGCGCAGCGGCACCGACGTGCTGCGCGCCCTCGCCCTCGGCGCGGCCGGCGTGCTGGTCGGCCGGCCGCTGCTCTGGGCCCTGGCGGCCGGCGGCCGGGCCGGCGCCGAGGCGGCCCTGGCGCTGCTCGCCGCCGAGCTGCGCGACGCGCTCACCCTGACCGGCTGTGCCGACCCGGCGGCGGCCGGGCACCTGCGCACCCTGACCGGAGGCTGACGTGGAGCCCGTGGACCTGACCGTCGCGGCCCTGCACCGCAGCGTCGACGACCCCGCGCTGAACTCGATGAACTTCCTCAACGAGGTGGCGCAGCACTACCCGGACGCGGTCTCGCTCGCCGCCGGTCGGCCGTACGAGGAGTTCTTCGACTCCGCGGTGCTGCACCGGCACCTGGACACCTTCCGCCGGCACCTCGCCGACGACCTCGGGCTGAGCCCCGCCCAGGTCGACCGGACCCTGCTCCAGTACGGCCGGACCAAGGGCATCGTGCACCACCTGATCGCCCGCAACCTCGCCGTCGACGAGCAGATCACCGTCGACCCGGAGGCGATCGTGGTGACCGTCGGCTGCCAGGAGGCGATGTTCCTGGTGCTGCGGGCCCTGCGGGCCGGCCCGGAGGACGTGCTGCTCGCGGTCGCCCCCACGTACGTCGGGCTGACCGGCGCGGCCCGCCTGGTCGACCTGCCCGTGCGCCCGGTCACCGGCGGCCCGGACGGGATCGACCTGGCCGACCTGCGCGCGCAGCTGCGCCGGGCCCGGGCCGAGGGGCTGCGCCCGCGCGCCTGCTACGTGATGCCCGACTTCGCCAACCCGTCCGGCGTCAGCATGGACCTGGCGCAGCGGCGGCGGCTGCTCGACCTCGCCGCCGAGGAGGAGTTGCTGCTCATCGAGGACAACCCGTACGGCCTCTTCCCGGCCGGGGGCACGGAGCGGCGGCCCACCCTCAAGGCGCTGGACGGCCGGCGCGGGGTGGTCTACCTCGGCTCGTTCGCCAAGACGGTGCTGCCCGGGGCCCGGGTCGGGTACGTGGTCGCCGACCAGCGGGTGGCCGGCTCCGACGGGACCGTCGGCCCGCTCGCCGACCAGCTGGCCAAGATCAAGAGCATGGTCACCGTGAACACCTCGCCGATCGCCCAGGCGGTGATCGGTGGGGCGCTGCTGGCCCACGACTGCTCGCTGTTGGCGGCGAACGCGCGGGAGCGGGCCGCGTACGCCCGCAACCTGGGGCACCTGGTCGACGGGCTGGCCCGGCGCTTCCCGGCCGGCGGCCCGGTGCGCTGGAACGTGCCGGCCGGCGGCTTCTTCGTGGTGGTGACCGTGCCGTTCGGCGTGGACGACGCGCTGCTGCACCGCTCGGCCCGCGAGTACGGCGTGCTCTGGACCCCGATGGCCCACTTCTACGACGACGGGGCCACGGTGAACGCGCTGCGGCTGTCGGTCAGCGCGGTCACCCCGGACGAGATCGACCTGGGCCTGGACCGGCTTGCCGCGCTGGTCACCGACGAGCTGGCCGCGCTGGCCGCCCCGGCCTGACGCCGCAGTGTCGCCGTTCCGCCACCACCCGTGTGCCCGGCGCGGAGGTGACCGTTGATAATGGACGGATGGTTGCCTGGGAGTACGCGTTGCTGGTCCGCCGCTATCAGGGGCAGGGCCGCAATTTCCACGTCTCGTTCGTCTGGTACGGCCCGGACGGGTCGCGCTCCGACGTGACCGCGTACGGGGACACCGCGATCGCGCACCTCAACCGGGTCGGCCGGGACGGCTGGGAGCTGGTCTCCGCCGCCGAGGACGTGAACAACGTCCAGGGCAGCACCGAGGTGCACCGCTACCACCTCAAGCGCCCCCTCCGCTGACCCACCCCACCCCACCCCACCCCGGACCACCCGGTGATCATGAAGTTGGCCGCGGAGAGAGCGTTTTCCTCCGCCGCCAACCTCATGATCAACGCTGTTCCGGCCGGATGTGCCGACGCCCCGCGCGGGCGGGGCCGGGCGGGGCGTCGGGGGAGGCGGGCGTGGGCGAGGTCAGCCGAGGTCGACGGCCGGGTAGAGCGGGAAGTTGGTGAGCAGCTCGCTGGCCTGCTTGCTCACCTTGTCCGCCAGCGCCGGGTCGAGCACGTACTTGGCCTTGGATGGAGTGCCGTCCGCGTTCGCGGCCGGGGTGGTCTGGGCGAGCACGGTGTGGATCAACTCGGCGGTGGCGTCCATCTCGGCGGTGCCGAGACCGCGGGTGGTCAGCGCCGGGGTGCCGATCCGGATCCCCGAGGTGTACCAGGCGCCGTTCGGGTCCTGCGGCACGGAGTTGCGGTTGGTCACGATGCCCGAGTCGAGCAGCGCCTGCTCGGCCTGCCGGCCGGTGAGGCCGTACCCGGAGACGTCGATCAGCACCAGGTGGTTGTCGGTGCCGCCGGTGACCAGCTTCGCGCCCCGGCGCAGCAGCCCCTCGGCGAGCGCTTGCGCGTTGGCCACGATGCGCTGCGCGTAGCCGGCGAAGTCGGGGCGGCGGGCCTCGGCCAGCGCGACCGCCTTGGCGGCCATCACGTGCGGCAGCGGGCCGCCGAGCACCATCGGGCAGCCGCGGTCGACCTGGTCGGCCAGCTCCGGGCCGCACAGCACCATGCCGCCGCGCGGGCCGCGCAGCGACTTGTGCGTGGTGGTGGTGACGATGTGGGCGTGCGGCACAGGGTCGAAGTCGCCGGTGAAGACCTTGCCCGCGACCAGGCCGGCGAAGTGCGCCATGTCGACCATGAAGGTGGCGCCGACCTCGTCGGCGATCTCCCGCATGATCCGGAAGTTGACCTTCCGCGGGTACGCCGAGTAGCCCGCCACCAGGATCAGCGGCTTGAACTCCCGCGCCGCCTCGGCGACCTTGTCGTAGTCGACCAGACCGGTGGCCGGGTCGGTGCCGTAGCTGCGCTGGTCGAACATCTTGCCGGAGATGTTCGGGCGGAAGCCGTGGGTCAGGTGCCCGCCGGCGTCCAGCGACATGCCGAGCATCCGCTGGTTGCCCAGCTCTCGGCGCAGCGCGAACCAGTCCGCCTCGGTCAGCTCGTTGACCTGGCGTACCTGGGCCTTCTTCAGGGCCGGGGACTCCACCCGATCGGCCAGGATCGCCCAGAAGGCGACCAGGTTGGCGTCGATGCCGGAGTGCGGCTGCACGTACGCGTGGGCCGCACCGAACAGCTCCCGGGCGTGCTCGGCGGCGAGCGCCTCGACCGTGTCCACGTTCTGGCAGCCCGCGTAGAAGCGGCGGCCGACCGTGCCCTCGGCGTACTTGTCGCTGAACCAGTTGCCCATGGCCAGCAGGGTGGCGGGGGAGGCGTAGTTCTCGCTGGCGATGAGCTTGAGCGACTGGCGCTGGTCGGCCAGCTCCGCCCCGATGGCGTCCGCCACCCGCGGCTCGACGGCGCGGATCACCTCGAGCGCGCTGCGGAAGGCGGTGGATTCGGCGTTCAGCGACATGCGACCTCCTGATGACGTGCGGAAGGCCCAGGCGCTCGGCGTGCGTCCTCGTGACGGGACCGCTCCCCGATGGTGCTCCATCCCACGCGCCAGTCACGGCCCGCGCCGATCCTACCGGGTACGCCGCGGGCCGGCCCGGTCCACCTCCGGCCGACCGGGCAGGTCGCGCCGGCCGGGGGCCGGGCCGCCTCATGACGGCGGGACCCACCCCGCCGGAGCCGGGTCCCGCGGCACGTCACCTCAGGTCAGGCGGTCACCGCGTCCAGTGACTTCTTGAGCGCCTTCGGTGCGGTGGGGGTCTTCGGCGCCTTCGGGCGCAGCTCGATCATGCGCGCGCCGATCTCCTGCAGCTGGTTGCGCCCGAGCGCCTCGCGCACCTTCGGAAACCACTCCTCCTCTTCCTCCTGGACGTGGTGCAGCACGTTCTCCATCAGCACCGTCGTCTTGGCGTTGTACCGCTCGTCCTCGGCAGCCATGGTGAAGAGCTCGAAGCAGAGCACGTCCGCGACGTGGTGCTCCTCGTACGACTCGAGGATGTCGTCCTCGACGTCGGGCACCAGCTTGCGGACCTCCGGGTACATCACCTCGTTCTCCAGGTAGGTGTGCACGGTCAGCGCCTCGAGGATCTGCCGGACCAGCTGCTGCCGTTTGCTCGCCGGTCCCTCCTCGGCATCCTGGAACGCCTTGAACAGGCGGCGCATCTCCTTGTGGTCCTCTTTCAACAGGACGATGGCATCGGTGGACACCGGGTGACCTCCTCGAGTCGGCGGATGCCGCCCCCGGTACCCCCGCCCGGAACAGCGCAAACAGCAGGACGGGGCCCGACGTCGGAACGCCGGACCCCGTCGCTGGTGGTGCGGGTGTTACTTGACCACGTTGTACGCGTCGACCATGCCGGCGCCGTAGAACGAGTTGCGGGCCCCGCCGGAGCAGGTCGCGTCGTAGGCGTGCGGGCCGTCCGGGTGCAGCGGAGCCGGGTTGTAGACGCCCGCCGGGCAGGACTGCGCGACCGCCGTACGCTCCAGGAACGACGACAGCTGGCCCGGGGTCATCCCCGGGTGCGCCGACAACGCCAGCGCCGCGACACCGGTGGCGTGCGGGCCGGACATCGAGGTGCCCTGCTTGTACCCCCACCCGTTGACCATCTCGCCCTTGGCGTTCGGCAGTGCGATGGTCGACAGGATCTGGTCCGCGGTGGTCGGGCGCGCGCCCTGGGTGCGGAACCGGCTGTCACCACCCGGCGCCGTCACGTCGATGACGCCCTGGCCGTACGAGGAGTAGAAGCTCTTCGCACCGGTCGGACCCACCGCACCGACGGTCACCACGCCCGGCGCCTCGGCCGGCAGGTCGAGGCAGGCGTTGGTGAGGTTCTCGCGGTTCTCCTTCTGGTCGTCGGGCACGTTGTTCGGGCTGCCGGTGTCGGTGATCTTGTGCGCGAGGTCGAAGTTCGAGTTGCCCGCGGACGCCACGTTCAGCACGCCCTTGGACTGCGAGTAGCGGATCGCCCGCTGCACGGCCTGCCACACCGGGCGCTGGCGCGCGTCGTTGCGGCAGTTCAGCTCCCACGGGTCGATGTAGTAGCTGTTGTTGGTCAGCTGCATCCCGTGGTCGGCGGCCCAGATGAAGCCGCAGATCGCAGCCTCGGGGTAAATGAACTGGTCGTTGTTTACGACCTTGACGGCGGCCACCTTCACCCCCGGCGCGATGCCGGTCACGCCGACGCCGTTGACGGCGGCGGCGATGGTGCCGGCCACGTGGGTGCCGTGGTCCGAGGTGGTCGGGTTCCAGGCCGCCTCGGTGGTGTCGGCGACACCGCCGATGCAGGACGCGCTCTTGTCCTTGGCGATCTGGCTGGCCAGGTCAGGGTGGCTGCTGGAGATGCCGCTGTCCAGCACACCGACCACGACGTTCGAGCTGCCGCTGGTGACGGCGTGGGCCTGCGGGACGTGGATCGTGTTCATGTCCCACTGCTGGCCGTACAGCGGCTCCTTGGTCGGGTCGCCGGTGGCATTGGCGACCTCTTCTGCGGAGACCTCCACGGTCTCGCCCTCGTCGAGGGCGGTGCCCAGGCCGGCGGTGGACGCGACCGACTCGACGCCCGCGCCCGCCACCTGGGTGGCGAAATTCGGGTTGGTCGAGCGGACGACGAGCACACCGATCTGGTCGTAGCTGGCCACGACGGTGCCCTTGGCGGCCGCCACGCGGGCGGCGGCCTTGTCGGTCTTGCCGCCCTGTGGGGCGAGGACCAGGAACGTGGTGTCCGGTCCGGCTGCGGCCGCCGGTGCCAGCCCGCCGGTGGCGGCGAGGCCGACGCCGAGCGCCACGACGGACGCTGCGGCCAGTGTCTTGCGACGAAGGTTCTTCACACAGACTCCCAGAGGGCCGATCCAGCCGAGCCCCATGCCTGGCGGGCAGGGGACCGGCGGAAAACGAGCAGGCTGCTCGCCTTCGAGGGATCAGCGTAGGGAGCCGGTGTGGTGTTACACACACCCGAACGGACGAACAACAACCGTCAGACGGTGGCCAAACCCCGGTCAGTTGACTGGGTCGGTCGGTCTCTGTCGATGCCACGACAGCAGGCCCCAACCGACCGCATGCCGCTCAAAATCATTGACACACTTCACTGTTTCGAAGACGATGATTGTCGTCTGTACTGCAGACCGGCCTCGGGGGGTCGCGCAGTGTAACTGTTGCGCGTCATGGCTGTATCAGGTTCGTCGCGCGTCCCTGGGTCCGACCGTCTTGGTCATACCAGGAGGATGCATGGCCGCACCGTATGCCGACCTCACTCCCATCCTCGTCATCCTGGCCGTCGTCGCGCTCGTGCTCTTGCGGGCCCGGCGCAATCCGTCGTGGCCGGTCAAGCTCGCGCTGTCCCTCGGAGCGGGGCTGTGGATGGCGCTCGCTGCCGGATCGATCTGGATGGTGAGCCAGGCAACCGCCGCTCAACTGCCCGGACCGCAGCCCGCCTCATCCAGTGATCCGTGTTCCGCAGGTCAGACACCGAAACGCTTCACGGTCTCGCTCATCAATCTGCCGATCTTCCTCAACCGCTTCGGGGACGTGGTGCCGGAAGGCCGCATGTACGTGCTCGATGAGAACGTCGAAAAGGTCCGGAGCGGCTTCGCCGATGCCGCCAACCCGGCCAAGGCGGACGAGAACGACCTGATCGAGCCCCTGACATTGCGCGTCAATCGGGGCGACTGCGTCGAGGTTCAGTTCACGAACCGCCTCAACGAAGCGGCGCCGTCCCTCACTCGGCAGGTACGCGACAATGCGATCTTCACGCTGCCCGGGGAGACCTTGCGCGCTGCGGGCACGGTCACCACGGCACCCCGCGAGTTCGCCCCCGCGCTCACGGTGCCCGACAACGACTTTGATCGCACCGTGGCGCCGAACGCTTCGATGCACTTCGACGGGCTTGACTACGACGTCAAGGGCTCGGATGGCACCATCGCCGGCTACAACCCCGACTCCACCGCCCGCCCCGGCCAGACCATCACCTACCGGTTGTTCGCTCAGGTGGAGGGCGAGTTCCAGTTCAAGGACGGAGCGGACTTCTCGTCGCAGCAGACCCGCCCGGTCGACAGCACCGGCAAGGTCCGCTTCATCGGCTCGCACTCGTTTGGCGCGTTCGGCGCCATCATTGTTGAGCCGCCGGGCGCAACGTGGGTGGACTCCCGCACGGGCGCGCCGCTCTCGTCGGGCACGCGGGCCGTCGTGCAGCGGCCGGACGGCTCCGACTTTCGGGAGAACGTGCTGTTCATGCACGACGAGGTGGAGGCGGAGCCGGGCATCCTGACCCGCTTCTGCCGCAGCGAATCTAGCGGGGAACAGGGTGGCAACGAGTGCGTGCAGCCGACGGCTGCCCAGCTGGAATTGCTGACCGAGGGGACACTGCCGGGCCTCGGCGGCGGTGACGCGGACGCCCTCGTCCAAGGTGAGGTGCCGGTCAAGCTGGAATGGTTCGCCTTCAACTACCGCTCCGAACCCGGATTCAACCGGGAAGAGGTGGGTTGCCCGGCCGCCACCCGGGCGGCCCAAGAGTACGACGCGGAGCGCTGCATCGGAGAGGAGACAGCCCTCTCCTCCTGGGCGTACGGCGATCCCGGCGGCGGTGACCTGGTGTTCGCCAACTACCGCGGTGAGCCGACGCAGGTCCGGCTGCTGCACCCGGCCGAGTTGGAGACCCACACGTTCCACTGGCACGTGAACCGCTGGATGTTCGACCCGGCTGACGAGGGCGGGTTGGATCAGATCAGCAAGCCCACCCACCGGACGACGACCACCAACGTCCTCGATGTGCAGGCGGTGTCGCCCGGCAGCCACTACGGTCTGGTCGTCCAGGGAGGCGCCGGATCGGCACACCGGGACAAGCCGGCCACCTTCGGCGACATCATCTTCCACTGCCACCTCTACCCCCACTTCGCCACCGGCATGTGGGGGCTCAACCGCACCCTCGACAAATTCGAGGATGGGAGCCGGTGGAACCCGGACGGGACGCCCATCCCGGCACTTGAACCACTTGCGGACTTCGACTATCAGAAGGACGTGGACGGGGTGAACCCGCCGCCTTCGCCGACGGCGGGGAGACCTGGCTTCCCGCTGTTCGTACCCGGCAAATTCGGATTCAAGGCGCCCAAACCGCCGCTCGGAGTGCCCGACCGCAGCGAAGCCGGTGTCTTCCCGCCGACGGCCTTGGAGCAGGCGGCGGCGGACCCGGGGGCCAAGGTGCCTGGAGGCTACTTCCAGGATCCCTGTCCCGCCGGTCGCCCCACCAAGACCTATGAGGTGGCGGCGATCGAAATCAGCCAGGAGTACAACCCGGAGCTGAAGTGGACGAATCCGCAGTCCCGGGTCTACGTGCTGCAGTCGGACAAACAGGCGGTGCGGGACGGGCGAAAACCGGAGCCCTTCGCGCCGATCCTGAACGTCGGGGACTGCGTCGTCTACAAGCTGACCAACGAGTTGCCCCGGCAGTTCGGCGGCAATGTCTTCGACCGCGCTCAGGAGACGAACGAGGTCGGCCTGCACCAGCACATGGTCCAGTTCGACGTGCTGTCGTCCGACGGGGCGGCCAACGGCTGGAACTACGACCAGGGCGCCGACATCGACCAGACCATCACCTACCGCGACTTCGTCCACGAGAACACGAGCACCAACTCCTTCCACGACCACTTCTTCCCCAACGTCCATCAGGACAACGGGCTCTTCGGTGGTTCGACCATCCACCCGGCTGGATGCGTGCCGTCGCCTAACCCTCGGCCCGATTCACCGATCGGGACGATCTTCGACCTGCACTGCACACCCACGACCGACTACGCCGGCCAGCAGACCGACGGCAAGGACTACCGCAACTTCTCGCTCTTCATAGAGGACCACGTGCCGGTCTTCCAGCCGGACGACCCGAACACCAGCAACGACGACGCCTTCGTCACCAACGACGGCGTGCCGGTGCATCCGCCCAAGTTCCCGTCCAGCACTGATGACCAGGGCGTCATGGGGATCAACTACCGCCTCGAGCCGTTCGAGGCGCGCAGGAACGCCGACCCGGCGGACCTGTTCAACTCATCGGTCCACGGCGATCCGTACACCCCGCTGTTGCATGCGTACGGCGGGGACCCGGTGAAGTTCCAGATTTTCCAGTTGTCCCAGGAGGAGTCGCACGGCTTCAACCTCGAGCGCTTCCGCTGGAAATTCGAACCCAAGGACCCTGAGTCGAACGTCGTGCAGGCGCAGCACATCGGCATCCTGGAGTACTTCGAGCTAGCGATGCCACTGGACCAGTTCCCGCCCCTGACGCAACATGTGATGACGCAGGACTTCGAGTACTACCTCGGCGGCGCCGACGACTTTTTCCTCGGCGCCTGGGGCAAGGTGCGGCTGTACTCCTGTTCGAACCCCGAGTTCGGGCCGCCGCCGTCGGTCCCCACACTGCCCGACTATCCGGCGGACTTCTGTATCGGCGGGGATGTCCTGCCCTCGGGAGCGGCCAGGGCCGAGGCGGCGGAAAACGCGAGTCCGGCCGCCGAGACCTGCACGACGGGGGCGGATCGGTCCTTCAGCATCGTGGCGATTAACAAGGACATCACCTACAACAACGCCGGTGATCACGACCCCAACGGTCTGATGTACGCGCTGGCGGCCGACGAGAATGCGATCCGAACCGGCAAGAAGCAGCCCGAGCCACTGGTGATCAGGGCGAACGCGGGTGACTGCATCGCCGTCACGTTCACCAACAAGATCGACCCCGCCAAGATGGCCCCGCACTGCCACGAGGCCATCGAACCGGGGCAACTCGGGTTCAAGCGCGGGGTACTGAGCTATCCGGCCTGCATCGACCAACCCCCGAAGAACGAACACAACGTGCCAGGATTCCAGCCGTTCCCGGTCAGCGCGAAGGCCTCCATCACCGCGCAGCTCGTGGAATCGACGCCTCCGGTCGCGGTGGCACCCGGCGGGAGCACCCAGTACCGCTGGAAGATTCCCACGAATGTCACCGGGATGGCCCTGCTGCGCGACGGCGCGGACGTCCAGAACCACCTGCACCACGGTCTGTACGGCGCGCTGGTCATCGAACCCGCCGGATCGAACTGGGTCAGCCCGGTCGACGGCCGCGCCCTCACCAGTGGCACGAGCGCCGTCATCACCCACCCCACTCAACCGGACTTCCGGGAGAACATCGTCCTGCTCAACAGCGATCTGGCGCTGTTCCGGAAGGACACGAACGGCAACACCGCAGACGACCCGCCGGTGCCGGACAACTTCGATCTGGTCACCACGCCGAGTCGGGAGGCGGACGACCCCGAGGACCAGGGCGAGTTCTCGGTGAACTACCGCAACGAACCCTGGTCGCACCGGTACGCGACGGACCAGAACATCACCAACATCTTCAGCTCAGCGATACACGGCGATCCGTCGACACCGCTGTTCCAGTCGTATGCCGGTGACAAGACCGTCTTCCGGGTCGGGCAGGCCGTCGGTGACCCGCGTTCGACGAGCTTCAGCCTGCACGATCACACCTGGCGGCGCTCGCCGAACGACCCGCAGTCCCAGATCGCCGCGAGCCAGGGCCAGTTCAACCCAGGGGTGGTCTACGACATCGTCCTTGACCCGGCCGTCACCGGCGGGGCTGGGGGCCGCCGCGCTGCGGCGGGCGACTACCTCTACCACACCAACACCCTCGCTCGTCACATGACCGGGGGGCAATGGGGGCTGTTCCGGGTGCATGCCACAGCGCAGTCCAATCTGATCCAACTTGCCGATCACCCGCTCGGGCCGTCAGGGAGCGCCAGCGGAACCACCCCACAGTCCCTGGCCTGGCTCGGTACACCGGCACCGGCCAGCCGCCGCGGACGCCGAGGGAGGCGACGGTGACCAGCAAACTCAGGCTGCCCGATGAGATGTTGGGCAGGCCGCCGTCGCGAGGGCCGGTCAGAAGACCGGCCGGCCGCGGCCGGAGCAAGCGGCACCGGGGCCCGAGTCCGTTCCGCCAAGGCATGATCCTCGGCATCTGTCTGGGGATGACCGTCGCGCTGATGATCGGAGCGTTGGGATTCCTGCTCACTCGACCGACCGCCGTAGCGGACGTGTCCGCGGGGCAAGCCGAGAAGAAGGGGGCCGGCCAGCCGGCGGCAGGCCAGGAGCAGCCGGCGGCGTCGATCGACGTGACGGCCCAGCATATCGGCGACCTGCAGGTGCGGATCGAAGCCAAGGTCACCGCACCCGGCTCCTACGATCCGATCACGAAGGGGCAGGTGTTCGCCTACACCGACATGGTGGCCATGCCGCTGTCCCACAAGAAGGGTCCGATCGTGATGGCCGAGGTGGCCGGCCGGCCCGGCACGTATCAAGCTGTTACCCAGGTGCCCATGATCGGCGAGTACAACGTCACTGTCGAGGTGCGGCAACCGATGGCATCGCGAGCGGACAAGCGGGTTGATGTGCAGGGGGTGACGAAGAGCTGATGCCCGCCTGTCCATGAAACCTGAGGTCGTGGGTCGGTCCCTTGGGGAGCCGGCCCACGACCACGTCGCGGGGACTCGCAGCAGATGTGAGTCCAGACGGTCGCCAGGGTGTGTGGGACCTGGATGCTCAGCGCCCAGACCCGCAGCAGGGCGGGGGCGATGACGTCAGACCGGCTCGGCACGGATCTCGTCCTCTCGGGTTCGCGGCGCCCCTTCCTCGTGCAGGTGGGTGACGTCGTTGAACATGTCCAGGGCGAGCCGGCCGGTGGGGTCGACCGACCAGCCGGTGACCGAGCAGTTGGCGATCGAGTATGCCCGGGTCAGCGCCAGCAGTTCGTCCTCGGTGAGCCCCTCCACCAGGTAGCGGAGCACGAAGACCAGGGCGTCGTGGCCGAAGAGCAGCACCCGCCGGCCCTCGTGGTCGCGGCGCAGGTCGCCGAGGAGCGCGCGCAGCCGCAGCGCCACATCGGGCCAGGACTCGCCGCCGGGCGGCCGGTAGTAGAACTTGCCGAGGCGGGTCCGGCGTTCCGCCTCCATGGGGAACCGCTGCCGCACCCCGTGCTCGGTCAGCCCGTCGAGGATGCCCTGCTCCCGGTCGCGCAACCGCTCGTCCCGGCTGACCGGGATGCCCGTGCCGGCCAGCGCCAGGTCGGCCGTCTGCACCCCCCGCAGGTACGGCGACACCACGGCCAGGTCGGGGCGGTGCGCCTCGGGCAGCCCGGCCAGCCAGCGTCCGGTGACCCGGGCCTGCTCCTGCCCGGTCGGCGACAGCGGCACGTCCGCGTCGCGTTCGTGGGTGAGTCCGATCAGTTCGGCCCCGGCCGCCTCCGCCCGGCTCGCCGCGACGTTGGCCGTGCTCTCGCCGTGCCGCACGATCCACAGCGCCGCCAGTTCCGCCATGCGGCCTCCCGTACCCGGGCCCGCCGGGCGGTAACCGTGCGGCCGCCGCGCGTCCGCCGGACCGGCGGGGCGTGAACCCGTCGCGGGCGGGTATGCGCTGGCGCTACCGCAAGCCGAGACATGGGGGAGGTATGTCGTGGCCACGACCATGACCAAGGAACAGATGAGCCCGGTGCGGGACAAGAACTACGACCTGATCCACACGCTGCAGATGTCGTTGGAGAACATCTACCGGATGGACACGTACATCGCCGACGCGGACCAGCGCGGCGACACCGAACTCGCCAACTGGTTCCGCAAGATCCAGGAGAACAACCGCAAGGCCGGTGACCAGGGCAAGCAGATGCTCATGGCACGGATGCAGCAGGAAGGTCGCTGAGCACCGGCGCGGCCGGGGCCGGGACGCACGCCGTACGCGCGCCGGTCCCGGCAGCCGCGACCCTTTCCCGGGCAGTGCCGCCCGGCTGACCGCTGCCTGGAACGGGGCAGCGGTCGGACCCGTCGATGGAACAGAATGTCCCGTCCGACACGACGGGATGGAGCCATCGATGACGGTCCTCAAGGGTCTGCGGGAAGCCCTGGTGCTGCTGGTGATCGCGCTGGTGGTGGTCGCGGCCGGCGCGGGTGTTTGGGTCGCGGTGTCCGGCGGTGAGTTCGTCTCCCGGTTCGCCGTCGCCCTGATCGTCGTCGGCGCGTTGCTCGGGGTCACCGGCGACCTGACCCTCAGCCGGGTGGGCATGCTCGGCGCCCGGGCGGCCTTCGGGCTCGCGCCCGAGCGGGAGACGGGCGGCGGCGGCCGGGTCCTGACCGGCGTCGGGATCTTCCTGTTCGTCGGGCTGCCGCTCGTCGTCGTGGGCGTCATGCTGGTCTCCTGACCCTCCGCTGCGCGGCGGGCGACCGTGGCGGCCCGTCGCCCGCTACCGTGTGAGGCGTGGCGACCACGGCGGCCGAGGAGATCCGGGTAGGCGAGCGGGTGGTCCGCGTCTCCAGCCCCGACAAGCCGTACTTCCCGGAGCGCGGGCTGACCAAGCTCGACGTGGTCCGCTACTTCCTCGCCGTCGGCGACGGCATCCTGCGTGCTCTGCGCGACCGGCCGACCATGCTGGAGCGCTGGCCGCGCGGCGTGTTCGAGGGCGCGAAGATCGCCACCCGGCAGGACAACCGGGGCGACGCGTTCTACCAGAAGCGGCTGCCGGCCGGGGCGCCCGAGTGGGTACGCACCGCGCACATCACCTTTCCCAGCGGCCGGACCGCCGACGAGGTGGCCCCGAGCGAGCTGGCCGTGGTGATCTGGGCGGTCAACCTGGGCACCCTGCGCTTCCACCCGTGGCCGGTGTCCGCCGGCGACGTGGAGCGCCCCGACCAGCTCCGCATCGACCTGGACCCGATGCCGGGGGTGGACTTCGCCCAGGTGGTCCCGGTCGCCCACGAGGTGCGCGCGTTCCTCGACGAGCTGGGGATGGCTGGCTACCCGAAGACCACCGGCGGTCGGGGCATCCACGTCTACCTGTCCATCGAGCCGCGGTGGAGCTTCGGCGAGTGCCGGCGTGCGGTGCTGGCGCTGGGCCGGGAGATGCAGCGTCGGCTGCCCGACATGGTGACCACCACCTGGTGGCGGGAGCAGCGGGACCGGCCGGTCTTCGTGGACTACAACCAGATGGCCCGCGACCACACCATCACGTCGGCGTACTCGATCCGGCCCACCCCGCAGGCGCTGGTCTCCGCCCCGCTGGACTGGTCGGAGCTGGACGACGCGCGGCCGGAGGACTTCGACGTGGTGAGCATGCCGGCCCGGTTCGCCGAGCGGGGCGACCCGCACGCCGGCCTGGACGACCGCCGGTTCTCCCTGGAGCCGCTGCTGGAGCTGGCCGACCGGGAGGGCCTGGAGGCGCCGCCGGAACGCTGACAGCTACTGCTGCCACGGGCTCTGCGCCCCGTCGAACTCCTCGAAGACCAGCCAGGTACGCGTCGACAGCACCCCGGCGATGCTCTGCACCCGCTCCAGCACCACGTCCCGCAGGGTGGCGTTGTCCGGCGCCCGCACCAGGGCCAGCACGTCGTGCTCGCCGCTGAGCAGTGCGACGTGCTCGACGTAGCGCACCCGGGCGAGTTCCTCGGACACCTCCCGCCAGGTGTTCTGCTCGATGGTCAGCGCGATGTACGCCGACGTACCCAGCCCGGCGGGCTCCGGCGCCACCCGGGCCCGGAACCCGGTGATCACCCCGTCCCGGATCAGGCGCTCCACCCGGGCGTACGCGTTGGTGCGCGAGACGTGCACCCGTTCGGCCAGCGTGCGCATGGAGAGCCGGCCGTCGTCGACCAGTTCGCGCAGGATCCGCCGGTCCACCTCGTCGAGCGGCCCGGCCGAACGTCCCGTTCCGCCCGCCACGGCCGGTGCCGGGCTGGTCTCCTGGCTCATGAACCGCTCCCAGTCATGCCATTCGTCCCGCGTTCAGCGGGCAACTTGAGTCAATCATCCGACGGCGTGAGCATAGGTCCACCACACGTCCAGGAGGTCCCCGCCGTGACGACCACACCCCAGGCGGTCCGCAGGGCATCCCCCCGCACCCGCCGGAAGGCCAACCCTTCCGTCCCCGACCCGTCGGCCGGCCTGCTGCCGCGTACCGAACCGGTCCGGCTGCTCAACCCGGACGGCACCCCGCTGCCGGCCCGGGACGACTACCCCGAGCCGCCGCTCGACGCGCTGCGCGAGATGTACCGGCGGATGGTCGTCGGCCGCCGCTTCGACGTGCAGGCCACCGCGCTGACCAAGCAGGGCCGCCTCGCCGTCTACCCGTCCTCGCGGGGCCAGGAGGCGTGCCAGGTCGGCGGGGTCCTCGCGCTGCGCGACACCGACTGGGTCTTCCCGACCTACCGCGAGTCGATGGCGCTGACCGCCCGGGGCATCGACCCGGTCGAGGTGCTCACCCTGCTGCGCGGCGACTGGCACTGCGGGTACGACCCGGCCGCCCGGCACACTGCGCCGCAGTGCACCCCGCTTGCCACCCAGTGCGTGCATGCCGCCGGCCTGGCCTACGGCGAGTCGTACCAGGGGCGGGACACCGTGGCGCTGGCCTTCATCGGGGACGGCGCGACCAGCGAGGGTGACTTCCACGAGGGGGTCAACTTCGCCGCCGTGTTCAAGGCCCCGGTCGTCTACTTCGTGCAGAACAACAAGTACGCGATCAGCGTCCCGCTGTCCCGGCAGACCGCCGCGCCGAGCCTGGCGTACAAGGGCGTCGGCTACGGCGTGCCCAGCGAGCAGGTCGACGGCAACGACCCGGTGGCCGTGCTCGCGGTGCTCACCCGCGCGGTCGAGCACGCCCGGTCGGGCAAGGGGCCGTTCCTGGTCGAGGCGCACACCTACCGGATGGAGCCGCACACCAACGCGGACGACCAGACCCGCTACCGGGACGCCGAGGAGGTCGAGGCGTGGCGGGACCGCGACCCGATCGCCCGGCTGGAGGCGTACCTGCGGGCCCGGGGCGAGCTGGACGACGCCGCGGTCGCCGCGATCGCCGACGAGGCCGAGGCGTACGCCGCCGCGCTGCGCGACCGGATGAACGCCCAGCCGACGGTCGACCCGCTCAGCCTCTTCGACCACGTGTACGCGGAGCCGACCCCGCAGCTGGTCGAGCAGCGCGAGCAGGTCCGCGCCGAGCTGGCCGCCGACCGCGACGAGGAGGGGGACGCCTGATGGCCACCATGACCATGGCGAAGGCGCTCAACGCCGCGCTCGCCGACGCGATGCTGGACGACGAGCGGGTGGTCGTCTTCGGCGAGGACGTCGGGCAGTTGGGCGGCGTCTTCCGGATCACCGACGGCCTGCAGGCCCGGTTCGGCGACAAACGCTGCTTCGACACCCCGCTTGCCGAGGCCGGCATCGTCGGCTTCGCCGTCGGCCTGGCCATGTCCGGGCTGCGGCCGGTGGTCGAGATGCAGTTCGACGCGTTCGCGTACCCGGCGTTCGAGCAGATCGCCTCGCACGTGGCGAAGCTGCGCAACCGCACCCGTGGCGCGCTCAGCGTGCCGATCGTCATCCGGGTGCCGTACGCCGGCGGGATCGGCGGCGTGGAGCACCACTGCGACTCCTCCGAGGCGTACTACGCGCACACCCCGGGCCTGAAGGTGGTCACCCCGGCCACCGTCGAGGACGCGTACTCGCTGCTGCGCGAGGCGATCGACGACCCGGACCCGGTCGTGTTCATGGAGCCGAAGAAGCTCTACTTCTCCAGCGCCGAGGCGGAGCTGCCGGCGCGTACCGCGCCGTTCGGCAAGGCCGTGGTGCGCCGGGCGGGCACCGACGCCACCCTGGTCGCGTACGGGCCGGCGGTGCCGGTCGCGCTGGAGGCGGCCGAGGCGGCCCGGGAGGAGGGCTGGGACCTCGAGGTCGTCGACGTACGCACCATCGTGCCGTTCGACGACGCCACGGTCACCGCGTCGGTGCGGAAGACCGGCCGGTGCGTGGTGATCCAGGAGGCGCAGGGCTTCGCCGGGGTGGGCGCGGAGATCGCCGCCCGGGTGCAGGAGCGCTGCTTCCACGCCCTGCACGCCCCGGTGCTGCGGGTGTCCGGCCTGGACATCCCGTACCCGGCGCCGATGCTGGAACACACCCACCTGCCCTCGGTGGACCGGGTGCTGGACACCGTGGCCCGCCTGCAGTGGGACGACCAGCCCGACACCCGGTGGGTGGCGGCATGAGCACCGCCCTGGGCACTCTGGACTTCCTCCTGCCGGACCTTGGCGAGGGGCTCAGCGAGGCGGAGATCGTCGAGTGGCGGGTCGCCGTCGGCGACGTGGTCACCGTGGACCAGACCGTGGTCGAGGTGGAGACCGCCAAGGCGGTCGTCGACGTGCCCTGCCCGTACGCCGGTCGGGTCGTGGCCCTGCACGGCGCGGCGGGTGAGGTCCGGCCGGTCGGCCAGCCGCTGATCACCATCGCGCCGCTGGACGGCGGCGGGAGCGCGGAGGCGGCCGGGCACGCCACCTACCGCGAGGAGGAGCGGGCCGGCTCCGGCAACGTGCTGATCGGGTACGGCACCGGGCACGGCGGCTCCGGCCGGCGGCGTCGCCGCCCCCGGCTCGCGCTGGCCCCGGAGCCCCCGGCCGCCGCGCCGGTCCCGACCGGCCGGTCGGCGGACCGGGCCGCCGGGCCGGCGGCGGCCGACCCGGCCCCGGGTGGCGCGGCGGCCGGCGGCGCCGGGGTGGCCGTGGGCCCGGCCCCGCGGACGGCGGCGCTGGTCATCTCGCCGATCGTGCGACGGCTGGCGAAGGAGCGCGGGGTCGACCTGGCGTCGGTGCGCGGCACCGGCCCCGGCGGGGTGATCCGCCGCGCCGACGTGGAGGCCGCCTCGGCCGCCCCGGCGCCCCGGCTGGCCGCCGTGCCGGACGCGCACGTCGGGCTCGCCCCCGGCGGGGACGGTGACGTGGTCATCCCGCTGACCGGCATCCGCAAGGTCATCGCTGACAAGCTCTCCCGCAGCCGGCGGGAGATCCCCGAGGTGACCATCTGGGTCGACGTGGACGCGACCGGGCTGCTGGCGACCCGGGCCGCGATCAACGCGGCCACCCCGGACGCGCCGGTCAGCATCCTGGCGCTGCTGGCCCGGATCTGCCTGAGTGGTCTGCGAAAGTACCCGCAGCTCAACGCGCACGTGGACACCGAGGGGCAGCGGATCATCCAGTCGGCCGGGGTGCACCTGGGCATCGCCGCGCAGACCGACCGGGGCCTGGTCGTCCCGGTGCTGCGCGACGCCCAGCGGCTGACCACCCGGGAGTTGGCCGCCGCCCTCGCGGAGACCACCGCGGCGGCCCGCGCCGGTACCCTGCCCCCGGCGCGGCTGACCGGCGGCACCTTCACCCTGAACAACTACGGGGTGTTCGGGGTGGACGGCTCCACCCCGATCATCAACCACCCGGAGGCGGCGCTGCTCGGTGTCGGCCGCATCGTGGACAAGCCCTGGGTGGTCGACGGGCAGCTCGCGGTCCGCAAGGTGACGCAGCTCAGCCTCACCTTCGACCACCGGGTCTGCGACGGCGGCGTGGCCGGCGGCTTCCTGCGGCACGTGGCGGACTGCGTCGAGCAGCCCGCCCTGCTGGTGGCGAACGTCTGACCTCCCGGCCCCGGCCCCGGCCCCGGCCACGCCCGGGGGCCGGGGCCGTTCGCCGTTTCTCCGCCGCCGGACCGGGAAAGCGAGCCCGGTCGCCGAGGGGGAGGAACGGGATGCAGCACTCGCACGTGCCCTCCGCCGGTGGCGTACGCCCGCACCCGGTCGCCGGCGCGCCGCTGATGTGCAACGCCCGGGAGCACGGGCTGACCGGGGACGGGACGACCAACGACCAGCCCGCGTTCGCCGCGCTGGTGGACCGGCTGGGGGACGCGTACGCCGCCGACCGGCGGGCCCGGGTGATCTACTGCCCGCCCGGGGTGTACTCGATCCGGGACGCCGGCACGGTCTGGCGCAGCGGGGTGTCGCTGCTGGGCGCCGGTCCGGGCGCGACCCGGTTCGTGCTGAGCAACTCGGGCAACCGGGCCGATCCCACCCCGCTGGCCTTTCACACGGCGGCGCTGCACGGCGCGGACCGGGAGCGTCACCTGGCGGACTGCACCTTCGCCGACTTCGAGATCGACGGCTCCGGGGTGGCGTCGGCCGAGTACAACCCGCTGGCCAAGGGGCTGGGGCTCCAGTACGTCGTGCGGGGCGTGTTCCGCAACCTCTACATCCACCACACCGCGGGCACGGGCCTGGGCTGCGACTTCCTCCAGGACTGCCTGATCGACGGCGTGCTGGTGGCCGGTTGCGGGCGGCTGGACAACGGCACCGAGATGGGAGGGGCCGGCGTCGGCGTCGGGGTCGGCGGGTGGGGGAGCATCGAGCGGGTCAACATCATCAACTGCTCGGCGGTCGGCAACGCCACGAGCGGAATCTTCCTGGAGTTGCAGCAGGCCGGGGCGTTGCGGCCACGCGGGATCCGGATCATCGGCTGCCACGCCCAGGGCAACCGCTTCGGCATCACCGACTGGGGCGCCAACGGCCTGATCGTCTCCGCCTGCACCCTGACCGGGAACCTGGAGGCGGGATTCCATGTCTCGGCCAAGGGCACCACGGGCACCGCCGGTCGCGGCGGCATCCTCACCGACTGCGTGATCGACGGCAACGTGCGTGACGGGGTTAGCATCGGCAACACCCCCGGGCCGTACACCATCCGGGGCAACCGGATCACCGGCAACGGCCGGTACGGGTACCACCAGCGCAGCCTGGGCGGCGAGGAGCAGGAGTGCGCCCGGGAGATCGTCATCGAGAGCAACGACTTCTACGGCAACAGCCTGGACGCGATCCGGATCGACCGGCCGATCGGCGACGCGATCATCGTCGGTAACCGGATCCGGAGCAACGGACGGCAGTGTGGCCCGGTCGTCCGGGGCGGCGGCGAGTCGGTGCGCTACAGCGAGAAGCTGGTGGTCGACCGGCGGGCCGAGTGGCAGGAGGACGAGCACCGGGGCAAGGTGGTCCGGGTCGGCGGCCGGATGGCGCTGGTGGCCGCGAACAACGCCACTGAGCTCACCCTGGCGCCGGTCCGCCCCGACGCGGTCACCGCCTGGAGCGCGGACGTCCCGACGCCCGGCACCGCGTACGAGCTGCCGGGGGCGCCTGGGGCCCGGGCCGGCATCACCGTGCACGCCGCGCTCGACTCGGCCAGCATCCGGGGCAACCGGGTCTGGGACAGCCTGCGGCCGGCCACCCAGACGCACGGGTTCTGGATCACCGAACGGGGCAGTTGCGTGGACTGCCGGGTGGAGGACAACGACCTGGCCGGCAACGCCGAGGGCCCCACCCGGCTCGACACCCCGCCGATCGGCGGCCGGTGGGAACGCAACCACGGCGACGACGAATGGGACTGAGAGGTCGAACAATTCCCATTCCCGTACGCGCCCGACAGAAGTGAAGTCGCCCCGGTCAAGCAATTGTCGGGAACGGCCGACAGCTTCTCCGGCGACCGACAGAATGTGAACGAAGGGGGAGTGGAAATGGGGTGCGGAAAATGGACCTGAGGCGGCGAATGACGCTGTTCGCGGTGACCATCGCAGCCACGCCACTGGCGGTCGGCGCGTGCACCGCCGGGCCGAAGTCGGTGGTGAAGCACGGTCATGCTGCCGGCCCTTCGATCACGGTGACACCGGCCGACCGGACGAAGGACGTGCCGGTCAGCGCCGAGGTGGGGGCCACCGTCAAGGACGGGAAGATCACCGGCGTGCGGTTGACCGACGACAAGGGTGCGCAGGTGCCGGCGGAGCCCCGCGAGGACGGGTCCAGTTGGGTCCCGGCGCGCCCGTTGCAGAATTCGCGGACGTACACGGCGGAGGTGACCGCCACCGGTGACAAGGGGAAGACGGCCACGCAGAAGACGACGTTCACCACAATGGCGAAATCGACCAAACAGGCGATCAAGAGTACTTTGTATTTCACCGGGGAGCAGACGTACGGGACGGCCATGCCGTTGGTGGTCGCTTTCGAGCCGGGCATTCCGAAGGAGGCCCGGGCGGATGTGCAACGCCGGTTGTTCGTGAAGACCGATCCGCCGCAGCCGGGCACCTGGTCGTGGGTGGGGGACGGCACGCAGGTCTACTACCGGGCCCCCGACTTCTGGAAGCCGGGCACGAAGATCAGCGTGCGGGCCGGCTTGGAGGGGCTGCCGATCGGCAAGGACCGGATCGGGGACGCGGACCGCTCGGCGAGTTCGAAGATCGATCGACAGGTCTCGCTCGATATCGACAACGCCACCAAGCAGATGTCCGTCTACCAGGACGGCAAGCTGCTCAAGAAGATCCCGGTCAGCCTCGGCAAGCCGGACACGCCCAGCTCCAGCGGCAACATGGTGATCATGGAGAAGTTCGACCGGACCACCTTCGACACCCGGGGTGAGGCGAACGGCGGGTACGTGGTCGACGTGGACGACGCCCAGCGGCTCACCTGGGGTGGCGAGTTCATCCACGCCGCGCCGTGGTCGGAAGGGGAACAGGGCTACACCAACACCTCGCACGGCTGCGCCAACGTCTCCACCTCGGCGGCGGACTGGCTGATGGGCATCACCCACGTCGGTGACCTGGTCACGGTCAAGGGCACGGAGGTGCAGTTGCAGGCCGGCAACGGCTGGACCGCTTGGAACGTCGGCTGGGACGAGTTCGCCAAGGGCAGCGCGCTGCCGGTGCCGGCCGGGCTCAAGCCCACCGTCAGCGCCACGCCGCACCCGGGCGCGGTGGCCGGCGGCTCGGCGCCCGCCCCCGCCCCCTCCAGCAGCGGCGGCTGACCACCGGGGGAGGAACAACCATGGTTGGCCCGCCGTAACGGCGGGCCGACCCCTCGGTCGGCCCGACGGTGCCCCTTCGGGAACCACGGCGGGTCGACGTCGGCGGTCAGGCCAGGTCGACGCGGGCCACGCCCGCCGCGGTCAGGCTGCCCAGCCAGAGCCGCTGCCCGTGCTGCCGCACCCCGGTGATCATCGGGTACGTCCCGCTCGGCCCGTGCAGCGTCCGCAGCACCCGTCCGGCGCCGTCCACCCGCGCGACCAGCCCATACCGGCGCGGCTGCGGCTGCACCGCGCCCGGCAACAGCGCGACGAGTTGGCGTACCCGGGGATGCGGCAGCAGCTTCTCCATGATCGGCAGCCGGGGGCTGGGCAGCGCGATCCAGTAGGTGCCGTCGCCCACCGCGGACACGTTGTCCGGATAGGCCGGCAGGTCGGTCAGCACCGTGGCCCGGCCCTCCGGCAGGTCCACCCGGAGCAGCCGGTGGGTCGCCGTTTCCACCAGCATCAGTGCGGACTCGTCCGGCGTCAGCGCCACCCCGTTGGGGAAGTACAGGCCGTCCGTCACCACCTCGGTGCGTCCGGTCCGCCGGTCGTACGCCAGCACCCGCCCGTTGGGGCGGTGCTCCAGCAGGTCCCGCTTCCAGTGCGACAGCGGGAACCGGTCGGAGGAGTCGGTGAAGTAGATCGTGCCGTCCCGGGCCACCGTGGCGTTGTCGGCGAGGTGCACAGCCTCGCCGCCGGTCAGCTCGCGCACCGCCCCGTCCGGCGTGACCCGCAGCAGCCCCCGGTACGCGTCGCAGACCACCAGCCCGCCGTCGACCGGGTCCAGCTCGATGCCGAGCGGCCGGCCGCCGGTCTCGGCCAGCAGGGTGGGGCGGGTGCCGGCCGGGCAGTCCGCCGGCCACCACCAGAGGCGGCCCTGCTCGTCGCCGCTGACCACCCGGCCGTCCGGGTCGATCAGCACGTCCTCCGGGCCGTGCCCGCCGTCGGGCAGCGGCAGCAGATCGGCCCGGTCGAGCCGGTCGTCGGTGGGGGCCCACGGCCCGGCCAACGGCGGCGGCACGGTGGCCGGCTCGCGGACCGGCCGGATCAGCAGGGGCGGACGCTGGCGGGGGACGGCCATCGGGTCATTGTTCCCCGCCGATGTCGCGCCGGGCAGCTCCCGACGGCGTGTCGTGGTTCCGCTGACGGGCCGACCCGCGGGTCTGGGGGACAACCCCGAGGGTCTCGGGGTCGGACCCGGGACGTACCCGGATCCCGGGTTCCGGCAGGCCGGAAGTGTCGGTCCCCCAGGATAGATTTCTCGGCATGGGGCAGCACAACGACCGGTTCCACGTCGAGATCACCGTGGGCGACCACGAGGTCGACCTCCGGGCGGTCGGCGAGATCGACATCGCCACCGTGGCGTCGTTCCGGGCCGCGCTCTGGGCGGCCCCGGCGCGGCCCGTGCTGCGGGTGGACCTCTCCGGCGTGCGGCTGCTCTCCGCGGCCGGTGTGCGCACGCTGGTCGCGGCGCACCTGCGGGTCCGGGCCCGGGGCGGCGAGCTGGTGCTGGTCGATCCCGGTCCGGTGGTCGCCCGGGTGCTGCGGGCCACCGGGCTGCACCGGGTGATGCCGGTCCGGGAGTCGGTCGTCGCGGCGGAGCTCGTCGCGGCCTGACCCTCGACCGTCTCAGCAGGACGGCCCGGGGCCGCCGGCATGGGCTGCCGACGGCCCGGTGGGCCGAGTCAGCGGACGCCGAGCAGGTCCACCACGAAGATCAGGGTCTCGTTCGGCTTGATGGCGCCGCCGGCGCCCCGCGCGCCGTAGCCCAGGTGCGGCGGGATGGTCAGCCGGCGACGGCCGCCGACCTTCATGCCGACCACGCCCTGGTCCCAGCCCGCGATGACCTGGCCGCCGCCGAGCGGGAACTCGAACGGCTCACCCCGGTTCCACGAAGCGTCGAACTCGCGGCCGGTCGAGTGGGCCACGCCGACGTAGTGCACGGTGGCGAGCTGGCCGGAGCGGGCCTCCGGGCCCTCGCCGACCGTGATGTCCTCGACGACGAGATCGGCGGGCGGCGCGCCCTCGATCGGGCCAACCTCGGGCTTCTGCATGAGCGGGTCTCCTCGGTGTTCCGGGTGTGGTCCCCGTCGATCCTGCCGGATCGCGACCGGCCGATCCGCGCCGGTCCCGGCAAAGGGACCGGTCGTCGCCCGAAAGGGCGGGCGTCACCGCAGGTGGCGCCCGCCCGGGGCTCAGTTCACCTGAGCCAGGGGAGCCGCTGGACGATGGGGAGCCGCGCCCAGACCCGGCCGAGGCCGAGGGTGTCGCCGGCGCCGACCAGGGCCAGGACCGCCAGCACACCGGCGTAGATCAGGTGGTCGTCCATGAAGGGATTGTTCGCGGGCGGCAGCACGGCCGTCCACATCATGACCAGCAGCAGCCCGCCGGCGACCGCCGCGATCCGGGTGCCGATGCCGAGCAGCAGCGCCACACCGATGCCGAGCAGGCCGAGCATGAACAGCCAGTCCGCCCAGGCCGCGCCGCCGATGCCCTGGTAGAAGCCCTGGAACGGGCCGGCCGTGCCGAAGGCCAGGAAGCCCTTGGTCGGGCTGCCGCCGTTGATCCAGGCGGCCTTCGCCGCGGTCTCGTGCCCGAGGCCGAACATCTTGTCCAGGAAGGCCCAGAGGAAGGTCCAGCCCAGCGCGATCCGCAGGCCGGCGAGGACGTACCGGAGGGCCTTCGCGCGGGTGGTCTCGACGTTACGGGTGGTGGCGACCGCCGGAACCCTGGTGTTGGTCGGCGCCTTGTTGTTGGCGGTGACCCGTTCGATCGTCGCGGTCATGGTGTCCACGTCCCTTCTGTGGCTCGCACCGCGCTTTCCGGTGGCAACTCCATTCCAGCTCTGCGCTGGCGCGGCGGGCAGGGCCGACCAGGCCGCTCCTGCCCGGGACCTTGGACCCGTCTCCGGCCGGTCCGGTCGGCCTGCCCCGGCCGGTCCACCGCCTCTGCCCAGCGCCACCGACGCGGTCCTAGCGTCGTGAGTGGAAAGAGGAGGTCGGCGGGCATGGCAGGTTTGCGACGTCGCCGGCTGCGGGCCCACCCGACCGGTGGGCCCGCGCCGTGCTCAGACCGGACGGGCGAGCTGGGCGGCGAGCAGCGCGGGCGCCTCGGCGAGGGAAGGCCCGTACCAGGTCAGGTGGCGGCCCGACACCAGCACGGCCGGTACGCCGGGAAACGCCTCCGGCCCGTCGTCAGCCGTGAACCGGTACGGCTCGTCCGGCAGCACCACCAGGTCGGGCCGTCGCCCGCGCAGCTCGTCCAGGCTCGGGCGGGGATAGCGTTCCGCGTGGTCGGCCCACTGGTTGGCGACCCCGAGCCGGTGCAGCGCGTCACCGGCGAAGGTGTCCCGGCCGAGCACCACCCACGGCCGCCGCCACACCGGCACCACCGCCGCCCGGCGCGCGGTCGGGGCGGGCAGGTCGGCCCAGGCCCGGCGGGCGGCCCGCAACCAGTCCGGCTCGCCGGTCACGCCGAGCGCGGCGACCAGCTCGCCGAGCTGGGTCAGCGCCTCCGGCACCGTCCGGGGGAAGGTGACCCGCACCGGTACGCCGGCCGCTTGCAGTGCCGCCGCGTCGGCACGCCGGTTTTCCTCCTCGTTGAGCAGCACCAGATCGGGCCGGAGCGCGAGCACCCGGTCCAGGTCCGGGTACTTGCTCCCGCCCACCCGGGCGACGTCCAGCCCGTCCGGATGGCTGCACCAGTCGGTCGCCCCCACCAGCACCTCGGGCCGGGTCAGCGCCACCGCCTCGGTCAACGACGGCACCAGCGACACCACCCGCACGTCGGGCCCTCCCCTCGGTCCCGTCCATGCTCCCGCAGGCGGTCGGCAAACCGACGAGCGGGCGGGTCAGCGCGGGGACTCGGCTACCAGGGCGGTCACGTCCAGGTGGGCCGGCTGGCAGCCGATCGTCGCCGCGAACCGCCGGACCGCGGCGTCCACGTGCGCGCGGGCCGCGTCGAGACCCGCGTCCGGGTCCAGGCACACCTCCACCCAGACGTCCGGCCGGCCGATCGCGCCGGTGAGCACCACCCGGGCGCGGCGTACTCCGGGAGCCCGGCACAGATCCCGCTCCAGCGCGGCGGTCAGCACCTCGCTCGCCACCCGGGTACGCCCGCGCCCGTCACCGGGATGCGCCAGGGTCCCGGCCAGCTGGCCCGGCACCCGCAGCCCCGCAACCAGCAGCTGTTGCCCGAGCAGGGTCACCAGCACCCCGCCGACCGCCACCGCGAGGGGGCTCCACGGCGTACCGGCGCGCCACCAGGTGGCCGCGCCGGCCGCGAGCAAGGGGGCGCCGCCGCCGGGCAGCCAGCCCAGCCCGACCGCCAGCGCCGCCCCGCCGACGGCCACCAGCGCCAGGGCGAGCACCGTCCACAGCAGCCGGTGGGCGGCGTTGCTCACGTGGACCGCCGGGCCGGTAGGAGCCGGACCTCGATCCGGCCCCGGCGCGGGGCGGCCAGCCGGTCGAGTTCGCGGCGCAGGGCGAACTCGACGTCGGCGCGGGCCGCCGGATCGGCGGTGGCGATCACCCGGGGCCGCCAGGCGTCCCCCCGCCGGCGCAGGCGTACCCGGGCCCGGCGGACGCTGGGCACGGCGCAGACCGCGCGGGCCAGCCGCCGTTCCACCGACCGGCGGTGCAGGTGCCAGCCGTCGTCCGCGGCGAGCCGAAGCCGGGCCGGGCGCCACCGGCGCAGCTCGGCGGCGAGCACGACCAACCCGAACAGGGCCACGCCGGCAGCGACCGCCCGGACCGGGGCGTCCTGCCAGCGGGTGGTGGTGAGCGTCGCGTACCAGCGGTGGATCAGCAGACCGGGACGGCCGAGCGCGGCGAGCAGCCCCTCGGCCACGGCGAGCGCCCCGGCGGCGAGCAGGGCGACGGCGAGCAGCAGGGTGGCGATCCGGTTGGCCGTCCGCACATCAACCCCCGGCCGCCGTGACCGCGCGGCCCCGGGCGCCGTCGCCTCCGGGGTACGGCGGGTCCGTGTCCAGGACGACGTCCACCACCGTGACGGTGACCGACTCGACGGCCAGGCCGGTGTGCGCCGCGATCCGGGCGGTGACCCGGCGGCGGACCGCCGCCGCCACCGTCGGCAGGTGGACGCCGTAGTTGACCACGAGGTCGAGGTCGATCCGGGCGGCGGGCCCGTCCACCCGGACGGTCGCCACCGGGCCGGACACGGCCGGGGTCAGCCGCGCCACGTCCTCAACAAGCCGGGCGAGCCGTTCCTCGGTCCAGGGGCGGGCCGGCGGGAAGGCACCGCCGGGGACAGCGGTGGCGCGCCGGGGCAGAGTGCCGGTCATCGGACGCCCTCCAATCAGCGGCGCCGGTCCGCGGGGGCCCGGTCGGCGAGCCCGGGCACGGTGACGTCCCCGTCGAGGATCCGCACCAGGAGCCAGCCCACCAGCCCGGCCAGGGTGGCGCCCGCCGCCGCGCCGGCCCCGCCGAGCGCCCAGACCGCGACCAGGAGGAACCCGGCGAGGAACCCGAACTGCTGGCGCGTCATGCCCACCTCCGCTGTGCGGTGACCGACCGGACGGGCGGGGCGTACCCCTTTTCCCGTCGCGCACTCATGGCGGGCGCGGCCGGTGCCGGGCGAAGGCGACGAACGGGTACGAGCCGGTCAGGGCGCCGGCCCAACGGGCGGGTCCCCCCGGCACCGGCGAGGCGTCGGCCATGATCGAACGCCTACACTCGAGCGTCGATCGAGCGACGGATGGATCTGGCGAAGATGACGAGCACCGGCAGCGTGGCGGCGTCCTGGCTGCGTCCGATCACGGGTGCCCCGCTGTTCAGCCGGGCCGGCCAGGTCGGGTACGCGTCGCGGCGGCTGAGCGAGCTGGTGCAGGGGCGCCCGCCGGGGATCACCGGACACCAGTGGAACACCGCCAGCCGGGAGGGTTTCGACCAGGTGGTGTGCGCCGCGGACACCGGCTGGCCGGTGTTCGCCGTGCAGTTCGTCCCGCCGGCGCCGGCCGGTTCCGCCGCTCAGCGGGCCGAGCGGATGACCAGCGCGGTCTGCGCCGCGGTCGGCCTGCCGGTGTTGCGGGTCGAGTCGCCGACGCTGGGCGGCGCCGAGCACGGCCGCCGCCTGGCCGAGTACGTCATCGACGCGCGCGGCTACGCGGCCGGCACCGAACCGGAGGGCGGGGACGCGGTCGGGTTCCGGGACATCGTCGGCCGGCTCCCCGACGGCCGTCGCGGGCCGGTCAACGACCTCGGGGCGCTGGCCCGGGCCGCCGCCGTCGAGGCGTACGTCGAGCGGCGCCTCGCCGACCCGATCGTCCGCGGGCTGCACGTGTGCTGGACGGACGGCCCGGCCGAGGGGTGGAGCTGGGTCGAGGTGCGGCCCGGCCGGTGCCTGGTCGAGCGGGTCCAGCTCTTCGCGCAGCGCTTCTCCTGTGGGGTGGACCCGGGCCGGCTCGCCGAGGACCTGGCCGCCGTGGCGCTCGGGGAGCGGCTGCGCGACCTTGAGGTCACCGAGCCGCCGCTGGTGGACCGGGACGCACTGCGGGAGCAGATCCGGCGGCTCGCCGCCCGGCGGGACGAACTCGACGGCGGCTTCGCGTTCGATCACCTCTGCGCCGACTGACCCCGCGCGGTCTGGGCCGGTGACGGTTCGCACCGCATCCCGATGATGGAGCGGGCCAACCAGACGCCCGCCTTCGACACCCGGTTACCACCCGGCGTACGACGGGGCGACGTGCCGGACGGAGACCAGGTCGACGTCGAGGTAGCTGGCGACGAACCCCGCCCAGCCGGTTGATCAGGGCAGCGGGGCGACGGGGTGGAGTCGGCTGCCGCCTCTGCTCCCGTGGATGAAAATTGTTAACGCGGGGAAAAGTCGACCGGGGTCACGCCGATTTCTCAGCGTGACCCCGGTGTGCCCGACGGTGAACC
>NZ_VSFA01000339.1 GCF_008119785.1 Micromonospora sp. MP36 | reverse complement strand
AGCCGGGATGGTGAGGGCTTGTTGGTGTCGGGGCGGGCGATCCGCGCCGAGCACCGCATGCACCTGGCCGACACGAAAACCCGCCGCCGCTCTGTTTCGCAGCGGGCGCCGAAGCCGGGCCAGAAAGGGTCACGGCGGTGGCGGAAATACCGGCGCCGGGCACGGCTGGTGGAGGGCCGGCACAAGCGGCGGGTCCGCCAA
>NZ_VSFA01000338.1 GCF_008119785.1 Micromonospora sp. MP36 | reverse complement strand
TGGCGCACCCACAGCCCATGGGGGTCGGGCGGGGCACGCAAGCACCGTCAGGCGCTCAAAAGGGGGGAAAGTCTTCAAGCCAGCGACTCGCGGGGCGAGGGGGGGTCGCCTCTTCGCGGCGCCGGGACCATACCCAACGACCGACGGCCCGCCAACATTCCGGGCCCGGCCACCCCGCCTCACCGGGGCGCCTCGATCGCGTGGCTCATGTGCAACGACCG
>NZ_VSFA01000337.1 GCF_008119785.1 Micromonospora sp. MP36 | reverse complement strand
CCCCACACTGCGTCTACGAGCTGGACTTCGCCGACAAGAAGTCCGGCACCGGCCTGCCCACCATCCGGCAGGAGATCACCATCAAGGGCAACGACGCCACCATCAAGCGCGACTCCGAGGACGCCTTCCGGCTCTTCCGCGTCGCCGACGGCGGCGAACTGACCCTGAAGGACCTCACCCTCAAGGACGGCAACGCCGCCGAATTCAAGTACGGCTCCGCCCCGTCCACCGGCTC
>NZ_VSFA01000336.1 GCF_008119785.1 Micromonospora sp. MP36 | reverse complement strand
GTGGAAGCGTGGCCGCAACCGCACGCACGATCAGATCGTGGTGCGCGCCGACAACTACAACACGATCGTTGATGGGCGCGGCCGGTTGTGGCTGGCGGTTCCCGGTCTCGAACCCCGGCGGATGGTCCGAATCCCGCTGTCCACGACCGTCGCCCCGACCGGGACGCTGCGGCTGATCCTGCGCGGCGGTCGAGTCGAGGTGCACTACCAGATCGACGCGGCGGGGATGCGGTCGTCGC
>NZ_VSFA01000335.1 GCF_008119785.1 Micromonospora sp. MP36 | reverse complement strand
TGCCCAATTAGCCAGCAGGATCGAATTGGCGGCGTGGCGGCGCGCGAGGAGGTCGCGGTGCCAGCGCAGCACGGTGTCGGGGCGTACCAGCAGCCTGAGCCGATGGAGCACGCCCAGCGGAAGCCGGTGTAGCAGCGAGGCAAGGAACGCTCGGTCGCTGGGGGAGAACCGCGGCCGGGTCTTGCCCAGCTGTCGCTCCAGGACCGTGATCTGGTGGCGCAGCGCCAGGATTTCCACGTCCTTGTCCCGGTCGCTC
>NZ_VSFA01000334.1 GCF_008119785.1 Micromonospora sp. MP36 | reverse complement strand
GATCCACCCCGGCCACCCTGGCCGGGTCCGGTCCCTCACCCGGCGGATACGTCGCCACCGGGACTTCGGCGGTGATGTCGAGGAACAGGCGGCCGCCCTCACACAGCAGGGTGACCGACCGGACCTGCTTGACCGGATACGGCACTTCCCGCGCCAGGCGGATCCACAACGGCGGGCTGTTTTGCGCGGTGGGGATCCGCACCCGCCGCCCGTCGAGGGTGAAGGTGCCGTGATGCCAGCGCACCGGCATCAACGCCCGCCGG
>NZ_VSFA01000333.1 GCF_008119785.1 Micromonospora sp. MP36 | reverse complement strand
GGTGGCATACAAGGCTGAATGGAACGGCGGCCGGCGGATCGTGGCCAACCGCTGGTATCCCTCCAGCAAAACCTGCTCGGACTGCGGCGCGGTGAAAGCCAAACTGCCGCTGCGTGTCCGAACCTACATCTGCGACTCTTGCGGCCTGGTCCTCGACCGCGATGTGAACGCCGCGCGTAACCTCGCCGCGCTCGCGCGTGAGGCCACCACCGCCGGGAGTGGCCCGGTGGCAGGACGTGGAGCCGACCATAAGACCCGCCCCGGCGGGCCGGTGGCC
>NZ_VSFA01000332.1 GCF_008119785.1 Micromonospora sp. MP36 | reverse complement strand
GCGGGCGATCGACCTCACCGAGGCCCTCCTGCTGCTCAGCCGCGGCGACCGCGGAAACTTCACCCGCGAGAGCGTCGACCTCTCCCTCATCGCCGAAGACGCCGCCGAAACGCTGCTTCCCCTCGCCGAACAGCGCCGGACCACGCTCGACGTCACCGGCGGGGCGGCCCCGACCAGCGGCTCCGCCGAACTCCTGTCGCGGATGGTGACGAACCTCATCCAGAACGCCATCGTCCACAACCTCCCCGCCGACGGCACCGTAACGGTCCACACCGAGGCA
>NZ_VSFA01000331.1 GCF_008119785.1 Micromonospora sp. MP36 | reverse complement strand
GCTCGGGCGCTGCTGGAACAGGCCCAGCGAGTCGTGATCATTGGCGTCACCCAGGTGGCCCAGGTTCTCCAGCTTCGACTCCTGCAGGCTCGTGGCGATCGAGATCACCGCGGCCCGCTCCGGCAGACCAGCCTTCTTCGTCGCGGCGATGATCGCCTTCGCGTTCGCGGTCTGCTCGTCGTTCAGATCAATCTTCGACTGGGCGCCCTGCACACCATGCGGAATCAGCTTGCCCATGTCCACGCCCGGCTTGTCGGCCTGGACCGCGGCGACCGGCTTCCCAGCG
>NZ_VSFA01000330.1 GCF_008119785.1 Micromonospora sp. MP36 | reverse complement strand
GACGTGTCGGCGCGGTTCCCGCGCCGTCGGCGGGCGTTGATGCCGGTGCGCTGGCATCACGGCACCTTCACCCTCGACGGGCGGCGGGTGCGGGTCCCGACCGCGCAAAACAGCCCGCCGTTGTGGGTCCGGTTGGCGCGGGAGGTGCCGTATCCGGTTGAGCAGGTCCGGTCGGTCACCCTGCTGTGTGAGGGCGGCCGCCTGTTCCTGGACGTGACCGCCGAAGTGCCGGTGGCGACGTATCCGCCGGGTGAGGGACCGGACCCGGCCAGGGTGGCCGGGGTGGATT
>NZ_VSFA01000033.1 GCF_008119785.1 Micromonospora sp. MP36 | reverse complement strand
GAACGTCTCGCCTTCGCCCAGCGGCACCTTCCCGCTCACCGACCCATCGCCTCGACAACACCGATGCCGGACAACCAGCACTTACGCCCGATCCACGTCACCTGAATCTCTCCCGAGTCAACCCACACCTAGCGCCAGCGGGATACACCGAGACGCTGCGCGGCATTTGAGAGTCGGGGAGGTTCCACACGGTCAACCTATGATCACTGATGATTCCTAATCAAGTCGGTGAGCCTCCTGAGCTGGCGGTCGCGCCCGCCGGGGTGTGGCGGGACGGTCAGCGGGGCGCCCGGCCGGTGGTGACCGGGGGCGGGGCGGACGAGGGGCGGAGCGGCGGGGTCGGGCCGAGGGTGGGCAGCCCGGCGATGCGCCAGGCGGCGAACCCGCCGACCACGTCGGTGGCCCGGTGCAGGCCGAGGTCCTGGAGCGCGGCGGCGGCCAGAGAGGAGGTGTAGCCCTCCTGGCAGAGGATCACCACCGGCACGTCGTAGTCGACGGCCTGCGGCAGCCGGGCCGGGCAGCGCGGGTCGAAGCGCCACTCGAGCACGTTGCGCTCCACGGCGAGGGCGCCCGGCACGGTGCCGTGCGCGGCGCGCTGGCCGGCCGGGCGGATGTCGACCAGCAGCGCGCCTTTCCGGTACGCCAGGTGGGCCTGCTCGGGGTCGAGGCGGCGCAGCCGGCGACGGGCGGCGGCGAGGATCTCGTCGATGCCCCGCGAGCCGGGTGGTGGGACCGGACAGCTCTCGGTACGGGTGCGGGGCTGGGACATCCTCGGGTCCTTCCGTGCGGCGTGGGTCGGGGTCACGGATGCGGCGGGCGGCCGGGTCACCAGGCCCCCCCCGCCTCGGCCACCTCGGCGGCCAGGAGCTGCCCGGCGACGAGGCGGTAGCGGGTCATCCGGCGCAGCGCGGGCCGGTAGACGTGCACGCTGACCGCCGGCCGGTCCCCTCGGTTGGTGACGACGTGCACGTGGCGGACGCCGAAGCGGCGGCCCGTGCCGGCGGCGAGCCGGTGCGGGCGCAGCCGGCCGCCGCTGACCGTCTCCTCGGTGAGGGTGCCGGCGAGCACCAGGAAGGCGCCTGCGGAGCCGCCGTGGTCGTGCAGGTCGGTGCCCTGTCCGGGCAGCCAGCTCAGCGCCCACACCTCGTACGCGGCGTCGGCGGCCAGGCGCGCGTACCACCGCTGGGCGGGGTCGAAGTGCGGCGGGACCGGCCAGCCCGTCGGGTCGGCCCAGCGGGCGGCGACGGCGAGCAGGTCGGGCGGATCGGGGCGGGCCATCGGCGGTTCGTCCTCACGGGTACGGAGCGGCGCGGTCCCAGACAGCATAGAAGGCAAACCCTATAGGTTTAGTAGGTAATACCGGATGCTGGGACAGCGCGTCCGGCGTCCCGTCCGGTCAGCGCCGGACCGGTGGGCCCACCCGGTAGCCGGGCACCGAGGGCCAGCGCACGGTGAGCACCACCGACTCCCGCTCGGCGTACCAGGAGTGGTCCACGCCCTGGCCCCACACCACGTAGTCGCCCGGCTCGCGCAGCACCACCGTGCGGTCCCGCAGTTCGATCCGGAACGCCCCGCTGATCAGCACCAGCAGGGCGGTGCGCCGCTCCCCCGTCGCCCACGCCGCGCGGGTCTCGCCGGCCGGGTGCACGCCCCACTTCACCTCGACCTCGCTGCTGTGCCGCACGTCCCCGAGCGGCTTGAAGTGGCCGAGCAGCCAGCCCGCGTCCGCCGCCCCGTCCACCGCCGCGTTGCCGACGTACACCCGATCGCGCATCCATCCCCTCCCGTGCCGGCTCGGCAAGCTACCAGGCGGCTTCGGGCAGCCCCTCCGCCGCCGAGGCCGCGCACACCTCTCGGCGACGGCGCCGACCGTCTGGGGCTGGCCGACCACGCGCCCACGCCGCCCCTGACCAGGCCCGCCCCGGCGGGCGGACCTGCCCGAGGCGCTGGCCCGGCTCGCCCGGAGCTGACCGACCCGCCAGGGCCCCGGCGCGGCGGTCGGCCACACGGTATACAGGTGCGGTGGAGGATCCCCTACCCGAGCGGATGCGCGCGGCGGCCGGCGCGTGGCTGGCGGCGCTCGACGAACCGGCCCGGCAGCGGGCCCGGCACGATTTCGCCGACGAGGCCGCCCGGCGCTGGCTGGAGTACCGGCCGCGACCCCGGCCCGGGGTCAGCCTCGCCGACCTGGACGTCACGGCGCGCAAGGCCGCCCACCGGCTGCTCGCCACCGCGCTCAGCCCGGCCGCGTACGCCCAGGCCATGACGGTCGTCGCGCTGGAGGAGGTGCTCGACCGGGCGGAGGGCTGGCGGCGCGGCCGGCACAGCGGCGACTACTGGGTGGCCGTGTTCGGCGACCCGACCCACGACGACCGGTGGGGGTGGCGGTTCGAGGGGCACCACCTCTCGGTGACCATGACCGTGGTCGACGACCAGGTCTCCCCCGCGCCGCTCTTCCTCGGGGCCAACCCGGCCACCGTCCGGCACGCCGGACGTCCGGTCTCCCGGCCGCTCGGCCCCGAGGAGGACCTGGCCCGGGAGCTGCTCGACGCGCTCGGGCCGGCCGGCCGGGCCGCCGCGATCATCGCCGACGAGGCGCCGGGCGACATCATCAGCGCCACCCGGGCCAGCGCCCCGGACCGGCTCGACCCGCTCGGCTTACCCCGGGACCGGCTCACCCCGACCGGGCGGGCGCTGCTCGACCAGCTCGTCGCGCTCTACCTGGACCGGCTGCCGCCGGAGCTGGCGGCCCGGGAGGCGGGCCGGCTCGACGGTGGGGAGCTGCACTTTGCCTGGGCCGGCCCCACTCGGCCGGGGCAGCGGCACTACTACCGGATCCAGGGCGACGACCTGCTGATCGAGTACGACAACACCACCGACGACGGCAACCATGCGCACACCGTGCTGCGCCGCCCGGCCAGCGACTTCGGCGCCGACGTCCTCGCCGCCCACCATGCCACCGCCCACTGACCCGCCGCCGGGTCCCGCCCGGTTGATCAAGGAGTTTGCGTCCGGTTGGAGATCGACTCCGACGTGAACCCCGTGATCAACGCCTGCCTCGCGGTTGGGGGCGGGCGGGTCGGGCGGTCAGGGGCGGCGGGCCTCGATGAGGAAGCGTCGGGCGTGGGCGACGAAGGGGCCCTCGGTGCGGATCCGGTCGTGCAGGCGCCGGAGTTCGGGACGGTAGCGGTCGACGGTGAACCCGGGCACCGTCCAGATCACCTTGCGCAGGAAGTAGACCACCGCGCCGATGTCGTGGAAGACCATCCGCAGGGTGGCCGTACGCAGGTCCACCACGGTCAGCCCGGCGGCCTCGGCGGCGGCGGCCGCCTGCTGCGGGTGGCGCGCGGTCGGCGGCGGGAGCGGGCCGAGGATCGCCTCGCTCAGCTCCCGCACCGTGCCGGCGCCGATCTGCTGCGAAAGGTAGCTGCCGCCGGGGCGCAGCACCCGGGCGATCTCGTCCCACCAGGTGTCCACCGGGTGCCGGCTGACCACCAGGTCGAAGGAGCCGTCCCGGAACGGCAGCGGCGGCCGCTCCGCCACCTGGACGACGGTGGCACCGACCGCGCGCAGCGTACGGCGGGCGACCGCGACGTTCGGCGGCCACGCCTCGGTGGCGACCAGCAGCGGCGGCGGGGTGGGCACCTCGGCCAGCACCTCGCCCCCGCCGGTGTCGATGTCCAGCGCGGCGTCGACGGTCGCCAGCCGCGCGCCGATCAGGCGGGCGTACCCCCAGTTCGGGCGTTCCTCGCTGGCCCGCCCGGCCAACCAGGAGAAGTCCCAGCCGTCGACCGACACCGAGGCGGCCTCGGCGATCAGCTCCTCGAAGTCATCCGCGCTCACCGGGTGAGCCTGTCCCAGCGGCGCGCGCCACGGCAACGGGTTTCCGGCTGCGGCGCGGCCCTGACCGACCTCCGGCCGGCGCCACGGCGGCCGCCTCCGGGTCGTTGCGGCCGCCCTGTCGGAGGGCGGCAACCGCTCAGGCAGGCGGGCGGATGATCTCCACGGTGGATGCGGGGAGGTCGGCGAGCCTCTCCAGGCCGGCCTGCTCGCTGGCCCGGCCGCGGTCGAACTGGCGCACCAGCCGAGCGCCCAGCCACACCCCGACCGACCCGACCGCCAGCGCCAGCAACTCGGTGGCCAGCTCGACGCCGGTCGCGCCGCGCTCCGGCGCGTCGGCCCGCATCAGGCAGGTGAGCAGGAACAGCGCCGCCATCGCCGCGTTGACCAGGTTGACCGTGACCGCGGTACGCCGGGTCCGATCGGCGCGCGCGTCCCACAGGTCGACCAGGCCGGCGACGGCGGCGAGCGCGGCGGCGACCAGGGCGGCCACGGCGGTCCAGTAGCCGACCTCGCCGAGGAAGGCCGGGCCGCCGGCGACGTCGGCCAGGTCGAGGACCGCGGCGCTGACGAAGAGTCCGAACGGGAACGTCACCAGCATCGGTTGGATGGGGTGCCCCTGCACCCGCAGTCGGCTCTCCATCGGTCCCTCCCCAGGTCGGCGCAGCTCACCAGTCCAGGGTGCTACCCCCGCGCCAGCGGGACGAAACGAACGCCGCTCAGCTCTCCCGGGGCCGGGACACGGTGGACACCAGCCGCTCGGCGACCTCGCGCAGCGGGATGTCCAACGAGGACGCGGCGCTGCGGAGCACCGCCAGGGCCTCCGGCGCCGGGCAGCCGCGCTGCGTCATGATCACTCCGACCGCCTGCCCGATCACGCCCTCCTCCAGCAGCGCCGAGTCGAGCTGGCCGGCCTGAACGGCCTGCCGCTCCCGGTCCCGCACGGCGGCGAGGAGCAGCCCGGCGTGCTCGGCCAGGAGCATCGCGGTGAGCTGGTGCCGCGGGGTTAGCGCGTCGGCGGGCTCGGCGTACAGGTTGATCGCGCCGATCACCTGCTCGTCCACGTCGACGGGCGCGGAGATCACCCCGCGTACGCCCAGCCCGCGCGCCCGCTCGGTCCAGGCCGGCCAGCGCGACTCCCGGTCGAGATCCGGTGCGGTGATCATCTCGCGCCGCCGGATGGCGGTCAGCGCCGGCGTGTCGGGGCCGTGCCGCAGGTCGTCCAGCTCGGCCCGGGCGGCGTCGGAGGCGGCCCCGCCGGCGGGCTCGCCGGCGCGCAGCGCGGTGAAGCCGCAGCAGTCCACCCCGGGTACGGCGTCCCGGGCGACCCGGACCAGCCGGGCCAGCGCCTCGTCGAAGTCGGCGACGGCGATCAGGCCGGCGGTCAACTCGCGCAGCAGGGCGGCGGTCTCCAGCACGTTGAGCGTGTCGATCATGGGTTCCCGCGTGTCGAGGTTCACCGGGCCACGGCCCCCGCCGCCTCCGCCTCCGACCACGCGGTGTCCCCGTTCGGCGCCATTGCCTGTCGCATCCGCTCTCTCCCTGACTCGAAGCCCCGGCCTACTACCCTCGCAAACCCGGTTCGAAACAGTGCAAAGGGGTCCCTTTCGGCGCGCCACGCGCCGGCGGGGACCCCTTCGTCGACGGTCAGCGGGACCCGGAGATGAGCCGCCGCCCCACCGAGGCGATCAGCCGGTCCAGCTCCGACCCGAACGGGTTGTCGTGCACCAGGTAGGTCCAGGTGGCGCTCGGCCGGACCAGCTTCGCGGCGTCCGGCTCCCACCCCTCGGCGAACTCGGTCTCCTCGAAGGTGGCGATGGTCCGCGTCTCGATCTCCGGGACGAGCGCGTTGAACGCCGGGACGGCGCTGCGGTGGAACTCGTCCAGCGGGTCGAGCCGGCCCAGCGCGCGCAGGTGCACGCCCTCGCGGACCTCGGAGAGCTCGGCCAGGTGCTCGGCCCAGAGCCGGTCCAGGTGGTAGAGGGCGATCTTGCGGGCCACCTCGGCGAGCAGGTCCTCGTCCATCTCGCCGGCCTTCTCCGGCACCCGCTCCAGCAGCATCAGCGCGGCGATGTCGCTGGTCAGCAGCCGCTCCCGCCGCTCGGCGAGGGCCTTGCGCTGCTGCTCGATCACCACGCTGTAGCGCCAGGTGTTGCGGTGGATCTCGTGGTTGACGCCCTCGGCGACCCGCTGGGCGTGCTCCACCGCGTAGTCGACCTGCGGGTCGGTGACCAGGCCGTCGGCGTTCATCCGGGGCGACGGCGGGACGGTGTCGCCGGCATGCCGGACGACCAGGTCGTCCTCCAGGCTGACGAAGAAGACCGACCCGCCCGGGTCGCCCTGCCGGCCGGCCCGGCCGCGGAGCTGGTCGTCGACCCGGCGGCTGTCGTGCCGGCCGCTGCCGATCACGTAGAGGCCGCCCAGGTCGGCCACCCGCTCCCGGTCGGCCTGGTCGCTGCCGCCGAGGCGGATGTCGACGCCACGGCCGGCCATCTGGGTGGAGACGGTCACCGCGCCGTACGCGCCGGCCTCGGCGATGATCGCCGCCTCCTCGTCGTCGTTCTTGGCGTTGAGGACCACGCAGGGCACCCCGGCCGCGTGCAGCCCGGCCGCCAGCCCCTCGGACTCCTTGACGTCCAAGGTGCCGACCAGCACCGGGCGGCCCGCCTCGTGGCAGCGCTTGATCTCGTCGATCAGCGCCTCCTCCTTCTCGGCCCGGGTGGCGTAGATCCGGTCCGGCTCGTCCTCCCGGATGCAGGGGGTGTTCGGCGGGATCACCGCCACCTCCAGGTCGAAGAACTCGCGGAGCTGGTCGCCGACGAGCACCGCCGTCGCGGTCATCCCGCAGACCTTCGGGTAGAGCGCGATGAACGCCTGCACGGCGATGGTGCCGAGCACCTCACCCTCGGCGGTGGCGTCCAGGCCCTCCTTCGCCTCGACCGCCGCCTGCAGCCCGTCCGGCCAGCGGCGGCGCTGGGCCACCCGGCCACGCATCTCGTCGATCAGCTCGACCGAGCCGTCCCGGACGATGTAGTCCACGTCGCGGTGCAGCAGGGCGTGCGCGTGCAGCGCCACGTTGACCGCGGAGAGCTGCCCGACGTGCTCCTCGTCGTACAGGTCGATGCCGCCGAGCTTGGCCTCGATCGTGGCCAGGCCGGCCGAGGTGAAGGCGACGCTGCGGCCGTCCTCGGCGATCGTGTAGTGCTTGCCCTTGCGCAGGCCGCGGACCAGCGCCGCGGCCGCGTGCACCGGGTCCTGCTCACCGGGGACCGCGCCGGCGAGCACCATCGGCACCCGGGCCTCGTCGATGAGGATGGAGTCGGCCTCGTCGACGATGGCGGTCTTCAGCGCCGGCTGGACCCGGTCGGCGAGGTCGGTGACGAGCTGGTCGCGGAGGAAGTCGAAGCCGGCCTCGCTGACCGACACGTAGGTGACGTCGCAGGCGTACGCGGTGCGCCGCTCGTCGGGGGTGGAGGACTCGTTGACCCAGCCGACGGTGAGCCCGAGCAGGCGGTAGACCGGCGCCATCCACTCGGCGTCGCGGCGGGCCAGGTAGTCGTTGACGGTGAGCACGTGGACCGGGCCGTTGCCCATCCGGACGTGGCCGTACGCGGCGATGGTCGCGGTGAGCGTCTTGCCCTCACCGGTCGCCATCTCGGCCACCTTGCCGGCGAGCAGGGCCATCGCGCCGAGCAGCTGGACGTCGTACGGCCGCTGGTCGAGGCCGCGGCGGGCCGCCTCACGGCCGATCGCGCAGAGCTCCTCGTACCCCTCGGCCTGGCCGGCGGCCTCGGTCAGCTCGGCGTCGGAGAGCTTCTCCAGCTCCGCCTCGCGGGCCTCGATGGCCGGCAGCAGCTTCTCCAGCGGGGCGAGCTCCACCGTCGTCCCCGGGCGCTGGAGGAACCGCCGGAACCTGCTCTTCAACCGTTGCGACACACCCATGAGCGGCAACGGTACGCGAATCGGAGCCGATTGTGACCCCCGCCCGGCGCCGGGTCTGTCCGGTGTCCGATTTCCTGACCGTTTCGGCAGCTCAGGGCGGTTCCGGCCGGTGACCGTCGGGCCTGGCGGGCGCCCGGTCGGTCCGCGGATCAGCCGGTGACCGTCGGGGGCCTGGCCGGTGCCCGGGCGGTCCGCGGGTCAGCCGGCGAACACCACCTGGAGTTCCTGGCGGCGGCGCTCGGCCAGGTCGATCAGCAGCCCCGGCGCCTCCTCCAGCGGCTCCACCGCCGTCACGAGGTGCTTGCGGATCAGGTCGCCGTACTGGCGCAGCAGCTCGATGGTCTCCGCGGAGAGCCGCTCCCGGTCCCAGACGGGGGCGAGCCCCCGGGGCACCCGCCCGATCTGGGCGCAGCGCAGCGACAGCCCGTTGTGATGGAACTCCTCGCCGAGCCGGACCTCGTCCGCGCCGGCCTGGTAGAACGCGAGGTCGATGACGGTGCCCTGGGGGCGCAGCAGGCGCAGCGCGAGGTGCAGCGCCCACGCCTGACCCCGGCACTGGAACACGACGTCGGCGCCCCGGTCGCCGGCGGCGTGGTTCCACCGGGTCTTCAGCACCACGGCCGGGTCGTCCGCCTCCGGGTCCAGGGTCTCCAGGCCCAGCGCCTCGGCCACCTCCCGCCGGGCCGGGGTCGGGTCGAGGACCACCACGGAGGCGGCACCGTGCCGCCGGGCGAACAGCGCGGTGAGCAGGGCGACCACCCCGCTGCCGACCACCGCCACCCGGCGGCCGCGGACCCCGTCGCCGAGCGAGCGCACGTCGGTGCCGCACAGGTCGGCGGCGGCGTGCAGCAGACCGTTGGCGCAGATCGGTCCCATGTGCGCGACGTAGACGCCGAGCAGCGGGTCGAGGTCGTCGGGGAGCGGGACGAAGCGCTCGGCGAGCGGGTCGGCGACGTACCCGGTGCGGTGGCCGTAGGTCATCGCGCCCACGGTGCCCACCCGGACGGCCGGGGTGCGGCTCTCCACCACCCGGCCGACCTGCATGTAGCCGAGCCGGGTCACCGGGTACGGGGTGCTCGCCGCGCCGGGCTGGAACAGCCCGAGATCGCTGTTCCAGGTGACGTTGAGGTAGGGGTTGGTGCCCTTGACGTAGCTCAGCTCGGTGCCGGCGGAGACGCCGCTGTAGACCGTCGCCATCCGAAAGGTGCCCTCGCGCAGCTCGGCCGGGTCCTGCTCGACCAACTCCACCGCGCCCGGTCCGTTGACCACCACCACCCGGTCACGCATCGACGGTCACCTCCCGTTCCGCCTCGGCCGGCACGGTGTCGGTGACCGGGGTGGTGGGGCGTGCGGCCGGCCCGGTGGGCAGGGCCACGCTGCGCCCGGTCCGCGCCGACTCGGCCACCGCGAGGGCGAGCCGCTGGGTGCGCAGCGCCTCGGCGTACGGGACCCGGATGTCGTCGCCGACCCCCCGGACCGCGTCGACGAAGGCCCGGTCGACGGCCACCCGGGCGCCGTCCGGGTCGGCGGGCAGGTGCCGCTCCCCCTCGCCGTCGCAGATCAGCAGGCCATCCTCGGCCAGCGACATTGCCAGCCCGTCGGCGAGGATCTCCACGCCGGCCCGGTGCTTCCAGCCGAGCACGCAGGCCGCGGCGAGGGTGCCCACCGCGCCGGAGGTGAAGCGCAGGGTCGCTGCGGTGACCGAGTCGATGTCGGCGCCCTCCACCGGCGGCGGGGTCCCGTCGCCGTACGCGGTCACCTCGGACGCCTCCCCGACCAGCAGCCGCACCAGGTCGAGCACGTGGGCGGCCTGCTCGACGACCGGGCCGCCGGAGCGGTCGCACCGGGCCCACCAGGCCACCGGCGGAACCTTGTCTAGCCAGGCCGCGTTGACCATCCGCGCCGGCCGGTCGGCGAGCAGCTGCCGGGCCTCGTCCACCACGTGCAGGTAACGCCAGTGGTGGCCCACCGCGGTGAGCAGCCCCCGCCGCTCGACCAGGGCGGCGATCCGTTCCGCGGTGTCCAGGTCCACCGCCACCGGCTTCTCCACGAACATCGGCACGCCGGCGTCGATCACCGCCTCCTCCACCGGGCCGTGCGCGAACGGGGGCACGCAGACGTAGACGGCGTCCGGGCCGGCGGCGAGCAGCTCGGTCACGTCGGCGAACGAGCGCCCGCCGTACGTCCCGGCCAGGGCCTCCGCCGCGTCCCGGGCGACATCGGTCACCCCGACCAGTTCCACGTCCTCGAAGCCGGTCAGCACGCGGGCATGCCGCTGCGCCACTCCACCCGCCCCGATCAGTCCCACCCGGCACGTGCGCATCCGTCGTCCCTCCCGCCGCAACTCACGAAGCTGTCGACAGCTCTCCCCTGGTGGGCGTGCAATCAAACGTTCACCGGCCGGGAACCGGGCGGCGCGCGGCGGGTGATCACGCTGTTCGGCATGATCCGGTTAGCGCGGGGCGCCTACTGGGAAAACCTAACCCGCGTTTCCGCCACGAACTGGGGGTGCCAGTGCGGGATACAGAAGCGATCGTCTCACCGGTGGTGGAGGCCTGGGCCACGTACCGCACCACGACGGCCGGCGACTGGCCGGCGCGCCGGCTGCTGCGGGCGAAGGGTGACAGCCGGGTCAGCGTGGTGCTGCCGGCGCGCAACGAGGAGGCCACCGTCGGCGCCATCGTGTCGACGATCCGCGAGCACCTGATGGACCGGGTGCCGCTGGTGGACGAGCTGATCGTGGTGGACTCCCGGTCCACCGACCGGACCGCGCAGGTGGCTCGCGCGGCCGGCGCCGAGGTGGTCAGCCAGGACGCGATGACCCGCGGGTTGCCCCGGCTCTCCGGCAAGGGCGACGCGCTCTGGGCCGGGCTGGCGGCGGCCGAGGGGGACGTGGTCGCGTTCGTCGACGCCGACCTGCACGAGTTCCGTCCGCACTTCGTCACCGGGCTGATCGGCCCGCTGCTGACCGACCCGTCGGTCGACTTCGTCAAGGGCTTCTACCACCGGCCCCTGGTGGGGGCGACCAGCGTGGAGCCGGACGGTGGCGGGCGGGTCACCGAACTGGCGGCCCGCCCGCTGCTGAATCTCTTCTGGCCCGAGCTGGCCGGGTTCGTGCAACCGCTGGCCGGCGAGTACGCCGGCCGCCGGGTGGTGCTGGAGCGGGTGCCGTTCGTCTCCGGGTACGGCGTGGAGACGGCCATGCTCATCGACCTGCTGGAACTGGTCGGGCTGGACGCCCTGGCCCAGGTGGACCTCGGCGAGCGCAAGCACCGCCACCAGGACGCGGCCGCGCTCGGCCGGATGTCCGCCCAGATCATCCTCACCGTGTGGTCCCGGTTGCAGCGGCGGGGCTGGGCGAGCCCGGACGCCGTCCCGACCGCCCTGCTGACCCAGTTCCGGCGGGGCGGCTCGGAGGCGCTGCCGAACCTGGACCGGGAGATCGTGGTCAGCGACGTCTCGATCGAGGAGCGCCCGCCGCTGGCCCAGCTACGCCACCGGGTGCCCCGACGCCGGGTAGCGGCGTGAGTGAGCCGCGCGTGGACCACCCCGATGAGCAGCCTGGCATCGCCGACGGAAGGGACAGCGCACGATGAGCCTCACGGTCCTGATGAACGCGGGTCCCTGGTTGTCCGTGCCGCCGCCCGGCTACGGCGGGATCGAGAACGTGGTCGCCACCCTGGTGCCGGAGCTGCGCAAACTCGGCGTACGGGTGGTGCTCGCTTCGGTGGAGACCAGCACGCTGGCCGTCGACGAGAAGATCTCGGTCTTCCCGGACGGGCAGTTCCACGCCCTGCAACGCCCCTACAACCAGGTCTGCGGCATCTCGCAGGCGCACCTCAACGGCGTGGTGCGCGCGCTGCACACCCGCGACGACATCGACCTGGTGCACGACCACGTGGAGGCGGTCGGGCTGGCCACGCTGGCCGCGATGGGTCCGGACGCCCCGCCGGTGCTGCACACCCTGCACTGGGACCTGGCCAAGCATCCCGAGCTGTACGGCAACCTCGACGGCGGCGACCGGGTCCGGGTGAACGGGGTCTCCGCGGCGCAGCTGGCCCGCGCGCCCCGCGCCCTGCAAGACCACTCGGTCGGGCACGTGCACCTGTCCACCCCGCTGGCGGTCGGCGCGGAGCGCCGTCCGCCGGCGGAGAAGGGCGACTACGTGATCGTGCTGGGCCGGATCAACCCGGGCAAGGGGCAGGACCTGGGCGCCCGGCTGGCCCGGCAGGTGGGTTTCCCGCTGGTGCTCGCCGGCCCGGTCGGGCCGTACCACCGGCCGGCGGACCTGGCCGCGGCGGGCGACGAGGCCCGGCAGAACCCGGACGTGCGCTTCTTCTACGACCACGTCGCCCCCTACGTGGACGGCGACCTGGTGCGCTGGGTGGGCACGGTGGCCGGCCAGGAGCGGGACGACCTGCTCGCCGGCGCGCGGGCCGCGCTCTTCCCGTTGCGCTGGGAGGAGCCCGGCGGCACGGCGGTGGTGGAGTCGCTCGCCCTGGGCACCCCCGTGGTGGCCGTCGCCCGCGGCTGCCTGCCCGAGCTGGTCGAGCACGGCCGTACCGGTCTGCTCACCACGGACGAGGAGGAGCTGGGCGACCTGGTCATGGCCGCCGGGCTGCTGGAGGCGGACGAGTGCCGGCGCGAGGCGGCCGCCCGGTTCACCCCGAGGGTGATGGCCGAGCGGTACGTGGGCCTGTACGAGCAGGTTCGTCAGCCCGCCGCCCCCACGCTCCAGCTCGCCTGAGGCGCGCTGCCACCGGGGCCGTTTGCCGCCGCGGCTCGCGGGGAAGCTGTCCGGTCCCTGTCCGCTCAGGAGGCCGGCATGACGAACTCGATGGCCCACGCGCGCGCCCGACGGAACCCGGCCGACGGCCGCGCCCCGGCAAGTCGGGCCGCCGCGACCATCGGGGTGATCTTCCTGATCGTCGGGGTGCTCGGCTTCCTCCCGGGGATCACCACCAACTTCGGCGCCCTCTCCTTCGTCGGGCACGAGTCGATGGCGAAGCTGTTCGGCGTGTTCCAGGTCTCGGTGCTGCACAACCTCGTGCACCTGGCCTTCGGAGTGGCCGGCCTGGCGCTGTCCCGGACGGCCCCCGGGGCCCGGACGTTCCTGGTCGGTGGCGGGGCGGTCTACCTGGTGCTCTGGCTCTACGGCCTGATGGTCTACCACCGCACGGGTCCCGCGAACTTCATCCCGGTCAACGGCCCCGACAACTGGCTGCACCTCGCGCTGGGCATCGGGATGATCGCCCTCGGGCTGGCCACCACCCGGAGCGTCGCTCGTCGCTGAGCAGGCGGGATGGGCGTCTGGTCCGGTTTCACCCGCCCTGGTCGCGGGTAGTTCGCAGATCCGCGACGACACGGAAACGAGGGCCTGATGTCGACCCGGATCAGCTGCGAGGTGCGCGACGAGTCGCCGGTCACCGTCGTACGGCTCGCCGGCGAGCTCGACGTGGGCACGATGCGGTCGGTGCACACGGTGCTGGAGCGGTGCCTCGCCACCCAGCCCGACGCGCTCGTGGTCGACCTGGGGCGGCTGGCCGTCGCGGACCGGCTGGCGCTGTCGGTCTTCGCGGCGGCCGCCCGACGAGCCGCCGACTGGCCCGCCGTGCCGCTGGTGCTGTGCGCCCCACCACCGGCGGCGGCGAGCTGGCTCAGCGAGACGGCCGCGGGCCGGGAGCTCCCGGTACGCCGGAACTGTGCCGAGGCGGCCGCCCTGGCCGGCGCGGTGGCCTCCCCCCGGCTGCGGGAGCGGCTGGAGCCGGTCGCCGGGGCGTGCCGGCGGGCCCGGGAGCTGGTCACCGACGCCTGCCGGCGGTGGAACATCCCGGAACTGGCCGGGCCGGCGGCGCTGGTGCTCACCGAGCTGGTCGGCAACGTGATCCGGCACGCGGGCACGCCGATGCAGGTGACGCTGACCCTGCACCGGCCGTACCTGGGGGTGGCCGTGCTGGACGGCAGCCCGGCCGAGGCGCGGGCGGTGACCGCCCGGGACCCGCGCGCCGAGGGTGGCCGCGGGCTGATGCTGGTCCGCGAGCTGACCCAGCGGTGGGGCAGCGTCCCGGCGGGCGCCGGGAAGGTGGTCTGGGCCATGCTGCCAGCGAATTGACCTGAATTACCCCTCTCGCCTGGTTTGATGAGCGGAGGTCGGGTAACCGTGCCCGGCTGTTCCGCCGTCGCATGACGAGGTGAGAGCCATGCCGAAGCAGGTAGTCACCGAGCCGCCACGAGACCGCGGGCCGGCGATCCTCGCGCCGGCCGAGTTCGGCGGTTATCCCGGTCCGGTCCGGGTGGCGGTCCCGGGCAACTCCCTGTGGCGGCTGCTGCGCACCACGGACCACAAGCTGATCGGCCTGATGTATCTGACCACGTCCTTCGGCTTCTTCCTGATCGCCGGGATCGAGGCGATGCTGATCCGGGCCGAACTGGCCCGACCGGGGCTGCAGTTCCTCTCCCCGGAGCAGTACAACCAGCTCTTCACCACCCACGGTTTCGCGATGCTGCTGCTCTTCGCCACGCCCGCGGCGTTGGGGATGGCGAACTTCCTCGTCCCGATCCAGGTCGGCGCTCCGGACGTCGCGTTCCCCCGGCTGAACGCCTTCGGTTACTGGCTGTTCCTCTTCGGCGGCCTGATGCTGTACGGCAGCTTCCTCACGCCCGGCGGGTCAGCCGACTTCGGGTGGTTCGCGTACACCCCGTTGAGCACCGCCCAGCACTCCCCCGGCGTCGGGCCCAACATGGTGGTGGTCGGGCTGGTCATCAGCGGCCTGGGCACCATCCTCACCGCCGTCAACCTGATCGCCACCATCGTCACCCTGCGCGCCCCCGGGATGACCATGTTCCGGATGCCGATCTTCACCTGGAACATCCTGCTCACCAGCGTCCTGATCATCTTCGTGTTCCCGCTGCTGGCGGCCGCGCTGCTGGCGCTCGCCGCGGACCGGCTCCTGCACTCGCACGTCTACGACGCGGCCACCGGCGGGCCCATGCTGTGGCAGCACCTCTTCTGGTTCTTCGGACATCCCGAGGTCTACATCATCGCGCTGCCGTTCTTCGGGATCATCACCGAGATCATCCCGGTCTTCGCCCGCAAGCCGATCTTCGGCTACACCGGTCTGGTGCTCGCCACCATCTCGATCACCGTGCTGTCGATGAGCGTCTGGGCGCACCACATGTTCGGCACCGGGCAGGTGCTGCTGCCGTTCTTCAGCATCCTGAGCTATCTCATCGCGGTGCCGACCGGAGTGAAGTTCTTCAACTGGATCGGCACGATGTGGAAGGGCCAGCTCACCTTCGAGACGCCGATGCTCTTCGCCATCGGCTTCCTGGTCACGTTCCTCCTCGGCGGGCTGACCGGGGTGCTGCTGGCCAGCCCGCCGGTGGACTTCCACACCACCGACACCTACTTCGTGGTCGCCCACTTCCACTACGTCCTCTTCGGCACCGTGGTCTTCGCGTTCTTCGGCGGGATCTACTTCTGGTTCCCGAAGATGACCGGGCGGCTGCTCGACGAGCGCCTGGGCAAGGCCCACTTCTGGACGATGTTCCTCGGCTTCCACACGACCTTCCTGGTCCAGCACTGGCTGGGCAACGAGGGCATGCCGCGCCGCTACGTCGACTACCTGCCCAGCGACGGCTTCACCATCCTGAACACGGTCTCCAGCATCGGGTCGTTCGTCCTCGGCGCGTCCACGCTGTTCTTCATCTACAACGTCTGGAAGTCCTGGCGGTACGGCGCACGGGTCACCGTCGACGATCCCTGGGGCTACGGCAACTCCCTGGAGTGGGCCACCACCTGCCCGCCCCCGCTACGCAACTTCGACCGGATGCCCCGGATCCGCTCCGAGCGGCCCGCCTTCGACCTCAAGTACGGCCGGCTGGTCGCCAGCCTCGGCAGCGACCTGCCGCAGCGCACCACGAAGCCGCCGCAGCACCTCGCCCAGGAACTGCACCGCGAGCGGCACTTCCCTGAGACGCCGGCCGCCGAGGGCGCGCACGGCGCCCGGGAGGCGGTCGCCTACCACCCCGCGCCGCAGTCGGGTGCCCGGCCGGTCGACGTGCCGGAGCCGGAGGAGATCCTGCGGCCCAGCTTCGAGGAGACCGACGAGCCCGAGGAGACCATCCTCGGCGCGGAGCGGACCCCGGTGGAGAACGAGGAGTGGCGCCACCCGCGTGGACGTGGGGACACCCCGGAGTACTGACCCGTGGTTAACCGCGAGAGGGCCGGCGCCACGGGGGCGCCGGCCCTTCCTCGGGTACGGGGTCAGTCGCCGGCCGGCAGGCCGGCCGCGGCGAGCGAGCGGCGTACCGCGGGCTGCACCCGGGTCAGCCGCAGCGGCACCCCGGTCCGGGCCGCCGCGTCCCGGCCGGCCATGAGCGCGGCGATGCCCCCGGCGTCGAAGCCGCCCGCGCCGACCAGGTCGACCACCACCTCCCGGGGCTGCCCGGTCACCGCCTCCAGCATCGCCTTGCGCAGCTGATCCGCACCGTCCCGGTCGACCTCCCCGCCGACCTCGACGACCACCCGGTCCCCGTTCTGCTTGACGGAGATCTTCGCCTTCGCCGGCTCGGACTCGGCCGTGCCGTTCTGCCACGGCGGCGGGGCGTCGGCGAGCATCGCCTGCCGCAACCAGGTCAGCGCCCGGGAGAGCAGCCGGGAGACGTGCATCTGGGAGATGCCGAACCGGGCCGCGATCTCCGCCTGGGTCTGGTTGCCGTAGAAGCGCATGGCGAGGATCCGCCGCTCCCGCCAGGGCAGCCGGTGCAGCAGGCCGCTGACGGTGACCCGGTCGTCGACCGACTCCAGCGCGTTGTCCGACTCGCCCACCAGGTCGCCGAACTCGGCGGAGCTCTCCCCGCCGACCGGCGCGTTGAGCGAGGCCGGACTGTAGCCGGCGGCCGACTCCAGCGCGGCGAGGATCTCCTCCTCCGGCGTCTCCAGCCGCTCGGCCAGTTCGGCCACCGTCGGCGCCCGGGACAGCTCGCTGGTCAGCGCCGCGGTCGCCTGCCCCACCTCCAGGATCAGGTCACGCAGCCGGCGCGGCACGTGCACCCCCCACGTGCGGTCCCGGAAGTGCCGTTTGATCTCCCCGACGATGGTGATCGCCGCGTACGCGGTGAAGGAGCCCCGTTCCGGGTCGTACCGGTCGACCGCGTTCACCAGGCCGAGGCGGGCCACCTGCTCCAGGTCCTCCAGCGGTTCCCCGCGGCCCCGGTACCGGCGGGCCAGCCGGCCGGCGAAGGGCAGCGCGAACCGGACGAGATCGTCGCGCGCCTCCTGCCGCCGCTCCGGCGGCAGCCCCTGGATCCGCGCCGCGTACGCCAGGGCCGCCGCGTCGAGGTCCTCCAGGCCCCGCTCGGTGGGTGGTGGTGTGGTTGTGGTGGTCTGTCCGAACATCCGCGCCTCCCTCAGGAAGGTCCCCCGCCCGGATTGGAAGACCGGTCGTGCGCGTGGTCGGGCCACGCACCGGGCCGGAAATGGGTTAGGTGACGGAACGCCAGGAGCGGCGGCAGCTCGCCGCACGGCGTGGTGGCCGTCTCGCAGCGAGCGGTGTTCCCGCTCCGTAGGTACTCAATCACGGACCGCGGGATCGTGAGGATGTTTCGCCGTGTTCGGTCAGGAGACGAGCAGCCCCTGGTGGGCGCCCGCGTCCCGGAGCGCCGCGAGGGCCTCGGCCATCCGCAGCGGCGGCGGGGTCGGCAGGTCGTACGGCTGGTTGCGCAACACCTCGGTGGCACGCCGGGTCGGCACCGAGCCGACCGGGTAGCCGCGGGCCGCCCCCCGGTCCAGCGCCCGCCGCCGGCGCCCGAAGCCGGCCACGGCGAGCCACTGCGGCAGGCCGGCCAGGGCGGGCGACCGGACCCCGGGCGGCTCGGGCAGCACGTCCACCGAGCTGAACGGCTCGCTGCCGGCGAGCCACCATTCGGCCCCCTGCACCCGGCGCCGGGTCGCGTTCTCGCACCAGTACGGCACCAGCCCGGCCCGGACCACCTGCCACGGGTCGAGCAGCCGGCCGCACTCGACCACCAGCCGGTCGCCGGTCTTGCCGGCCCGACGCAGCCAGCGCCGGTACAGGTCGGCGGTGGCGGCGCTCAGCGCGTCCGGCTGCGGGACCAGCACCCGGTGCAGCGGATGACCGTGCCGGCCGGTCCACTCCCGGGCGCTGTGCTCGAAGCCGGACTCCACGCCGTTCTCCGCGTACGCCGCCGGGCAGGAGACGTCCGGCGGCTCCCAGTGCGCGCCGTCCCCGCCGGCGGAGCGGAGCACCTGACGCAGCGCGTGCGCGTCCGGGTGGAAATCGACCGGGTCGAGGCCGCTGGCCGGGGAGCCCACCTGGAAGCTGTGCCCGACCCCCTCGTCGAGCACCGGCCAGGTGCGCGCGTCGTGCAGCAGCAGCACCGGCGCAGCGGGTTCCAGCCGGTCGGCCAGGAACCGGGCGTACGCCCCGGGCAGGGCCCGCCAGCGCACCGCGAGGGTCACCGTGGCCCCCGCCGACGCGCCCCGGCTGGCCGGGCAGTGCACCTGGCGGACGTGCACGTCCCGGTTGCCGGCGAGCAGCCGGCCGGCGAGCGCGGCGCCGTGGTCGAGGGCGGCGCGCGGCCGGTCCACCGCCCCGCGGGTCCAGTGCACGGTCATCTCGAAGGCGGCGGGCAGCCAGGGCACGCCGAGAGCCACCGCCAGGTGAGCCGCCGCGCCGTGCGGTGAGCCGAGCACCAGTCCGGGCCAGCGACCGGCCGGGTACTGGTCGACGATCCAGGCCGCCACCCGCTCCGCGTCCACCTCGGCGATCTGCTCGGGGGCCAGCGCGATGCGGCCGGCGGCACGCGCCGCGGCGGCCCGCCGCACCGGCTCGGGGGCGCCGGCGAACCGGGCGAACGGGGTGGAGTGGCCGAGGTCGGCGCAGTCGTCGCCGCGCAGCGCCCGCGCCGTCGCGGCCACCAGCACCCGCGCCGTGCTGCCCGCGGCCATGATCCGGTCCCCGCTCAGTCCGGTGCCGTCGGACCCCACGGGCACCTTCCGTACCGAGCCCACCTTGCCTCGTTCGCTCACCACGCGGCCCGGCTTCCCGTCCCGATGGGGTCTAAACGGGGCATCCCCCCACGGGCCGGACCAATCCTCGGGTGTCCGTCTCCACGGCGCTTGCCACGCACCGGGCCCAGGCGCGGCGACTCACCCGAGATCCGCACAGGAACGGGGAAGTTGCTGCCTCGCGGCGCGCGGAGGCAGCAACTTCCCCGATGTCGTGACGGCGTCCCCGTACGGTCAGGCGTTGCCTCGGCCGGGGGTGCTGGCGTCGACGTAGCGCAGTACCGCACCGACCCCGTCGGTGAGTTCGGGCGCCTCCTCCGGCGCGAGCACCGTCAGGTCGGCGTCGGTGCCGACCAGTGCGCGCAACAGCGCGGCGTCGGCGCGTACCCGCTGCGGGTCGGCCACCGACATGGCCTCCAGCTGGCGCGGATCGGTGGCGATCTCGGTCGGCTCGGGGCCGACCCAGAGCTCACCGGTGGCGGACGGGTCGTCCACGATCAGCATGGTGTCGACCTGGTTGCGTTGCAGGGCGGAGACCACCGCGTCCAGCCCGGCACCGACGTCCTCCTGGGTGCCGAACCTGTCCAGCGCGGTGGTGATCCGCTGGTCGGCGATCTCGGCGATGGTCTGCACGGTCACGTCGTCCATGAGCATGGGATCGGCGCCCCGGGCGCGGGAGCCGGCGTCGGTGCGGACCAGCACGTCCTGCCAGCGCTCCGGGAGCTGGGCGGCGATCATGCCGGTGGCCCGGACGTCGCCGGCCACCACCACCACGTCCGCCCCGACCTTGTCGGCCAGCTCGGCGGTGGCTGCGGCGGCGTCGCCGGCGTTGTGGTGCCACGCCTCCATGGCGGCGCGCTGGTAGCGGGACTGGGACCACCCGCCCGGATTGACCTGGCGTAGCTGGTAGCTCTCCCGTCCGACGATGTGCGACTTACGCGGCACCCCGCCCGCGCTGACCGCGATGGCGTCCGCGCCGATCCGGTCGGCCAGCACACGCACCCAGGCGATCTGCTCGCCCCGCTGGGCGACCAGCGGCATGGTGTGCGGCAGGGCGGACCAGCTGGCCAGGTCCCGCAGCGGCGGCGCGGAGAGGTACTCGGTGAGCACCACCCGGCCGCGGGTGGCGAAGATGGCCACGCCGTAGTCGCCGGGCATCGGGTCGTGCCGGCGGACCACCTCCTCGACCGCGTCGACGGTCACCTGGTCGGCGCCCTGCTCCAGCAGGCTCCCCTTCAGGGAGCGCCAGCGCAGGTCGACCGCGGGACGGGAGTCGTGGGTGTCCCGGGAGGCGTCCAGGTACACCGAGCACCACGGCCCGGGACGGTCGTAGAGCGGACGCAGGAAGGACAGCTGCATGCTCGACCCCTTTCCAGCTCGGCCGCACGCATACCCGCGCCACCGGGGATGTCACCTGGCAGGGCCGGCCCCGTGACCGCCATTCATTCACGTCGTTCAATCTTGAGACTCGATACCATAGGTGAACGGAACCGGACTCTCGGTGGTGACCATGGACACTGACCTCCACATCCGGCGCGTCGTCCACCCGACGGAGCGGATCGTCACCGCCCGGCTGGTCCGGCTCATGGAGGGCTACGCGCGTGAGGTCCGGGTGGGGCAGCCGGTGCTCGTCGCGGTGCTGACCGCGGCGGGTGTGGTGGGGCTGCCGGTGCGGCTGGCGCGGGCACTGCTCAGCGTCGGCGGCGGAGGCGCCCGGCGCCGCTTCAAGGAGCTGAAGAAGGGGCCGGAGTTCCTGGTCACGCCGGTCCGGCTGCGCGATGCCGCGAACCGGCTGCTGGAGGTGGAGCTGCACGGCCACCTGCCGCAGAGCGCGCTGCACCCCGGTGACCACGTGCAGCTCACCCTGCGGCCGCAGCGCGACGACGAACTGCCGCCGCGGATCGAACGGATCGTCAACCTCACCACCGGGCAGTTGCTGACCCCGCGTACCGCCACGGTCTGGTCCCACCTGGGTCCGCCGCTGCTGCTCCAGGCGGCGCTCGGCGCGCTGCTGATGCTGGGCGTCGCCGCCTGCTCGGTGGTCACCTGAGGTTCCCGCCGCCCCGCCCACGGCCAGCCTGCGGCCGGTTCCCGGGACTGCTCCCGGCCGGCGCGCGGTCAGCCCACCGGGGTGAGCGGACGTTCGACCGGTGCCGGCTCGCCGAGCAGGCCGCGCCGGCGGGCCCACCGCTCGAACAGCACGGTGGCGAACGGGGGCACCGCGCAGGCCAGGGCGACGGCGGTGTGCCACAGCGACCAGCGGCGCTGCCGGGCCACCGCGAGGACGAGCAGGCCGTACACCACGAAGAGGGCGCCGTGGATCGGGCCGAACACCTGCACCCCGAGCTCGTTGCGCGGTGGGCCGTACTTGACCGCCATGCCGGCCAGCAGGCCCGCCCAGGAGCACGCCTCGGCGATCGCCGCCGCCACGAACAGCCTGGTCGTCTTCTCGCGCATCCGCACTCCCCCCGATCGGTTCGGCCATGCTATCCAGCCGACCCGTACGGACCGGGTGGTTCGCGGTCCGACGCGACGGGGATCACCGGGGCCGTGGGTGGGTAGTAAAGGGTCCTTCAGGTCTTCCCCGCCCCGCCGTGGCGTGCGAGGTTAGGGGGACCAACGGTGACAGGGTGGTGACCATGGGCGAAGACGTCGGCGTACGCACCTTCAGCCGCGAGGACCGGGCCCGCTACCGGGAAAAGGTACGGCGCTGCCTGGACGTCTTCGCCGAGATGCTGCGGGAGTCCCGCTTCGACGTCGAGCGGCCGATGACCGGGCTGGAGATCGAGCTCAACCTGGTCGACGACGACTCGCAGCCGACGATGCGCAACGCCGACGTGCTGGCGGCGGTCGCCGATCCCAGCTTCCAGACCGAGCTGGGCCAGTTCAACGTGGAGATCAACGTGACGCCCCGCCGGCTCGGCGGCACCGGCACCGCGCAGTTCGAGGAGCACGTCCGGGCCAGCCTCAACGCGGCCGAGGAGAAGGCCCGTACGGTCGGGGCGCACATGGTGATGATCGGCATCCTGCCGACCCTGCGCCCGGAACACCTGACCGCCGCCAGCCTCTCGGCGAGCCCCCGCTACCGGCTGCTGAACGAGCAGATCTTCGCCGCCCGCGGCGAGGACCTGCGGATCTCGATCAGCGGCGTGGAACGGCTGGTGGTCACCGCGGACACCATCACCCCGGAGGCCGCCTGCACCAGCACCCAGTTCCACCTCCAGGTCAGCCCGCCCCAGTTCGCCGACTACTGGAACGCCGCCCAGGCGGTCGCCGGCGTCCAGGTCGCGCTCGGCGCCAACTCGCCGCTGTTCTTCGGCCGGGAGCTGTGGCGGGAGACCCGCGTGCCGCTGTTCCAGCAGGCCACCGACACCCGCGCCGAGGAGATCAAGGCCCAGGGGGTACGCCCCCGGGTCTGGTTCGGCGAGCGGTGGATCACCAGCGTCTTCGACCTGTTCGAGGAGAACGTGCGCTACTTCCCGGCGTTGCTGCCGGTCTGCGACCCGGAGGACCCGGCCGAGGCCCTGGCCAGCGGCGACGTCCCCGGCCTGGCCGAGCTGCGGTTGCACAACGGCACCATCTACCGGTGGAACCGCCCGGTCTACGACGTGCTCAAGGGGCGCCCGCACCTGCGGGTGGAGAACCGCGTGCTGCCCGCCGGCCCGACCGTGCTGGACACCATCGCCAACGGTGCCTTCTACTTCGGCCTGGTCCGGGCGCTCGCCGAGTCGGACCGGCCGCTGTGGTCGCAGATGTCGTTCAGCGCCGCCGAGGAGAACTTCACCACCTGCAGCCGGCACGGCATCGACGCCCAGGTGTTCTGGCCCGGGCTGGGCTACCTGCCGGTGACCGAGCTGGTGCTGCGCCGGCTGCTGCCGCTGGCGTACCACGGGTTGGACCGGTGGGGGCTCGACCCGGACGAGCGGGACCGGCTGCTCGGCATCATCGAGCAGCGCTGCCTGACCGGCCGTAACGGCGCGACCTGGCAGGTGGCGACGCTGCACCGGCTGGAGTCCGCCGACCACCTGGACCGGCCGGAGGCGCTGCGCGAGGTGGTCCGCCACTACGTGGACCTGATGCACAGCAACCGGCCGGTCCACGAGTGGCCGATCCCCTGACCGCTACGGGCCCACGCCGCAAGGGCGTCGATGCTAGCGTCGGCCGCGCGATCACGCCGCTACCTCGGGCAGCCGCCCGCGGACCAGCGGTCCCGTCGAGCCGGTGGCGATGGCGCTGCCGGCGCTGCCCGCCGCCGCGTCGCCCGATCCGCTGCGGGCGGCGCTGGAGGCAATCTGGGCGGGGCGACGCCGTACGCGAAGGACGTGCCCGTGTTCCTCGCCGAGGTCCGGCGTGCCCTCCCGGCCCTCGCCGCCCCCGGCGGCGGTCAGAGCGGGGACGGATCGTCGCGCAGCCGGCTGTAGAGGTACCCGTCGCGCCACGCGCCGGCTCGGAACTCGCAGGCCCGAACCACCCCCTCCAACTGGAAGCCGGCCTTCTCCAGCGACCGCTGCTCGGCGAGGTTCTCCGGGTGGGTGCCGGCCTGGATCCGCTGCGCCGGGCTGTGCGCGAACAGGTAGTCGCAGAGCAGCGCCTGGGCCCGCCAGCCGATGCCCCGGCCCCGCCACTCCGGCAGCAGGGCAATGGCGATCTCCCAGTACGGCGCGCGTCCGCCGTAGCTGCCGGACAGGTAGCTGACGAAGCCGGCGGCGGCCTCCTCCGGATCCACCTGCACGATCAGCCGGCCGTCCCGCTCGCCCAGGTACCCGTCCTCGGCGTAGCGGCGGGCCGGAGCGCCCGCGTCCCGGAAGCCGGACCAGTCCAACCCGATCAGCCCCGGCTCGGTGAGGAACCGGCGGAACATCGCGAGGTCGGGCTCGGCGACCGGGCGCAGCCGGACGGTGGAGCCGCCGGCCTCGTGCGCGATGCCGGCGAGCGACACCGGTGGTCCTGCTTCTGCCATGCCCGACACGCTAGCGGCGGGACGCGCCTGCGGCCGCCCCGCCGACCGGCCGGGGCCGCGACGAATTGCGGCACGTCAGGGTGTCCCGAGCCGAGGACAGGGGGACCTGCCGCATGTCACCCACGCGGGGGTCCGGGAATCAGAGGGCGACGATCGCGGCCGACTCCGGTGGCAGCTCGATGCCGTCGCGCATCACGGTGACCCCGCTCTCCGTGGCCAGGAGCACCCGGCGGACCACCCCGGGCAGGTTGATCCGCTGCGGCTTGCCGGCCAGGTTCGCCACCACCAGGCACTCGCCCCGGCGCATCAGCAGGAACTGGTCGCCGTGCCGGACCTCGACCCGGTTCAGCCGCGGGTCGGACAGGTCGGGGCGGCTCTTGCGCAGGGCGATCAGCCGCCGGTGGAAGTCGTACATCTCGCGGTGCTCGGGCTTGTCCAGCTCGGCCCAGTCCAGCCGGGACCGGACGAAGGTCTGCGGGTCCTGCGGGTCGGGCACCTCCCCCGCCGGCCAGCCGTGGGCGGCGAACTCCCGGCGGCGGCCGGCCGCCACCGCCGTGGCCAGCTCCGGCTCCGGGTGGCTGGTGAAGAACTGCCACGGGGTGCTCGCCGCCCACTCCTCGCCCATGAACAGCATCGGGGTGAACGGCGCGGTCATCAGCAGGGTGGCGCCGACGCGGAGCAGCCCGGTCGAGAGCGTCTGGGAGATCCGGTCGCCGGTGGCCCGGTTGCCGATCTGGTCGTGGTTCTGCAGGTACGCCACGAACCGGTGCCCGGGCGTGCGCTGCCGATCGACCGGACGCCCGTGGCTGCGGTTGCGGAAGCTGGACCAGGTGCCGGCGTGGAAGAACGCCCCGGTCAGCACGTCGGTCAGGCATTCCAACGAGCCGAAGTCGCCGTAGCAGCCCTGCCGTTCCCCGGTGAGCAGGGTGTGCAGGGCGTGGTGGGCGTCGTCGTTCCACTGGGCGTGCAGGCCGTAGCCGCCGGCCTCCCGCGGGATGATCAGCCTCGGGTCGTTGAGGTCGGACTCGGCGATCAGCGACAGCGGCCGACCCAGGTGGGTGGAGAGCGACTCGACCTCGACCGCCAACTCCTCCAGGAAGTGGGTGCCCCGCGAGTCGGGCATGGCGTGCACGGCGTCCAACCGCAGGCCGTCGACGTGGTAGTCACGCAGCCACATCAGCACGCTGTCGATGATGTAGCGGCGTACCCCGTCGGAGTGTGGCCCGTCCAGGTTGACGGTGCGGCCCCAGGGGTTGCTCTGCCCGGACAGGTACGGCGCGAACATCGGCGCATAGGCCCCGGAGGGCCCGAAATGGTTGTAGACGACGTCGAGGATCACCCCCAGCCCCCTGGCGTGGGCGGCGTCGACCAGCCGCTTGAGCCCGTCCGGCCCGCCGTACGGCTGGTGCGGGGCGTACCAGCAGACCCCGTCGTAGCCCCAGCTGTGCTCGCCGTCGAAGGCGTTGACCGGCAGCAGCTCGACCAGGTCGACGCCGAGGTCGACGAGGTGGTCGAGGCGGCCGATGGCCGCGTCGAAGGTGCCCTCCGGGGTGAAGGTGCCGACGTGCAGCTCGTACAGGACGCTGCCGGGCAACTGCCGGCCGGTCCACCTCTGGTCGGTCCAGTGGAACGCCGCGTGGTCGTAACGCCGGCTCGGCCCGTGCACCCCCGCCGGCTGCCAGGCCGACCGCGGGTCGGGCAGGGCCCGCTCGTCGTCGTCGAGCAGGAACGCGTAGTCGGTGCCCGGTCCGGCGCCGGGCACCTCGACCCGCCACCAGCCGCCGGGGCCGGGGCGCATGTCGTGGTCGGCCCGGCCGGGCAGGCGCAGCCGGACCCGGGCGGCTTCGGGCGCCCACACCGTGAACTCGGTCATGCGGCGGCCTCCACAGAGTCGGTGGGAGCGAGGAGGGCGACGGGATAGGTGCTCAACAGATCATGAAGGAGCAGCTCAGACCCACTGTAGACCCGACCGGTGAACATGTCCGTAACACGATGAACGGAAATCGACAGCGCCGTGTCCCGCCAGCCGGCGGTCCGGGCCTGCCGCAGGGCCGGCGGTGGCGTCGAGGTCGCAGCCGGGGCGTACCTGGACGCGGTAGGTGAACCCCACCCCCGTCGTCGTGCCGTCGGATCGAGGGGTGTCGGGCACGGGTCAGGCCGCCCTCGCCAGGACCAGCAACGAGCGGTCGGGCACGCAGAGCCTGCCGCCCGCCTCGACCAGCAGGGTCTTCTCCGGTTCCGGGTCCGCGGTGCTGATGACCAGTTCCCACCGCGACCCGAACTCGGCCCCGGGCAGCGTGAAGTCCAGCAGCGCGTCGTGCGCGTTGAACAGCAGCAGGAAGGAATCGTCCCGGTGGCGCTGGCCGTACTGGCCGCGTTCCGGGATGCCGTCGCCGTTGACGAAGAGGGCCACCGCGCGGCCGAAGTCGTTGCCCCAGTCCTCGCCGGTCATCTCCCGGCCGTCAGGGGTGTACCAGGCCAGGTCGGGCAGGGCGGAGCCAGCGGCCCGACCACCCACCGGCAGCCCGGTGAAGAACCGGCGCCGGCGGAACACCTGGTGCCGGTTGCGGAAGTCGGTGAGCCGCCGGACGAAGTCGAGCAGGTCCTCGTCGGCCCGCGCCCAGTCCACCCAGGCCAGCTCGCTGTCCTGGCAGTAGGCGTTGTTGTTGCCGTGCTGGGTGCGGCCCAGCTCGTCGCCGTGGCCGATCATGGGCACGCCCTGGGAGAGCATCAGGGTGGCCAGGAAGTTGCGCCGCTGCCGGGCCCGCAGGGCGAGCACCGCCGGGTCGTCGGTCTCCCCCTCGACGCCACAGTTCCAGGAGCGGTTGTGGCTCTCGCCGTCCCGGTTCTCCTCGCCGTTGGCCTCGTTGTGCTTGTCGTTGTACGCGACCAGGTCGTTGAGGGTGAACCCGTCGTGGCAGGTGACGAAGTTGATGCTGTGGAAGGGCCGGCGGCCGTCGTCCTGGTAGAGGTCGGCGGAGCCGGAGATCCGGGAGGCGAACTCGGCCAGGGTGGCCGGCTCGCCGCGCCAGAAGTCCCGCACCGTGTCCCGGTACTTGCCGTTCCACTCGGTCCACTGCGGCGGGAAGTTGCCCACCTGGTAGCCGCCGGGGCCGACGTCCCACGGCTCGGCGATCAGCTTCACCCGGCTCACCACCGGGTCCTGCTGCACCACCTCGAAGAAGGTGGAGAGGCGGTCGACCTCGTAGAACTCCCGGGCCAGGGTGGCGGCCAGGTCGAACCGGAAGCCGTCGACGTGCATCTCGGTCACCCAGTAGCGCAGCGAGTCCATGATCAGCTGCAACGAGTGCGGGCTGCGGACGTTGAGGCTGTTCCCGGTGCCGGTGTAGTCGACGAAGCGCCGCCGGTCGTCCTCGCTCAACCGGTAGTAGCTGGGGCAGTCGACGCCCTTGAAGCTGAGGGTGGGGCCGAGGTGGTTGCCCTCGGCGGTGTGGTTGTAGACCACGTCGAGGATGACCTCGATGCCGGCCGCGTGCAGCGCCTTGACCATGCCGCGGAACTCCTGCACCTGCTGGCCGCGGCCACCGAGCGCGGAGTAGCCGTGGTGCGGGGCGAAGAAGCCGATGGTGTTGTAGCCCCAGTAGTTGCGCAGGCCCAGGTCGGCCAGGCGGTGGTCGTGCACGAACTCGTGCACCGGCATCAACTCGACCGCGGTCACCCCGAGCCGCTTGAAGTAGTCGATCATCACCGGGGAGGCGAGCGCCGCGTACGTGCCGCGCAACTCCTCAGGGATGTCGGGGTGGCGCATGGTCAGCCCGCGCACGTGCGCCTCGTAGATCACCGAGTGGTGGTACGGGGTGCGCGGCGGCCGGTCGTTGCCCCAGTCGAAGTACGGGTTCACCACCACCGACCGGGGCATGAAGGGCGCCGAGTCGGTCTCCGACATCCGGTCCGGGTCGCCGCCCACCTCGTGGTCGTAGCCGGCCGCGTCCCAGGTGACCCCCCCGTCGATTGCCTTGGCGTACGGGTCGAGGAGCAGCTTGTGCGGGTTGCAGCGGATCCCGTTGGCCGGGTCCCACGGCCCGTGCACCCGGTAGCCGTAGCGCTGCCCCGGCCCGATCCCCGGCAGGTACGCGTGCCAGACGTACGCGTCGACCTCACGCAGTTCGACCCGGCGCTCGGCGCCGCCGTCCCCCTCGTCGAACAGGCAGAGCTCGATCTTCTCCGCCACCTCGGAGAAGATCGCGAAGTTCGTGCCCATCCCGTCGTAGGTGGCGCCGAGGGGGTAGCTCTCGCCCGGCCAGACCTGCATGTCGCTCCTTCGGCCCATGATCATGAGCGCACCGGACGGGCGGGCCGCCGATGCGCGCCTCGCTAGTGCCCGCTCGCACGTTCCGCCAACCCACCCGTTCGGACGGTAACCGAAATCCATCCACCTGATATCGACCGAACCCTCGGGTGTCGTCCGTCACGATCGCCCTTTTTGAGGTGCGACTTCGCGCGGGATGCCTTTTCCTGGTATGCGGACGTGCGCGCCTGCGCGGGTCCACTCGGCCTCTCGGCCACCCTCACCACGCTTCCACGCCGCCAGAGCCGCCGGCGCGTCCCAGCATGCATGGACGGAGATTGATGTGACCATCCTGCGGGTCGGCGAGCAGCCCGCCACCGCGACGGACCGGACCCACCTACCCACCCGCACCGCCCGCCCCACCATCCCGCCGCAGCCCGGCGTCCCGCCCCGGACCCGCCGCATCCTGATGCTGTCGTGGGAGTATCCGCCCGTGCTGGTCGGTGGCCTCGGCCGCCACGTGCACGCCCTCTCGATCGCCCTGGCCGCCGCCGGCCACGAGGTCACCGTCGTCACCCGCCACGCCGAAGGCGCACCCCTGGAGGAGTACGCCGACGGCGTACGGATCCTGCGCGCCGCCGAAGACCCCGTCACCTTCCCCCTCGCCACCAACTCCCTGCTGGCCTGGACCATGGCGTTCAACCACACCCTCACCCGCACCGCGCTGCGCGCCACCGAATCCGGCGGATACGACGTCATCCACGCCCACGACTGGCTCGTCGCACACACCGCGATGACCCTGGCCGAGCACCTCGACGTACCCCTGGTCACCACCATCCACGCCACCGAGGCCGGCCGGCACCAGGGCTGGCTGCCCGAGGAGATGAACCGCACCATCCACGGTGTCGAGCACTGGCTGGCCGCCGAATCGGGCCGGGTGATCGTCTGCTCCGGCTACATGCGCGACGAGGTGGGCACCCTGTTCGGCGTGCCGACCGGGCGGGTCGACGTGGTGCCCAACGGCGTCGAGCCGCACCGCTGGCACGTTCCGGCGGCCGCGGTCGCCGCCGCCCGGGCCCGCTTCGCCGGGGACGGCCCCCTGGTCACCTTCGCCGGCCGGCTGGTCTACGAGAAGGGGGTGCAGCACCTGCTCGCGGGGCTGCCCCGGCTGCGCGAGCGGCACCCCGGGCTCCGCGCGGTCATCGTCGGCGACGGGCCCTACCGGGCCACCCTGGCGGCCGAGGTGCAGCGGCTCGACCTGGGTGACACGGTGAGCATGCCGGGCTTCCTCGGCGGCGCCGACCTGCCCGCGGTGATGGCCGCCGCGGACTGCTTCGCGGTGCCGAGCATCTACGAGCCGTTCGGCATGGTCGCGCTGGAGGGGGCGGCGGCCGGCGCGCCCCTCGCGGTGTCGCGGACCGGCGGGCTGGCCGAGATCGTCGAACCGGGCGTGACCGGGATGACCTTCGCCCCGCAGGACCCGGACGGGCTGACCGAGGCGGTGCACGCGCTGCTCGCCGACCCGGAGCACGCCCGGGCCCTCGCCCGCCGCGCCCGCGCCATGGTCCACGAGCAGTACGGCTGGTCGGCCATCGCGTCCCGCACCGCCGCCACGTACGCGGCCGCCATCGCGGGCGACGCCGCGTTCACCGCCGAACGGGCCGAGCAGCGGATGGCCCGCGGCCGGGCGCTGCCGCCGCTGCCGGACGGCAACCTGCTGGCCGCCGCCGGGCTGCGCTGAGGCGTACCCCGTGGGCGGGCGACCGTGGGTCGCCCGCCCGACGGCGAGGATCACCGGGATGGGTCGAGGCACGTCATCATGCGGTCACGATCTTCCGTCCGGGCTGGTCACGGCCGGTGCCCATCGGACAGACTCGCGTGGACCTGTCGGGACGAGGTCCGAGGAGACGCGGTGCGGGTGCTTCTGGTCGAAGACGACCTGCGAGTCGCGTCCGCGCTGGCCGCGGCGCTGCGCCGGCGGGGTTACACGGTCATCACGGCCACCACCGCGGCGGAAGCCGCCGCGGCCGGGCCGGTCGATCTCATCCTGCTCGACCTCAACCTGCCCGACCGCGACGGCCTGGAGTTGTGCCGGCAGATCCGCCGGCGCAACGAGGACGTCGCCCTCATCGCAGTGACCGCCCGCTCCGAGGAGCGGGACCGGGTGGCGGGGCTGCGGGCGGGTGCCGACGACTACGTCGTGAAGCCGTTCTCGATGGCGGAGCTGCAGGCCCGGATCGAGGCGGTGATGCGCCGGACGGCCCGCGCCACCCGGGTGGAGACGACGCTGGAGGTGGGCGACCTGCGGGTCGACCTGAACGCCCGGCGGGTCTGGCTCTCCGACCGGGAGGTCAGCCTGACCCGCAAGGAGTTCGAGCTACTGATGGCGCTGGCCCGGCAGGCGGGCACGGTGGTGCCCCGGGACCGGCTGCTGATGGACGTCTGGCAGACCACCTGGAACTCCGGACACACCCTCGACGTCCACGTCGCGGCCCTGCGCGGCAAGCTCGACGACGCCGGCCTGGTGGAGACCGTCCGGGGAGTGGGCTACCGGCTCCGGTCAGGTTAGCTCGACCATTCCTCAGATCATCCTCAAGAATTCCCGCGCCGTCTACCGCGACCGGCGTGGTTGGCGTGTGCTGTGCCGACCGTGTCATCCCACCTGTTCTGGAGCTTCCATGAGAGACAGACGGACGACGGCGATTCTCTCCGTCCTGCTCGCCGCGAGCCTCGCGGCGATCACCGGGCCCACGCCCGCATATGCCGCCGAACCCAACCAGGTTCAAGGCCTCACCGTCGCGCAGGGCGACGGCTACGCCACCCTCGCCTGGACGCCGGTCGAGGGCGCCACCGACTACCAGATCGAGCGCACCCCGGTCGCCGCTGACGACACGGCCACCGGCCCCGCCGTGGTCACCGGCGTGTGGCGGCCGAACCGCCAGATCAACAATTCCTCGCCGACCTTCGCCGACGCGGGGTTCAACCCGGGCACCCGGTTCCAGTGGCGGGTACGCGCCCGCTTCGGGACCGAAGCGCAGCCGTACTCGGCGCCGGTGGCCGGCACCACCTCGGCGCCGTGGGGCGACCCGAACGTGCCGGGCGAAAACCTGCGGACCCAGTGGGAGACCACGCTCGCGGCGCAGTACACCAGCGACGTCAACGAGTACGCCTACACCGCGGCGATCGACGAGCTGAGCGACCGCGTCCGGGTGACCGAGATCGGCAAGACCGCCCTCGGCCGGCCGATCAACATGTTCGTCATCGGCTACCCCACGCCGCCGGCCACCCCGGAGGCGGTGGCGGCCACCTCGCCGCTGATGGTCAACTGCAACGTGCACGGCAACGAGCCCGGCGACCGTGAGGGCTGCCTGATCATGGCGCGGAAGCTGGCCTTCAGCAACGACGCCCGGACGATCGACCTGCTGTCGCACACCACCGTCCTCATCGTCCCGACCATCAACGGCGACGGCCGGGCGGCGAACACCCGGGGCAACTCCACCGGGCAGGACCTGAACCGCGACTACTCGCTGATCCGCCAGCCGGAGACGTTCGCGCTGGTCAACATGCTGCGCCAGTACCGCCCGATCGCCGGCTACGACGGGCACGAGTTCGGCAACTCCAGCGCCGGCGACCTGCCGATGCTGCCGCCGCGGCACCAGAACGTGCCCCAGTCGATCTTCGACGAGTCGCAGCACATGATCGAGGGCCACATGTACACCCAGGGCGCCAAGGACGGCTGGTGGCCGTGCCCGTACGGGTGTAACGGCGGCGGCAACGTGGGCCTGAGCGAGGAGACGATCCTGCGCAACACGCTGGGCCTCAAGAACGTCGTCAACTCCCTGCTCGAGCTGCGCAGCTCCGGCGGCACCACCCGGCCGGACGAGGGCAACACGGCGAACAACCGGCGCCGCAAGACCTACTCCGCGATGTGGACCTTCAACCAGTTCCTCGACTACCACCGGGCGAACCTGAAGGAGATCACCACGGCGCGGGCCGACGCGATCACCTTCCAGGTCTCGAACACCGGCCGGATCGTCTTCCGGGGTTCCCGCCCGATCCCGGCGCACCCGGCGCCGCACCCGGGTGAGGCCCCGCCGCCGCTCGACGCGCCGCGCGACGGCCAGATCCTCGACAACGTGCCATGCGCGTACAAGCTCACCGAGGAGCAGTACCACGGGGAGCGCACCGACGGTCCGGCCGGCCAGCGCACCACCGTGGCCCAGCGCCTCGCCGCGCACGGCCACAAGGTGGTCAAGGTCGCCGACGGGTACGTGGTCCCGCTGGCCCAGCCGGAGCGGGGGCTGATCCCGCTGCTGCTCGACGGGCAGGCGGTGGAGAAGCTGGTGGACGGCGAGCGGGTGTACCCGACCCTGACCGGCAAGCACAGCGGCCAGCTGGTGGTCTCCGGGGTGGCCTGCCTGCGGGACGCCACGGTGACCGGCCCGGTCCGGGTCCGGCCGGGCGGGACGCTGATCGCGACCGGCTCGTCGATCACCGGCCCGGTGGACGCCAGCGGCGCGGCCGGGGTCTTCCTGACCGACACCGCCGTGGCGGGTCCGGTCCGGGTCACCCAGACCGACGGCCCGGTGGTGGTCGTCGACACCAAGGTCACCGGCCCGGTCGAGGTGTCGGGCAACCGCGGCGAGGCGCCCCTGGTGGCGGCCAACACCGTGACCGGCCCGCTGAGCTGCGGCGGCAACACCCAGGCACCGGTCAACCTCGGGCTGAGCAACTCCGTGGAGGGCCCGAAGAGCGGCCAGTGCGCGAGCCTCTGACCCGTTGATCGTCGTACCGGCAGGCCCGGCCTCCCGGGTCTGCCGGTACGACCCGATTCCCCGGAGAACGTCGTGGACCAGCCCGTCATCCGCCCGCGATCCCGATCCCTTCCCCGGCTCCGGTGGCCGGCCGCCCGGCGACGGAGGGCCGCGCTCGCCGCGGCCGCCCTGTCCCTGGTGCTCGCCGGCACGGGTTGCTCCGGTGCCGGCACCGGTTCACCGGCGGCCGCCGACGGAGCCGCCGCACCGAAGGCGGCGCCCGTCGTGCGCGGCCCCCTGTGCGACCTGCTGCCCTCCGGCAGCGATCCGGGCAACCCCACCGCCCTCACCGGCCAGCCGCCCGAGGCGGCGCTGCAGTGGCTTCCCGTCCTCACCACGTTCGAGGCGGCGGTGCGGGCGTCCGGGATGGCCGCCGACCTGCACGAGGGGTCGGGGCTGACCATCCTGGCCCCGACCGACGACGCCTTCGCGGCCAAGTTCTCCGAGGACAACCTGGACCAGCTGTTCCTCACCGACAAGGACAAGCTCCGCGGCCTGCTCCGCGAACACCTCGTCGCCGGCTCGCTCACGCTGTCCGACATGGTGGCCGCCGGCGGGGTCACCACCCTGGCCGGCACCAAACTGACGGTCAGCGGGGGTGGGGAAACGGCCCGCCTGGCCGGCCAGGCCGACACGGTCTGTGCCGACTACCAGGCGGCCAACGCCCGGATCCACATCATCAACCGCGTGCTCGGCAACCTGCCCACCACCGCCACCGAGGGCGGGCACCGCGCGCACTGACCGGCACGAGCTGCACCTTGACCGCAGGAAAACCCGATCATAGGGTTTCGATCCACTCAGTTGATCTCCCCCAATCAGCGAAGAGAGGCATTCCGATGCGCCTGTCGAAGCGTCCGCCCGGGGCGGTCCCCACGAGAAGAACGGCCGGCGTCGCCACGGCGCTGCTGCTGGCCGGCCTGACGCCGTTGCTCGGTGGCGTCCCGGCCGGCGCCGCCCCCACGCCCCCCAACTGCAGCACCGACCCGACCGCCCGGCTGTCCACCGTGCCCAGCCCGGAGTCGGCGCTGGGCTTCCCGCTCGGCACCGGCCAGGAACGCGTCGTCACCAACGACGAGGTCCGTAGCTACCTGAAGGCCGTCGACGACGCCTCCGACCGGGTGGTCACCGGCGTCATGGCGACGAGCGTGCTCGGCCAGCCGCTGCCGTACGCCATCGTCTCGAACGAGCGGCACGTCCAGCCGGGCGCCCTGCAGCAGATCGCCCGGGACATCCGCGACCTGCGGGATCCGCGCGGGATCACGGCGAAGCAGGCCGCCGAGACCGCGACCGACCGCCCGGCCATCGTCTGGGTGACCGCGAACGTGCACGGTGGGGAGAAGAGCGGCACCGACGCCGCCCTGAAGACCCTGTACGAGCTGGCCTCCGGCCTGTCCTGCGCGGTCGCGGAGCGGAACGACAACCTGGTCACCGTCATCGTGCCGACGCAGAACCCGGACGGCCGCGACGCCAGCCGCCGGCAGAACGAGTACGGCTTCGACATGAACCGGGACTGGTTCGCCCGGACCCAGCAGGAGACCGACGGCAAGATCGAGCTCCTGCGGCAGTACCCGCCGCAGGTCTTCATCGACGCCCACGAGATGGGTGGCCGGCAGTACTTCTTCCCGCCGAACGCCGACCCGATCCACCACGAGATCTCCAGCGAGAACGTCGACTGGATCAACCGGATCGGCGAGGCCAACAAGGCGGGCTTCGGCTTCAACGGCGCCTGTGGCGGGGCCGTCACCACCGAGTGCTACTTCAACTACTCGACGTACGACCTGTTCTTCATGGGTTACGGCGACACGGTCCCGGCCGCCGGCTTCGGCGCCGCCGGCATGACCTTCGAGAAGGGCAGCGCGTCGGCCGTGGCCGACCGGGTCCAGCAGCAGTTCCACACCCAGTGGTCGACCCTCGGCTGGGCCGCCGCGAACAAGCACGAGGTGCTGAGCAGCTACTTCAAGATCTGGACGGACGCGCTCGCCGAGGGCAAGGCCGGCACGCTGGAGCCGAACGAGGTGGTCCAGCCGACCAACACCGTTCAGTTCCCGGTGCCGGACGTCAAGATCCGGTCGTACTTCCTGCTGCCCGACCGCCAGCTCGCCGACGTGCGCCAGCTGGTCGAGCGGCTGCGCCGGATGGACGTCGAGGTCTACGAGGTCACCAAGCCGACGAAGGTGCCCACGGCCCGGATCTTCGGTGGGCGTTCCGCGACCGACGTGACGGTGCCGGTGGGCGCGTACTGGATCCCGATGGACCAGCCGCAGAAGCACTGGATCCAGGGGATCATGGGCGAGGACCCGTACGTCCCGTTCCCGTACTTCTACGACGTGTCGTCCTGGAGCAACCCGCTGCTGATGGGGGTCAACGCCCTCTACACCGGCGACGACGTCCGGCCCCCGGCCCAGCTGGTCCGGCAGATCTCCGGCGGCAAGCCCTTTGCCGCCGGGGCGAAGGGTTCGTACGCGTACCCGCTGGACTCCGCGGCGGCGGCCGAGCTCACCTTCCGGCTGCTCGGCCAGGGGGTGCCGCTGGTCCGTGACCTCGAGACCAGCGTGGTCGGCTTCCCGGCGAAGAGCCTGACCCCGGAGATCGACCAGCTGGCCCGGTCGCTCGGGGTGACCCTGAACCCGCACGACGCGGCGGCCAGCGGGACCGCGGTCGACCTGCCGGACGTCGGGCTGTTCCAGGGCACCGGCATCTCCACCACCTCCGGCTCGCACGGCGAGGCCCGGTACGTGCTGGGCAAGCGGTGGGGCCTCGACCTCAAGCCGGTGACCACCGCCGACATCAACGACAACACCCCGGCGTTCACCGAGCGCACCGTGCTGCTCGTGCCGGACGGCAGCAACGCGACCGGCGGGCTCACCGCCGCCGGGCAGGCCAACCTGCGGAACTGGGTCGCCCAGGGCCACACCTACCTCGGTCTGCGCAACGAGGGCACCCGGATGGCCCGGGCCGCCGGCCTCACCTCCACCACCGAGAAGACGAAGCCGGCGGACTACCGGATGATCGGCTCGCACCTGCGGGTCGACGTCGACGGCAGCAGCCCGGTCGCGCTGGGCCGCCCGGCCGAGGACTTCGAGTTCAACAACAGCGACTCGATCCTGACGCCGAGCACCACCGGCACCAACGTCCTCACCTACCCGTCCGACGACACCTTCTGGGCCAACGGCTACACGGTGCGCGCGGACGCGCTCAAGGGGACGGTGGCGCTGGTGGACGAGCCCACCGGGTCCGGCCGGGCGGTGCTGTTCGCGTTCAACCCGCTGTTCCGGGCGTACAACGAGAACGGGCTGCACCTGGTGGCCAACGCGCTGCTCTACCCGTCGGGCGCGGGCGCGGCGCCGAACCGCGCCGCCCTGAGCCGCACGACCGGGATCGACCCGGCCCGGGCGGCCGCCGCGGCGGCGCCGGTGGCGGATGACCTGGGTGGCGAGTGGCGGCCGATCAGCGTCGAGGTGGCGGCCGGTGACCGCGACCGCGCCGCGGCGGTCATCGCCCGGTACACCGACACCGCCCGGGTCTCCGTGGTGGACGGGTCGGCCTACCTGGTGATCCCGAACCGGGACGGCCTGCAGGCCGACGAGCACCCGTTCCTGCGGGACATGGTGCAGGCCCTGCGGGACGCGCAGATCCCGCTGCGCTCCCTGGTGGCCTGACGCACCAGCCGATACGGCGAAGGCCGCCGACCCCCACGGGGTCGGCGGCCTTCGCCGTCAGGACCGGGCTCAGCGCTCCGCGACGGGTACGTAGTCCCGCTTCGGGTAGCCGGTGTAGATCTGGCGCGGGCGGCCGATCTTGGTCTCCGGGTCGTTGATCATCTCGCGCCACTGGGCGATCCAGCCGGGCAGCCGGCCCAGGGCGAAGAGCACCGTGAACATCTTGGTCGGGAAGCCCATGGCCTTGTAGATCAGGCCGGTGTAGAAGTCCACGTTCGGGTAGAGCCGGCGGGAGACGAAGAAGTCGTCCGCCAGGGCGATCTCCTCCAGCTGCACCGCGAGGTCCAGCAGCGGGTCCGGCTTGGCCATCCGGCCGAGCACGTCCTGGGCGGCCTTCTTCACGATCGCGGCGCGCGGGTCGTAGTTCTTGTAGACCCGGTGGCCGAAGCCCATCAGCTTCACGCCGTCCTGCTTGTCCTTCACCTTCTGCACGAAGGAGCGGACGTCGCCGCCGTCGGCCTGGATCCGCTGGAGCATCTCCAGCACGGCCTGGTTGGCGCCGCCGTGCAGCGGGCCGAAGAGGGCGTTCACGCCGGCCGAGACCGAGGCGAAGAGGTTGGCGTTGCTGGAGCCGACCAGCCGCACGGTCGAGGTGGAGCAGTTCTGCTCGTGGTCGGCGTGCAGGATGAAGAGCATGTCCAGCACCCGGGCCACCACCGGGTCGACCTCGTACGACTCGGCCGGCACGCCGAAGGTCATCCGCAGGAAGTTCTCGACGTAGCCCAGCGAGTTGTCCGGGTACAGCAGCGGCTGGCCGATCGACTTCTTGTACGCGTACGAGGCGATGGTGGGGACCTTCGCCATCAGCCGCACCGTGGACATCTCCACGTGCTCGGAGTCGAACGGGTCCAGGCTGTCCTGGTAGAAGGTCGAGATGGCGCTGACCGCCGAGGAGAGCACGGCCATCGGGTGCGCGTCGCGCGGGAAGCCGTCGAAGAAGCGGCGCATCTCCTCGTGCAGCAGCGAGTGCCGCCGGATCCGCTCGCTGAACTCGGTGAGCTGCTGCGGGGTCGGCAGCTCGCCGTAGATCAGCAGGTACGAGACCTCCAGGAAGGAGGAGTTCTCGGCCAGCTGCTCGATCGGGTAGCCCCGGTAGCGCAGGATGCCCGCGTCACCGTCGATGTAGGTGATCGCGGACGAGCAGGACGCGGTGTTGACGAACCCGGGATCGTAGGTGGTCATCCCGGTTTCCTTGAGCAGGTTACCCACCCGGATGCCGGCGGGGCCCTCGACCGCGGACTGCACCGGCATCGACAGCTGCCCACCGGGGTGGTCGAGCTTGACTTCCGTCATCTGTTCCTCGCTTCGCCGGCAAGATCTTCGTTGAATTGCCTTCGCTTTTACCGTAATCGCGGTGCGGGGGACACCGCTCGCCGTGGTTCTTCGGTGAGGTATGCGTCACGCGATTCCCGACTTGCCGGCTGGGAAACCCCATGGAAGCGCGACCACCCCGGCCGTGGGCCGGGGCGGTCGGGCGGGTCATGGTGGCGGTCAGGACAGGGTGAGCCGGCGCAGCGAGCCGTCCGTGCCCACCCGGTAGATGTCCAGGCGGTTGGCCCCGGCGGCGAAGAGCCGGTCGTCGGGCAGCAGCGCCGCGAACCGCCGGCCGCCCTTGTCCGGTGGGACGACCGGCACCACGGCGCCGATGGTGCCGTTGACCGCCACCGCGAGCTTCGTCCCGTCCGGCGCCGAGGCGGGCAGGGTGCCCCACACCAGGGCGGGCAGGTCGCCGGTCGCCGGGTCGACGGCGCGGAACGCGGCGAGGTTCGCCACCGTGGCCGTACCGCCGGCGGGCTTGTTGCCGGGCCGGGTGCCCACCAGCCGGTCCGGGGCCGGCGTGGCGGGCGGCGCGGGCACCCCGCCGGTGATCGGCACCGGTTCCCCGGGCCGGTCGTAGAAGCGCTTGTCGGCTCCCGTCCGAGCGGCCTGCTTCGCCGAGCGGCCGTCCATCCGCCAGGGGATCCGCACGTGGGTCTCGTCGGCGATGGTGGGCAGCAGGTCGACGTGCTGCCAGTTCCGGTCGTCGATCCGGCCGTCCCGCTGGCCGGGCTCCTTGAGGAACATCGGCACCCAGGCGACCTGGTCGGCGGCGTGGTTGATGGCGTCCATCCCCCGGCCCTGCCAGTCACGCAGGAAGCTCACCCCGTGGTCGGCGGTGACCAGGATAAGGGCCTTGTCGTAGAGGCCGGTGGCCCGCAGCGTCCGCAGCGTCTCGCCGATCAGCCGGTCGGTGTAGCCGAGCTGGGCCAGGTGACGCTGGCGGGCCAGGTCCACCCAGCCGGCGCCGTCGTTGGGCAGGTCCTCCGGCGCGGCGTACCGGGCCCCGGACGGCAGGTACGCCCACGGGGCGTGCGGCATCAGCAGGTGCAGGAAGTGCAGGGTGGGCCGGGACGAGGGGTGCAGCCCGGCGAGGAAGCTGGTGAACCGGGCCGGTTGGTTGGCGTTGAGCGCGTCCCAGCGGAACTTCGGGTCGGCCGGGACCGGCTCGGCGGCGTCCAGCCCCGCCTCGGCCCGGGTCAGCTCCCGGTACGACGTCTCGGGGTCGACCCGGATGTCCACCGGCGCGGTGACCTGCCGCAGCAGCTTGCCGCTCTCCCGGACCAGCACGCCCAGGCCCTGCGGCGGAGTGGCCGGCTGCTCGCAGCGACTGGGCGGGCAGAGCCGGGTGATGCTCTCCTCCGCCTTGATCTCGTACAGCCCGCCGAGGGCGGTGAACAGGTTGTCCGGGTACTGCGAGTAGTGCGGGGCGACCGACTGGGCCGGGTAGCGGCCGGTCAGCATGGCCGGCAGCGCGTACGGCGTCCAGCCGCTGACCCCGGTGGCGTTGCGGTACCAGGTGGAGCCGGCGGCCAGCGCGGCGAAGTTCGGATAGCGGGTGGCGTCGATCCGCCCGTCCGGTCCGAGCAGCGAGACCAGGGGCAACTCGTCCAGGACGATCATGACCACCGGCGGGTGGACGCCCGCGCCGGCCACCCCGGTGGCACCCGTGTGGCCGCGGGGCAGCACCACCGCCGAGGCCGGCGAGGCGAAGAGGAAGAGACCGACGAAGACCGCCGGCCCGACGGCGGCCACCCGCAGCACCCGCGCCGGCGCCCGCCACCGGCGGTGCGCGGCCGCCCCGGCCGCGCCGGCCACGACCGCCGCCAGCAGCAGCGGTACGCCGCGCAGCGGCGTGGTGTGCCGCCCGACCTGGACCGCGAGGGCGGCCAGCAGCAGCCCCACCACGAGGGTGTGCACGACCGCCCGGGTGACCCGCCCGGCGCACAGGCTGACCGTGCCGAGCAGGGCGAGCGGCACGGTCGGCGCGATCGCGATCAGGCCCACCAGGAGCAGGACGTCCGCCGGGGAAGCGCGGTGGAAGAGGAAGAAGTCGGGGCTGCGCCCCAGCACGTCCAGCAGCGGCTGGGTGACCACCAGCCCGACCAGCGCCGCCACCTCCAGCAGCCGGCCCAGCTCGCCCCGCCACACCCCCCGGCCCCCGGTCGGCGCCGGGGCGACCGGGCGCACCTCGGGTGGTACGAGGGTCTGCTCAGCCATGCACCACCACCTGGTAGAGCGTGCGGGTGCCGGACGGCAGCTCGACCTGGCGGACGATCCGCCCGCGCGCCGCGAGCAGCGGCTCGAACGCCGCCCGCCGGTAGTCGGGAAAGAGCCCGTCCGGCTTGTTGGCCAGCAGCCGGCGGGCCATCGGGTCCTCGGGGTGGACGAACTCCACGACCAGGCTGCCGCCGGGCGCGGTCAGCGCCACGAACTGGTCCAGCACCTCGGCCAGCGGCACGTTCCGGCCGATCGCCAGGTGGTGCACCACCGCCAGCGCGAGCACCAGGTCGGCGCGTGCCCGGTCGCCGAAGGCCGCCCGCTCGACGCCGCGCCAGCCCCCGCCGGGCGACGGGTCGGCCAGGTCCATCACCAGCGGCACGATGCGCCGCTCCCCGGCGGCCCGCAGGGCGCGGTAAAGCGCGTCGGCCACCACCGGGTCCTGCTCGACCGCGACCACGTAGCCGGCCTGCCGGGCGGCGATCCGGGCGTACCGGCCGTCGTTGGCGCCCAGGTCGAGGACGAGCTCGGGCGCGGCGGCGGCCACCGCCCGGTCGACGAACTGCTCCTTGGCCTGCCGGTCCGGCACCGAGTACGCGCAGGTGCGCTGGTAGTCCGACCAGTAGCTCTCCCCCGGCCGGTGGTCCAGCCGGCGGACCAGCTTCTCCAGTCCGCGTACGGTGGCCAGGGCCAGCTCCCGGGAGTAGCCGGCGGCCCGCAGCTGGGCGCGGACCTCGGCGGTGCTGGCGCGGGCGTTGCGGGCCTGCATCGCGCCGTGCAGGTGGACGTGGGTGAGCACGCCGGGCCGCCAGCGCCGCGTCCCGCCGAAGAGCCGCCGCATCTGGTCCGGCTCGATGCCGTCGATCCGGGCCCGCAGCCAGGGCTGGAAATCGATCCCGAGGTGGGCCTGGAGCAGCAGGGGGTAGAGCAGGGTCTGGCAGAACTGCCGGTACCCGGCCCAGGGCTCTCCGTCGCGGGCCGGCTCGAACGAGCCGACGTCGATGAAGACCGGCGTGGCGCCTCGCCACTGGAGGTTGTACGCCGAGCCGTCCTTGGTGGTGAAGCCGTCGGCCAACGCCATCCGCAGGACGTCCAGATGCAGCAGGGCGGCGTCACGCAGCATGCCGTACGTCCACTCGTACGGGTGGGAGACGAACGGGATGCGCTCGTGCCGGAGCACCGCCGCCCAGGGCAGGTCCGCCGGGGTCGGGGTCAGCTCCTCGGTGCCGCAGACCTTGCCCGCGGCGAGCAGGTCGCGGAAGAAGTCGGCGGCGGCCAGCGCCCGCCAGTCGCCGGCGGAGCCTTCGTCGAGCCCGCGCAGCACCTCGCCGTTGCGGTGGAAGACTCGGTTGCCGGGGTCGCGGAAAGACCCCGGCTCGGCCTGGACGCCGGTGTCGGAGAAGGCCACGCCGGTCAGCCCCGGTCGGTGGGCTGCCGGCGGAACCGGGCCACCAACCGGCGCCAGTAGAGCTTGGCGGCAACCGCCGCGCCGGCCACCCCACCGACCACCGCCTGCACGATCAGGCTGCCGGATCCCGCATCCAGGTAGGCCAGGTGCGTCACGGCTGCCCCCTTCCCTCGCCGTTGATGGAGGCCAGCCCGATAAAGGGGCTTTAGGCCTTTTAGCCGGACTTGTCCTTCACCGTACGCCGCCGAGGCGATCCGTGTCGGGCACACCCGCCACTCCGCCCACGTCCGTTCCGTTCAAGACATCCCGGCCCGCCGGCCCCTACCGTGGCGGCCATGACACCGCATTTCGATCTGATCGGCATGGTCGTCACCGACATGGGCCGCACGCTGGACTTCTACCGCCGGCTGGGGCTGGCGATCCCGCCCGGCGCGGAACGGGAACCGCACGTGGAGATCACCCTCGACAACGGGGTCCGGCTGGCCTGGGACGCGGTCGACACGGTGCGCACCTTCGACCCGGGCTTCACCCCGGCCACCGGGAGTCCCCGGATGGCCCTGGCCTTCCGCTGCGCCGATCCGGCCGAGGTCGACCGCTGGTACGCGGAGCTGACCGCCGCCGGCCACCACGGCCACCTGCCGCCGTGGGACGCCTTCTGGGGCCAGCGGTACGCGGTGCTGCACGACCCGGACGGCAACGGCGTCGACCTGTTCGCCCCGCTGTGAGCAGGGGCCCCTGGTTGACGCCTGCGGGATGGCAGACCCCCTCCTGACCCCGAGGGGCACCAACGCGGGGAGCTGGTCAGACGCGGTGGCCCGGCAGCAGGTGGGTCGGCGGCACCCCGGCCAGGTCCTTCACCTCGCGGGTGAGGTGGGCCTGGTCGGCGTACCCGGCCCGGGCGGCGACCTCGGCCAGCGGCGTGCCGGCCCGGGCCAGGTCGAGGGCCCGGCGCATCCGCATGATGCGGGCGAGGGTCTTCGGGCCGTACCCGAAGAGGGCCTGGCTGCGCCGGTGCAGCGCCCGCGCGCCGAGGCCGACCTCGGCGGCGGTGGCCGCCACCGTGGCGCCGGCCGCGAGGCGGGCGGCGACCCGTGCGCCGAGCGGGTCCGGCCCGCCGGCGGCGCGCAGCCGCGCCACCGCGACCGCCTCCAGCACGACGGCGACCGGCGCGACGTGGTCGAACCCAGCCGGCGATGCGACGCGGCCGAGCTGGGCGGACGGTCCAACGCGACCGCGGCCCACGGACGCCCTGAGGTGGCCGGGGGCGGCCAACGGCGTAGGTTGACCGGCCGGGCGGAACCGGCCGGCTTCCGCAGCCGAGCTGGCCTCCTCGATTCGGTCGGCCAGCTCGCCGGCTGGCCGGCCCCACAGGTCGGCGAGGGATACCCGGCGGTCCCGAAGCTCGTGGGCGGGCACCCCGAAGACCGCCGGTCCGACGCCCGGCGGGAGGCGCAGCCCGACCCAGCATTCCCCCGGTGCGCCGGCCGACAGGTGGGCGGTGCGGTCCGGCCCGGCGACCAGCAACCCGGCCCGGCTGGACCAGAGCAGGTCCAGGCACCCGTCCGGCAGCACCCGCGTGGGCGCGTCGCCGCGGGACACGCTCTCCCACAGCACCGCCCCCGCGATCCCGCTGGCCGCCCGTTCCCGGTACATCCGCCCACCCTGCCACGACGTCTCCACCGAGATCTTGGACAGTTCCCGTACGCGGGGAACGGAGACTGTCCAAGATCCACAGCGGCCGTACAGGCGGGTCAGCGGTGGTGTTGCATGGCGAGGTGGAGGAGGGTGAAGTGGAAGACGGTGGCGGCGAGGTTCGCGGCGACCAGCACGGTCAGTTCCAGCGCCCGGGTGGGGTGCTCGAGGCGGCATGCAGGAGAGTCAGGGAGCCGCTGGTCAGGTCAGGCCGAGGGCGAAGGCGAGCAGCCCTTGGAGGTGGTGCCGGCCGGCGTTCCGGCGCAGCCCGGCCCGCTGGGCCAGGACCAGCAGCTCGGTGTCGAAAAACCAGCCGGTGCCCTGGACGAGGGGCAGCAGCTCGGCCGCCACGTCGGCGCAGATCGCCTTGAACCCGCACTGGGCGTCGGAGAACTGCACCGCGAGGGTGCCCCGCAGCAGAAGGGTGTAGCCGCGGGAGATACCCGCCCTTGAGGCCGGACTTGTCCATAACCGTACGCTGCCGTTCGCGGAGGCCAGACCGTGGCTCTGCTCGTGTCCCTTCCGTTCACACGCCCGGCTGCACCCGTGTGGAGCAGCAGGGGATTGTTGAACCGAAACTTGACTTCCTCCCCGCCAGTGATGGTGGGAGTTTCCCGAGGCTGTGGAGTCTTCATGCCGCAGGCCTTCGGGATGGTTGGCGCTTCGCAGACCGGGCAACCCCGAGGTCTCCACGCCCTGTTACCGCCAGCCCGGCGGCGAGTATTTTCTTGGCCGCGTTCACGTCGGCATGGTCCTGATGCCCGCAGGCGACGCACCGGAAGACCGCTTGGCTCTCGCGGGACTCCGGGGCGACATGCTTGCAGGCGTTGCAGGTCTGCGACGTGTACGCGGGCTTGACCTTCTCGATCTTTGCTCCGTGGTAACGGGCGGCATGTTCCAGCTTGAGCAGGAACCCGCCCCAACCCTTGGACAGGATGGCCCGATTCAGGCCCGCTTTCTGGCGGACGTTACGGCCGGGCTGCTCAACGGTGCCCTTCGCGCTCGCGGTCATGTTCTTGATCCGCAGGCCCTCGACAACGACCAGGCCGTGCTCGCGGACCAGCCGCACGGCGGTCTGCGCAGCAAAGTCAGCCCGCCGGGCCCGTATCCGCGCGTACAGCCGGCCGAGTTGCGCGCGGGTAGCATCCCGACGTTTCGACCCACGGTTACGGCCATGGACCCGCAGCGACCGCGACAGGCGCTGCTGCAACCGCTTGAGCCGAGCCGCCTCGCCGGGGGTGACGAACTCCCGATCGTCCAGACCCCCATCAGAGGTGGCCACAGCCACGGCCACACCTCGGTCCACGCCGACCGATGGTTTGCCGTTCGGGGCCGCCTCGGCAACGCCGTCCTCGACGCAGAACGAGATGTACCAGCGTCCGCCGTCACGGGAGACCGTGGCGTTACGGATGACGCCGCCGAGCGGACGGGTCCACCGGAACCTGACCGGCCCGAACTTCGGCAGCCGCACCTCACCCCACCGACGGTTCAGCCGCCGCACCGCAATCTGGACGGGGTCGGGAAACCGGAACGACGGCGCGGTGCGCGTCTTGGACCGCCAGCGCACCTTCCACGTGCCATGCGCCTTGCACGCCCGGTCCAGGTCCCGCAGGGTCTGCTGCAACGTGTGCGACGGCGCGTCAGCCAGCCACCCGCAAGCCGGGTCCTTCTTCGCCTCAGCCAGCTGCCGGGCCTGCTCGTTGTAGCCGATGAACGCGCCACGGCGGCGGTATTCACGGCGCTGCTCCAGGCCCGTGTTCCACACCGCCCGACACACCGCACCCACCTGCTCGGCGTAGGCGGCCTGCTCATCGCTGAACGCGAGCAGATAGCGACGGCCGGTCAGCATTCAAGTAGGCTTCTGCTGCTCGATGTACCTGTCATAGCCGCCAATGGAATGCTTGCGGCGATCGCCGCGAAATGCGCGTTCGTCCCCAAGGCGGCCAGCCGCAAACGGCTGACGAAAACTCCTCCCGCAACACTAGAGACCTGCTGCTCGACCACACCACGACGGACACTCAGACGGGACACGTCGCCACGCTACCGAGGGCCTGTGACGAGTTGACGCGCCAACCCGACGGCAATAGCCCGCGGTGTGCGCGCTAACCAATGGACCAGAGCGGTGGCCAGCAGCAGGCCGACCAAGGCCGGTCTGCCCAGCGCGGGCCGCGGGACGGCGCCGGGGTCCGCGGGGCGGGCGCGGGGCCAGGTCTCGTCGACGACCCGGCCGCGGGCGCGGTCAGCAGGCTCTCTGTTCTGTCCATGCCGGCCAGCCTCCGGCGGGCCGCTGGTCCGGCCCCATGAACGACCTATGCGTCGGCTGTGGAATCCGGCAGCCGCACCGTGAAGGCGGTACGGCCGGGACGGCTGCTCACGTCGACCCGGCCATGGTGGGCCTCCACCACGGCGGCCACGATGGCCAGGCCGAGACCGGTGCTGCCGTGCGCCCGGGAGCGGGAGCTGTCGCCGCGGGCGAAGCGCTCGAATACCTCCGGCTGGAGGTCGGCGGGGATGCCGGGGCCGTCGTCGGTGACGCTGAGTTCGACACCGTCGGCGACCGCCGTGAGGCGGACGGTCACGGTGCTGCCCGGCGGGGTGTGCACCCGCGCGTTGGCGAGCAGGTTGGCCACCACCTGGTGCAGCCGGTGGGCGTCCCCGGTGACGGTCACCGGCTCGTCCGGCAGGTCGAGCTGCCAGCGGTGGTCGGGGCCGGCCACGTGCGCGTCGCTGACCGCGTTCACCACGAGCGCGGTGAGGTCCACCGGCTCGGCCGCGAGGGGCCGGCCGGAGTCCAGCCTGGCGAGCAGCAGCAGGTCGTCGACGAGGCTGGTCATCCGTGTGCTCTCCGACTCCACCCGGCGCAGCGCGTGCGCCACGTCCGGCGGCACCTCGTCCCGGCCGCGTCGGGCCACCTCCGCGTACCCCCGGATCGCCGCCAGGGGGGTGCGCAGCTCGTGGCTGGCGTCGGCGACGAACTGGCGTACCCGGGTCTCGCTGGCCTGGCGGGCGGCGAGCGCGGCGGCGACGTGGCCGAGCATCCGGTTGAGCGCGCCGCCCACCTGCCCCACCTCGGTCCGCGGGTCGGTGTCGGCCGCCGGTACCCGGACCGACAGCGCCACCTCGCCGCGATCCAGCGGCAGCTCGGTGACCCGGGTGGCGGTGGCGGCGACCCGGTTCAGCGGGCGCAGCGTGGCCCGGACGATCAGCGCGCCGAGGCCCCCGGCGATGATCAGACCCGCGCCGATCACGCCGGCCTGGGCGATGGCCATCCACATGACCGTCTCCTCGACCTCGGCGAGCGGGATGGCGACGGCCTGCACGTCGCCGTTGGCCATCCGGTGCGCCGCCGCGCGATAGTCACCTCGGTCGCCGAGCTCGACAGTGCGCGGCTGGGCGTCTGTCGGCAGCGCGACGAGTGCGGCGACGTCGGTGGCGGAAAGGGGCTCCACGCCCCCCGACTCGGCTCGGGCGTTCGCGATCGGCACGCCGTCGGTGATCCGCATCGCGATCGAGCCGGATGGAAAGCCGGGCGGCGGCTCCGGCCGCTGGGCGCCAGGGCCGGGTCGCCGCGAATCGCCGGACTGCCGGAACCAGGGCGGCAGGTCGCCGGAGCGCCGGTCGTTCATGGTGAGCTGGTCGTCGACCTGACCGACGAGGAAGTGCCGCAGGGCGACCGTGGTCAGCCCGCCGATGCCGACACTGACCAGCGCGAGCAGCGCCACCACGGAGAGCACCAGGCGGCGGCGCAGCGACCAGCCGGCGAACCAGCGACGCAGCCGCCCGGCCAGGTCACTCCGCCGGCTTGAGGACATAGCCGGCGCCTCGCAGCGTGTGGATCATCGGCTCGCGGCCCGCGTCGATCTTCTTGCGCAGGTACGAGATGTACAGCTCGACCACGTTGGCCTGGCCGCCGAAGTCGTAGTTCCAGACCCGGTCGAGGATCTGCGCCTTGCTCAGCACCCGGCGCGGGTTGCGCATCAGGTAGCGCAGCAGCTCGAACTCGGTGGCGGTGAGGGTGATCAGGTCGCCGCTGCGGCGTACCTCGTGGCTGTCCTCGTCGAGGCTGAGGTCGCCGACGGTGAGCACGGCCTCCTCGCGGGCGGCGACCGCGAACCCGGAGCGGCGCAGCAGGGCACGCAGCCGGGCGATCACCTCCTCCAGGCTGAACGGCTTGGTGACGTAGTCGTCCCCGCCGACGGTGAGCCCGGCGATCCGCTCCTCCACCGCGTCGCGGGCGGTGAGGAAGAGCACCGGCACGCTCGGGCTCTCCTCGCGCAGCCGGCGCAGCACCTGGAAGCCGTCCAGGTCGGGGAGCATGACGTCGAGCACCACCACGTCGGGCTTGACCTGCCGGGCGGTGCTGATCGCGGCCGTCCCGTTGCCGGCGGTGGCCACCTCCCAGCCCTCGTAGCGCAGGGCCATCGTGAGCAGGTCGGTCAGCGTCGGCTCATCGTCGACCACCAGTACGCGCACCGGTTCGCCGTCCGGTCGGCGCAGCTCGATCCGGCCCCGCATGGTCTGCCCGTCCATCCCCATGCCCCCATCGTGGGCCGCCCCGCTGTGCCGCGCCTGTCCCGATCCTGTGTACCAGCTGTGGGGCCGGCCACGGCGTCACCGCGCGGGCGCGAGGGCGGCCGGGACGCACAGCGGGGCGACAGGTGTGCCCCACGTCGTCTCCAGGCGGTGCCGGCACGCTGCCCCCATGGGCGGGAACGGGACCTTCGAGGTGCGCTGGTGGTGGCGGGCCCGGGCGGCCGACGCGGCGCGGGCGGCGATGCTGGCGGTGGCGGCGCTGGTGCACGGCGCGGACGGCCCGGAATGGCTCGCCGGCCAGGGCGTACCCGCCTGGCCGCGGGCCCGGCCGGCGGCTCTTCCCCAGCCGGCTGCCCGGTGGTGACGGCACCCGGCCCGAGGCCGCTCACTCGGTGGCGCCGAACGGCTCGGTACGCACGTACCGCATCGTCCAGGTGCCCCAGCCGTCCCGGTGGTCCCGCTCGTAGAGGTGGTCGGTCTCGTCGCCGGGCGGGGCGCTCGCCTCGCCGGGGTGCCGCATAATCCACCGCCGCGGCGGCTCCCCGTCCGGCTCGGCCGGCAGCTCCCGGACCAGGTCGTGGGCGGGCCCGCCGACGAACCGCACGCGCACCAGAGCCACCGCGCCCCTCCGTTTCCCGCCGGCCCGACCCTCTGCCGGGGACGCTACCCGCGCCGCCCGGCCCGGCGCGCGAACCCCGGCGGTTTGCCCTGCTCGGGCCCCGGGTACCGCGACCCGCAGGACCCGGGGCGGTGCCCGGGGCCGGACGAGGGCGAGGAGAGGCCGATGCGGACGCTGGGCGGGCGGTACGAGCTCGAACAGCGCGTCGGCGTCGGCGGCATGTCGGAGGTCTGGCGGGCGCACGACCTGGTGCTGGACCGGACCGTGGCGGTGAAGCTGATCTCTCCAGGGCTGGACGACGAGGCCACGTCGGTCGAGCGGATCCGGGCCGAGGCGCGCTCCGCGGCCCGCCTCGTCCACCCGAACGTGGCCAGCGTGCACGACTTCGGCACCGCCGACGCCCCGGGCGGGTGCGAGCTGCCGTACATCGTGATGGAGCTGGCCGAGGGCGAGACGCTCGCGGCGCACCTGCGCGGCGGCCCGTTGGACTGGCGGATCGGGGTCCGGGTGTGCGCCGAGGTGAGCGCCGCGCTGGCCGCCGCGCACGCGCAGGGCGTCGTGCACCGGGACGTGAAGCCGGCGAACGTGATCCTCACTCCGGCGGGGGCGAAGGTGCTGGACTTCGGGATCGCCACTCCGGCCGGCACCCCGGACGAGACCCCGGACGGCATCGTGATCGGCACGCCCGCGTACCTGGCGCCCGAGCAGTTGGACCGGCAGCCGGCCACCCCCGCGGCCGACATGTACGCCCTCGGCGTGCTCCTCTACTACTGCCTGACCGGCCGGCTGCCATACGCCGCGAGCAGCACCACCGAGTACCTGGGCAGCCGCCGGCGGCAGGCGCCGGAGCCGCTGCCGGAGATCGAGGGCCTGCCGCCGGAGGTCGCCGACCTCTGCCGCCGGTGCCTGTCGGAGGATCCGGCCCGGCGCCCGACCAGCCTGATGGCCGCGCTGCTGCTGGCGGAGGCGGTCGACGCCCGGGTGTACGTGCCGATGATGCAGCCGGCCGCGCCCCGGCAGCGGCCCGCCCCGGTGTCCCCGTGGACCGAGCAGGCCGCCGCCGCGTCGACCGAGGCGGTGGGCCTCGACGAGTTGACCTGGACGAGCCGTACGCCCTGTTGACGCCGCCGCTCGGCGGCGCGTTCCGGGCCGGTTTCGCCGGGCGGGGGCCGGGTAGCCGGGCGGGTGAGCGACGGGAGGAACGCGATGTCGGATCCGAGTTCCGGGCTGCACGAGAAGGCCACGGCGACCGCCGCGGGCGGTCACGTACGCACCGACGACGGCGGGCTCTCCACGGCCCTGGCGTCCCCGCTGGCGCCGCACTGCACCGGGCTGACGCCGGAACAGCTGCTCGCCGCCGCGTTCGCGTCCTGCCTGCACCACGCGGCGGTGGAGGCGGCCGCCGAGATCACCGACGAGGCGCACACCGTCGAGGTGACCGCGGAGGCGAGGCTCGGCCGCGACGACGACGGCCGGTACCGGGCCGACGTGCACGCCGAGATCTCCTCCGCCGGCCTGACCCGTGAGCAGTTGGCCGACCTGGTGGTGCACGCCGACCGGCTGTGGCCGTTCTCCAGCGGCGACAACAGCCGGCACCGGCTGACCGTCACGCCGGCGGACGGCGGCCGGCACTGACCGCTCTCACCAGCGGAAGCCGGCGGTCACCGCCCGGTGGTCGCTGTCCGGGGTCTGCAGCACCCCGGCCGCGGTGGGGGTCAATCCCCGGTAGAGCACGTGGTCGGGGCGGGTCACCGGCAGCTCAGCCGGCCAGGTGAACCCGAAGCCCTGACCGGCGTCGGCCTGCGCGTCGTGCAGCAGCCGGGTGAGCGGCGCGAAGACCCGGTCGGTGGTGGCGGTGTTCAGGTCGCCGAGCACCACCAGCCGGGGGGCCGGGTCGGTCCGCACCGTGGCGGCCAGTGCGGCGAGGGTCTCGTCGCGGGTGGCGGTGTGCCCGGCCCGGGCGGAGCCCAGGTGGACCACGTACACCGCCAGGTCGCCCTGCGGGGCGGCGACCACGGCCCGTAGCGCCCGGTCCCAGCCCAGGCCGGTGTCCACGCCGACCGAGTCGCGGATCGGCCACCGGCTCCACAGCGCCACCGTCGACACGGCGGCCCGGTGCGGGTACCGCTCCCGCAGCGCCGCGTCGACGCGGTCGTCGTCGTCGACCTCCTGGAGCCCGATCAGGTCCGCCTCGGCGCCGGCGAGCGCGCCGACCGTGGCCGCCGGGTCGGGGTTGCCGGAGCGCAGGTTCTGGCTGGCCACCCGGACCGAGGTCGGCCCGGCGCTGGCCGCCGACGGCAGCCAGGCGCTGCCGAAGAGCGCGGCCCAGACGACCGCCGGAAGGAGCACGGCGAGCAGCGCCCGCCGGGACCGGCGCAGCAGCGCCGCCAGCGCGAGCGGCGGTACGCCCAGACCGAGCAGCGGGGTGACGCTGTCGACGAGGCTGCCCAGGCCGCGTACGTTGGGCACCGCCCGGTGGCCGGCGAGCAGCACGGCGAGCAGCACGGCGAGGAGGCTGACCAGCAGTCCCCGCCGGCCGGGACGACCGGTGGGGTCACCGGCGGCACGCTCATCCACCATCTGCTCCGTCACCGTCCGCATCGTATCGAGCCGGCCCACGCCAGGTGGGCGCGATCCCGGCATACCGCGGCCACGGCCCGGTTGGGCCTCCCGGCTGAAACACGAGCCGCAGGCGGCCGGGCTTGGCATGGGCCGAACGGAGGAGGCGCGGTCGAACCATCGCAAAGATGATCATCTGCCGGCCTCGTCCTGGTCTTTCCGTTATTACCGACAAATGCGAAAGGAAAGAAGGGCGGCTTTCGTGATTCACCGAGCGTAATGGGCCCGTGGATCATGGCAAATTGTGGCGCATGCCACCAATCACCCCGGTGGCAACCGGCGCGAAGGTCTCTAGCCTCTCCGGGTGCACCCCGACGACCCCTCGCAGCAGAACCTGACCGAGACGTGCGTCTGTGGCCTGACGACCGACAGCGCATCGGCCGAACGGAGGAGCGGACGGCATCGGGCCGCGCCGCGCCGCCGCGGCCCGGCCCGGTCGACGCCCGCCCGGGTCGCGCTGGCCGCCGGCGTGACCTGCTGTCTCGGCCTGATCGGCTTCGTCGGCGTCCAGGACACCGGCCAGCGGCACGAGCCCGTCCGGCAGGTGCTGGCCGACCGCGCCGCCACGGAGCAGCGCGCCTCCCGGGACTTCACCCGGACGGCGCCGCCCGTCGCCGTGCCGGTCACCCCGGTCCCGGTCGCCACGCCCAGCCCGACCCCGACGAAGAAGAAGACGCCGAAGAAGCCGACCAAGCCCAAGCGCCCCCGCCCGGTCGCCGGACTCGACCAGCTCCAGATGGACAACGCCAAGGTGATCGTCGACGTCGGCCGGGCCATGAAGCTGCCGCGCCGGGCGCTCGTCATCGCCGTCGCCACGGCCATGCAGGAGAGCAACCTCTACAACCTCGCGAGCGACGTGCTGCCCGAGTCCTACGACTACCCGCACCAGGGCAGCGGGTCCGACCACGACTCGGTCGGGCTGTTCCAGCAGCGGCCGAGCAGCGGCTGGGGCACGGTCGCCGAGCTGATGCGGCCGGCGTACGCGGCCCGCGCCTTCTTCACCGCGCTCAACGAGGTGCCCGGCTGGGCAGACCTGAGCCTCACCCAGGCCGCCCAGGCCGTGCAGGTGTCCGCCTTCCCCGACGCGTATGCCCAGCACGAGGAGCGGGCCACCACGGTGGTCGCGGCCCTGGTCTGAGCAGCGCTCAGGCGGCGCTCCGCTCGGCCGGCCCGGGACCGCCAGCGCCGACCCGGGTCGCCGGCACCCCGGCGGCGGCGGTCGGGGTGTCCGCCGGCACCACGTCGCCGGGTGCCCCGGCCAGCATCTCCTCCACCTGGGCCGCGCGCCGCCGGCGGGCCAGCAGCGCCGCCTCGAAGTCCCGGCGCGCCCGCACCGCCTCGGCGTACGCCTGCTCGCGCACCTGGCGGGCCTCCTGCCGGGCGGCCTCCAGCTCGCTGCGGGCCTCGGCCAGCAGCTCCGCCGCCTCCCGCTCCACCGCCGACGCCCCGGCCCGCACGGCGGCCACGTCGACCTCGACCGGCGCGGTGCGCCGGTGCAGGAAATCGCAGAGCTGCGTCGCCTCCTGCCGGATCTGGTCCCACTCGCGGCCGGCGCCGCCCGCGCTCTCCGCGCGCGCCGCGAGCCGGACCAACCGGATCGCCAGCTCGTCCAGGCAGGCGTCCACCTGCCGCTGGTCGTAGCCGGCCTCAACGACCGAGAACCTCATTCTGTCGCCCCCCAGGCAGCTGGTGTCACGTCCCCACCTGCCGATCCTGCGGGCTCCCGGCCGCCGCCGCGGCGGTTCCGAAAAAATGTTCAGTATCCGCGCGCTCAGGGGCGCTTGGGGAGGACGACCACCCGGCCGAAGAACTCGTCGATGCGGTGCACCACGTCGTTGAAGGCGTCCAGGTCCATCGGCTTCGTCACGTACGCGTTGGCCTGGAGGGTGTAGCTGCCGAGGATGTCGGTGTCGGCGTTGGAGGTGGTCAGCACGACGATCGGGATGGTTCGGAGGTCCTCGTCCCCCTTGACCGCGCCGAGCACCTGCCGCCCGTCCATCCGGGGCATGTTGAGGTCGAGCAGGATCATGTCCGGACGCCGGGCCTCGGTGTGCCGGCCCTCGCGCCGGAGGAACTCCATCGCCTCCTGGCCGTCGTTGACCACGTCGATGACCTTGTCGACGTCCGAGTCCACCAGGGCTTCCTCGATCATCAGGACGTCACCCGGGTCGTCGTCCACCACGAGAATGCGAACAGGGTTCGAGGTGCCTGGACCCATTACCTACCTGCTTCGTCTCGACTGCGGAACGGGACCGCGCGGGTCACCCATGGCGGGGAAATCTATCCGATCACGGGCCGGACGACGAGGCCGGGCCGGAGACATCCGCCTCGTACCGCAGCAGCTCGGCCACCCCGGTCACCTGGAGCACCCGGGCCACCCGGCCGGTCGCCCCGGTGATGCGCAACCAGCCACCCTCGGCCGCGGCACGGTTGTCGCCGCGCACGAAGGCCGCGATGCCCGACGAGTCGCAGAAGGTCAGCTCGCTGAGGTCCACCAGCAGCTCCCGCTGCCCGTCGGCGGCCAGCCGGTCGATGGCGGCGTTGAGCTCCGGAGCGGTGCTCAGGTCGAGCTCGCCGGCGAGCCGGAGGTGGGCCGCACCCCCGTCCCGCTGGGCGTACGTGACGGTGAACGTCACCGGGGCCCCTCTCGCTCAACCAACGGCGGACGTTTGCAGTGCAGCAAGTGTACGCAGGTTCCCCGCCGGCGCCCGCATCCGACCGGTCACCGCTTCGGCCGCGCCGCCAGCTCGTCGACCACCCGGGGCCGGTCGAGGCAGCGCGCCGTCCGGGGACCGTCGCGGCGCCGCCGTCCATAGTGGCCGAGGGTGCGGCCGACCGCACCGGCCGGCTCGGGCGAGCTGGGTCGGGCGGCGGCGGCCCCGGTGACCCGAGACCCGCGACGCGGGTTGAGTGGCCGCCCGGAGACAGGGGTGGCCCCCGACCCTGGGACCAGGGGCCGGGGGCCGGGGAGGGTGGCTCAGGCCGCGGTGACCGGTTGCAGCCGCGGACCGGCTTCCCGCAGCTCGCCGAGCGTGGGGGACTCGGCGTCCTCGGGTGCGCCGGTGTCGGGCGTCTGGAAGAGATAGCGGACGAATGTCCCAGCCGCGTCGTTGTCGTCCGCACCGGGCCACTGCCCCACACAGTCGACGCCGACGACCTCGCGGCCGGTGCCGTCGGCCTCCTCAAGGAGCGCCCACAGGGTGACCGGGTAACAGCGGGTGGTTTCCGGGCTGACCTGCCACCGGGCGTACCAGCCGGGTCGGGCGGGAACGATCTCGGCGATCCTCTTCATGGCGACCTTCCCTTCCGCGTGCGTCGGAAGTCTTTCGGTCCATCCCGATCGTGGAACCGCACCGGGTGAGCGACCCTCACCCCCAGCGAATGAAGCTCGTCGGCCAGCCCGGCCGGCCGCCGGAACGCCCCCCGTTTCCTTCCTGGGAGCACCGGGAAGGCGGGCGGCGGAAGGCGCAACCCGAAGAGGAACGAGGTGCGACGATGCGCAAGCAGATGGAGGGCGACAACCAGCGCCGCCGGACCCTGGCCCGGGAGGCCCGGGAACGCGGCCGGCGGCCGAGCCAGACCGGCGCCAGCCTGAGCGCGTCCAAGCAGATCACCTCGCTGGACCAGCGCGAACGGTCCGGGCCGGCGCCGGCCGGGCGCCACAAGCCGGACACCACGCGGGGCGGCCCCGCGCCCCCGCCGGGCGGCGTGCCGGAGCGTCCCCGGCCCCTGCCCGAGCGGACCCCGGAGGCCCCGGGGGTCACCACGGTGGGCTACCGGGATCTGGTCGACAACGTCAGCCGGCGCGCGGGGGTGGACTTCTCCACCGCCAAGGTCGCGGCGGAGGCGACCGTGCTCGCGCTGGCCTGGGCGCTCGACGAGGCCGAGCGGGAACGGCTGCTCGCGGCGGTGCCGGTGAAGCTGCACGACGTGGTGCCGGTGGACGGCATCGGCCGACACCGGGACCTGCCCGGCTTCCTGGCCGAGGTGGGCCGGCGCAGCCGGCTCAGCCCGGAGCAGGCGCGCTACCAGGCCGAGGCGACCCTGGCCGCGTTGGCCGACGCCGACGGCGACCTGGTCGAGTCGCTGCGCGTACCGGACGGGTTGCGGGATCTGCTCGCACCGCCGGAGCCCGGCGGCGGCCTGGTGGGCCCGACGTCCGCCACCGCGCCGCTGAACGAGCAGGAGCTGCGCGACGCGCTCGCCAGCCTGCCGTACTGGTCCAGCGACCGACAGTCGCTGGTGCGCACCATCGAGCTGCCGGCCGGCAACCTGGACCGGGTGCTCGACCAGCTCGACCAGCTCCGCGTCGAGACCGGGCGCGGCCCGCAGATCGGCCGACCGGAACCGGACAGCGCCATGATCACCGTACGGAGCCGACCGGTCGACGGGGTGACGGCGCAGGACGTGGACCTGGCCCGGCGGGTCGACGCCGCGATCGACGAGGCGGGCGCCGGCATGAACGCCGGTTGAGCCGCCGCAGGGCCGGCGGGCACCGCGCCCGCCGGCCCCACTCCGTACGGGTACCGTTGCCCGCCGTGGGCAGCGGCGCGGAGGGCCTGGAGATCGTCGTGGACCGGACCCGGCCGAGCGGGCGTACCCTGCTCGCGGCCGGAGTCGAGCAGTCCTACGTCGACGTCGCCGACCCGCGTCACCTGCATTTCGAGTACGTCCGGCGGATGGCCGCGGTGGTCGACCTGGCCGCCCCGGCCAGACGTCCGTTGACCGCCCTGCACCTGGGCGGGGGCGCGCTCACCCTGCCGCGCTGGCTGGCCGCCACCCGCCCCGGCTCCGCGCAGCGGGTCGTCGAGCGGGAGCCGGCCGTGATCGAACTGGTCCGCCGAGAGCTGCCCCCGGTGCCGCCCGAGGTCGTCGTGGAGATCGGGGACGCCCGGGAGGCGGTGGCCGCCGCGCCGGCCGAGGCGTACGACCTGGTGCTCGCCGACGTCTACCGGGCGGCCCGGATGCCCCGGCACGTGACCAGCGTCGAGTTCGTCGCCGAGGTGGCTCGGGTGCTGCGCCCGGGCGGCATCTACCTGGTGAACGTCACCGACCTGCCGCCGCTGGTCTTCTCCCGCACGCAGGTGGCCAATCTGCGCGCCGTCTTCGCCGACGTGTGCCTGATCGCCGACCGGCGGATGCTGCGCGGCCGGCGGTACGGCAACCTGGTGCTCGCCGCCGCCCCGCGCCCCGACGGGCTGCCGGTACGCCGGCTCGTGGCCCGCGCCGCGGGGGACCCGGTGCCCGGCAGCGTGCTGCACCGGGCGGCGCTCGACGCGTTCGTCGCCGGCGCCCGCCCGGCCACCGACGCCGACCTCACCGAGGACTGACGCGCCGGGGTTTCGCCGCGACCAGGCCGGGTAGGCGCGCCGGATGAGCAACGCCGACGATCGGTCGACGGCCCGGCGCACACTGATCGTCATCGGGCTGGTGCTCGCCACCCTGGCCGCGCTGGCGCTGATTCGGGCGACCCGGCAGGTGCTGATCCTGATCGCCGTCGCGGCGTTCTTCGCGGTGGCCCTGAAGCCCCTGGTCGACCGGCTGGAACGCCGGTTCGTCCGGCGCCGCGCACTGGCCACCCTGCTGGTCTTCGTGGCCGCCTTCGTGCTGCTCGCCGCGCTGCTCGCGGCAATCGTGCTGCCGCTCGTGCAGGAGGTGAGCCGGTTCGCCGAACGGGCGCCCGAGCTGCTGCGGGAGACCAAGGCCGGCCAGGGACCGGTCGGCAAGCTGCTGAACCGGTTCCACGTCCTCCAGTACGTCACCTCCCACGCCGGGCAGCTCGAGCAGTACGCCTCCCGGCTGGGCCAACCGGTCCTCGGGGTGCTCCGGGGGGTGGTCGAGACCTTCGCCGGGGTCGCCCTCGTGGTGGTGCTCGCGTACCTGATGGTGCTGGAGGCTCCGAAGATCATCAGGGCGACACTGGCCCTCGCCGGCGACCGCCACGCGGAGCGGCTGCGCCGGATCGGCCGCGAGTCCTCCCGCACCATCACCGGCTACATCAGCGGGAATCTGCTGATCAGCGTGCTCCTCGGCGGGATGACGTTCGTGCTGCTCCTGCTCACCGGGGTGCCGTTCGCCGCGGTGATCGCCCTACTGGTCGCCCTCGCGGACCTGATCCCGCTGGTCGGGGCGACGATCGGCGCCATTCTCGCCATCGGCGCCGGGTTCCTGAAATCGCCCACCACCGGCGTGGTGGTGCTGGTCTTCTTCATCCTCTATCAGCAGGCGGAGAACCATTTCCTGGCACCGGTGATCATGGCCCGCGCGGTCCGGCTCAACCCGCTCACCGTGCTGGTCAGCGGACTGCTCGCCGCCGAACTGGCCGGCCTGCTGGGCGCCCTGCTGGCCATCCCGGTGGCCGGGATCGTGCAGATCCTGCTCCGCGAGTTCGTTCCCGCCGGCCGGCGTACGCTGCCCGCGCCGGCCAACGGCACCGACTCGGCCCCGCCCGGGGCCTCGGGGTCGGCGGGCCGCCGAACCGCCGGAACGGACGGCACAACCGGGCGGCCGCCCGGCGGGCAGGACGCGGGCAAGGACCGACCGGATTGACCCACCCGCCACGCGGGCTGAGGTCGCCGGCCGCCCGGCCCGCCCAGTGAGTGTCACCGGCGGCGGACCACCTCGGGCGACTCGCTCTCCAGCGGTACGGCGTTCGCCGGGACCAACCCGAGCTGCACCGCCGGCCGGGGCAGCGTGGCGTCGAGCAGCCAGTCCGCGCCGACCCGGGCCCGGTTGCCCGGCATGGCGAACAGGTGGTAGCCGCGGGTGACCGCCTTCGCCGGCAGGCCGGACATCGACACGTTCAGCGGGTTCGCCGCGGCGTCCTTGCCGCCCAGGTCCACCACCCAGCCCAGTTCGTGGTGCTTGTACGGCTTGCGGGTGCCCTGGCCGTACGAGGCGGCGATGTTGCGCGCCGCCAGCTTGCCCTGCCGCTGCGCGTGCTGCGCGGTCATGGCGCAGATCTGCCCGGGGCGGCTGGGGTCGGGCACCGCGGCCGCGTCACCGCAGGCGAACACCTCCGGATAGCCGGGGACGTTGAGGTACTCGTCCACCACCAGGCGCCCCCGCTCGGTACGCAGGCCCAGCTCGGCGACGAACGGGTCGGGGCGTACCCCGACGCACCAGACCAGGCTGCAGGTCGGGACGTACTCGCCGTCGGTGAGCATGACGCCGTCCGGGGTGGCCTCGGAGACCGAGGTGCCCATCCGGACGTCAACGCCGCGGCGGCGCAGCACCCGGTCGGCGGTGATCGACATCCGCTGGTCCAGCTCGGGCAGCACCTTGGGCGCCACGTCGAGCAGCATCCAGCGCGGACGTACCTTCAGGTGCGGTCGCTGGGCGATGAGCCGGTCGGTGAAGAGCTGCCCGTGCGCCGCGACCTCGGTGCCGGTGTAGCCGGCGCCCACCACCACGAAGGTGGTCCGGGCCCGCTGCTCGGCGGGGTCGTCGGTCACCTCGGCCAGCTCGATCTGCCGGACCACGTGGTCGTGCAGGTAGAGCGCCTCGGGCAGGCCGCGGAAGCCGTGCGCGTACTCGGTCACCCCCGGGATCGGCAGCAGCTTGTTAACGCTGCCCACGGAGAGCACCAGCCGGTCGTACGCCAGCTGGCCCTCGTCGCCCTCCGGCGACCGGTAGCCGACCCACCGGTTGTGCAGGTCGACCCGGTTCGCCTCGCCGATCACCACCCGGACGCCGTCGAGGGTCCCGGCGAGCGGCACGGAGATCCGGGTCGGTTCGACCACCCCGGCGGCGACCTCGGGCAGCAGCGGCAGATAGAGGAAGTAATCGGTCGTGTTCAGCAGGACGATCTCCGCCCGCTTGCTGGCCAGCCGGCTCAACGTCTTCGCCGCGTGGTAACCGGCGAAACCGGCCCCCACGATCACCACACGAGGTTTCGTCATGCCCATTGCCGTTCCCGTCGACACGCCCGACAAACGTGGGCATCCGGTCCGCGAAGGCCGAACACCGTACGGAGGAGTGGCGCACTCGCCCGTACGGCGTGTCAGGGCGGCCCAAGCGACTCATTCTCGGTCGCCGGGGCGCTCCGGGGTACCCAGGATCGAGGCCCCGTCGCTACGGTTCCGATGATCAATGCGACGGACGTGAGGAACTTCGCATGGCCATCGAGGCGCCCGAAGCCGCGGACGATCGGGGTAGCTGGGCCCGGGCGCCCCGCTGGTCGTCGCGGCGCCTGCCCTGGCGGCATCTGCCGCTCGTGGTCCTGCTCGCCGGCTACCTGTCCGCCCGGGTGCGGATCCTGACCGGTTACACCCTCTTCACCGCGCCCGACACCCGCTCGTACGCCCCCCGCCCCGGCGAGGTGCCGATCGACACGTTGTCGTTCACCGGCCACGCACCGCGCCCGTGGGGGGTGCCGCTGCTCTACGCGCTGGTCGGCAGCGACTCGGCCCGGGTGGCCCTGCAGTGGACGATCAGCACCCTGGCCTGGTGCCTGCTGGCCGGTGCCTGCTGGGCGCGGCTGCGGTCACTGCCGGCGCGGATCCTGGCCGTCACCGCGCTGCTCTGCCTGGCCCTGAGCCGGTCGGTCTACTCATGGGACCACGCCCTGCTCTCCGAGTCGCTGTCCATCAGCCTCGGCATCGCCGCGCTGGCGCTGCTCACCATCTGGGTCACGACCCGCTCCCGGGTGGCGCTCGGCGCGCTGGCGCTGGTCGCGTTCTGGTGGACGTTCACCCGGCAGGACGTGCTGCCGTACCTTCTGCTGCTCGTCGTCGTGCTGGCCGGCCATGCGGTGCTGCGGCGGTACCGGTGGCACGCGCTGCTCGCCACCGTGGTGCTGCTCGGCGCGCTCGGCTGGCAGGCCGCCATCGTGCCGGTCGTCGACCACAGCTACCGCTCCTGGGGCAGCGGCCTGAGCCTCTCCGAGGCGACGTTCGTCTACCGCCTGCGGTTCCAGGTGTTGAACAACCCGCAGGTCAAGGCGGCGTACCAGGAGGAGTTCGGGATGCCCGGGTGCGCCGGGGCGGAGCAGGTGGCAGCGGGCTCGACCTGGTCGATGGGCCCGTTCATCGAGGCCTACCGGGACTGCCCGGCGCTCAGGGCGTGGGCGGCGCGGGAGCAGGGGTCCGTCGGCTACCGGTACGCGCGGGCCCACCCGAGCGAATACACCGAGCAGGTGCTCTCCGTACTGCCGATCTCGCTGGCCGGCACCGAGGGACGGTACGCCGCCGCCGTGCCGGGCGTACCCGCCGTCCCGGAGAAGCTCTTCTTCCCGGACCGGCACCGGGTGCTGCCCCAGGCGAGCCTGGTCTTCCTGATGGCGCTCGGCGTCGGCCTGCTGGCCAGGGCGTTCAAGCGGGCCCGCTGGCTGGCGGCGGCCGGTGCGGTTGTCGCGTTGGCGAGCACGGCGAGCGCGGTGGCCGGCATGATGTACTCCGCCGGCGAGTACACCCGCTTCGGGATCCAGGAGGCCGTCCTGCTGCGGGTCGGTCTGGTCATCCTGGCGGCCGCCACGGTCGAGGCCGTGCTGGCCTGGCTCGCCGACCGGGTCGCCGCGCTCCGCCGCCGAGGCCATGCCACGGCGACCGCCGCACCCGCCACCACGGACCGGCCCCCCACGGACGGCGATCCGGGCGAGGCGGGCGACGCGCCGACGGGCAGCGGACCGCTCCCCGGGGACGGCGACCGACAGCCCGTCGGTGCCGACGGCGGGCCGGCAAGCGGCGACCCGGAGGGGATCCGCACCGCAGCGCATCCACTCCAGACGATATAGACAAACCTCGCGGTCAACGGCGAGGATGCGCGGATGGGATCGCACGAGACCGCCGACGACCGGCCCAGGAGGTCGACCCGGCGCACCTTCCTGACCGCATCCGCCGCGGCCACCGCCGCCACCGTCGCCGCACCGTTCGCCGCCGCCACGCCGGCCGCCGCCGGGGAGGCGGTCGCGCCGCCCGGCCCCGGCCACCCGGTCCTGCCCCAGCCGCCGGGCCGGGAGCTGTCCGCGCTGCTGCGCGAGGTCGACCGGGACCGGATCGAGGCCACCGTACGCCGGCTCGCCGCCTTCGGCACCCGGCACACCCTCTCCAGCCAGGACGACCCGGTCCGGGGCATCGGCGCGGCCCGGGACTGGATCCACCAGCAGCTCTCCGGATACGCCGCCGCGTCGGACGGCCGGATGACCGTCGAGCTGCAGTCGTACGTCCAGCAGCCCGCCTCCCGGATCCCCACCCCCACCCGGATCACCAACGTGGTGGCCACCCTACGCGGCGACGTCACGCCGAACCGGGTCTACGTGATCACCGGCCACTACGACTCCCGCTGCACCGACGTGATGGACGCGGTGAGCGACGCGCCGGGCGCCGACGACGACGCCTCCGGCGTGGCGGTGGTGATGGAGCTGGCCCGGGTGATGGCCACCCGGCGCACCGAGGCGACCATCGTGTTCGCCGCGGTCGCCGGCGAGGAGCAGAACCTGTACGGCTCGACCTACCTGGCGAAGCAGCTCAAGGCGGCGGGCGTGGACTGCCAGGGCATGTTCAGCAACGACATCGTCGGCAGCAGCACCGCCGACGACGGCACCCGCGACCCGCGAGTTGTCCGGCTCTTCGCCGAGGGGGTGCCGACCGCGGAGACCCCGGCCGAGGCGAGCACCCGGCAGTCCGTCGGCGGCGAGAACGACTCCCCGTCCCGGCAGCTCGCCCGGTTCGTCAGCGACGTGGCGGAGAACGGGGCCACCGGGATGCAGGTCCGGGTGGTCTATCGGCGGGACCGCTACCTGCGCGGCAGCGACCACATCTCGTTCCTGCGCGAGGGCTGGCCGGCCGGCCGGTTCACCGAGCCGAACGAGGACTTCGCCCACCAGCACCAGGACGTCCGGGTCGTGGACGGGGTCCAGTACGGGGACCTGCCGGAGTTCTGCGACTTCGACTACATCACCCGGGTGGCCCGGGTGAACGGCGCCACGCTCTGGTCGCTGGCCCAGGCGCCGGGCACCCCGAAGGGGGTCACCATCGTCACCACCAACCTGACCAACGACACCACCCTGCGCTGGCAGCGGGGCGCCGAGCCGGACCTCGCCGGCTACGAGGTGGTGTGGCGGGAGACCACCGCGGCCGAGTGGCAGAAGGTGCTCCCGGTCGGTGACGTCACCGAGGTGACCGTCGACCTGTCCAAGGACAACGTCTTCTTCGGTGTCCGGGCGGTGGACCGGGACGGGCACCGCAGCCCGGTCGCCTTCCCGAAGCCGGGCAGCTGAGGGTCACCCGGATCGGGTGGGGCGGCCTCACCCGGTGGCGACGGAGGGTGGACGGACCGCGAGAGCCGAGGGAGGAAACGACATGGCGGTCCGGACCACGGTACGTCCCTCGCCCGAGGACGTGTTCCCGATCCACCCCGCGTACGGCTACCGGATGCGGCGGCAACGGCATCCGGTGGGCGTACGCGGCGGGCCGCGGCCCGCACCCGGGGGACCCTGGTTGGACGACATCGCGCGCCACCAGGTACGCGCCCGCTACGAACTGCGGGACCGGCAACTCGCCCGGGCCCTGGTGGCGGCCGTCAGCCAACCCGGTGACTCGGCGGAGAACCTGGTCGGCGAGCTGGAGCAGCGGATGGACGCGCTGGTGCACCGCGCGGGCTTCGCCCGCTCCATCAACGAGGCCCGCGACCTGGTCGCACACAACACGTTCACCGTCGACGGCGGCAAGGTCAACCGGGCCTCGTACCTGCTCCGCCCCGGGCAGACCATCCAGGTCCGGCCGGACCGGCAGTGCCGTGCCCCGGTCGCCGTCGCGGTGGCCGGCCAAGCCGCGGGCGACAGCCCGCCCTACCTGGACGTACGGGCGGACCGGGGCACCGCGACCCTGACCCGGGAGCCGCAGCGCCAGGAGGTGCCGGCGCTGCGGGACGTCCCCCTCGCCGTCAAGTCCATCGGAGGGAGCCCGCTGTGAGTATCCTGCCGACCGACCGGCGCGTGTCCAACTACCAGCGGCAGAGTGGCCGCCCGCGGCTCACGGCGCGGCAGCGCCGGCGCGTGGACCACAAGCAGGCGAAGTTGGAGCGGTTGACCGGGCAGCGCCCCCAGGCGCGGGGCCCGGGGCGCTGAGTCGAGCAACAACGGTGGCGGTCGCCGGGACGGCGGCCGCCCCTCGTGGCTGGCGGGCTCAGGTGGTTGCTGCCCGGGCTAGAGCCCACGGCCTCACGCTGCCGCGGGAGCTGGTCCAGTCCGGGCCGGCCGCCAGCCCGCGCCGGGCCGTCAGGCGTGCCCAGGCTCCGGTGCGGTGATCGCCCACCGCTCGTGGTCCCGCCAGGCTCCGTCGATGAAGAGGTAGTCCGGGGAGAAGCCCTCCAACCGGAAGCCGAGGCGGCGGGCCAGCCGCTTCGACGGCTCGTTGCCGGGCTGGATGTTCGCCTCCAGCCGGTGCAGCCCGAGCGCGGTGAAGGCGTGCCCGATGACCAGGCGGATCCCGGCCGAGGCGTGCCCGGTGCCGGCGTACGGCAGGAAGGCGGCGTAGCCCAGGTAGCCGCCGCGCAGCGCGCCCATGACGATGCCGCTGATGGTGGCGTACCCGGCGATCTCCCCGGTGGCCACGTCGCAGAACAGGTAACCCGAGCTGTCCCGCCCCCGGATCTTGCGCAGGTACGCGGCGTACCCCTCGGGGTCGTCGGCGGCGGACAGCCACGGGTGGTGCAGCTCGCGGCTGCGCCGGGCCGCCGCGATGAACTCGGCCTCGTCGGCCGGCCGGGGTCGCCGGATGCCCACCCGGCCGTCGGTACGCAGGTATCTCACGGTGCCCCACTCTCGGCCACCGGCCGACCCGCTGTCCAACAGGGGTCGCGCGGCGGATCGAGATCGCCTAGCGTGGGGCCCGACGACGGGAGGTCGGTCATGGCGAAGGTTCTGGTCGGCACGGTGCTGGTTTCCGCTTCGCCGCTGGGGACCGTGTCCTGACCCGAGCCCGGGTTCCCCGGGCCGCCCCCTCGACACCACCCTCTCGCCGCGAAGCGATCAGGTGACCCTTGCGCGGGTCCCCCGTCCTGGCGTGCGTACGCCACACATCGCTTCCGAGGGAGATTCCTCGTGTTTCCGGACGGCCCGTCCGGGTGCCCCGTCGTGCCCGGACCGCGTATCCCTGCCCGGTGGCCGGCATGACGGCCACCGTTCCCACCGGCCGGCTCGGCCGGGACTTCCGCCGCCTCTGGACCGCCACCGCGGTCTCCAACCTTGGTGACGGCGTCACCCTGGTCGCCGGCCCGCTGCTGGTCGCCTCGCTCACCCCGGACCCGGCCGCGGTGGCCGCCGCGGCCCTCGCCCCGCAGCTGCCCTGGCTGCTGTTCGCCCTGGTCAGCGGGGCGCTCGTGGACCGGCTGGACCGGCGCCGACTGATCATCGGGGTCAACCTCGGCCGGGGCCTGGTCCTCGCCGCCCTGGCCGGGGCGGTGCTCGCCGGGGTGGCCACCGTGCCGCTGATCTGCCTGGCGTTCTTCCTCGCCGGCGTCGGGGAGACCCTGGCCGACACGGCCGCCGGGGCGCTGCTGCCCTCGGTGGTCCCGCCGGAGAGGCTGGAGCAGGCCAACAGCCGCCTCTTCGCCACCTTCGTGATCGGCAACCAGTTCGCCGCGAAGCCGTTCGGGGCGTACCTCTTCGTGGTCGCGGCGGCGCTGCCGTTCGGCTTCGACGCGGCCACCTTCGGACTGGCCGGGCTGCTGCTGGCCCTGCTGCGCTGGCGACCGGTCCCACCCGCGGCCGCCCCGGACGCCGGCCCGAGACGCTCGCTGCGGGCGGACATCGCCGCCGGGGTACGCGCCCTGTGGGGCGTGCCGGTGCTGCGGGCCCTCGCCGGCTGCATCGCGGTGATGAACGTGGCGTTCTGCGCGGCGTTCGCCGCGTTCGTGCTGTACGCCCGCCAGCGGCTCGGCCTCGCCGAGGTCGGCTACGGGGTGCTGCTGACCGCCGCCGCGCTCGGCGGGCTCGCCGGGAGCACCCTGGCGACCCGGCTGCGGGCCCGGTTCGGCACCCCGACGCTGCTGCGGGCCGGACTGCTGGTCGAGATCGGGCTCCAGGTCGTGCTGGCCACCACCCGGCAGCCCTGGGTGGCCGGGACCGCCCTCGCGGTGTGGGGGGTGCACGCGATGGTGTGGGGGGTGCTCGTGGTGTCGCTACGGCAGCGCCTCGTGCCGGACCGGCTGCGCGGCCGGGTGAACAGCGTCTACTCCCTCGCCGATCTGGGCGGGGCGGCCGTGGGCACGGTGACCGGCGGCCTCGTCGCCCAGGTGACCGGAAGCATCCTGGCGCCGTTCTGGCTGGCCGCGGCCGCGCTGGCGGCACTCACCGCGCTGGCCTGGCGGCGCCTGTCGGACACGGCCGGCTGAGCCCCGTCTCCGTCCGCGGACCGGCTCGACAACCGGACGCCATGTCGCCGAGGTGGGCCGGTCGAGCCCCAGGTGATCGCGCCACCTCGGCGATCCGGCCGTGTCCCGGGCTACAGCGGGCCCGGGTGGGGCTGGTCGAGCGGCATCGGCAACTCGAGGACGGTGGCCCCGCGCAGGTCCAGCCAGGCGCGCTCGGGCGCCCGGACCAGCCGCAGCATCACCTGCCCACAGACCGGGCAGCGACCCACCAGGCCGGGGGCGTGGGAGAAGACGTGCAGCCCGGCCATCGGGCCGGCCGTGCCGCAGGACGCGCAGCGCCCGGTGGCCGTGCTGAGGTCCACCGCGAAGATCTCCCGCAGCGGCCCGTCCAGCATGTTGCCGTCCAGGTAGGACATGTCGGTCATGCGTCCTCCTCGGTCACCCGGTCGGGCCGAAGCGTTCGGTCTTCACCCGCCGGGTCGGGTGGCCGAGCCCCACCAGCAGGTCCGCCACGGTCTCCACGAAGCCGGTCGGGCCGCAGACGTAGCAGAGCGGATCCAGGTCGGGCGGCCAGCCGTGGGTGTTGACGTCGGCCAGGTTGATCCGGTGCGGTTCACCCCGCCAGTCCGCCGGCGCCTGGCGGGTGTACAGGTACGCCACGTCCAGGCCCTGGTCGTCGCGGGCGCGCCGGCGCAACTCCTCGGCGTAGAAGACGTCGTCGGGGGTGCGGACCGAGTAGATCAGCCGGAACGGTGTCCGGCTGCCGGCGGCCCGGCGGGCCCGGACCATCGCCATCAGCGGCACCACCCCGGACCCGCCGGCCACCAGCAGCACCGGCGCGGTCTCCGCGGTACGCCAGACGAACCAGCCGCCGACCGGCCCGCGCACCTCCACCGGGTCGCCCTCGGCCCACACGTCGATCAGGTACGGCGACACCTCCCCGTCCGGCACCCGCTGCACGGTCAGCGCGATCCGGCCGGCGTCGGCGGGCTCCGCCAGCGAGTACGACCGGGCCGCCTGGTAGCCGTCGGCGGCGGTGAGCCGGACGTCGACGTGCTGCCCCGGCAGGTGCCCCGGCCAGTCGGGCACGTCCAGGACCAGGGTCTGCGCGGTCGGCGTCTCGGTCCGGCGCTCGGCGAGACGGGCCACCCGCCAGGTCAACGGCACGGCGACCCGGTTGCCGGCCGGGGGCGCGGACACCTCAGTCGCCCTGGTAGCGCTGCTCGCGCCACGGGTCGCCGTAGTCGTGGTAGCCCGCGGTCTCCCAGAAGCCCGGCTGGTCGTCGACGAGCAGCCGGATGCCCCGCACCCACTTCGCCGACTTCCAGAAGTAGAGGTGCGGCACGAGCAGCCGGGCCGGACCGCCGTGCTCGGCGGGTAGCGGGCCGCCCTCGTACGCGTGCGCCACCCAGGCCCGCCCGCCGCGCAGGTCCTCCAGCGGCAGGTTCGTGGTGTACCCGCCGTACGAGTGGGCCAGCGCGTACCGCGCGTCGGTGTCGATGCCTTCGAGCAAAGTGTCCAGCGAGACGGCCTGCCAGTTGGTGCCGAGCTTGGACCAGCGGGTGACGCAGTGGATGTCCACCGTGGGCGTCTCCTGCGGTAGGCCCATCAGCTCGGTCCAGGACCAGCGGAACTCGGCGCCGGTCTCGGTGGTGACCACGAACTCCCAGGTGTCCAGCGACACCTTCGGGGTCGGGCCGGCGGAGAGCACCGGCCAGTCCTCGGTGAGGTACTGCCCGGGCGGCAGGGCCGGCTCGGCCGAGCGGGGCCGGCCCTGGAAGCCCGGCGACACGATTCCCACCCGTCAGTCGTACCACCCGAGGGGTGGACCGGGCGTGGGGTTCGGCCGGACGGGCCGCGGTGGGTGACCACCGCAGCCGGCCCGGCCGGTGGGCTCAGTGGCGCTCGGCGACGACCCCCGTGTCGCCCGGTTCGCGGTCGCGGGTGGCGCGCAGGCTGGTCAGGGTGACCACCACGAGGATGCCGATGATCACGCCGAGCGAGGCGAGGGTGGGGATCTGCGGCACGCCCGGCCAGATGCCGTGTGCCCAGTGCAGGCCGAGCTTGACGCCGATGAAGGCGAGGATGACGGCCAGGCCGTAGCTGAGGTGCACCAGCCGGCTCAGCGCGGCATGCAGCACGAAGTAGAGCGCGCGCAGGCCGAGCAGGGCGAACGCGTTGGTGGCGAAGACCAGGTACGGGTCCTCGGTGATGCCGTAGACGGCCGGCACCGAGTCGACGGCGAAGACCACGTCGGTGGCGAACACCGCGACCACCACGAGGGCGAGCGGGGTGAGCGCGCGGCGGCCGTTCTGCCGCACGGTCATCCTGGTGCCCTGGTACTCGTCGACCACCGGCATGACCCGGCGGAGCACCTTCACCGACCGCATCTTGTTGATGTCGACCTCCTGCTCGTGCCCGGAGAGGGCGTCGCGGAGCAGCTTGACCGCGGTGACGATCAGGATGATCGCGAAGAGCAGGAAGGCGAAGTCGAGGGTCTGCAGGGCGGCGGCGCCGAGCGCGATGAAGACCGCGCGCAGCACCAGCGCGCCGGCGATGCCGTAGAGCAGGACGCGCTGGGCCAGCACCGCGGGCACCGCGAACGCCGCCAGCAACAACATGAAGACGAACAGGTTGTCGACCGAGAGCGACTTCTCCACCAGGTAGCCGGTCAGGTACTGGACGCCCAGTTCGGAGCCGTACCGGGACCAGACCCAGACGCCGAAGGCCAGCGGCAGGGCGACGTAGAAGGCCGACCAGCCCAGGGCCTCCTTGAGCGACACCTCGTGTGGGCGGCGGGTGACCAGGAAGTCGAGCACCAGCAGGGCGAGCACGCCGGCGATGGTCACCGCCCACAGGGCGGGGGTGCCGACCGTCGACAGTTCGGCCGCGGACAGGTACGACAATTCGGTCATGGAGTCTCCTCGAACACCCTGTCATGTTCGAGGTCTCCTTCACCCACCCTCCGTGGGCAACCACCCGAGGCGCGCCGGGCACGCCGTACTGACCGGAATGGTTCGTGGGAAGTACTCCCCTCGCGCGCTCCAGGTTAGGGCAACCTCAGCTCGACCGCCAAGTCCGGAATCGGATGATTGCCCTGGTCAACCGCTGAGTGTGCCGGCGAGGCATGGTGTCCGGCGAGCCCGCGCCCTATGGTGACGCGGTGACCAACGAGGGCCCGCTCACCGGCGTCCGGGTGATCGAGCTGGCCGGCATCGGCCCCGGCCCGTTCGCCGCGATGATGCTGGCCGACCTCGGCGCGGACGTGGTCCGCGTCGACCGCACCACCCCGGCCGGCCTCGGCATCCCCGGCGACCTGCTCACCCGCAACCGCCGCTCGCTCGCCGTCGACCTCAAATCCGCGGCGGGGCGGGAGGTGGTGCTGGCCCTGGTGGCCGGGGCGGACGCGCTGCTGGAAGGCTTCCGGCCCGGCGTCACCGAGCGGCTCGGCCTCGGCCCCGACGACTGCCTCGCCGTCAACCCCCGACTGGTGTACGGGCGGATGACCGGCTGGGGGCAGGACGGGCCGCTCGCCCACACCGCCGGCCACGACATCGACTACCTGGCGCTGACCGGCGCACTGCACGGCGTCGGCCGCGCCGGCGAACGCCCCGTGCCGCCGATGAACCTGCTCGGCGACTTCGGTGGCGGCGGGATGATGCTGGCCCTCGGCGTCGTCGCCGCCCTGTACGCGATCCGCGCCGGCGCGCCCGGCCAGGTCGTCGACGCGGCCATCGTGGACGGCGTGTCGGTGCTGGCCACCCAGATCCACGCCCTCCGGCGGTCCGGCAGGTGGCAGGACCCACGCGGGGTGAACCTGCTCGACGGCGGCGCGCCCTTCTACGACACGTACGAGTGCGCCGACGGGCGGTACCTCGCGGTGGGTGCGCTGGAACCGCAGTTCTACGACGAGCTGGTCCGGCTCACCGGTTTCCCGTTGGACGGCGACGAGGCCCCGGACCGGATCGACCCGGCGAACTGGCCGGCGTTGCGTACCGCGTGGGCGCGGCTGTTCCGCACCCGGACCCGGGACGAGTGGGCGGAGCTGCTCGCCGGGTCGGACGCCTGCGTCGCGCCGGTGCTGGACTGGGCGGAGGCGCCGGAACACCCCCACCTGGCGGCCCGGGGCGTCTTCGTCGACCACGACGGGGTCACCCAGCCGGCGCCCGCGCCACGCTTCTCCGCCACCCCCACCTCCGTACGCCGGAGGCCCCCACACCCCGGCGAGCACACGGACGAAGTGCTCACGGAGGCCGGCTTCGACCCCGACCGGATCGCGGCCCTGCGTGCCGAGGGCACGGTCGCCTGACGGCCACGCGGCCCGGCTCAGCCGCGCCGCGCCGGGGCCGGGGCGAGCGCCGGCTCCACGATGTCCCGGTAGTCGCGCGGCAACTGCACCGCCACGTCCTGGAACTCCCCGCCGCTGATCGCCTCGCGCAGCGTGGTGAACACGGCCCGGATGGTGTCCCGCGCGGCGTTCTCGTCGACGTCGGCCCGGCGGGCGACCCGGGCGACGAACTCGGCCGCCCCGAACCGTTCCGCCGCCTCGGTACGCGGGTGAGGCTTGAGCATCCGCTGGAGCGCCTTCGGCAGTTGCGCGGCGAGATCCAGCACCTCGCCGCCGGTCAACCGTTCGGCCAGGGTCTCCAACGTGGCACCGGTCAGCTCCGCCGCCCGCTCCTCGGACGCCCCGGTACGCCGTGCCACGCGGTCGACGAAGGTGAGGTATTGCATCGGTGGTACCCCTTTCGGTGCGCGAACCCGCCTACCCGCCAACGGGCGGCGGAAACGACGCGGATTTTCCGCCGCCCCGTGCGTGACCGGCGGCCCGGTGGGTAACCGCCGCCGGTCGTGACCGCAACCGAGGCGCGAGGAGCCCGACTCATGGCGAGTTACACCGACGTCCTTGACTACCTGTCGGCGCTGGACTATCCGGCCGGGAAGGACGACGTCATCCGGGAGGCCGAACGGGAGGGCGCGCCGCCGGACGTGTTGAAGGCGCTGCGGGCGCTGCCCCCGGTGGACTACGCCAACGGCAACGAGGTGGCCCGCTCGGCGGGCATCGAAGCCGCCCCCGAGGTCGACCGGTCGCAGCGCGCGGCGCAGGCCCGGGACAAGCACCAGCGGGTCTCGCAGCACGTACGCGGCATCTGACCCCCGCCGCGGTGCGCAGCGCACACCCCCATCTGCACGGGCACATTCCGGCTTCCGTGCAGCTCGTCCTCATGGGAGTGGTCGGGGTGGTGTGCGGTGGACTGTGCGCGGCGCTCTTCACCCCGGCGCTCGCCCCGCTGGTGGGCTGGGACGCCGCCGCGCTGAGCTGGCTGGCTCTGGTGTGGGCTCGCCTCGGGCGGCTGGATGCCGACCAGACCGCGCGGCTGGCGGTGTTCGAGGACCCGAACCGGGCCATGCGGGACGTGCTGCTGCTCGGCGCCTGCGTGGTCAGCCTGCTCGCCGTGGGGGTGGTGCTGATCAGCGCGCACGCCCAGCGGCAGCCCGGGCTGGAGGCGTATGCCGGGCTGGCCGTGCTCAGCGTGGTGGTCTCCTGGTTCGTGGTGCACACCGTGTTCACCATCCGGTACGCCCGGCTCTTCTACACGGGTACGCCGGGCGGGGTGAACTTCCACCAGACGGAACCGCCGTGCTATGCGGACTTCGCCTACCTGGCGTTCACCGTGGGGGCCACGTTCCAGGTCTCCGACACCGACCTGACCAGCTCCGAGATGCGGCGCAGCGTGCTGCGGCACGCACTACTGGCGTACCTCTTCGGAGCGATCATCATCGCGGCGACCGTCAACCTGGTGGGCAGCCTGGCGAAGTGAAGCGAAAGACAGGCGGGCGCCCCGGGTCACGAACCGCGACCTGGGGCGCCACGCAACACCTGTCCCTGGTGGTCCACGCCCGAACCGGGTCGCGACCGCCAAGCGGTGGATGTTCGCCCGAACCGGGCGGGCATCGCTGCCACGATCACCATACAACGCGACGTCAGCCGAACGGGTGACTATCGCAGAATTGTGTCCCGCCACACGGGCCGGTCAGCCGGTCAGCTCGGCGTACCGCTTCTCCAGGTCCACCCGGGCCAGTGCACCCACGAGCCAGGCCAGCCGCTCCGACTCGCGGCCGCCGGCCAGCCCGGCCAGGTCGTCGGCGGAGCGGCCCAGCCCCAGCCGGCGCGCCGCGACGAGCGCCCGCTTGTCGGCCACCGGCGCCACCTCCTGCCACACCGCCTGGACCTCGCGCAGAAACAGGTCGATCACCTGGTCGTCCACTCCGGGCAGGTCGCCGAGCAGCCGCCGTTCCCGGGCCGGATCCTGCTGCGCCGCCGTCCGCAACCGGCGCAGGTCGCCCCGGTACCGGTCCACCACGGCACGGGCCAGGTCACCGAGCACGGTGGCCAACTGGTCCACGTCGCCGCGCTGCCCCGCCTCGCGCAGCACGCGTACCCGGTCGGTGTGCAGCGACCGGGCCAGCCGGGCCGCGCTTTCCCACCCGCTGTCCCGCAGCGCCACCGCGCTGTCGACGGCCTTGCGGTAGTCCCCCCGACGGGCCAGCAGAACGGACAGGTAGAGCACCTGGAACAGCTGGGCCGGGTTGTTGGTGACCCGGAACCCATACCGTTCGGCGAACCCCCGCCCGTCCCCGGCGAGCCGGCGGACCAGCCGCTTCTTGTCCTCGATGTTGGAAATCGCACTGGTCGGCATGCCCGCGTCTACCCGCGCCGGGGCCGGACATTCAGCCGAGGACACCGCCGCTGCGGTCCCGCGCCTTCAGCCGGGTGGTGGGCAGCGCCGGGGCGGGCAGCGGGGGCGCCGGATCGTCGGCGACCGTGCCGAACCGTCGGCCCGCCATCCAGTCCTCGCGAGCGGCGGCGACCTCCTCGTGCGAGCGGCCCACGAAGTTCCACCACATGACCAGCGGCTCCTCGAACGGCGTACCGCCGAGCAGCAGCAGCCGGCTGCCCGGGGCGGCGCGCAGGGTCAGCGTGGCCCGACCGGAACCCAGGTAGAGCAGGGCTCCCGGCGCGAACGGCACCCCGTCCACCTCGGCGGAGCCGGACATCGCCAGCAGGCCGTACTCGAAGTCGCGGCGCAGCGGCAGGGTGGCCGGCGCCGGACCGCGGACCTCGAGCTGCGCGCCCACCAGCGGAGTGTGCACCACGGCCGGCGAACGCTCGCCGCCCACCTCGCCGACCAGCAGCGTCACGTCCAGGTCGCCGTCGCGCCAGCGCGGCAGCTCCGCGTGGTGGGCGAAGTCCGCCCCGCCCGCCCGGGCCGGGTCCGGCAGCGCCACCCAGAGCTGGACGCCGTGCATGACCGGCGGGTGCGCCGCCGGCGACCGCTCCGAGTGGGCGATGCCGTGCCCCGAGGTCATCACGTTGAGCTGCCCCGGGCGGATCGGCTGCACGTTGCCCAGGCTGTCCCGGTGCAGGATCTCCCCATCGAGCAGCCAGGTGACGGTCTGCAACCCGGTGTGCGGGTGCGGTGGCACCTCCATACCGGGGCGCTCGGCGACGTCGTCCGGTCCGAAGTGGTCGACGAAGCACCAGGCGCCCACCATCCGCCGCTGCCGCTGCGGCAACAGCCGCCGCACCGTGGTGTAACGGCCCAGCGGCACGTCGTGGCCCGGCAGCAGCACGCTGCCCGGGTCGACGGGCGCCGCGCCAGGTGGGACGGTCTGCGCCGGCAGTGATTCGGTACGGTCCACCGCCCGACTCTACGCTCAGCTCTCCGCGACGGTTGCCGGGTTCACGGCCGGGTCGCCGCTGGGGGGGTTGCGCTCGTGGGCTTGGCCCCGGTCTCTGGCTGCGCTTGTGGACTGCGTCTCGGTGGGTCAGTGGTTGCGCTTGGGGCTGGGGGCGAGGGTGACCGGCTCCGGGCGGTCAGGCTTGATCCCTGCGCCGGTCACCCTCGCCCCCAGCCCCGTCGTGCTCCTTGCCCGCCCGCCGGTCACGGTTCTTCCTCTGGTGCAACCTGTGCCGTTTTCCGATCTTGGACAGTTGCCGTTCACGGCGGACGGGTTTGCCCAAGGTCTCTGGAGACGGCGCTCTCTGGAGACGGCGCTCTCTGGAGACGGCGTTCTCTGGAGACGGCGCTGGCCGGCACCCTTGGTTGGGGTGCCGGCCAGCAGCGTGCTCGGTTGTGCTGTGCTCAGCTGTTGGGTCAGCTGTTCCAGTGCTGGGCGACGAGGTCGGCGGCCTGCTGTTCCCACTGGGCGTAGGCGTCCGGGTAGGCCGACACCTGCACCGTCTGCGCCGCCTGGGTCAGGGGCATGTCCTGCCAGCCGTCGACCTGCTTCAGACCCTTCTCGAACGCCAGGGTG
>NZ_VSFA01000329.1 GCF_008119785.1 Micromonospora sp. MP36 | reverse complement strand
TGCTTGCGCATCTGCCGAGACAGGAACGGATCACCGGCCCACTGGTCGGCCTTCAACGCGCCGAACATCCGCTTACGCTCGACCGGATCGTTGGTGCGCCGGCTGATCGCCCGCCGGACGTCGACCTTGGCCGCCTCCAGGTTCGCTCCGATGTCGGCCATGGCGTCGCGGACGGTTTCCTTCCACGCATTCGCCAACACACCAAACCGGGCGTGTGTGCCGTCGGCCAGCCACCGGTCGCGCACCTGCCGGTCCCTCAACCCGGACCCGACACCGGCGATCGAGCCGTA
>NZ_VSFA01000328.1 GCF_008119785.1 Micromonospora sp. MP36 | reverse complement strand
TCGGCGGGCGTTGATGCCGGTGCGCTGGCATCACGGCACCTTCACCCTCGACGGGCGGCGGGTGCGGATCCCCACCGCGCAAAACAGCCCGCCGTTGTGGATCCGGTTGGCGCGGGAGGTGCCGTATCCGGTTGAGCAGGTCCGGTCGGTCACCCTGCTGTGTGAGGGCGGCCGCCTGTTCCTGGACGTGACCGCCGAAGTCCCGGTGGCGACGTATCCGCCGGGTGAGGGACCGGACCCGGCCAGGGTGGCCGGGGTGGATCTGGGGATCATCCACCCCTATGCGGTGGCG
>NZ_VSFA01000327.1 GCF_008119785.1 Micromonospora sp. MP36 | reverse complement strand
CCGCCGCCGCAACGCCGCGTTCTCGTCCTCCACCGAACCGGCCGCCGGCGGCCCCGCCGGCCCGGCCGCTACGCCCCGACGCCGATCATCGGCGCGGACCCAACTGCGCAACGTCTCCCGATTGACACCCAGATCGTCAGCGACCTGCGCGATCGTCGCCCCCGGCCGAGACCGGTACAACGCGACCGCGTCAGCCTTGAACTCGGCGGGGTAGTGCTTCATCACCATTTGTCAGGGACTCCTGATCTCCCCGGACCATCACGATCCAAGGCTCAAGTGTCCAGGACCAGGGGGCAACTCCCC
>NZ_VSFA01000326.1 GCF_008119785.1 Micromonospora sp. MP36 | reverse complement strand
GAGGTGGTCACGCACCGTCGAGCAGGCCGACACCTCCCCGGTGCCGGCCAGTCCCGGCGTGACCCCCGCCGCCCAACCATGGCGGCGCGAGGATCAGTTGGCCCGCGGAGGCCCGCCCCACCACCCGGTGGGGAGTCGCTCGCCCGGAAGGCGAGGATCCACAACAACCACCGGAAACCCGGTGAACATTAGTGGACACCGCACTAGGGCGTGTCTCCTGGATCTTGCGGCGTGGTTCGGCTATTCATGTCTGTCGTGGGTGGACGGTTCGAGCTGACGGATGTCGAGTACGCGCGGATCGCGCCGCTA
>NZ_VSFA01000325.1 GCF_008119785.1 Micromonospora sp. MP36 | reverse complement strand
CCCGACGGCTGAACGTCCTGGGGAGTGTCAGCGCCGATCAGCGCGACCCCCCGTTCATGCAGCCACGGCAGGCAGGACGCGTGCCAGCCAGCCTGCGTGAAACCGTTGGCCGCCCCGGTCTCGTGTCGGACGCGGCCATAGCCGGTCCGCAGGAGTACCGCATCGCCGGATCGCACCCGCACACCCTGGCGACGCTCGGCCTCCTCGAGATCCTCGGGAAACACACCCTGCCCCGGTTCCAACCACGGCACATCGCGGACCCTCGCGATGTCCAGCAGGACACCACGCGTGATGATCCCGTTCGCCGCCG
>NZ_VSFA01000324.1 GCF_008119785.1 Micromonospora sp. MP36 | reverse complement strand
GGGAAACTGTCGTACCCGTCGGGTTGGGTGTGGTTGTGCCTCGCCGTCGGGATCCTGCCGCGCCGCGGGTGGTGTATCGGACCGCTCGTGTTGCTCTGCGGGTGACTGGTGGGCAGCGGCGGCGGTGTTTCGGGCTGCTGCGTTCGGCTGGTGATGTGTGGGCGTGTGTGTTGGAGGTCAACGGATGGCGGCGCCGCCGCCGGGACGCGCCGTTGACCGGCTATCAGGCGCTGTGCCGGGAACTAGCAGCTTCCGGTCCGGGCACGTTCGGTGAGCTGGACTCGGTCGGCGCCCGGTCGGTGTTGCGCCGGTTCTCCG
>NZ_VSFA01000323.1 GCF_008119785.1 Micromonospora sp. MP36 | reverse complement strand
TGTGAAGCCGGTGGCCGCGGTGCAGGCCGACAAGCCGGACATGGGCAAGCTGATCCCGCATGGTGTGCAGGGCGCCCAGTCGCGCATCGCCCTGAACGACGAGCAGGTCGCGAATGTGAAGGCGATCATCGCGGCGACGAAGAAGGCGGGTCTGCCGGAGCGGGCTGCGGTGATCTCGATCGCTACGAGTCTGCAGGAGTCGAAGCTGGAGAACCTGGGCCACCTGGGTGACGCCAATGATCACGACTCGCTGGGCCTGTTCCAGCAGCGGCCGAGCTCGGGTTGGGGTACGCCGGAGCAGATCACCAACCCCGAGTACGC
>NZ_VSFA01000322.1 GCF_008119785.1 Micromonospora sp. MP36 | reverse complement strand
CAGCACCGGCAAGGGCAACCCGTGGCTGGCCGGCACCATCGGCGAGATCGTCGCTGGACTCTCCCGTTCGAACACCTTCCTCGGCGAGCGTTACCGGCGGCTTGCCCGCCGGCGGGGTAAGAAACGCGCGATCGTCGCCGTCGGCAACTCGGTACTGACCATCATCTGGCACCTGCTATCCGACCCAAGCGCCTGCTACCAGGACCTCGGCCCCGACTACCACGACACGCGGATCAACAAGAAGCGCCGGCAACACGACCTCATCCGCCAGCTTGAACACCTCACCGGCCAGAAGGTCACCCTCCAGCCCCAACCCGAACTACCCGCC
>NZ_VSFA01000321.1 GCF_008119785.1 Micromonospora sp. MP36 | reverse complement strand
ATCGTGCATGTCCTGGCTCATGCGATACCGGCGACTCGTCCGCCGCTACGACCGCAAAGGCGACCACTACGAAGCCTTCGCCACCATCGCCAGCACCCTGATCTGATACCGACGCCTCACCAAATGAGACGCGCCCTCAAGAACCGGAACACCCGTAGCGAGATAGCCCCGTGCCGGCGTCAAGATCGGTGTGTTGGAACTCCTGGGCGTCCTCGAGCCCAAGGCGCCAGGACTCCAGCGAGAGCTCGCGCGGTTGGAAGCACCCGACGGAACTACTGGATTCAGCAGGTGATCCGAGAGATCCGACTAGACCTCTAGCGGTGCCGTG
>NZ_VSFA01000320.1 GCF_008119785.1 Micromonospora sp. MP36 | reverse complement strand
AAAGCTCGACATTCCCGCGCTGGCGCCGTGGGTAGACCGCTTCGGCCTGTCGTCGCCCCGGCTCTACAACATGTACGGGATCACCGAGACCACAGTCCACTCCACGTTCTACGAGATCGTGGCCGAAGACCTGATGCCCGGCGCACCCAACCGCGTCGGCGTGCCCCTGGCCGACCTGACCATCCACCTGCTCGACCGAAACCAGCACCCCGTGCCGATCGGGGTGGCCGGCGAGATCTACGTCGGCGGCCCCGGCGTGGCCCGCGGCTACCTGAATCGGCCGGAGCTGAACACGCAGCGGTTCATCGCCGATCCGTTCGGGGGCGACCGC
>NZ_VSFA01000032.1 GCF_008119785.1 Micromonospora sp. MP36 | reverse complement strand
ACGCCGGGCACTTTTACTACGTTACCCGGTGGTTTCTGCCCTGTCAAACCGCTGTGTGGCGGTTCGTCGCGCTTCCACCCTTTTGCCGGGCACCCCGATTCGACCGACTCGCGTCGGGCGCCTCGTGGATTTCGGCAGGACGGCCGCTGCGGTCTCCCGCTTGCTCGTCCGTTTCCCTGCCGGCCGATAACTTTACCCGGTCGGTTCCGCCTCGCCAAATCCGCCTCGCGGCGAATCCGGGGCACCACCCGGGTCTCAGGTCCGATGGAGTGAACCAACTGGACCTGTCGGTCATTCCCGCGCTCCGGCCTCCAGGGCTTTCGCCCTGTTTCGTCCGTTCCGCGCTGGCAGAGAGAAAGTTACGCGCCCAGCGGTTTGATCGTCAAATCCGCTGGGCGCGTCCCGCGTCACACCGTCGAAATACGACTATTTACGCAGCTCAACCCCGGCGAAGGAACGCTTGCCCCGGCGCAGCACCAGGTACCGCCCGTGCAACAGGTCGTCGGTGGAGACCGTCGCGGCGACGTCGGTCACCCGGACGTTGTTGACGTACGCGCCGCCCTCGGTGATCACCCGGCGTGCCTCCTTCATGCTCGGCACCAGCCCGGACTCCTTGAGCAACCCGGCGACGTCCGGCAGCTCGGCCACGTGGACCAGACCGGCCTCGGTCAACGCGGCGCGCAGGGTCACCGGGGTCAGCTCCTCGAGCGAGCCACGGCCGAAGAGCGCCTGACTGGCCGCGACCGCCTGGGCCATCTCCCGCTCGCCGTGCACCAGCGCGGTCAACTCCTCGGCGAGCGCCCGCTGGGCGAGGCGCGCCTGGGGTCGTTCTGCCGTCGCCTTCTCCAGCTCCTCCAGTTCCTGCCGGGAGCGGAAGCTGAAGTAGCGCAGGTAGCGGACGACGTCGCGGTCGTCGGCGTTGACCCAGAACTGGTAGAAGGCGTAGGGGCTGGTCATCTCCGGGTCGAGCCATATGCTGCCGCCCTCGGTCTTGCCGAACTTGGTGCCGTCCGACTTGGTGACCAGCGGCGTGGTGAAGGCCTCCACGGGGCCGGCGCCCCGCCGGCGGATGTAGTCGACCCCGGCGGTGATGTTGCCCCACTGGTCCGAGCCGCCGTACTGGAGCTGGCAGCCGTGCCGGCGGTGTAGTTCGAAGAAGTCGTTGGCCTGCAGGAGCTGGTAGCTGAACTCGGTGAAGCTGATGCCGGTCTCCAGCCGGGCCTTGACCACCTCGCGGGCCAGCATCTTGTTCACCGGGAAGTGCTTGCCGACGTCCCGGAGGAACTCGACCACCGACATCTCGCCGGTCCAGTCCAGGTTGTTGACCAGCCGGGCCGCGTTCTCCCCGGTGTACGAGACGAACGGGGCGAGCTGGTCGTGGATGCGCTGGACCCAGCCGGCCACCACCTCGGGCGGGTTGAGGGTCCGTTCGGCGGTCTCCTTCGGGTCCCCGATCTGGCCGGTGGCGCCACCGACCAGCAGCAGCGGCCGGTGCCCGGCGAGCTGGAGTCGACGCGCGGTGATGACCTGCATGAGGTGGCCGACGTGCAGGCTGGGCGCGGTCGGATCGAAGCCCACATAGAAGGTGGCCGCCCCGCCGTCGAGCAGCTCGCGCAGCTCGTCGAGGCCGGTCGAGTCCTGGATCAGGCCCCGCCACAGCAGGTCTTCGGTCAGGGAGTCCCGCCCCTGCGGGAGGTTGCTGTCGGTCACGGCTACCGATTCTCCCCCATCACCGGCCCGGACCCGTACCGGGTTTGCCCACGCCGGGGCGGCTAGGCTGCGCTCCAGCGAGGGCGAGGAGGGGCTGTCATGGAGATGCCGGACCTGACCGGGGGCTTCGCGGCCCTGCTGGGCCTGAAGTTCGATGAGGTCAGCGGCGACCGGGTGGTGATCCGCTGGCAGGTCCGCCCGGAGCTGCACCAGCCGTACGGGATCCAGCACGGCGGGGTCTACTGCTCGGTGGTGGAGACGGCGGCCAGCGTCGGTGGGGCGGTCTGGCTGGGCGACAAGGGCCAGGTGGTGGGCGTGTCCAACCAGACCGACTTCCTGCGCGCGGTGCGGGACGGCGAGCTGACCGCGGTGGGCACCCCGATCCACCGGGGTCGGAGCCAGCAGCTGTGGCAGGTGGAGATCACCGACGGGGACGGCCGGCTGGTCTCGCGCGGCCAGGTGCGCCTGCAGAACCTCACCGCCGCCTGACCGAGGTCCGGGGCCGACGGCCTGGTCAATTCGCCCGAAAAGAGATAGCTAACGCCGATATCGTCGCGTCGATGAGACCGCCCGCTGCTGACCCGACGTGAGGAAGCTCCTCGCCGCCACTCTCGGCATCCTGTCCGCCATCGGCGGCTTCGTCGACATCGGCGACCTGGTGGCGGCGAGTCAGGCCGGTGCCCGCTTCGGGATGGCCCACGCGTGGGTGCTGCTCGTCGGGGTGCTGGGCATCTGCGCGTACGCGGAGATGGCCGGACGGATCGCGGCGGTGAGCGGCCGGGCAGTGTTCGACCTGGTCCGGGAGCGGCTGGGGCCGCGGGTGGCGCTGCTCAACTTGGTCGCCTCCTACCTGGTCACGGTGATCACCCTGGCCGCGGAGCTGGGCGGGGTGGCCCTGGCGCTGCAACTGGCGACCGGGCTCAGCTACCTGCTCTGGGTGCCGGTGGCCGCGGTGGCGGTCTGGCTGGTGCTGTGGCGGATGCGCTTCGCGCTGATGGAGCGGGTCTTCGGGCTGGCCGGGTTGGCGCTGCTGGTCTTCGCGGTCGCGCTGTTCGCCCTCCCCACCGACTGGGGACGACTCGGCCACGGGGCGTTGCACATCAGCTCCGACGGGACGAACTGGTCGGTGTACTGGTTCGTGGCGGTGGCGCTGTTCGCCTCCACGGTCAGCCCGTACGAGGTGTTCTTCTTCTCCTCCGGCGGGGTGGAGGAGCGGTGGAGCGCCGCCGACCTGGCCGACGCGCGGTCGAACGTGCTGATCGGCTTCCCGGTGGGCGGGTTCCTGGCACTGTCGCTGGTCGCCGTCGCGGCGGTGGCGTACCACCCGTCCGGGACGGCGTTGGACACCCTCGACCAGGTGGCCCGGCCGGTGGCGACCGCGCTGGGCGGGGCCGGGCTGGCGGTCGCGGTGCTCGCGTTCTTCGCGGTCACCTTCGGCGCGGCGCTGGAGACCGGGCTGTCCGCCGCGTACGCGGTGGCGCAGTACTTCGGCTGGCAGTGGGGCCAGCGGGTCAGTCCCCGGGAGGCCGCCCGCTTCCACAGCGTGCTGCTGGTCAGCGTGCTGCTCGGGGTCCTGATGCTGATGACCACCATCAACCCGGTGCAGCTCACCGAGTACATGCTGGTGCTCAGCGCGGTGGTGCTGCCGCTGACGTACCTGCCGATCCTGGTCGTGGCGAACGACCGCAGCTATCTGGGCGACCGGGTCAACGGCCGGTGGATGAACCTGCTCGGGGCCGTGTTCCTACTGGTCATCATCGCCGCGTCGGTGGCGGCGATCCCGTTGGCGATCATCACGAGGATGGGACGATGAGGCTCCAACTCGCCAAACAGCTGCTCGACCAGCAGATCGTCGACCGGGAGGGCCGGCTGGTCGGCCGGGTCGACGACATCGCGTTCGCGGTCGACGCCGACGGGGTTCCCTACGTGGACTGCCTGCTCTCCGGGCAAGGCGTGCTGGGACGGCGGCTCGGCGGCCGGGTCGGCCGGTTCCTGGTGTCGGTCGCCGAGCGGTTCGCCGAGCAGACGCCGGTGCCGCCGCGGCGCATCCCGCTCACCCAGGTCGCCGGGGTGGACAGCGCGGTACGCCTGCGCTGCCGGGCCGCCGACCTGCCTCCGCCCCCGATGGAGACCTGGCTGCGCCGGCACATCATCGACCGGATCCCGGGGGCACACCGTGCGAGCCGGTGAGCTGCTCGGCCGGATGGCGTACGACCTGCACGGGCGGCGGCTGGGTCGGGTGATCGACGTGGTGGTGCGCGGCGGCTGGCCGCCGGACCGGCTGCGGATCACCGACGTGATCATCGCCGGCCACTGGTGGACCCGCATGATCGGGCGCCTGGTCGGACCCGAGCTGCACCCGTCGGGGCCGTGGCTGCTGCGGGCCGTCGCACGGGTCCTCGGCCGGAGCACCCACCAACTCCCCACCGACCGGGTGCAACTCCGCCCGCCGGTGCCGGGCTTCCCGTTCGGCGCGCCGGGGGAGCCGCAGGACGTAACCGGCTGACCCCGACCGGACGGGCCAGCCACGCTCGCCGTCGAGGACCGCGCCGGAACCGCTCCCTGGCTAGCCGGGCTGGCCGGCCGGGGACACGGGCAGGTCCAGCACGTACGCGTCACCCGTGCGCTGGAAGCCGAGCCGGTGGTAGTACGGGGCGACCATGCCGGGCGGGCTGACCACCCGGCGGAAGCCGCGGTCGGTGAAGAGGCGGCTGCGCCGGTAGACGAACTCGCCCGGGGTGAAGTCACGGAACGGCGGGGTGACGTAGTCCAGGTCGATCTGGGCCACCCCGCCGGCCTCGCCGTGCGACACCACCACGCCGACCACCTCGTCGGCGCGGACCACCAGGAACGCCGAGCGGTCCGCGGCGGCCGGGTCCCAGCGGAAGTCGGGGTTGAACCGGGCGATGTCGGCGGCGTGCACCCGCAGCGTGTGGGCCAGGAACGCGTCCCCGGTGGCCACCTCGACCACCTGGTACGTCTGCTCGTCGTGCCGGGTGGCCAGCAGCTTCCGCAGGTACCAGACGTTGATCACGGCGAGCACCACGTTCAGCCCGACCATGGGCCACACGTGCACCGCGGCGTTGTAGCCGATCAGGATGAGGCAGCCGACCAGGTTGAGGGCCCGCAGCCGCAGGATCCGCGTCTGCAGCAGCGACCAGACCAGCAGCGCGGAGCCGGCCCAGCCGAGGAGTTCCAGCCAGTTCACCCGGGGGAGACTAGTAGTCCCGGTGGTCAACCGCCTCCCGGGGCAGCTCCAGCACGTACTCCTCGACCTCGGTGCCGCGGCCGTCGGCGTACCCGGAGTCCTCGCCGACCACGACGAAGCCGCACTTGCGGAGCACGGCGAGCGAGGCGGCGTTGTCCTTGGCGGCGCGGGCGTACACCGGGCGCTGCGGCAGCTCGCGCAGCAGCGCGGCGAGCGCCGCGGTGGCGTGGCCCCGGCCCCAGCGGCGCGGGTCGATCCAGTAGCTGACCTCGGTGCGCTCCCCGACCGGGAAGGCGACCACGCGCCCGACGACCTCGCCGTCGACCGTCACGGTGCGGGGGACGATGCGCGGGTCGGCGCGGATGCGCGCCCAGTGGTCGTCGAAGGCGGCCCGGTCGGCCGGGTCCTTCGGGCCGAACGCGGCCATCCAGTTGGCCTGCGGCTCCTGCTCGTGGCGAAAGAACGCGGGCAGGTCGTCGTCGCGCACCGGGCGGAGCCGCACCTCACTGGTCACCGCCGGAGGATACGCGGACCCGGCGACAGGCCCGGAGCCCGCGGCCGTCACCCGGGCGGTGGACCGGCGTCCGGACCGGCGCCGGACGGACCACGTGGATCGGAGGATCGTCGGATGAACAGGATGTGTCAGCGCCGGCACTGGCCGGCAGGTCCGCTGGGTATGAGAGTCTCCGTCACCGGCCCGAAGGTGGCCGGCCCACGCGCCCTGGGTCCGACGGCGGCCGCGCCCCTGGCGCTCGCCGCGGCGGCACTCGGTGCCGTGGCGATCGGCACGATGGCGATCGGCCGGCTGGCGATCCGCCGGGCGGTCGTCAAGGAGCTGCGGATCGGCCGGCTGGAGGTGGACGAGCTGATTGTCCACCGGCAGACGCCGGGTCAGCCGGTGGGCGGCAGCGCGGTCGGGTAGTCGTACAGCTCCAGCAGGCGGACCCGGGCGGCCTGGAGCCGGTCCACCGGGCGGCCACCGCTCGGGCAGGCCGGCGAGGAAGGGGTGCGCGCGGAGCATCTCCCCCGCCGGGCGCGGACGACCGTCCGGCGGGCCGTACCTCGGGGGTGTCGACGCGGGGAATTCGGGGCACATGCGATCCAGGGGCAGAGGTCGTCGACAACGGCCGAGCCGATCGAAGGGAATCCGATGAACCGACCTGTCGTGGTGGGGGTCGACGGATCGCCGACCAGCCTGATCGCCGCCGAGCACGCCGCGCGGGCGGCCGTCCAGCGGTCCCGGCCGCTGCACCTGGTGCACGGCTACCTGCACCCGCTCGGCTACGGCGTGCCGCTCAACCCGTACGACCTCGGGGTGCCGGCGCCCACCGAGGCGGCGCAGAAGATGCTCGAAGAGGTGGCCGGCGACCTGACCGACCGGCATCCCGGCCTGCGGGTGGAGGTACGCCAGGTGGCCGGCGGCCCCGGCGCGACGCTGGTCGAGGAGTCCCGCCGGGCGGACCTGGTGGTGGTGGGCAGCCGGGGCGTGGGCGGTTTCGCCGGGCTGCTGCTCGGCTCGGTCAGCGGCCAGGTGGCCCAGCACGGGCACTGCCCGGTGCTGGTGGTCCGCCCGGCCGAGCAGCCGATCCCGGTGGACGGGCCGGTGCTGGTCGGCGTGGACGGTTCGACGTCGGCGGAACTGGCCGTCCGGCTCGCCGCAGACGAGGCGGCCCGGCGGGACACCGACCTCGTGCTGGTGCACGTCCGGCCACCCGAGCGGGCCGGGGCGGTGCCGGAGGAGGCGGCCGAGTCCGCGGCGGCCGGGCAGGCCGATTCGGCCGAGTTGCTGGCCAGGGCGGCGGCCGCGATACGCGTGGACCATCCGGTGCTGGCCGTGGTCGAGCGGCCGGTGCGGGCCGCCTCCCCGGAGCAGGCCCTGATCGAGGCGAGCGGGGAGGCGGCGCTGGTGGTGGTCGGGTCGCGGGGCCGGGGCGGCTTCGCCGGGCTGCTGCTCGGGTCGGTCAGCCAGGCGCTGGTGCAGCACGCCCACTGCCCGGTGCTGGTGGCCCACCCGTACGAGCGGGCGGAGTGAGACCGCCGGCGGCGGCCCGGTCAGACCGGGTCGCGGCCGGCGAGCAGGTCCTCGAAGCTGGTGGTGAGCGCGAACGGGTCGGCCGGGCCGGTCGCGACCGGGCGGCGGTCCACCTGCTCGGCCAGCTCGGCGCCGGCCCGCCGGATGCGGGCCCGCAGTGCCCCGTCGGCGCCCTCGCCGGACCAGTCCTCCGGCGCCGCGTAGACCGCCGTCGGCACCACCACGGCGCGCAGGTACGTGAACATCGGCCGGACCGCGTGCTCCAGGGCGAGCGAGTGCCGGGCGGTGCCCCCGGTGGCGCCGATCAGCACCGGCCGCTCGGCCAGGGCGTCCCGGTCCACCACGTCGAAGAACGACTTGAACAGCCCGTTGTAGGAGGCGTTGAAGATCGGGGTGACCGCGACCAGGCCGTCCGCTCCCGCCACGGTGTCCAGCGCCTCCCGCAGGGCGGCCGACGGGAACCCGGTGAGCAGGTGGTTCACCACGTCGTGGGCGTGCTCGCGGAGCTCGACCGGTCGGATCTCCACCTCGGCGCCGCGCCCGACCAGTTCGTCGCGGGCGGCCGCGGCGAGCTGGTCGGCGAGGAGCCGGGTCGAGGAGGGCTGGCCGAGGCCGGCGGAGACCACCGCCAGGGTGCGCCGGGTCATCGGGCCTCCTCGGGCGCCTTGCCGGTCACGTCGTCAACGGCGTGGACGGTGTTGTCCCTGGCGCCGCCTGCGGCGGCGAGCAGCGAGGCGTGGGTCGGCGCCTCCGGCACGTGCGCCGGCCGCAGCGAGTCGAACTCCTTGCGCAGCACCGGGACGACCTCCTCGCCGAGGATGTCGAGCTGTTCCAGGACGGTCTTCAGCGGCAGCCCGGCGTGGTCCATCAGGAAGAGCTGGCGCTGGTAGTCGCCGACGTACTCGCGGAAGCCGAGCGTGCGGTCGATGACCTGCTGCGGGCTGCCCACGGTCAGCGGGGTCTCCCGGCTGAACTCCTCCAGCGACGGCCCGTGCCCGTAGACCGGGGCGTTGTCGAAGTACGGCCGGAACTCGCGGACGGCGTCCTGGGAGTTCTTCCGCATGAACACCTGCCCGCCGAGGCCGACGATGGCCTGGTCGGCGGAGCCGTGGCCGTAGTGCTCGAAGCGCTGCCGGTAGAGGCCGACCATCCGCTGGGTGTGCTCCTTGGGCCAGAAGATGTGGTTGGCGAAGAACCCGTCGCCGTAGTACGCGGCCTGCTCGGCAATCTCGGGGCTGCGGATCGAGCCGTGCCAGACGAACGGCGGCACGCCGTCGAGCGGGCGCGGGGTCGAGGTGAACGACTGCAGCGGGGTGCGGAACCGGCCCTTCCAGTCGACCACGTCCTCCCGCCACAGCCGGTGCAGCAGGTCGTAGTTCTCGATGGCGAGGGGGATCCCGTTGCGGATGTCCTGGCCGAACCACGGGTAGACCGGGCCGGTGTTGCCGCGCCCCATCATCAGGTCCACCCGGCCGTCGGCCAGGTGCTGGAGCATCGCGTAGTCCTCGGCGATCTTCACCGGGTCGTTGGTGGTGATCAGCGTGGTCGAGGTGGAGAGCAGCAGCCGCTCGGTGCGGGCGGCGATGTAGCCGAGCATGGTGGTCGGCGACGAGGGCACGAATGGCGGGTTGTGGTGCTCGCCGGTGGCGAAGACGTTCAGGCCGACCTCCTCGGCCTTGAGCGCGATGGCCACCATGGCCTTGATCCGCTCATGCTCGGACGGCAGTCGCCCGTTGGTCGGGTCGACCGTGACGTCGCCGACGGTGAAGACTCCGAACTGCATGACCCAGCTCCTCGCGTGACGTCCGGACCGGTGCGGCCCGGATCGCACCCCACAACATATTTGACGAGTCAACTATTCCGTCGTGGGTCATGGGCGAGGTGGCCCAGCTCACCACCCGCCGGCCGCCCGGGGCCCGCCGGCGTCACCCCTGGCCGGCGTACGGCGGCCCGGCCGCTGGCGGGTACGCCGACCCCGGCGCCTGAACGGGCGGGTACGGCTGGCCCTGCGGCGGGTACGGCTGGCCCGGGTGCGGGTACGGGGCCGGCTGCCAGCCGTGCTGCGGTTGGGGCTGGGCAGGAAGGGGCTGGCCAGGGAGGAGGGGCTGGCCGGGAAAGGGCTGACCCGAGTAGGGCTGACCGGGGTGGAACTGGCCCGGGTGCGGGTACTGCCCCGGGTGCGTCGCCCGGCCCGGAGCGGCCGACTTCCTGCGCGCCCGCTGCACCAGCAGGACCACGCCGACGATCAGGGCCACCAGCAGGACCGGACAGCCCACGTACCCGAACAGGTAGCCCGCCTCGTACGCGGTCACCGCGCCGCTCCCCTCGTCGGTCCGGAGCCGCCGACCCTAGCGGATCGGGCTGCGACGCGCCGCCCCGGTCAGCCGCCGGCCACCGACGGGAGCACCTGCACCTCCGCGCCGTCGCCGACCGGGGCGTCCAGCCCGCCGGCGTGCCGGCAGTCCTCGCCGTCGACGTAGACGTTGACGTAGCGGCGCAGCTCGCCGCGCTCGTCGCGGATCCGGCGGCCCAGCCTGGGCCAGGCGGCGTCGAGCTCGTCGAGGACGGCCCGCAGCGTGCCGGTGACCGCGACGGTGAGCCGGCTCGCGCCGCCCGCCTCGCCGCGCAGCGGGCCGGGCAACAGCACGGTGACCACTCACATCTCCGCGGCCCGGACGCAGAGCACGTCCGGCAGGTGGGCGGCGACCAGCGACCAGGAGTCACCCTCGTCCGGGCTGGCGTAGACCTCGCCGGAGCGGGTGCCGAAGTAGACGCCGGCCGGGTCGGCGTCGTCGGCGCACATGGCGTCGCGCAGCACCGACGGGTAGAACGGCTCGTCGGGCAGCCCCACCGAGAGCGCCTCCCACTTGTCGCCCGCGTCCGTGGAACGGTAGACCCGGCAGCGATGGTCGGCCGGGAAGCGCTGGGCGTCGGCGACCAGCGGGAAGACGTAGACCGTGCCGGGGCGGGACGGGTGGGCGACCATCGGGAAGCCGAAGTCGCTGGGCAGGCCGGCGGCGATCGAGGTCCAGGTGCGGCCGTCGTCGTCGGAGCGGTAGACACCGTGGTGGTTCTGCGCGTAGAGCCGGTTCGGGTCGCCGGCGTCCCGGGCGATCTTGTGGACGCACTGCCCGAACTCGGGCCACTCGTCGGGCAGGAAGTAGGCCCGGATGCCGGTGTTGCCGGGCGTCCAGCTCGCCCCGGCGTCCTCGGTGCGGTAGACCCCGCCGGTGGACATGGCCACCGCCAGCCGGGCCGGGTCACGCGGGTGCGGCAGCACGCTGTGGATCGCCTGGCCGCCGAAGCCGGCGGCCCAGGACTCGCGGTGCGGATGGTCCCAGAGCGCCCGGACGAGCTCGAAGCTGCGCCCGCCGTCGTCGGAGCGGAACAGCGCCGACGGCTCGGCGCCGGCCCACACCACGTCGGGCTGGTCGACGCCGGCCGGGGTGAGCTGCCAGACCCGGCCCAGGCTCGCGCCGGTGTCGGCCGGGAAGGCCACCGGCGCCCGGTCGGGCTCCTGCCAGGAGGCGCCGAGGTCGTCGCTGGTCGCCACGCTCGGCCCGAAGTGCGAGCTGGTCATCCCGGCGAGCAGCCGGGGCCGGCCGGCTCGCTTGTCGACGGCGACCGCGTAGACGCCGGTCATCGGGAAGTGCGGGCCGCTCACCTCCCAGGCGCGCCGATCGGCGCTGGTGGCGAGGAAGAGCCCCTTGCCGGTGCCGATCGCCAGCAGTGTCACCATGCCGGTCCTCCGATCCGTGCCGAACGGGTGGTCGCCGGGCCCGGGCGGCATCCGGCGGAGCGGACGACGCGGGCGGGACCGGCGTCGTGATTATGGTCACCCCCTCCGACAGAATGCCCCTCCGCCGGGCCGATGACCAGCCCGGACCGACGTCCAACGCGGGTCCGCGACCCGGCCCGGTCAGCGGCGGGTGCGGGGCACGTGGCGGCGGTAGGCGCTCACCGTCGGGTCGCTGGCGAGCCAGAACCGCCAGGGCACGTCGTGCGCCCCGGTCACCCCGACCCGGGGACCGGCCAGGACCGCCGCCGCCGGCACCGGCGCCGTGGCGGGCCGCAGCCGTACCGGGCCGTCCCCCAGCAGGTCGACGCCGTAGACCGCGCCGTCGATGCCGAGCGCCGCGCAGAGCCGGGCGGGCCCGCGGGCCAGGTCCACGTCCCGGCGTACGGCAGGGCGCCGCGACCGGGCCGTGGGCAGGCCGTCGACCACCTCGCCGGCGCGGAGCAGCACCGCCGAGGCCTCCCCGTCCGGGCCGGTGACCACGTTCATGCACCAGTGCATCCCGTAGGTGAAGTAGACGTAGGCCCGTCCGGACGGGCCGAACATCACGGCGTTGCGCCGGGTCCGGCCCCGGTGCGCGTGCGAGGCCGGGTCGCCGGCGGTGCCGGCGTACGCCTCGACCTCGGTGATCCGGACGGTGACCCCGCCGGCGGTGAGCAGGCAGCCGAGCAGCCCGCGGGCCGCCGGCACGACCGGTCCGGCCAGCAGGTCGGCCAGGTCGGCGGTGGTGGGCTCGGCACTGGTCATGGGTCGACGATAGCCGGCGAACTTTTCAATGCCCTGTTGACAAGACAATGTTCAACGGTGTCTCATGGAACACATGCCCACGCTGGACAACGACCCGTTCACCGCTCCGGACGCGGCCCAGGCCCGCGCGCACCGCAACTACGCCGCCCTGCTGCGGATCGCCGAGCGGCACGCCGGCACCAATGCCCGCCGCCGGCGGTACGCACACCCCGACGTCCCCGACGCGTACGAGGCGGCCACGCTGGTGATGGCCCTCGCGGGCGGCGCGGAGCTGGAACCCGGCGAGGAGCCGGTCGACCAGGCGGACCTGATGGCGGCGCTGACCCTGGTCCCGCACGTGCGGGCGGAGGTGGACGCGCTCGAGGCGGGCCTGGTGCAGGTGGCCCGCGGCCGGGGGCTGACCTGGCAGGCGATCGCCTTCGGGCTGGGGCTGGGCAGCGCCCAGGCGGCCCGGCAGCGCTACGACCGGATCACCGTCCGCACCGGCACCGCGGACTGACCGGCGGAAGTGTCACAGGGCCCGGCGAGACTGCCCGGGTGGACGGGACGAGGACGCGATGACGCGCGACGAGATGCGGGCCTACTGCCTGGCGAAGCCGGGTGCCTGGCTGGACCAGCCGTGGGAGGGCGACGAGGTCGTCAAGGTGGGCAGCAGGATCTTCGCCTTCCTCGGCGCGCCGGAGGGCGTGGCGCGGGTGGGCCTGAAGTGCGGCCCGTCCCGGGAGGTCGCCGACGAGTGGCTGCACCGGTTCCCCGACGACGCCCGCCCCTCCCCCTACATCGGCCGGTCGGGCTGGAACACGCTGCGGCTCGACGGTGGGATCCCCGACGAGGAGCTGATCGACGCGGTTGACGGGTCGTACGACGCGGTGGTGGCCAAGCTGCCCAAGCGGGAGCGGCCGACGGCCTGACACCCGGCCGGGTGCTCGCCTTCGACCCGCGGAGGTGGCGCTCGTTCGTCGAGTTCGCCGAGCAGTGCTGATACAGCGAAGAAGGAGGCCCTCAGCAGCAGAGCTGAGGGCCTCCTTCTGTGCCGGGTAGCCGCCGCCGGATCAGCGGGGTACGACCCGCTCGGCGGCCCAGTCGCGCCAGCCGGCCAGCTTGTCCGCGGCGGCGGCGAGCTGGTCGGCGACCGGACCCGGGCCGGTCGAGCCGGGAGTGGTCCGCGCCGCCAGGGCGGAGCGCACCGACAGCACGTCCCGCACCGACGGGTCCAGGTGCGGGCTGACCGCGGCGAGGTCGGCGTCGGAGACCTCGTCCAGGGCGCAGTCCCGGGCCACGCAGAGCGCCACCAGCCGGCCGGTGATCTCGTGCGCGTCGCGGAACGGCACGCCCCGGCGGACCAGCCAGTCCGCCACCTCGGTGGCGAGGGAGAAGCCGACCGGCGCGGCGGCGACCAGGCGGTCGACGCGTACGGTCATCGTGGCGATCATCCCGGCGAGCGCCGGCAGCAGCAGTTCGAGGGTGTCGACCGCGTCGAAGGCCGGCTCCTTGTCCTCCTGCATGTCCCGGTCGTAGGTCATCGGCAGGCCCTTGAGCATGGTGAGCACGCTCATCAGCCCGCCGACCAGCCGGCCCGACTTGCCCCGGGCCAGCTCGGCGATGTCCGCGTTCTTCTTCTGCGGCATGATCGACGACCCGGTGGCGAACGCGTCGTCCAGCTCCACCCAGCCGAACTCGTGCGACGTCCAGAGCACCACCTCCTCGCCGAGGCGGGACAGGTGCACGCCGATCATCGCGGTGACGAAGAGGAACTCGGCGACGAAGTCCCGGTCGGCGACCGCGTCCATCGAGTTGGCGAAGGACGTGCGGAAGCCCAGTTCCTTGGCGACCGCCACCGGGTCCAGCGGCAGGCCGGAACCGGCGAGCGCACCCGCGCCGAGCGGGCTGATCGCCGCCCGGTCGTCCCAGTCGCGCAGCCGCTCCAGGTCACGCAGCAGCGGCTGCACGTGGGCGAGCAGCCAGTGCCCGAAGGTGACCGGCTGGGCGTGCTGGAGGTGGGTCATGCCGGGGGCGGCGGTGTCCACGTGCCGTTCGGCCTGCTCGACCAGGGCCTCGGCCAGCTCGACCAGCCGGGCGGCCACGCCCCGGGCGTGGTCGCGCAGGTAGAGCCGCAGGTCGGTGGCGACCTGGTCGTTGCGGGAACGGCCGGCGCGCAGCTTGCCGCCGAGGCTGCCGAGCCGCTCCAGCAGGCCGCGTTCCAGCGCGGTGTGCACGTCCTCGTCGTCGACGGTCGGGCGGAACGCCCCGGAGGCGCAGGCGGCCTCCAGGTCGTCCAGCGCGGCCAGCATCCTGCCCAGCTCCTCGGGGTCGAGCAGGCCGGCGCCGGCCAGCACCCGGGCGTGCGCCCGGGAGCCGGCGATGTCGTACGGGGCGAGACGCCAGTCGAACTGGACGCTCACCGACAGCCGCGCGAGCGCCTCGGAGGGTCCGCCGGCGAACCGGCCTCCCCAGAGGCTCGTCCGGTTGGTGGCGGCGCTGTTCTCGGTCAGGCTCTTGTCGTCCACCCCACCCATTGTGCTGTTCACGATCAGAAGCCACCCAGCCGGGCGTCCCGCGCGGCGGCCATCCGGCTGGGCAGGCCCCACAGCTGGACGAAGCCCTTGGCCAGGGACTGGTCGAAGGTGTCGCCGGTGTCGTAGGTGGCCATGCCGAAGTCGTACAGGCTGGCCTCGGAGCGCCGCCCGGTCACGGTGGCCCGGCCGCCGTGCAGGGTGAGCCGCACCTCGCCGGAGACGTGCTGCTGGGCGTCGTCGATGAAGGCGTCGAGGGCGTGCTTCAGCGGCGAGAACCAGAGGCCGTCGTAGACCAGCTCGCCCCAGCGCTGGTCGACGCCGCGCTTGAACCGGGCCAGGTCCCGCTCGACGGTGACGTTCTCCAGCTCCTGGTGGGCGGTGATCAGCGCGATGGCGCCGGGCGCCTCGTACACCTCGCGGCTCTTGATGCCCACGAGGCGGTCCTCGACCATGTCGAGCCGGCCGACGCCCTGGGCGCCGGCCCGCCGGTTGAGCTCCAGGATCGCCTGGTACGGGGTGACGGTCTCGCCGTCGACGGCGACCGGCACGCCGGCGTCGAAGGTGATGGTCAGCTCGTCGGCGTCCCGCTCCTGCGCCGGGTCGGCGGTGTAGGAGTACAGGTCCTCGATGGGGCCGTTCCAGATGTCCTCCAGGAAGCCGGTCTCGACGGCGCGGCCCCACAGGTTCTGGTCGATGGAGTACGGCGACTTGGCCGACACGTCGATCGGCAGCCCCCTCTCCTCGGCGAAGGCGATCGCCTTGTCCCGGGTCCAGGCGAAGTCCCGGGCCGGGGCGATGATCTTCAGGTCGGGGGCGAGCGCGCCCAGGCCGACCTCGAAGCGGACCTGGTCGTTGCCCTTGCCGGTGCAGCCGTGGGAGACGATGGTGCCGCCGTACTTCTTGGCGGCGGTCACCAGGTGCTTCACGATGAGCGGCCGGGACAGCGCGGAGACCAGCGGGTAGCGGTCCATGTAGAGGGCGTTGGCGCGGATCGCCGGCAGGCAGTACTCGGCGGCGAACTCGTCGCGCGCGTCGACCACCTCGGACTCCACCGCGCCGCAGTCCAGGGCACGCTGCCGGATGACGTTCATGTCCTCGCCGCCCTGCCCGAGGTCGACCGCGACCGCGATCACCTCGCCGCCGGTCTGCTCGGCCAGGTATGGAATGGCGACGGAGGTGTCCAGCCCTCCCGAGTACGCCAGGACGACCCGCTCGGTCATGGTGTGGTGCTCCCTTCAACGTTCTCTTCCCGGCGGGCCCAGCCAGCAAGCTTGTCGCCCAAGGCGGCGCCGCCGACGGCCTCGCGAGCCACGACGAGGATGGTGTCGTCGCCGGCGATGGTGCCGACGACCTCGGGCAGGCCCGCTCGGTCCAACGCGCTGGCCAGGTAATGGGCTGCGCCCGGTGGGGTGCGCAGCACGGCGATGTTGCCGCTGGAGTCCACCCCGTTGAGCAGCTCGCGCAGCAGCCGGACGAGCCGGGCCGGGGCGGCCTCGGCCTCACGCAGCGGCCGGTGGCCGTCCTCCGGGATGAGGTAGACGCCGCGCCCGTCGCCGCCGCGCGCGGTGACCGCCCCCAGCTCCTTGAGGTCCCGGGAGAGGGTGGCCTGGGTGACCTGAATGCCGTCGCCGGCGAGAAGGTCGGCCAGCTCGGTCTGCGAGTGGATGGCCCGGTCGCGGATCAGCTCGACGATGCGGGCGTGCCGGGCGGCACGGGTCAGCGGCGCGGTCATGGGGTAGATGCCTCCAGGAGAAATGTCAGCAGCGCCTTCTGGGCGTGCAGACGATTCTCCGCCTGGTCGAAGACGGCGCTGCGCGGCCCGTCGAGCACCTCGTCGGTGATCTCCTCGCCCCGGTGGGCGGGCAGGCAGTGCAGCACGATGACGTCGGCCGCGGCGTGGCCGAGCAACGCGTCGTTGACCTGGTACGGCAGGAACGGGGTGATCCGGTCGAGGCCGTCCGCCTCCTGGCCCATCGAGGTCCAGGTGTCGGTGGCGACCACGTCGGCGGCGCGGACCGCGGCGACCGGGTCGGTGAGCACGCGGACCGAGCCGCCGGTGCCCGCGGCGATCTTCTCGGCCCGGGCGACCACCTCGGGGTCGGGCTGGAACTCGGCCGGCCCGGCGACCCGGACGTGCATCCCGGCGGTCGCCCCGGCCAGCAGGTAGGAGTGCGCCATGTTGTTCGCCGCGTCCCCGACGTACGCCAGGGTGCGTCCGGCGGTGGCGCCGAACCGCTCGCGGACGGTGAGCAGGTCGGCCAGCAGCTGGCAGGGGTGGTAGGTGTCGGTGAGCGCGTTCACCACCGGCACGGTGGCGTGCGCGGCGACCTCGGCGATCCGGTCGTCGCCGTGGGTCCGCAGCACGATCGCGGCCACGTAGCGGGAGAGCACCCGGCCGGCGTCGGCCAGGGTCTCGCCCCGCCCGAAGTGGGTGACCTGGGTGTCCACCACGAGCGGGTGCCCACCCAGCTCGGCGATACCGACGTCGAAGGAGAACCGGGTGCGCAGGCTCTGCTTGTCGAAGAGCACCGCCACCGACCTCGGACCGGCCAGGGGCTGGTGGGCGAACCGGTCGGCCTTCATCCGGGCGGCGAGGTCGAGCACGGCCGACTGCTCGGCGGGCGACAGGTCGTCGTCGCGCAGGAAGTGCCGGATCATGCGGGGACCTCCGTCGGGGTGGCGGCGGCGTCGAGGGCGGCCGGGAGGGCGGCGAGGAAGGCGTCGACCTGCGCGGCGCTGAGGATCAGCGGCGGGGCGAGCCGGACCACGCCGGGCTGCACCGGGTTGACCAGGAAGCCGGCGTCGCGCAGCCCGGTCGCCACCGCGCCGGACACGGGCTGGTCGAGGACGATGCCGAGCAGCAGGCCGGCGCCGCGTACCTCGGCGACGAGCGGGTGGCCGAGCGCCTCGATCCCGCGCCGCAGCCGCTCCCCGATCCGCTTGACGTGGTCGAGCAGTCCCTCGTGGGCGATGGTGGAGACCACGGCGAGGGCGGCCGCACAGCTGACCGGGTTGCCGCCGAAGGTGGTGCCGTGCGAGCCGGGGCCGAGCAGGCCAGCGGCCCGGCCGAAGGCCAGGCAGGCGCCGATGGGCAGCCCGCCACCGAGTCCCTTGGCGAGCGTGACGAGGTCCGGCTCGACGCCCTCGGCCTGGTGAGCGAACCAGTGCCCGGTGCGGCCGACGCCGGTCTGCACCTCGTCGAGCACCAGCAGGGCGCCGTGGGCGGCGGTGATCCGCCGCGCCTCGGCCAGGTAGCCGGGCGGGGGTACGACGACGCCGTTCTCGCCCTGGATGGGCTCGAGGATCACCATGGCGGTCGCGTCGGTGACGGCCGCCGCCAACGCCGCCGCGTCGCCGTACGGCACGTGGGTGACGTCGCCGGGGAGGGGGCGGAACGGGTCGGCCTTGGCCGGCTGGCCGGTGAGCGCCAGGGCGCCCATGGTGCGGCCGTGAAAGCCGCCGTGGGTGGCGACCACGTGGCTGCGCCCGGTGAGCCGGGACAGCTTGAACGCGGCCTCGTTCGCCTCGGCGCCGGAGTTGGCGAAGAACACCCGGCCCGGACGGCCGGCGAGGGCCAGCAGCAGCTCGGCCAGGGCGACCGGCGGCTCGGCGACGAACAGGTTGGAGACGTGTCCCAGGGTGGCGACCTGCTTGCTGACGGCGGCCACCACGGCCGGGTGCGCGTGGCCGAGGGCGTTGACCGCGATGCCGCCGAGCAGGTCGACGTACTCCCGGCCGGCCTCGTCGACCACGACGGCGCCGGAACCGGAGACCAGCGCCAGCGGCGGGGTGCCGTAGTTGTCCATCATGGCCGCACCCCAGCGTTCCACCAGCGTGCTCATGACGCGATCACCATCGTTCCGAACCCTTCCGAGGTGAACACCTCAAGCAGCGTGGAGTGGGCGACCCGGCCGTCGACGACGTGCGCGGCGGGCACTCCCCCGCGCACCGCCCGCAGGCAGGCCTCCATCTTGGGGACCATCCCCGACTCCAGGGACGGCAGCAGCTTCGCCAGCTCGTCGGTGCTGATCTCGCTGACCAGGCTGGCCGTGTCCGGCCAGTCCGCGTACAGGCCGGGCACGTCGGTGAGGACGACCAGCTTGCGCGCGTCCAGCGCGACCGCGAGCGCCGCGGCGGCGGTGTCGGCGTTGAGGTTGTGCAGCACACCGTCGGCGTCCGGCGCGACCGTGGAGATCACCGGGACCCGGCCGGCCGCGATGAGGTCGGCCACCGCCGAGACGTCCACCGACTCCACGTCGCCGACCTGCCCGACGTCCACCGGCTCCCCGTCCACGTACGCCGGGCGGCGCACCGCGGTGAACAGCCCGGCGTCCTCGCCGGAGAGACCGACCGCGAACGGGCCGTGCGCGTTGATCAGGCCGACCAGCTCCCGGCCGACCTGCCCGACCAGCACCATCCGCACGACGTCCATCGCCTCCGGGGTGGTGACCCGCAGGCCGCCCTTGAACTCGCTGGCGATGCCGAGCCGGCCCAGCATGGCGGAGATCTGCGGCCCGCCGCCGTGCACGACGACCGGCTTGAGGCCGGCGTAGCGAAGGAAAACCATGTCGGCAGCGAAGGCGCGCTGCAGCTCAGGGTCGACCATGGCGTTGCCGCCGTACTTGACCACGATGGTGGCGCCGGAGAAGCGGGCCAGCCAGGGCAGGGCCTCGATCAACGTCTCGGCCTTGGCCTGGGCCCGGGTGAGGTCCGCGGTGAGGCTCATGTCGAGTACGCCGAGTTCTCGTGCACGTACGCGTGCGACAGGTCGTTGGTCCAGATGGTCGCGGCGGCGTCGCCGGCGTGCAGGTCGATCCGGATGGTGACGTCCCGGCCGGTGAGGTCCACCTTGGCGCGGTCCTCGGCGGCGGCGCCGCCCCGGCACACCCACACCCCGTTGACCGCGACGTCGACCCCGTCCGGCTCGAACGCGGCGGCGGTGGTGCCGACCGCGGCGAGGATCCGCCCCCAGTTGGGGTCGTTGCCGAAGAGCGCGGTCTTGACCAGGTTGTTCCGGGCCACCGACCGGCCGACCTCGACCGCGTCGTCCTCGGTCGCGGCGCCGACCACGTCGATGGCGATCTGCTTGGTGGCGCCCTCCGCGTCAGCGATGAGCTGCTGGGCCAGGTCGTGGCAGGCGGCGGTGACCGCGGCGGTCAGCTCCGCCGCGGTGGGCGCGATGCCGGACGCGCCGCTGGCCAGCAGCAGCACCGTGTCGTTGGTGCTCATGCAGCCGTCCGAGTCGATCCGGTCGAAGGTGACCCGGGTGGCGGCCCGCAGCGCGGCGTCGAGGGTCTCCGGCCCGGCCACCGCGTCGGTGGTGAGCACGCAGAGCATGGTGGCCATCGCCGGGGCGAGCATGCCGGCGCCCTTGGCCATGCCGCCGACGGTCCAGCCGCTGCCGGCGGCCACCGTGGTCTTGGGTCGGGTGTCGGTCGTCATGATCGCTCCGGCGGCCGGCTGCCCGCCGTCGCGTGACAGGCCGCGCACGGCGTTGCGTACGCCGGGCAGGAGCTTGTCCATGGGGAGCCGCTCGCCGATCAGGCCGGTGGAGCAGACCGCGACCTCACCGGCGCCGAGCATCAGTCGGGGGCTGCCCGCGGTGAGCGCGGCGGCGGTGTGCTCGGCGGTGGCGTGGGTGTCCTGGAAGCCGGCTGGACCGGTGCAGGCGTTCGCCCCGCCGGAGTTGAGCACCACGGCGCGGACCACGCCGCCCCGGACGACCTGCTGGGTCCAGAGCACCGGGGCGGCCTTGACCCGGTTGGCGGTGAAGACACCGGCCACCCCGGCGTCGGGGCCGTCGTTGACGACCAGGGCGACGTCGCCGGCGCCACTGGCCTTAAGCCCGGCGGCGACACCGGCGGCGCGGAAGCCTCGGGGGGTGGTGACGGTCACGGTGCCGTCCTTTCGTTCGCGACTGCGGGGCTCCGCTTCGCTGCGCTCCTCGCGCTCACGGTGCCACGCCAAACACGGAGAGTCCGGTGGTCTCGGGGAGACCGAGCATCAGGTTGGCGTTCTGCACGGCCTGGCCGGCCGCGCCCTTGCCCAGGTTGTCGATGGCGCTGACCACGATCACCCGGCCGGAGTCGACGTCGACGGTGGCCTGGAGGTGGCACGAGTTCGAGCCGGCGGTGGCGGCGGTGTGCGGCCACGCCCCCTCGGGCAGCACGTGCACGAAGGGTGCGTCCGCGTACGCCCGCGCCAGCACGTCGCGGGGGTCGGCGTCGCCGGTGGGTACGGCGGTGACCGTGGCGAGGATGCCTCGGGGCATGGGGGCGAGCACCGGGGTGAAGGAGAGGCTGGTCGCCCCGGTGGCCTGCTTGATCTCGGGCACGTGTTGGTGGGCGCCGACCTTGTAGGGCGACAGGTCGCCCATCACCTCGCTGCCGAGCAGGTGGGCCTTCGCGGCCCGGCCGGCGCCGGAGGTGCCGGAGGCCGCGACCACCACCACGTCGGTGGGGTGGACCGCGCCGGCGGCGATCAGCGGGGCGAGCGCCAGCGTGGTGGCCACCGCGTAGCAGCCGGTGTTGGCCACCCGGCTCGCCGCGGCGATCGCGGCCCGCTGGCCGGGCAGCTCCGGCAGGCCGTACGTCCAGGCCCCGGCGTGCGGGCCGCCGTAGTACCGGGACCAGGCGTCCGCGTCACCCAGCCGGTGGTCGGCGCCGAGGTCGACCACCTTGACGGTCGCGGGGAGGGCCACGGCGAGGGCCGCCGACGCACCGTGCGGCAGGGCCAGGAAGACCAGGTCCGCGTCGGCCAGGGCGGCCGGGTCGGTCGCCCCGAACACCAGGTCCAGCCCGGCGAGCTGCGGGTGTACGGCGGCGACGGGCCGGCCGGCCTGCGAGTGGGCGGTGGCCGCGACGAGGTCGAACTCGGGGTGCCCGGCGAGCAGGCGCAGCAGCTCACCACCGGCGTACCCACTCGCCCCAGCGACCGCAACCCGGATACCCATACTCACCTCCGCATGACTATGCAAAGAAGGCTAGCAGGATCGACGGTGCCGCTGCAAGTTCATACAGGCGACTGCATGAACCTTCCCTCATGCCCTCGGCGGCTGTTGAGGCGGCGCCGCCTCCCTCGGGTACAGCCGCCAGCTGATCACGTTGGCGGTGGCGATGCCGGCCAGCACCAGGGCAGCGGCCAGGGCCACCAGCAGGGGCGGCAACGCGTGGGCCACCGGGATCAGGACCGCGAGCAGCACCAGCCCGATCGGCCGCGACCAGGAGACGCGACTGAAGGCGGCGTAGTCGAGCATCGCCCGGCCGGCCAGGAACAGCGCCGGCCCGCCGAGGATGACCAGGATCCGCGACAGCTTGGTCTCGCCGAAGGGTTCCGCGATGATCAGCCGGTCACCCACGGCGCTGACCGCGACGCCGATCACCATGAGCAGGTGCGCGTACGACGCGAGCTCACCGACGTAGGCCGGGGCCCGGGACGACGCGATGGCGGCGGGGAGCATCTCGCCCGCCCGGTAGTAGTAGATCTGCCAGAGCAGCACGGTGATCAGGAACGCCACCAGCAGCGCGGCCGTCCGCTCGCGCTGGAAGCCGAACGGGCTGATCTGGATGCCGGAGGTCAGGATGGTTTCGCCGAAGGCGATGATGAGCACCTGCCGGTAGCGCTCCGTCAGGTGCTCCTCGGCGATCGGCTGGCCCCGCAGGCCGGCGCGGCCCAACCAGGGGGTCGGGAAGTCGAGCAGCCCGCCGGCGTAGTCGATGAGGACCGCCACGGTCCACCAGGCCAGTCGCGGGCCGTCCTGGGCGACGATCCCGGCGAGCCACGGGACCGCCGAGATGCATGCCCAGAAGAGGATCCGGATGCTGACCCCCCGCGCGTAACCGTCCCCGGCGAACAGCACGAGCCAGAGATGCCGAAACACCTGGACGGCGACGTAGACCCCCGCGAAGACGGCCCCGTAGGCCTCGAAGGCCGTCGGCAACGCGGCGGCCATCAACAGCGCGCCGAGCATGGTCACGATGACCATGACCTGGATCATCGGGCGGGTGGGGTCGTACCGGTTGGTCGTCCAGGCCATGCGGTACCAGAGCCACCAGATGGCCAGGGTGAGCACCAGCGCCGAGTAGAAGCCGTGCCAGTCAAGTTGATGGACCAGCCGGTCGGAGAGGCGGGTGAGGGCGAAGACGAGCACCACGTCGAAGAGCAGTTCGACGAAGCCGGCCCGCTGCGGGGGCTGACGGCTCCCCGGCAGCTCAGCCGCCCCACCCCGGATGGCCATATAGATCTGCCCTACTTTTCCCCTTTGGGGCAGTATTCCACGTCGTGGTGCAGGGGGCGTCAGGTCGGGGGATTCCGTGGGCGCCGGCGGGCCACCCGGGCGGCCAGGGCCAGCAGCACCACCGCCTCCGCGACCAGGATGGCGACGGCCCACCCGGGGCCGACCCAGCGGGCCAGCGAGACGTACCAGTAGTGCACCAGCAGCGCCAGCACCGTCACCGCGAACGCCAGGGAGGCCAGCCCGTAGAGGGCGTACGCCACCCGGTCGCGGGGACGGTAGCCCCGCACCGCGCCGGGCCCGTGCCGCAGCAGCCGACCGTAGAACCGGTAGCTGTCGGCCCGCAGGTCGCCGAGGTTCAGCGCGTGGCTGAGCATGTAGTAGCCGTCGAGCCGGAGGAAGGGCACCAGGTTGAGCGTGGCGGTCGCGGTGCCGAAGAGCAGCATCGTGCCGGCCAGGTCGGACAGCGCCCCGGGCGGACCCCAGAGCCGGATGGCGGCGAACGGCACCAGGGCCAGCATGCTGACGAACACCCCGGCGAACGCGGTGGCCACCCGCCGGCGCGGCGTGAACAGCACGATGTCGTCGACCTTGCAGTACGGGGCGAGCAGCGGGAAGCGCCACATCACCCCGATCTCGGTGCCGTGCCCGCCGAAGTGCCGGCAGGTCAGCCCGTGGGCGCACTCGTGCAGGAGGACGATCACCCAGGTGATCACCACCGCGGCCAGGATCGCGGCGAGCGGGCGGTCGCCGCGGGCCACCACGGCGAGCAGCGCCGGCAGGTGCAGCGCCACGTACCCGGCGACCGCGAGCACCAGCAGCAGCGCCGGCAGGACGAACCACCAGGTGAACAGCGGGGCCAGCCGGGGCAGCAGCCGGTCGAAGAACCGGTCCGGGTCGTACAGCGGCCAGCGGGCCGACAGCGGACCCCGCCGGGACTTCGCCGCGCCGTCGGCGGCCGCCGCGGTGAGCCGGGCGATGGCCGCCGGATCGGTGGCGCCGTCGAGCAGTTGCCGCTTGTGCAGCATGCCGAAGAGCTGCTGCCAGTTCTCCGGCCCGAGCCGCCGCCGGAACGCGGCGGCGTACTCGGTGGCCAGGTCGTCCAGCGTCCGGGTGCCGTCCATCCGGGACAGCAGGAAGTGCTCGCGCGGCCCGATCCGGTAGTACCAGCCGGTCTCCGGGTCCTTGACGTGGTGGACGAGCTTCTCCCCCCGCCACTGACCCGCGCCGAGCACGACCCCGGCCCGCAGCCGGGGCCGCGTCCAGGTCGCGTCCACGGTGGTCATCGCGGGCCGGCCGGGGCGAGGTCGTCGAGCAGCGCGGTGCGCATCACGTACGACAGGTAGATCTCGTCGAGGATGCTCACGCCGAGCCGGTTGTTGGTCATGTGCACGTACGAGCTGAGCAGGATGGGCAGCGCGACGGCCAGGTCGCGGACCGGGGTGGGCTCGCCGCCGCCGCGCTGGAACACCAGGTCACCCCGGTCGACCGCGGCGGCGACCCGGTCCCGCAGCTCCCGGCAGTGCGCCGACCAGCGGCCCTCCACGCCGCCAGGCCGGACGTCGGCCCGGTCCCCGGCGGCCGCGCGGATCTGGGCCAGGCGCCCGCGCAACGCGGCGTCCATCCGCCGGTAGCTGGTGTCAAAGCTGGCGTGGTATTCGTCGCTCGGCTCCGAGTAGGAGACCTCCCAGAACCGGCGGTACTCGTCGAGGAAGTCGGCGATCCGCCGGTCGTCGCCGAGGAAGACCGCGCACATCATCATGCTGAGCTGGGCGGAGAGCCCGAGCAGCACCGGGCGGACGTGCACGTTGGTGGTGGCCAGCAGGTCCAGCACCACGTCGCTGGAGTGCTCGAAGTGCCACTCGGCGAGCTCGATCCCCGCCGGTCCGCCGTAGCGGCCGTACTCCCGCTCGTAGGGGATGTGGTGCCAGCTGTTGTTCGCCCGCATCGGCATCACGCCGTCCGGCCCGTACTCCTCGTCCCACCGCTGCCGGCCGTACTCGGCGAGGAACATCTGCTTGTAGAGGTCGCCCAGCCCCTCGCTGTCCACCTCGTAGAGAGCGGGGCGACGGCGCAGGAACGCCTCGATCGCCTCGTCCACCCGCGCCCGCACCACCGCCGGATCGACGCCGGGCGCCGGCAACACCCGCAGCCGCACGTGCGGCCCCTCCATCCAGTACTTGATGAAGAAGTACCGGCTGATCAGCCCCTCGGCCCGCAGCTCGTCCACCAGCGGCCGGACGCCCTCGACGAGCATCGGGTTGGCGTTGCTGGCGTAGAAGACGTGGACGCTGAGCCAGCCGTGCGCCACCGGGGAGGGGAAGTCCGTCATCGGTCCACCTTTCCGGCGCGGACGCCGTTGAGTTCCACGGTCAGTTCGGTGACGTGGGTGCCGGCCGGGCCGCGGAGCACCTGCTCGTCGCGGTCCGGGAGCATCTCGGTGAGCACCAGGCGGCTGCCCGCACCCCGTCCGGTCGCCTCCAGCAACTGCAGGCAGAAGTGGCTGTCGAAGTCGACGTAGAGCGGCTTGTGGTCCGGCCGGCCGCCCGCCGCGGGCTGGCCGGCGTCGTCGCCGGCGGCCGGGGTGAGCCGGGTGCCTTCCGGCGTGGCGAAGACCCGCCGGGGCAGGCCGTTGTCGCGCCGCCACCGCTGCCAGCGCAGGAACCAGTCGGCGTCGCTCTGCTCCGGGGTACGTGCCGGCGGCAGGTGGTCCGGGTGCAGCTTCCACATCCGCCGCTGCAGCACCAGGTCGCCGTGCACGATCCGCGGGTACCCGGCGATGCCGCGGCCGGGCAGCGGCACGGTGGTGCCGGCCCACAGGTCCGGCTGGGCCATGCCCAGGTAGGCGAAGGTGAGCAGCACCTGCTGCACCTCGGGCAGCGCCATCGGCAGCAGGAAGCCCAGGTAGACCGGGATGACCTCGGCGTCGAGCCGGCGCGAGCGCAGCAGCAGCCGATCGGCCACCGGGTCGTGTTCGACGCTGAGGTCGTCCATGTGGATCTGCTCGCCGGCCGGCCGGAAGCTGATCTCCCCCGGGCAGACCAGCTCGTACGGGGTGACCGCCGGGTGCAGGTTCAGGTTGGTGGCGTCGTACCCGCCCTTGAGCTCGGCGAGCACCGCGCCCGGCGGCTGGAGCCGGGCCAGCTCGGCGCGGAGCGTGCCGGCGAGGTCCTGGTCGCCGAAGAGGTGGGCGAAGCGGGAGAACAGCAGCGTCATGCCGGAGTAGATCCGGTTGACCACCACCCGGTGCCGGTCACCCTGGTCGGCGAGCTGGAGGAAGAAGGACCGGGGATCGAGCGTGCCGAGCGTCTCCGGCACCATGGCGGCGATGTCGGCCATGAAGTCGTCGTCCAGGCGCAGCTCCTCGGCGTCGGCCGGCAGCCGGTCGTACGCCTCGTTCATCCGCCGGGCCACCTCGATCCGGGCGTCGTCCAGGGCGGTGATCTCCGCCTGCCGGAACCAGTTCTCCTGCCGCACGTACGCGTTGTCCGCGTCGAACGCCCGGCGGCGCATCATCCGCCCGCTGTAGTGCTCGAAGAAGTCCTGCTGGAACTCGTGCGCGAAGGTGAGCAGGTCGTCGCAGCGTCCACCGGCCCCGTAGCGGGCCCGGAAGAAGCCCTTGGTGGCCAGCCGGCGCGGCAGGTTGATGTCGAACACCGGCATGATCCGGGCCAGCGCCCGCAGGCCGGGCAGGACGTCCCGCTCCCAGCGGCCTCGGTCGGCGGTGACCGGCACCCGGGTGCGCAGGGTGGCGTCCTCGTACAGCAGGGTCCGGGGGGCCGGGACGTCGGCGCGGCCGAGGTCCGCGTGGGCCGCGGCCAGCTCCCGCCGGATGTCGGCGAGCACCCGGCGGCGGCCGGCCACGTCGTGGTCGGGATAGCCGGCGGCGAGGCGGTTGACGGTGTCGACCCGCGCGGCGAGCCGGTCGGCCCAGTCCCGGCCGATCTCCCGCAGCGCCCGCCGGTAGCCGTCGACCGGATCGTCGGCATGGATGTCCAGGTGCAGGTTCGGCACCACCAGCAGGCCCACCCGCAGCAGGTGGTGCAGGTACTGCTCGATCTCCGCCGCCGGGCGGTCGTCGGTGGCCAGTTCGGTGACCAGGTCGGCCATCCGCCGGACCCGGTCGCCGTCGAGCGCGGCCAGGATGTCGTGCAGCACCCGACCGGTGGGCAGCACGAACAGTGACTCGTGGATCGACTCCAGGGTGATCGCGGCGTCGCCGTCCTCCGAGCTGGTCCGCCGTCGGCGCAGGTAGCGCAGCCGGCCGCGTTCGATGCGCCAGCCGGTGGTGAGGGCCACCGGCAGGTCCGCGCGCAGCGCCTCGTCGGCGAGCACGATGGCCGACAACCGACCCAGCGCGGCCAGGTTCAGCCGGGCCGCGCCCCGCTTCGCCTCCCCGGTCCGGTCGGTCACCGGCACCACGTCGAGCAGCGCGCCGCCGCCGGGGCCGAAGGTGCCGACGTTGACCGTGGTCAGCCGGCTGAACGGGCTGGTCTTCGCGGCGGTGCGCAGCGCGTACTCCAGCAGCGACCGCTCCACCCGCCGGGCCCGCTTGCCGAGCCGGCCGGGCGTGGCGAGGTACGCGGGCAGGTACTGGTCCAGCGATGGGGACGCGAGCAGGATGCCGCCGCGCAGGTCGGGGTCCTCGGCCAGCTCGTGCAGCACCGCCCGGCGTTCCGCCAATTCCCCGTGCAGCACCGCCGCGCCGTCGGCCAACTCCCGCTGGTACGCGGCGAAGGTCTCCAGCCAGTCGACCAGCAGCCGGTGTGTGTCCTCGCCCAGGGGGCCGGCCGGCCAGGCCGCGGGGTCGGCGGGATCGGGCCGGCGGAGGTTCCACACGTCCCGGCGCAGCCGGATCAGCCGCCGCCGCAGCCGGTCGTCGTCGAGGTTGCGGGCCACCGCCTCCTGCAGCGCGTCGGCCAGCGGCGGCCCGGTGGCCCGCAGCCGGTCCTCCAGGTCGAGGGCGCGGCGGGCCCACGCGGCGCTGCGGTCGAAGGCGAGCCGGTCGGCGACCTCCAGCGGCAGGCCGGCGGTGCGGAGCATGAACACCTCCGGCATCCGCCAGGTCAGCTCGGTGACCGCTGGTGCGGGCAGGGACACCGTCACGGGTCTCTCCTTCGTCGACGTCTTCGCGATGCGGGTGGTCACAGCCGGTACACCAGGTCGGCGGTCCCGTCCGGGTGCCGCCCGAGCAGGAGGAACAACACGGTCCGTTCGTCGGTCCCGGTGAGGCCGAGGGCCTCGTCCATGGCGACGTTGTCGAAGCCCAGCACCGCGCCGCAGCCCAGGCGTTGCGCCGTGGCGGCGCAGTAGGCCCGCTGGGCGACGGCGCCGATCTCGGCGTTGAGGATGCGGTAGCCGCGCGGGCCTACGGCGTCGAGCACGGCGTCCAGCCGGCCGGCGATGGCCAGCACCGCCCCGACCTGTCCCATCGTGTAGTTGGTGAGGAAGTACTGCTGTTGCAGGAAGGCGGACATGCCGCCGTCGGGTTCGGCCGCGGCGGGCAGCAGCGCGTGCCGTCCGGAGCAGTAGGCGTAGGTGCCGGCGGCGAGACCCTCGACGTGGTTCGCGAAGACCCAGAGTCGGGTGAGGGCCGGCGCGTCACCGGGCGGCCCGACGTCGGCCGGGTGGTGCCGGCCGGCGGTGGCGAAGGCGAGGGTGGTGCCGAGCTCCGCGGCGGTCAGCTCGGGCGGCCGGCGGAACCGGCCGAAGCTGCTGGATCGGGTCGCCAGCACCGTCGACAGGGGACGCGCCAGCCGCTCCAGCTGCGGCGCGGGCAGGTCCAGCGGGTCGCCGGGCAGCTCGCGGGGTGCGGCGTTCGCCAGGGCGTCCGGGGCGGGAGCGGCGGGGGCCGCCGCCGCCCGGTGCACTTCGGTCACGGCCGGGAACTCCCGCAGCCGGCGGGACCGCTCGAAGGCCGGGTACCGGACCCGGATCTCCGTGCCCGGCCGCTCGCCGGCCGTTCCGTGCCCGACCGAGCGGCCGCCGCCGTCCAGGTCGGTGCCGCCGTCCGGGCCGGTGCCGCCGTCCGCGGCCGGGTCGCCGTCCGGGTGGGCGCCGGCCCAGTGCAGGGGTACGACCGCGAAGGCGCTCTCCCGGTCGCTGTCGAAGCCGAGCAGCCGGTCCACCGGTGCGGGGTCGAAGCCGAGCAGCCGGGGCAGCGGCACGCCGAGCGCGCGGGCGAGCAGGTCCCAGGAGCCGAGCAGGGCGCCGAGGTCCTGGGTGACCACGTGGTAGCAGAAGCTGTTGTACTTGAACGAGTTCTTCCAGAACCGGATGCTCGCCACCAGGAAGCTGTCCGCGTCGCCCGCCGGGTCGCCGACGGCGGCGCGAACCGTGTCGCTGACGTCGCCGAGCACCAGCCGCTCCAGCACGTGCTGGCCGGTGCCGTAGTGGTAGACGCCGGGCAGCAGCGGCGCGGAGGGGCCGGCGACCAGGAAGAGCTCCACCGGGTACATGCCGCCGCCGGAGGCGGTGCCCCGCCCCCAGACGGCGTGCTCGAAATGCGCCCGCTTGGCCAGGTCCTGGTTCCAGTTCACCGTGAGCCGCCGGTCGAGCACCCCGTACGACAGGCGCAGCAGGGTGGCCAGGCTGTCCAGCGACCATCCCCCGGGCGGCGGCAGGTGCTCCCCGGTGAACAGGTCACGCAGGGTGGGCAGGTCGGGCAGCGCCACCGGCAGCGGCACCCGGGGGGCGCCCGGGTAGCTGGTGTGCCGGGAGGGCTGGTCGGCCCAGTCCACCTCGTAGTTGAGCGGTTCCATCGGGACCCGGGCCCGGCGGAACACCGCCTGCGCGTACTCCCGGACGACCTCGAGGGCCTCCTGCTGCATGTCGGTGCTCCTACGGGAAGGGGTGCGGGTGGGGGTTGCGGCCGGTGGCGCCGAGCCGGTCGGGTCCCTGCGCGCCCCGGGCCAGGTGGCGCTCCAGCCGGTCGCTCCAGAGCACCCGCTGCCGCTGCCAGCCGAAGTCGATGGGGACCAGGGCGGGTGCCACCACGGCCATCGTGTGCACTCCGGCGATCTCCTGCTCCGGGCAGGTCTGGTCGACCGCGACGACGTCGCCGCCGAGCCCGGCGATCAGCCCGCTGAGATACTCCACGTCGGCGCGCAGGTCGTCGTGGGTCGGGCGGACCGACAGCCAGTCGCCGTACAGCTCGGTCATCGACCGCAGCGGCGGGTCGTCGAAGAGGAACGCGGCGTGGCGGGTCATCTCCGGCAGCCCGTACAGCAGCGCGTGGTGGCTCAGCTCGGTGACCTTGGTGTAGTCCCGGGTCATCTCGCGCAGCTCCGGCTCGCTGGCGGCGACCCGTTCGTCGAAGCCGGGCACGTAGGAGGCGGTCTCGCAGACCGCGGCGCGGACCGCGTCGTCCGGGTCGAGGCTGGCGCCGGCGGCGAAGCAGAGCTGGCCGAGCCCGTCGCCGCGCTTGACCGCGACCGCGGTGACCACCGGCACGGGCAGGTCCGCGCGGGTGTCGAACAGCCGGATGTCGTACCCGAGCAGGTCCACCCGGTCGAGCATGAAGTGCACCCGCTCGTCCCGGCAGGTGGCCGGGTCGATCTCGGCCAGCCGGGCGGAGCCGTACCAGGCGAGCAGGAAGGCGTCCCGCTCGATCAGTTCGAGCATGCCGTGCAGCAGCGCCTCCTCCGGGCAGCTGCCGCTGGCGCAGCCGTTGGAGCACTCCTGGACGAACTTGCGGTGGTCGGTGCGGCGGTCCAGGTAGTAGACGAGCTGCTCGGGGACGAGACGGGGGGTGTGGTCACGCAGCGACCATCCCCAGACCCACGGCATCGGCTCGTCCGGCGAGTACGGGGCGTAGTAGAGCCCGTGCCCATGGTAAAAGGCCGGGTGGTAGCCCAGACCGGCCGGGTCAAGGGCGTCCGGGGCCAGGTTGGCGTAGCTGTCGACGACCGTGGTCCGCCGCGCCCGGGGGAACTGGCCGGCATACCGCTCCAGCCCCTCCAGCAGCGCGTAGGTCTCGCTGCTGCCGTAGCTGTTGGCGTGCCCGCTCCACCACATCTCGTGCAGGTCGTAGCGGCTGCGGATCCGGAAGTAGCCGGTCACCGGCGCGGTGGCGGTGGCGTTGTACGCGCGCAGCGCGCTGCCGCCCAGCGCCCCGGCGACCGGGTTCGCCAGCGCGGCGACCGGGAGGTCCAGCTCGCCGGCCGACCGCAGCCGGTACGCGGACGGGTCCGGCTTGGGCCGGCTGGTGATCGGGATGACCGCGGCCTGGGCGGTGTCGGGGCGGACGGTCGCGCACGCCGGGCACTCGGAGTCGGCCAGCACCTCGACCACGGTGGTCTCCAGGGTGTCCATCCGCAGCTGCCGCAGGCGTCCGACACCGGGCCGCTCGGTCCGGGGGCGGCAGGCGTCCAGGAGGAGCTGCCACAGCGCGTCGACCGCGAACGGCGTCAGGTGGGGCAGCGGCGCCACGGTGCCGACCCGGGCCTGGTGCTCCAGGGCGTGCCGCTCGTCGCGTACCCGGATTGCCTGCCAGCGCCGTTGCACGCAGAGCGGGCACGGGCCGGGCCGATCGGCCGCCGCGTCGTCGGCGCCCGTCCAGCGGGGTCCGACCAGCGCGGTCGCGCCGTGCAGCCAGATCGGCACCACGTCGCCGGTGAGGCCGTCGCCGCCGTCGGCGTACGCGTCGGTCAGGCCGAGGGCGGCGATGCGCACGGTGACCCCGTCGAGCGGCGCGGTGGGGCGGGCCGGCTGCCGCGCCCGGTCCTGGCGTCGCTCGTGGAACGCCTCGCCGAGCTGTTTGAGGCTGCTGTCCCACCCGGTGGAGGTGGTCCGGACATCGACGATCATGCGGTTCACCTGTCTGCGGTCGCTACCTGTGCTGATGGGAGGGGACCGGCGCCCCGCCGACGTGGCTCGCCGGCGGGGACGGTCACGGCGGTCGGCTCGGTCAGCCGCCGCCGCATCCGGTGCTGGTGCTGCTGCTGCAGCAGCTCGATGTGCTGCAGCTGCAGCAGCTGGAGCAGGAGCAGCTGGAGCTGGACCAGTCCATGACCATCGCGTCGATGGCGTCGACGTCCTCGATCTCGAACGTCTCCGTCTCCAACGCGCGGAGTTCCTCAGTCAGTTCCGGCATTTCCTTCCACCTCCCCTCAGGGCGATCAGGGCCGCGGTGCCGGCCGGGCGTCCGGACCGACCGGCGGCGCCGTGGCTCAGCTGGTGCTGCTGCAACTCGACGAGGTGCAGCTGCAACAACTGGACGTGCTGCAGCTGGAGCAGCTCGACGTGCTCGTGCTGCTGCTGCAGATGTCCATCAGGTCGGCGGACAGCTCAGCGATGTCCTCGACCTCGAACGTCTCGGTCTGCAGGTCGCGCAGCTCGCTGCGGACCGAGTCGGGCAGTACGCCGGATGTCGGGGGTCGTGTCGGCACGGGCCTCTCCTTGAGCCGCGGTCGCGCCAGTCATCGGTGGGTGCGCGTCGCACCACCACGGTGGATCCAGCGGAGGCACGCAGGGGCTACTCGCCGGTGTGGGCCGGCGGCGATGGTGCGTCGTTCGTGCGGCGTCCCACCGGGGACTGGAAGTCGTCAGCGTCGGGGGCAACCCCGTTCACCCGGTCAGCCGCAGCTGGAGGTGCTGGTACTGGTGCTGCAGCAGCTCGACGTGCTGCAGCTGCAGCAGCTCGAGCAGGAGCAGCTGGAGCTCGTCGCGGCGAGCGCCTCGCCGCCGTCCTCGACCTCCTCGATCTCGAAGGTCTCGGTCTCCAGCTCGCGGAGCTCGTCGTTCAGGGTGATCGGCATATTTTCCACCTCCCTCCGTGGTGCGTGCCTCGCCGAAACCACTGACGTGGTGGCTCAGTCGGCCGCCGGGGCGGGCCGGCGCAGCAGGACCACCCCGCTGCGGAAGGCCCCGGTGGCCCGAACGTCCCGGGTGGTCGTCTCGACCAGCAGGGCGCTCATCCCGTGCGCGTCGAGCGCGGCCAGCACGGCCGCCCGGTCGGTGGCCGCTCCCGCCGGGCCGGCAGCGGTGGCGCCGGCGGCGAGCGTGGCCGGGTCGAGGTCGCGCAGCACCGGGTCGCCGAGGTCGGCCACGGCGTCCTCGAAGTGCCGCACCTGGACGCGTCCGACCGCGTCCCGGACGGCCGCCAGCCGGGTGGCGACCGGGTCGAACCCGCCGGCCAGCACCCAGTCCCGGTCACCGCCGCCCGGCGGCTCGGCGACGGCGAGCACGGCGGTCGCCGGCTCGGCTCCGGCCAGCGCGAACACCGACAGCCGGCGGCCGAACCGGTGGGCGGCCTTGACCACGAAGGCGGTGTCGTCGTCGCCGACCAGGTCCTCCTCGCTCACCGGGATCAGCTCGCCGCGGCCGCGCAGCGCGGCGGTCAGCGCCCGGTAGGCCAGCGCGTCCGCCAACCCCTGGTCGATGACCTCGTCGAGGGTCCCGGCAGCGGCCGCGCCGGCCACCGTCGGCTCGGCCCAGCCCTCGGCGTTGAACGCGGAGGTGGGCAGCGCCAGCGCGGCCGGCACCCACCCGGACTCCGCCCGCCCCAGCCCCACGGCCGGCAGCCAGCGGATCGGCCGCCGGTCGTCGGGCGCGACGGTCGCCGACGTCAGTTCCGTCCAGGGCACCGGGTGCTCGCCCCGCTCGCGCAGCTCGACCGCCGACGCGGTGACCGCCGCGGCCAGGTCCGGGTACCGGGCGGCGTGGTCGCGGACCGCGGCCCGGTAGGCGGCCAGTCGGGCGCCCATCACGGTGTGCACGTCGAATGCGGTCACCTCGCGCGGCCCGCGCCGGCCGGGCAGCCGCAGCCGCGCCGTCTTCAGTGGTGCCTGCTCCAGCGGGTCGTCGACGAACCGGGTGAACACGCCGGCGTTCGGCGACACCAGCGCCTCGGCCCGCTGGTAGGTCTCGTCGTCGGACGCCGCCGGCGGCCCCGGCTCGGTCACCTCGACGTCCCGGCAGACCGGGCACCCGGGGTGCGGCAGCACCCGCTCCCGGCTGGACTCCAGGGTGGACGCGTCGAGCAGCAGCACCCCGCCGGCGGTGTCCGGGGCGACCGCGCCGGTGAGGGCCCGGAACAGCTCGAAGGCGGCGGCGTTGCCGAGCATCCGCGCGGTCACCTCGGGCAGCGCCGCCGCGGCGCCGGGGTCGCCGACGGCCAACTGCCGCCAGAACTCCGCGGCCGCCGCCGGGTCGTCGCCGGCCGCGAGCCGGAGCTGGGCGCAGTGCCAGCAGGGGGTCCGTCCCGCGCCGACGGTCGGCCCGACCACCGCCCGCCGGTCGTCCCAGAGCACCGGCACGAGCAGCGGACCGTCCCGGTGACAGGCGCGGGCCAGTTCGGCCAGGTGAGCCAGACCGGCGGGGCCGGCGCAGTGGACCACCGCGTCCACCGCGCGGAGGTCGGGCGCCCCGCCGGGGAAGTGGACCTCCGCGGCCAGGCCGTCGGCGCGCAGATCCGCCAGCTCGGGTCGCAGCGCCTCGGCGTACCGGCCGGGGTCGTCGTCCGGGTGGAGGTCCAGCCGCACGCAGCCGTTGCGGAGCAGGCCGCTCGCCGCGGCGAGCAACGCCTCTCCCCCGCCGCAGAGCGCCACCCGGGCGGTGTGGAAACGCTGGAACCGGCCGGTGGGGTCGTCCGCGAAGTGGTCGATGAACTCGATCTGGGCGGCGAACCGGCGGGCCACGGGCTCCGGCAACTCGGTGCGGTCCCCCGCGTCCTTGGCGAACCCGCGGGAGATCAGGGCCCGGACCAGGGTGAGCACGGTCTGCCGCTGCCCCGGGTCGAGGGCCGCGGTGAGCTGCCCGAGCGTGTGCTCGCCGGTCAGGTAGGGGCTCAGCGACGTCAGCCAGCGAAAGGCCGACTTGCCCTTGATCAGGAATGCGCTGTCCGGGCCGCGCAGGTACGCGCCGGCCGGGGCATCCAGGAAGACCACGTCGTGCCGCAGCTTGGGACGCATTTCCAGGCTTGTTCCACCGTCCGACGGCTGGTTCATGCGTCCCCCACGGCAACGACTTAGACAGTCCCGAAAGTGTCTTCATGCTGCCCAAGATCAAGTATTAAGTCAACAGAATGTTTCGCCCCGGACAGTGGCGCAAGTGAATTCATGGGCATTGAGCTGCGGCTAAGACAAAAACTCGTCCCCGCGCCCACGAGCCACCTTCCGGAGCCGATCAACCTCCGCTAGTCTGTGGGCGCCGTCCACGCCACCGCAGGTCAGAAGGCCTTTCATGACGGCAGAGCTGGCCGCTGGCGACGGCGGGTAACGGCGACACGATCGGGGGCCAAACCGGTCGCCATCGACCCACGCTGCCCAAAACCAGCAGATAATTGACGGCACACAATTAACCCTGTGGCGCGGTCGGGAATTCGAAGGACTGCGGATGAACGCAAAGGAAAATCCGGTCGGCCATCGCGCCGCTCAGCATCGCACGATTGCGGTACCACGGTGAGGAATGACCGTTTTGCCATTGAAGTCCATGAGGTGACCAAGCGTTATCCCGGCGGGGTCACCGCGGTCGACGGCCTTGACCTGCGGGTACGCGAGGGCGAGGTCCTCGGCTTCCTCGGCCCCAACGGGGCCGGCAAGACCACCACCATGCGCATGCTGGTCGGGCTCGTCCGGCCGACCAGCGGCTCGATCCGGGTGCTGGGCCGCTCGCCGGGCCACCCAGAGCAGTTGGCGAGGGTGGGAGCGCTCATCGAGTCACCCGCCTTCTATCCGCACCTGTCCGGCCGCGACAACCTGCGGCTGGCCGCCCGGTACGCGGGCGTGCCGGACACCGCCGCCGACCGGGTGCTGGCCGAGGTCGGGCTGACCGACCGGGCGGGATCGAAGTTCCGGACCTACTCCCTCGGCATGAAGCAGCGTCTCGGGGTGGCCGCCGCCCTGCTCAAGGAGCCGAGCCTGCTGATCCTGGACGAGCCGACCAACGGCCTCGACCCGGCCGGGGTGACCGACATCCGCGAGCTGCTCCGGGCGCTCGGCCGGGACGGGCGGACCGTGCTGCTCTCCAGCCACGTCCTCGGCGAGGTGGAGCAGATCTGCCACCGCATCGTGGTCATCGACGGCGGCCGGGTGATCGCCGACGGCACGCCCGACGAGCTGCGCGGGACGCTGGGCCAGGCGGTGCTGCTGATCGACGCCGACCCGATGGACGAAGCGGCGGCCTGCCTGCGCGCGCACGACCGGGTCCGGGCGGTGGACGCGGTCGACGGGCGGCTGCGGGTCACCACGGACCCGGCGCTCGCCGGGGCACTCAACCGGCGGCTGGTCGAGGCCGGAATCGACGTACGGGAACTGCGCCCGCTGCGCCACTCGCTGGAGGAGGCGTTCCTGGAACTGACCGCGCCTGAGCGACACACCCGCCAGGAGCAGACGATCACGACGGGAGGCACCCGATGATGGCCTCGGTGCGGGCGGCCTGGTTCGCCGACCGGAAACGGCCGGCGGTCTGGACGGTCACCGCGACCTGGGCCGCCCTCGCGCTGGTCTTCGGCATCGGCGTCCCGTACCTCGTGCACCTGGCCCTCGCCGGTGATCCCAAGGAGACGGACGCCGCCGAGTCGCTGCTGGCCAGCGTCCTGCCGGGTCAGCTCGTGCCCACCGGGATCGGGTTGTTCCCGCTCTTCGGCGGCGCCATCGTGGTCATCCTCGGCGCGCTGGTCGTGGGCAACGAATACCGCTGGGGGACGTGGAACCTGCTCTTCACCCAGCGGCCCCGGCGCGGGCAGGTGATGGCCGGGCACGCCGTCGTCCTGTGCGGCCTGGCCCTGCTGATCGCCGTGCTCACCTTCGGCCTGCTGGCGGTGACCACCGGGTCGCTGGCCGCCGTCGAGGGACGGGACGCCGAGTGGCCGCCCGTCGCCGACCTCGCCGGTGCGGTGGCCGCCGCCTGGCTGATCTGCACCGCCCACGCCAGCGTCGGCTGGTTCCTGGCGATCGCGTTCCGCAGCGCCACCACCGCGATCGCCGTCGGTCTGATCTGGACGCTGGTCCTGGAGAACGCGATCAGCGGGCTCGCGCTCGTGCTGAGCCCGCTGACGGCGGTGCAGAAGGTGCTGCTGGCACCGAGTTCCGGCGCGCTGGCCGGCGCGCTCGGCGCGCGGTCGCAGTTCGACGGAGGCACCCCCGGCGTGATCGAGTCCGCCAGCGCGCTGGTGCCGACTGTCGTGCTGCTGGGTTACGTACTGCTGATGTTCGGGCTGGGCAGCTGGCTGGCGGCACGCCGGGACGTCGGTTGACCGGGCGGAGGAGAATAATGAGATGGACTTCCTGCTCGCCTTCGCGGTGACCGGGCTGGCGGCCTCGGGCGGCTGGATCGCCTGGGCCGCCGTCCGGAGCTGGTCCCGCATCCGCGACCGTCGGCACGAGCTACGGCTGGCCCGCGCCCGGGCGGCGGCCGACATCCGCCGGGCCGAACTGGCCGCGCAGGTCCGCGAGATCGAACTCGCCAACGAGACCTACCAGGACTTCGTCCGGCGCCACCCCGAACGCTGAGCGCCGAGCCCGGAGCCCGACCGGGCGCCACCCGGCACGTCCGAGACGCGGTCAGCGGACACTCCACTCCTGGCAAAGGTCAAAGGGGTCCCTTCTCCACAGGGTGGCGAAGGGACCCCTTCCTGATCCTCAGGCGCCGCGGAGCGTGGCGCCGAAGCGGCGCCCCGCCTCAGCCACCGCCGCGTCCCGCGCGGCCACCGCCTCCTCGACGGTGAGCGTCCGGTCCGGCGCCCGGAACGTCAGCTTGTACGCCAGCGACTTGCGGCCCGCGCCGAGCTGGTCGGAAACGTACACGTCGAAGAGCCGCACGTCCTCCAGCAGGTCGCCGGACCCCGCCACGAGGGCCCGCTCGACCTCGTCCGCCGGCACCGCATCGTCCACCACCAGCGCCACGTCGATCAGCGCGGGCGGGAAGGTGGAGATGGCCGGGCCGGCCACCATCGGCGCCGGGGGCAGCGCGTCCAGGTCCAGCTCCATGACGCTGGTTCGGCGCGGCAGCTCCAGCGCCGCCACCACGGCCGGGTGCAGCTCACCGGCGTGCCCGACGACCGTGCCGTCCACCAGCAGTTCGGCGCAGCGACCGGGGTGCCAGGGGGCGTACTCGGCGGCCCGGACGGTGACCCGGTCGGCCGGGATGCCGGCGGCGTCCAGGACGGCCCGGCCGGCCGCCACGGCGTCCGCCCAGCCGGCCGCCCGACCCGGGCCCCACCAGCCGGCCGGCTCGATCTCGCCGGTGAGCGCCACGGCGACGTGCCGCGGCTGGTCCGGCACCACCGCGTCGGCGGCGGCGAACTCCTCGTCGGTCGGCCGTCGGTCCACGCCCATCGCCGGCGGGGTGCCGGCGCCGGGACGCGGGTGGAACACCGTGCCGATCTCATAGATCGCCACGTCGCGCAGGCCCCGGCTCACGTTGCGCTTGAGGATGCCGAGCAGCGGGCCGAGCAGCGTGGTGCGCAGCAGCGGCTGCTCCTCGGACAGCGGGTTCGAGACCCGCACCGCCCGGCGGCGCGGGTCGTCGGCGGGCAGACCGAGCTGGTCGGCGAGCTCCCCGGCGACGAACGGGTGGGCGAGCACCTCCACGTACCCGCGCTCGGCGAGCGACCGAGCGACCGCCCGGCGGCGCTGCTGCGGCGCGGTGAGGCCGCGGCCGGGTGGTGCGGTGGGCAGCACCGACGGCACCCGGTCGTACCCGTCGAGGCGGACCACCTCCTCGACCAGGTCGGCCGGGTCGGTGAGGTCGGGCCGCCAGCTCGGCGGCGTCACGGTGAGCACCTCGCTCCGGCCGGCGGCGGCCACCCCGGCCTCGCCCGGGTCCTCGCCGAGCCGGTCGGCGCCCCGGGTGACCGTGCAGCCGACCTGCTCCAGCAGCTCGACCACCCGCTCCGGGGCGTACGTCACCCCGACCCGCCGGGACGCCAGGTCCGCCGGCAGGGTGACCGGGGTACGCGGCCGGACGTGGTCGATGTCCAGGATCTCCGCGCCGACCGTGCCGCCCGCGTGCTCGGTGAGCAGCCGGACCGCCTTCTCCAGCGCGACCAGCGGCAGGGCTGGGTCGACGCCCCGCTCCCAGCGCTTCGCCGCCTCGCTGAACAACTTGTGCCGGCGGGCGGTGCGGCCGACCATGGCCGGGTCCCAGTGCGCCGCCTCGAAGAGCACGTCGGTGGTGGAGGCCACCACCTCGCTGGTCTCGCCGCCCATCACGGCGGCGAGCGAGATCGGACCCGTCTCGTCGCAGATCACCATGTCCTCGGCGGACAGGGTGCGCTCGACGCCGTCCAGGGTGGTCAGCTTCTCCCCCGGCTCGGCCCGGCGGACCACCAGCGGGCCGCGGATCCGGTCCGCGTCGAAGGCGTGCATCGGCTGGCCGAGTTCGAGCATCAGGTAGTTGGTGATGTCGACCGGCAGCGAGATGCTGCGGACGCCGGCGACGGTGAGCCGCTGCTGCATCCAGCCGGGCGTCTGCGCGGTCGGGTCGACGCCGCGCACCATCCGGGCGGCGAACCGGTCGCAGCCGACCGGGTCCCGCACGTCGACCGGGTACGCCGGCTCGGCGGTGGCGCCGGGCGCCGGGACGTCGGCCGGGTCGCGGAACGGCACCCCGAGGGCGTGCGACAGCTCCCGGGCGATGCCGCGCACGCTGAGCGCGTACCCGCGGTCGGGGGTGATCTCCATCTCGACCACGACGTCGTCGAGGCCGACCACCGGCCGGGCGTCGTCGCCCGGCTTGGCCGGGGTGTCCTCGGGCAGCACGATGATGCCCGCGTGGTCGTCGCCCAGGCCCAGCTCCTTCGCGGAGCAGATCATGCCGTTGGAGTTGCGCCCGTACGTCTTGCGCGCGCCGATGGCGAAGTTGCCGGGCAGCACGCCGCCGGGGAGGATCACCACCACCCGGTCGCCGGGGGCGAAGTTGCGCGCCCCGCAGACGATCTCCTGCGGCTCGCCGGTGCCGTTGGCGGCGCCGACGTCGACCTTGCAGAACCGGATCGGCTTCTTGAAGCCGGTCAGCTCCTCGATCTCCAGGACCTCACCGACCACCAGCGGGCCCTGGACGGTCTCCCGCAGGTCCACGATGGAGTCGACCTCGATGCCCAGGTCGACCAGCGCCTGCTCTAGGTCGCCGGCGGGCAGGTCGGCGGGGAGGTCGACGTACTCCCGCAGCCAACTGACAGAAACTCGCATGACTGTTAACCACCGTCTCCGTAGCTCGTGGCGCCGATCAGGCCCCGAACGCGCGGGTGAACCGCACGTCACCCTCGGCCATGTCCCGCATGTCGCTGACCCCGTGCCGGACCATCACGGTCCGGTCGATGCCCATGCCGAAGGCGAATCCGGAGTAGACCTCCGGGTCGATGCCGCAGGCGCGCAGCACCCGCGGGTTGACCATGCCGCAGCCGCCCCACTCGACCCACTGCGGCCCGTCCCGGTGCTCCGGGAACCAGACGTCGAACTCGGCCGACGGCTCGGTGAACGGGAAGTAGTGCGGCCGCCAGCGGGTCTTCGCGCCCTCGCCGAACATCGCCTGGGCGAAGTGGTCCAGCGTGCCGCGCAGGTGCGCCATGGTGATGCCCTTGTCCACCACCAGGCCCTCGACCTGGTGGAAGACCGGCGCGTGGGTGGCGTCCAGCTCGTCGGTGCGGTAGACCCGGCCGGGCACGACCACATAGATCGGCGGCTTGCGGGTGAGCATGGTGCGCGCCTGCACCGGTGAGGTGTGGGTGCGAAGAACAAGGCCGGAGCTCGCTTCGCCGGCGGCGACGGAGCCCTCCTGCGGGGCGATGTGGAAGGTGTCCATCAGGCCGCGCGCCGGGTGGTCGGCGGGGATGTTGAGCGCGTCGAAGTTGGTCCACTCCAGCTCGACCTCGGGACCCTCGGCGATCTCGTAGCCCATCCCGATGAACAGGTCGCTGATCTGCTCCATCAGCACGGTCAGCGGGTGGCGGGCGCCGCGCGGCCGGCGGTCGTAGGGCAGGGTCACGTCGACCCGCTCCTCGACCAGCACCCGCTCGGCCTGCTCCCGCTCCAGCGTCTCCTGCCGGGCGGCGTACGCGGTCTCGATGGCGCGACGGGCCTCGTTGACCCGCTTGCCGGCGTCGGCCTTCGCGGCCGGCGGCAGCGCGCCGATCTCCCGGCGGGCGAGCGAGACCGGGGCCCGGTCGCCGAGGTGCGCGGGGCGCAACGCGTGCAGCGCGTCCGGGTCGGTGGCGGTGGCGAACGCCTTCTCGGCCTCGGCCACGGCCTCGGCCAGGGCGTCCGGGTCGAGCAGGGCGACCTGCTTCGGGTCGTACGGATCGTTGCGGTAGCTCATGGCGTACGGGCACTCCCTCACGGCGGCGCCGGCCCTCACGGGCGGCTAGGCGAGTCTACGGACGCGCGGCTTCGCCGCAGCCCGCCGGTGGGAGGTACGCAGGAGGAAGGGTCACGCCCGCCGCCCGCCGACACCGGCGGGCTGGCTAAACGAACGCCGTGGCGCGTTCATCATCCGGACTACTCCCCTGCTGTGTGACCACGCGGACCTGAGGGTCGGCGCAGTGCTCTCGCTGAAGCGTACAGGCACACGGCCGCGGCCGCAGCCAGGTTCAGGCTCTCGGCGCGCCCGTGCAGCGGCACCCGGACCCGGGCGTCGGCCGCCTCGGTCAGCTGCCGGGGCAGGCCGTGCGCCTCGGACCCGAAGAGCCAGGCGGTGGGGGTGGCGAGCCGACCGGCGTCGGCCAGGTCGTCGAGGTCGGTGTCGCCGTACCCGGTGGTGGCCAGCACGGTCAGGCCGGCGGCCCGCAGCGCGTCGACCGCCTGGGCCGGGTCGGGGGCGCGCACCACGTCGACGTGGAAGAGACTGCCGGCGGAGGCCCGCACGCACTTGCCGTTGTACGGGTCGACCGCGTCCCCGGCGAAGACCACCGCGCCCGCGCCGGCCGCGTCGGCGGTCCGCAGCACGGTGCCGGCGTTGCCCGGGTCGCGGATCTCGGCGAGCACCGCGACCAGGCGTGGCCCGCGCGCGAGGGCTTGGTCGAGGGGTACGTCGAGATGCCGGCAGACGGCGACCAGGCCCTGCGGGGCGACGGTCTCGGCGAGCGCCGCGAGGGCCTCCTCGGTGACCTCGGACACGGGCACGTCGGCCCGGGCGGCCTCGGCGGCGAGGTCGGCGTACCGGTCGAGGGCGGCCGGCGTGCCGAACAGCTCGACGACCGTGCCGGCGCGGCCCAGGCCCTCCCGGACGGCCTGCGGACCCTCGGCCAGGAACCGGCCGGTGGCCTCGCGGTCCCGGCGGCGCTGGAGCCGGCGGGCGGCGACGACGCGGGGGGTACGCGGGGTGAACGGGCCGGGAACAGCGTCGAGGCGCCTCCCGCGCGACGGTGACTGCATGGGAGACGCCTCGATCTGCTGGTGCGGGTGGGTCAGGCGGCCTGGGCCGCGGCGCCACCGGTGCCCTCGGCCGCCACGGCGGCGCGGGCCAGCTCGACGATCGCGGCGAACGCCGCGGCGTCGTTGACGGCCAGGTCGGCCAGGATCTTGCGGTCGACCTCGATGCCGGCCAGGCGCAGGCCCTGGATCAGCCGGTTGTAGGTCAGGCCGTTAGCCCGGGCGCCGGCGTTGATCCGCTGGATCCAGAGCTGCCGGAAGTCGCCCTTGCGGTCGCGACGGTCCCGGTAGGCGTACTGCATCGAGTGCAGCACCTGCTCCTTGGCCTTGCGGTAGAGGCGGGAGCGCTGACCGCGGTAGCCGCTCGCGGTCTCCAGCAGGGTACGACGCTTCTTCTGGGCGTTCACAGCCCGCTTGACGCGTGCCATCTCAACTCCTTCTTCGGTTCAGGTGGCGCGCGTCAGCGGCCGAGCAGCTTCTTGATTCGCTTCACGTCGGCCTTGGCCAGCTCGACGGTGCCGGTCAGCCGGCGGGTACGGGTGGAGGCCTTCTTCTCCAGGTTGTGCCGCATGCCGGCCTGCTGGGCAACGACCTTGCCCTTGCCGGTCACCCGGACCCGCTTGCCCATCCCCGTGTGGCTCTTCATCTTCGGCATTGGAACGTCTTCTCCCCTGTTACTCGCCGGTGGTCCCGGCGGGCCCGGCCGCCTCGGCCGGAGGCGCCTCGGCGGCGCCCGTCTCCCGCTCGCGCGGCGCACCACCGCGGGCCGCCGTGGCGGAGGCCTTCACGGCGCGGTGCGGCGCGAGCACCATGATCATGTTGCGGCCGTCCTGCTTCGGGGCGGCCTCGACGTACCCCAGCTCCGAGATCTCGGACTCGAGCCGGCGCAGGAGCCGGTAACCCAGCTCCGGGCGGCTCTGTTCGCGACCGCGGAACATGATCGTCACCTTGACCTTGTCGCCGGCCTTGAGGAACCGCACCACGTGACCCTTCTTGGTCTCGTAGTCGTGCGGGTCGATCTTCGGCCGGAGCTTCATCTCCTTGATGACGGTCTGCTGCTGGTTACGCCGCGCTTCGCGCGCCTTCAGTGCGCTCTCGTACTTGAACTTGCCGAAGTCCATGAGCTTGCACACCGGCGGGCGCGCCATCGGCGCAACCTCGACCAGGTCCAGGTCGACGTCCGCGGCCAGCTGAAGGGCGCGCTCCAGCGGGACGATGCCCACCTGCTCACCCTCAGGGCCGACCAGTCGGACCTCACGTGCCCGGATCTGCTCGTTCACGCGTGGTTCGACGCTGATGGGGCCTCCTCGAGTCGAGTCTCCTACGGTGCCGACTCCGCGGGCTCCCGGGCGGGAGCCGACCCGGAAAGCAGAAGGCCCTGGCACATGCCAGGGCCCGCTCGACCGGTCGGCACGATCACATGATCGCGCATCCGGCGCCGGGACGTGCCCGGAACCGGTGACCGGACCCGGCCGCCGCGTGGCGACTCGGGTGGGAGCAGGCGCTCCGCTTCGGGACCACCCGTGCGTCAGGGACGGGGGCAGTCTGGTCGACTCAGCAACACTACACCCTCGCCCCACCCGTCCCCAAACCCGCCCCGGGCTGGTCGGATCGGCACGCGACCCACTCATTCCGGGCAGGAGCGCCCAACCGGGAATCCGCGGTCTCGATCCCGACGCCGGGTCAGCGGGGGGTATGGGTGAGGGCGGCCAGGTGGTCCTGGTGCAGGCGGCGCAGGGCACGCACTCCCTCGACCGCCCGCTCCTTGTCGGCGGCCTGCAGGGCGACCATCGGCAGCAGGTCGTCGTCGTGCAGCTCCAGGCTCGCCCAGGGAGCGCCCCGGTCGAAGCGGACCCCGCGGACCACCTCCCAGGGCAGCTCGTACGAGCCGATCACGTTGCGCACCCGCACGCCCTTTGCGTCGGCCACCACCCGGGGGCGGGTGAACAGCAGGATGCCCAGGGCCCCGAGGACGCCCAGCCCGATCATGGCCAACTGGTCGCCGCGCTGGAACGAGCCGTAGCCGTCGCCGGTGGCGCCGGTGAGGGAGGTGGCCACCAGGCTGAACACCACCAGCAGGGTGGCCGCCGACGCCCAGCACACCACCCGGATCCGCCGCGGCCGCACGGTCACCACCGAATCGCTCACGCCGCCGCCTCGCTCCGCTCCGCAGCGGCGCGAGGCGCCACGCTACTGAGCCTGATGGTTCGCTCGCTCCGCTCGCTCACGTGACCAGTCTGCCATCCGGCTCGGGCGAGCGGTCCGCTGCCACACGGGTCGGTGTCCGCCGTCGTACGCCCGCCAGCAGCACCGCCACGGCGGTGAGCGCCGCGCCGGCCAGCACCGGCAGCCGCGTGCCGGCCCCGCCGGGCAGCGCCACGTCCAGCACCAGAGCACCGCCGAGCTGCCCGGCGACCAGCGCCAGGCCGGTCCGCAGCACCCCGGCCGCCCGGACGCCCACCAGCAGGGCGAGCACGATGCCGACCCCGAGCAGGCCGCCGACGTAGAGCCACCACTGCCCGGGCCAGGCGGGTCGGACGGCGAACGCCCCGACCACGACCGCGACCGCCAGGATCACCGGCGTGCTGACGGCGAAGTTGACCGCGAGCCCCGCCGCGGTGCTGCTCGCGGCGGAGACCCGGCCGTTGAGCGCGGACTGCAGCGCCACCGCCAGGCCACCGGCGACCGCGAGCAGCACCAGCCCGACGGCCAGGTCGCCGACCGGGCGGCCCAGCTGGGCGAGGGTCACCGCACTGACGCCGAGCAGCGCCCCGGCGACCCGGGGCAGGGTGAGCGGCAGCCGCCCCGCCGGGGACAGCCCGACCCGGTCCACGCCCAGGCCACCGAGGCTGCCGCCGGCGACCTGGGCGATGGTGAACACGGCCACCCCGAGCACCGGCACCAGGTACGTGCCGATCACCACGATCGCCGCGCCGCCGAGCCCGCCCAGGTAGGCCCACCAGGGCAGGCCGCCGCGCCGCAGCGCGGCCAGCCCGGCCCGCATCGACGGGACGGCGAACAGCCCGACCAGGATCAGCAGGCAGCCGCCGAGGTTGTTGACCACCGCGCCGAGCACCGGGTTGCCGGCCCGCGCCCCCAGCTCGGAGTTGACCACGCCCTGCGCGGCCGAGGCCACTCCGCCGAGGACGACCACGCACAGGGCGGCCGGCGCCGGCAGCGCCCTCACAGTCGGCACGCGTGGATGTTGGTGACCAGGATGGCCCGGGCGCCCAGCTCGTACAGCTCGTCCATGATCCGGTGCACGTCGTCGCGCTGGACCATGGCCTGCACGGCCACCCAGCCCTCCCGGTGCAGCGGGGAGACGGTCGGCGACTCGATGCCGGGGGTCAGCGTGCTGGCCCGGTCGAGCAGGCCGGCCGGCACGTCGTAGGCGAGCATCACGTAGCGCCGGGCGACCAGCACCCCGTGCAGCCGGCGCAGCAGCTGCTCCTGCTGCGCGGAGCCGGGCGCGCCGGCCCGGCGGACCAGCACCGCCGATGAGCGCAGCAGCGGCTCGCCGAAGACCACCAGGCCCGCCTGACGCAGGGTGGCGCCGGTCTCCACCACGTCGGCGACCACGTCGGCCACGCCGAGGCGGATGGCGTTCTCCACCGCGCCGTCCAGGCGGATCACCTCGGCCTTGACGCCCAGCTCGGCCAGGTGCCGCTCCACCAGCCCGGGGTACGCGGTGGCGATCCGGTGCCCGCCGAGCTGCTGGACGGAGGCCACGTCGTCGGGGCGGGCGGCGAAGCGGAAGGTGGCCCGGCCGAAGTTCAGGTCGACGACCTCCTCGGCCGGCGCGCCGGAGTCGACCAGCAGGTCCCGCCCGGTGATGCCGACGTCGAGGTCACCGGAGCCGACGTAGGTGGCGATGTCCTTGGGGCGGAGGTAGAAGAACTCGATGTCGTTGGGCTCGTCCCGGCAGACCAGGTCCTTCGGGTCGGTGCGCTGGCGGTAGCCCGCCTCGCGCAGCATCTGGGCGGCCGACTCGGCCAGGGCGCCCTTGTTCGGTACGGCGACACGCAGCATGACGGAGTGCTCCTTCGATCGATCAGGTGATCAGCGGACGGGGCACTCACAGATGTCGGTAGACGTCCCTGAGCTCGAGACCGGTGGCGAGCATCAGCACCTGGGCCTGGTAGAGCAGCTGGGAGATCTCCTCGGCGGCCCGCTCCGGCCCCTCGTGCTCGGCGGCCATCCACGACTCGGCCGCCTCTTCGACCACCTTCTTGCCGATGAAGTGCACCCCCTTCTCGAGCGCGGCGACCGTGCCCGAGCCCGGGGTGCCGGCGGCGGCCTTGGCCTGCAGCTCGGCGAACAACTCCTCGAACGTCTTCACGGAAGGCGATTCTTCCAGCCGCCCCGGGTGACCACGCGCGCCGGGGCCGCGTCGTCCCATCCCCCGGCCGTCGGCGAGCGCGGCGGCGACCTGCGCGGATTCCCCATCTGACTGGTGGGACACCCTTCGGGGGAACGCGAGGGACTCTCTACGCTGTCGGCCATGGCCAGCAGCAGCCCACGGGGCATCGCGCTCACCCTCGCCGCCGTCACCGCCGTCGCGGTGACCGGCTGCGCGCCCCAGGACGACGGAAAGACCACCACCGCCACCCCCACCGGCAGCGCCGCGGCGTCCTGCGCCAAGGGGAGCCTGCCCACGCGGACGCCGGGCAAGCTCACCATCGCGACCGACGAGCCGGCGTACGAGCCGTGGTTCCGCGAGAACAAGCCGGAGAGCGGCGAGGGCTTCGAGTCCGCCGTCGCGTACGCGGTGGCGCAGCAGCTCGGGTACGCCCGTGAGGACGTCACCTGGGCCCGGGTGAAGTTCGACACGGCGATCGCCCCCGGCCCGAAGAACTTCGACTTCGACATCAACCAGTTCTCCGTCACCGAGGAGCGCAAGCGGGCGGTGGACTTCTCCACGCCCTACTACCTGGTCCGGCAGACGGTGATCGCGCTCAAGTCGTCGAAGATCGCCGGGAAGAAGACGCTGGCCGACCTGAAGGACGCCACCCTCGGCGCACAGGTCGGCACCACCAGCTACCAGGCGATCACCGACGTGATCAAGCCGACTCGGCAGCCGCGCGTCTACAACAGCAACGACGACGCCAAGAAGGCGCTGCAGAACGGCCAGCTCGACGGCCTGGTGGTGGACCTGCCGACCGCCTTCTACATCACCGGGGCCGAGCTCACCGACGCCACCATCGTGGGTCAGGTGCCGCAGGTCGGCGCGCCGGAGGCGTTCGGCCTGCTGCTCGACAAGAACTCCCCGCTCACCCCCTGCGTCAACGCGGCGGTCGACCAGCTCGGCGACGCCGGCACGCTCAAGCAGTTGGAGCAGAAGTGGCTCGCCCAGGTGGCGGGAGCGGCCGAGCTGACGTGAGCCTGGCGCAGCACACCCCGTCACCGGCGCAGCAGCGGCGGGCCGCGTACCGGCGCCGCCAGACGATCCGGAGCGTGCTGGTCGCCGCCTCCTCCACGGCGGCGCTCGGCACGCTCCTGGTCCTCGCCGTCACCGGCGCGCCCGGCTGGGACCGGGTCCGCGAGTCGTTCCTGGACCCCGGGATCGCCCGGGACGCCCTGCCGGCGGTGCTGTCCGGGCTGTGGCTGAACATCCGGCTGCTGGTCTGCTGCGCCGCCGGCGCGCTGCTGCTCGGCCTGCTGATCGCGCTGCTGCGGACGCTGCGCGGCCCGGTCTTCTTCCCGGTACGCGCGCTCGCCGCCGGCTACACGTACACCTTCCGCGGGCTGCCGCTGATCATCGTGCTGTACGTGCTCACCCTCGGCGTGCCCGGGTTGCGTCTGCAGGGGATGCCGTCGGTGCTGGTGCTCGGCGGGCTCGCGCTGGTGCTCACCTACGGCGGCTACCTGGCGGAGGTGTTCCGGGCCGGCATCGAGTCGATCCACCCGAGCCAGCTCGCCGCCGCCCGGTCGCTCGGCCTGACCTACCGGCAGACCATGCGGCACGTGGTGCTGCCGCAGGCCGTGCGGCGGGTCGCCCCGCCCCTGCTCAACGACGTGGTGGCGCTGCAGAAGGACGTCGGCCTGGTCTCCCTGGCCGGGCCGATCGACGCGGTCCGGGCCGCCCAGATCTCCACCGCGGAAACCTTCAACTACACCCCGTACATCCTGGCCGGGGTGCTGTTCGTGCTGATGGCCATCCCGCTGATCGCGGTCACCGACTGGGTGACGCTGCGCTCGGCCCGACGCCAGTCCGGAGGCTGAGATGCCCGTGCTGACCTGCCGCGGACTGCGCAAGGAGTTCGGCGACCACGTGGTGCTCGACGGGCTCGACCTGACCGTCGAGGAACACCAGGTGGTGGCGCTGATCGGGGCGTCCGGGTCGGGCAAGTCGACCCTGCTGCGCTGCGTCAACCTGCTGGAGGAGCTGGACGACGGGATCATCGAGCTGGACGGGGAGGAGATCTCCGACCCTCGGGTCGACCCCGACCTGGTGCGCCGCCGGATCGGGATGGTCTTCCAGTCGTACAACCTCTTCCCGCATCTGACCGTGCTGGAGAACGTCACGCTCGCCCCGCGCAAGGTGCACCGGCGGGTCCGGGCCGAGGCCGAGGCGCAGGCCCGGGAGCTGCTCGACCGGGTGGGGCTGGGCGCGAAGGCGGGCGCCTATCCGGACCGGCTCTCCGGCGGGCAGCAGCAGCGGGTGGCGATCGTGCGGGCGCTGGCCAACTCCCCCCGGCTGATGCTGCTCGACGAGGTCACCTCGGCGCTGGATCCGGAGCTGGTCGGTGAGGTGCTGGCGATGATCCGGGACCTGAAGGCGGACGGGATGACCATGGTGCTGGCCACCCACGAGATGGGTTTCGCCCGCGAGGTCGCCGACCAGGTGTGCTTCCTGGACGGGGGCACGGTGGTGGAGGCCGGGCCACCGGCGCAGGTGCTCGGCGAGCCGACCCAGCCGCGTACCCGACAGTTCCTCCACCGGATCATCGAGGCCGGCCGGCTCTGACCGCCGGCCAGGTCGGCTCCAACTCGCCGATGTGGCGGTGTCGGGTGATGCCGTACACCGCCACCTCGGCGACTCGGAGTCGATCAACCGCGGCCGACCACGCGACCCGGGCGGGTCAGGCGCCGAAGCCGAGCCGGTGGCCGTTGATCGCGTCGAGGCCACGGATGGCCAGGGCGGCGTCCAGCGCCGCGACCGTGGCCGCCCAGCCCTTGTCCTCCGCGGAGCCGGGCAGCCCGGCCCGGTCCCGCGCCTGCTCGATGGTCTCCACGGTGAGCACCCCGTGTGCCACCGGCTTGCCCTCGTCGAGCGCGACCCGGGTCAGCCCCTCGGTCACCGACTTGCAGACGTAGTCGAAGTGGGCCGTGGCGCCCCGGACCACCACGCCGAGGGCGACCACCACGTCGTACCGGCGAGCCATCGCCTGGGCCACCACGGGCAGCTCCACCGAACCGGCCACCCGGGCCACCACGGCCCGCGCGCCGCACGCCTCGGCGGCGGCGACCGCCCGGTCGACCATGTGGTCGGTGAGGTCGCCGTGCCAGCGCGCGGCCACCACACCGACGGTCAGCCCGGCCGCGTCCACCGAGGTGACGCCCGGTTCCCCGAAACCCGCCATGTCTACGCTCCGATCTCGTCGCCGGCGACCGGGCGGCCCATCGGCGCCTCGGTCACCTCGTCCAGCCCCTCCAGGAGGTGGCCCATCCGGTCCCGCTTGGTCCGCAGGTAGCGCACGTTCTCCGGGTTCGACCGCACGGGCAGCCCCTCGCGGCCGCTCACGGTGAGGCCGTACCCCTCCAGGCCGGCCCGCTTGGCCGGGTTGTTGGTCAGCAGCCGCATCGAGCGCACGCCGAGGTCGTAGAGGATCTGCGCGCCGGTGCCGTAGTCCCGGGCGTCGGCGGGCAGCCCCAGGTCGAGGTTCGCGTCCACGGTGTCCCGGCCCTGGTCCTGGAGCTGGTACGCCCGCAGCTTGTGCAGCAGGCCGATGCCGCGCCCCTCGTGCCCGCGCACGTAGAGCACCACCCCGCGGCCCTCCTGGGCCACCCGGGCCAGGGCGGCCTGCAACTGCGGGCCGCAGTCGCAGCGCAGCGAGCCGAAGACGTCCCCGGTGAGGCACTCGGAGTGCACCCGGACCAGCACGTCCCGCCCGTCGCCGAGGTCGCCCATGACCAGCGCGACGTGCTCGGCCGGGTCGTGTTCGCTGCGGTAGCCGAGCGCCCGGAACACCCCGTACGGGGTGGGCATCCGCGCCTCGGCGACCTGCTCCACCTGCTTCTCGGTGCGCCTCCGGTAGGCGATCAGGTCGGCGATGGTGACCAGGGTCAGCCCGTGCTCGGCGCAGAACTTCTCCAGGTCGGGCAGGCGCATCATGGTGCCGTCGTCGTTGACCAGCTCACACAGCACCCCGGCCGGGCGCAGCCCGGCCAGCCGGGTCAGGTCGACCGCCGCCTCGGTGTGCCCGGGCCGGCGCAGCACCCCGCCCTCCCGGGCCCGCAGCGGCACCACGTGCCCGGGACGGGCCAGGTCGGTCGGGTCGGTCGCCGGGTCGGCGAGCAGCCGGATGGTGTGCGACCGGTCGGCGGCGGAGATCCCCGTGCTGACCCCCTCCCGGGCGTCCACGGTCACCGTGTACGCGGTGCCCCGCCGGTCCTGGTTGGTGTGGTGCATGGGCGGCAGGTCCAGCCGGTCGCACTCGCTCTCGGTCAGCGGCGCGCAGATGTAGCCGGACGTGTAGCGGACCATGAACGCGACCAGTTCCGGGGTGGCCAGCTCGGCCGCGAAGATCAGGTCGCCCTCGTTCTCCCGGTCCTCGTCGTCGACCACGACGACGGGCCGACCGGCGGCGATGTCCGCCACCGCCTGCTCGATGGAACCAAAGCTGGTCATGCCACGGCCTCCGAGTACGTCGGCGGGATCTCACTGCGGGCGGGCGGGGTGGCCCGGGAGGCGCGCCACCAGGCGGCCAGGCCGGCCACGCAGAACCCGCCGTAGACCAGGTACATGGCGGCCGACGGGTAGAAGCCGCCGCGCAGCAGCAACGGCACGCCCACCGCGTCGACGGCGATCCAGACCAGCCAGAACTCCACCCAGCCGCGGGCCATGCCGTAGGTGGCGAGCAGGCTGCCGACCAGGATCCAGGCGTCCGGAAGCGGCCCCCACGAGCCGAGCGCGGCCAGCAACGGGTACGCGGCCGCGGTGCCGGCCACCGCGGCGGCGAGCAGGCCGAGCCGCTCCGGCCAGGTGGCCCAGCGCGGGTCGACCGCGGGCTGCTCCCCACCGCCGGCGCGACGGTTGCGGGACCAGCGCCACCAGCCGTAGAGGCTCACCGCGAAGAAGAAGACCTGCCGGCCGGCCTGGCCGTAGAGGTCGCGCGCCTGCGGCGTGGCGAAGACGCCGCCGAGGAAGACGGTGAACAGCAGTGCGTTGCCGATCATGCCGATCGGCCAGGCCCAGACCAGCCGCCGCAGCCCGAACAGCGCCGAGGCGAGGCCGAAGACGTTGCCGACGATCTCCCGGACCAGCACCGGCGAACCGGCGAGGAGGACCTGGGCGTCGAGCAGCCAGCCGAGCGGGCCCATCAGCGGTCACCGCCCGGGCCGGTCGCGCCCCCGGCGAGCAGCCGCTCGACGTACTTGGCCAGCACGTCCACCTCGAGGTTCACCGGGTCGCCGGGCCCCTTGGCACCGAGCGTGGTGAGCTTGAGGGTGGTGGGGATCAGCCCGACGGCGAACCAGTCCTCGCCGACGTCGGCGACGGTCAGCGAGACGCCGTCGACGGTGATCGAGCCCTTCTCCACCACGTACCGGGACAGCGCGGCGGGGAGCCGGAAGCGGACCGTCTCCCACTGGGCGGCCGGCTCCCGGGAGATGATCTCGCCGACCCCGTCGACGTGCCCCTGCACCAGGTGCCCGCCGAGCCGGCTGCCGAGCGCGGCGGCCCGTTCCAGGTTGACCGGCTCGCCCGGGCGCAGCGCGCCGAGCGCGGTGCGCCGCAGGGTCTCCCCCATCACGTCGGCGGTGAAGACGCCGCCGTCGACGTCGACCACGGTCAGACAGACCCCGTTGACGGCGATGGAGTCGCCGTGTCGGGCGTCCGAGGTGACCAGCGGGCCACGGATGGCGACCAGCGCGGAGTCGCCCCCGGTCTCAGTGGTCCGGACGACCTCGCCCAGCTCCTCGACGATGCCGGTGAACATTCAGCCCTCCCTCTTTCGGGGCAGCGCGGTGATCCGCAGGTCGGGGCCGACCTGCGTAACGTCGGTGATCTCCAGATCGATGGCGTCGGCGATGGTGGTCACGCCCGCGTCGAGCAGCGCGGTCGGGCCGGCGCCGAGCAGCTTCGGCGCGACGTACCCGACGACCTTGTCGACCAGGCCGGCGGCGAGGAACGCGCCGGCCAGCCGCGGACCGCCCTCCAGCAGGGCGGCCCGCACGCCGCGGTGGTGCAGCTCGGCGAGCAGCGCCGGCAGGTCGACCCGGCCGTCCGGGCCGGCCCCGACCTCCGCGGCGGTGGCGATCCAGGTCCGGGCGGCGCCGTCGCGGACCCGGGCGTCGGCCGGGGTACGCCCCGAGCTGTCCACCACCACCCGCAGCGGCTGCCGGATGGCCAGGGTGCCGTCGCGCAGGTTGCGGGCGGTGAGCCGGGGGTCGTCGGCGAGCACGGTGCCCACCCCGGCGATCACCGCGTCGACGGTGCCGCGCAGCGCGTGCACGTCGATCCGGGCGGCCTCCGAGGTGATCCACATGCTGGTGCCGTCGGCGGCGGCGGAGCGCCCGTCCAGGGTGGCGGCGTACTTCCAGATCAGGTAGGGCCAGCCGCGGCGCATCGAGGTGAGCCAGGCGATGTTGCCGGCCTCGGCCTCCTCGGCGCGTACCCCGACCTCGACCTCGATCCCGGCGGCGCGCAGGGTGGCCGCGCCGCCGGAGGCGACCGGGTTGGGGTCCGGGACGGCGACCACCACGCGGGCGACGCCGGCCGCGATGAGCGCGTGGCTGCAGGGGCCGGTGCGGCCGGTGTGGTCGCAGGGCTCCAGGGTGACCACGGCGGTGCCGCCGCGGGCCCGGGTGCCGGCCTGGGCGAGGGCGACGATCTCGGCGTGCGGGCCGCCGGCGTACGCGTGGAATCCCTCGCCGACGATCTCGCCGTCGGGATCGAGGAGCACGCAGCCGACCACCGGGTTGGGGCTGGTGGTGCCGAGACCCCGGGCGGCCAGCGCGATCGCGCGACGCATCGCCTCGTCGACGGAGACGCTCGCCATCGCCTGCCCCTGCCCTCTCACTCGCCGGTCGCGCGCGGGCGGGGCTGGGAGTCGGCACGGATGCCGCGGACACGCGGCGGCGGAGATCCGGGGACGGCGCAGCCGACCCCGGGAAGCCCGCGCGGCGGCTGAGGGTGTCAGCGGCCGGCAGGGGCCTCCCCGTCCCGCGCGCTGTCTCCCATCCGGACTGTCTGGGGGCGGACGAGCCGCACCCCAACCGTCGGCCCCGGATTCTCACCAGGTCCACCGGGCGGCACAGCCGTCCGGGTCGCGGGCTTACCACGGTCGGACCGTGGATCACCGCCGGTTCGGAATTTCACCGAGCCCCGCCAGCGCGTGGTGGGTACATCGGAAGTCTTACACGCCGGGTGGGGGGCCGCGCCACAGAGGCGAGGTACCTCACAGCGAAGACCGCACGATCACGTAACTCCACGCCTGCGGTCGACCGCGACGTACGACCCGGGTTGGCTCTTGGCGACCGACTTCATCTCGGAGGCGACGGCGATCGCCTCCAGGGGGTTGGTGAACCGCTTGCCGGGATCGGAGAGGGAGACCCCGATGGAGAGGGTGACCAGGGCGGCCCGGCGGATGTTGCCCCGCCGGTCCTTCAGCTCGACGAAGCCGCGTTCCCGGTCGATCGGGTCGTAGAGCGCGTCGGCCGACTTCTCGAAGTCCTCCACCGCCCGGAAGGTCAGCGGACGCACCTGCTCGGGGGTGCAGACGATGACGAAGTCGTCGCCGCCGACGTGGCCGAGGAAGGCCGGCGGCAGGCCGATCGAGACGACCGCCCGGTGCAGGCTGCGGGCCAGGGCGGAGATGAACTCGTCGCCACGGCTGAAGCCGTACCGGTCGTTCACGCTCTTGAACCGGTCGATGTCGATGTATCCGACGGCGTAGTCGGCGCCGTTGCGCACCCGGTCGCTGATCTCCCGCCGGATCCGGCTGTTGCCGGGCAACCCGGTCAGCGGGGAGACCTCGCGGAACTCCTTGTTGCGCCGCAGCGTGGAGCTGACCCGGGCGACCAGTTCGGCGGTGTCGAAGGGTTTGACCAGGTAGTCGTCGGCGCCGGCGCTGAGGCCGTTGACCTTGTCGGAGGTCATCCCCTTGGCGGTCAGCATGATCACCGGCAGGGCCGAGGTCATCGGGTCGGCGCGCAGCCGCCGGGTCAGCTCCAGGCCGTCGATCCGGGGCATCATCAGGTCGACCACGGCCAGGTCGGGGCGCTGCTGCTCGATGACGTCCAAGGCCTCCTGGCCGTCGCTGGCGTGCAGCACCTCGAAACCGTGCAGGCGCAGGTTGAACTCGACGAAACGGGCGATGTCCTCGTCGTCGTCGACGACCAGGATGATGTCGGGTCGCTCGCCGGCCGGGTCCACGTCAGGCCCCGGAGGCCGCGCGTTCCGCCAGCGAGCGCAGGCGGCGTACCGCCTCGGCGGGGTCGTCGGCGCCGTAGACCGCGGTGCCGGCGACGAAGGCGTCGGCACCCGCCGCGGCGGCCTGCTCGATGGTGTCGGCCGCGATCCCGCCGTCGACCTCGATCCGCAACTCCAGGTGACCGCTGTCGACGTGCCGCCGCGCGGTGCGCACCTTGTCGAGCAGTTGCGGGATGAACCGCTGGCCACCGAAGCCGGCCTTGATCGTCATGATCAGCAACGTGTCGAAGCTGGGCAACAGCTCCAGGTACGGCTCGATCGGGGTGTCCCGGTCGATCGCCAGCCCCGCCTTCGCGCCGGCCGAGCGGAGGTCCTTGGCCAGCGCCACCGGGTCGTCGCACGCCTCGGCGTGGAAGGTGACGTTGTACGCGCCGGCGTCGGCGTACCCGGGCGCCCACCGGCGCGGGTCCTCGATCATCAGGTGCACGTCGAAGGGCAACTCCGTCGCCGCGCGCAGGCTCTGCACCACCGGCAGCCCGATGGTCAGGTTCGGCACGAAGTGGTTGTCCATCACGTCCACGTGCAACCAGTCGGCGGCGTGCTCGACGGCGCGGACCTCGTCGGCGAGGCGGGCGAAATCGGCGGCCAGGATGCTGGGCGCGACGATCGGCGGCGGTACGGTCACCGGGCCAGTGTACGAACGCGGTCACCCGCCGTCCGCAGCGCGGCACCGACGGAGACTCGGCGTGATCCGACGGTGACCGCTGGTGCCGCATCGGCCCGCCCCGCGCGGGAATCCGGCACGAAAGCCATTCGCCATTGGCCGAACGACCGACAGGCGGCGACACTCCAACCGGGACGGTCACCGGAACCGCACGCCCGATGGCGGTGGCTCCGCACGGCTGCGGCGACTGACCCGCTCGATGCGCGGGGGTCGGCCCGGAGGGACTACCCGTCAGCTGAGCCCCGTTGCCGTATGCTGCACCGCCGTGGCGTGAGGTGTGAGAAGGGTCCCTCCTTGACGCCTCCGGTGGAGAAGGATCCCCTTCTCACCAGCACGCGACGGTCGGCACCCGAGCCGACCACGACGACGGGGAGGTCGGTGCGCGATGCGGCGATGGGGGACGGCGCTCGCCGTCGGCGTGACGGCGGCGCTGGCGCTGGCCGGGTGCGGTACGGCCGGGGTGGACGGGGACCTGGCCGACGACTGGTCGGCCTTTCCGGCCGCCAAGGCCTTCGTGCCCGAGGCCGGGGTGTGCCACCCCACGATCCAGGACGTCGGATACCTCAGCGGCTACAACCCGGTCGACTGCACCGCCTCGCACCGCAGCGAGACCCTGCACGTGGGCACGCTGACCGGCCCGGACGCCGACCGGGGCGCGCCCCCGCGCGTCGGGTCGGCGGGGATGCGGACCGCGCACGCGGAGTGTGACCGGCAGGTCAGCAAGGCGGTCGGGGCCGATTGGCGGTCCGGGCGGCTCCAACTCGCCGTCGTCTTCCCCTCGGCGCTGGCCTGGACCGGCGGGGCTCGCTGGTTCCGCTGCGACCTGGCCGAGGTGGCCAGCCTGGACGACCGCAGCGTGACGGCCCGCTCCGCCAGCCTGCGCGACGCCCTCGCGACGGGATCCCCACTGGCCCTCGGCTGCTACAACCCGAAGCTCGCCAAGGACGACATCGAGGAGATGCTTCCGGTCGCCTGCACGGCCAAGCACCACGCCGAGTTCGTCGGGGTCTACCAGTTCCCCGACATCACGTACGCCGAGTTCAAGCGCACCTCGCTGCGCGCGCACAAGGCGTGCCAGGGGCTGATCGCGAAGTACGTCAAGGTGCCGAACAACAACGACATGCAGTACCGGGCTGGCACGATCATCTACCACCCCTTCGAGGAGGAGTGGTCGAACGGTGACCGGGGCGTGCAGTGCTTCCTGTGGGTGTCGGACCGCACGCTGACGAAGTCGCTGAAGGGCGCGGGCAGCAAGGCCCTGCCGGTCCGGTGAGCCGGGCGGGGCGGGGCCGACCCGGTCGGTCGGCCCCGCCCCCGTCGGCCGGTCAGCCGACCTGCAGCGTCACGTCGTCGAGGACGAAGCTGGTCTGCAGCGAGACGTCCTCCACACCGGTCCACTTCAGCGTCACCGTCTGCCCGGCGTACGCGGCCAGGTTGAAGGTGCGCTGCTGGTAGCCGGCGGCGGCGTTCAGGTTCGAGTACGTCGCCAGCGTGGTCGTGCCGACCTGCACGGTCAGCTTGTCGTACGCCGTCGACGTCGTGGTCTCGGCGGTGTCGATGTGCAGCCAGAACGCGAGGGTGTAGCTGGCGCACCCGGCCGGGAGGGTCACCGACTGCGACAGGGTGTCGGTGTGGCTGCTGCCGTACCCGTCCAGCCACGCCTTGTACGACCCGGTGCGGGCCGCCTGGCCCGACGAACTGGTGATCACGCCGGAGGTGGCGGTCCACGGGCTGGTGCCGGACTCGAAGCTGCTGTTGCCGATGAGCTGCCCGCCGGCGCAGCCGCCGGTGCCGGTCACGGTGAGGCTGTAGCTGGTGCTGTGGGTGACCGAGCCGGTGCCGGTCACCGTGATGGTCCAGGTGCCGGTGGCGGCGGTCGACGAGGTGGTGACGGTCATCGTGGCCGAGCCGCCCGAGGTGACCGAAGACGGGCTGAAGCTCACCGTCACGCCGCTCGGCGCGCCGGAGGCCGACAGGCTGACCGGCTGGGCGCTGCCGCTGGTGGTGGCGGTGCTGACGGTTGCGGTGGTGGAGCCGCCCCGGGCCACGGTGCCCGAGGTCGGGCTCACCGAGACGGAGAAGTCGTTGGTCGGGGTGCCGCCGACCGCGAGCTGCCAGATCGCGTACGCGACGCCGTCCGCGCTGCGGTTGAGGATCGTCGCGTTGATGTTGCCGGTGGTGTCGCAGGAGCGGTGGTAGCAGCCGTCGTACGCCGCGCCCGCGGTGCCGCCCCACTTGCTGGCCTGCGCCGTGGTCTTGGTGTAGCTGGCGCCGGCGGCGTAGCCAGAGGTGGGGATGCCGGCGTTGGCGAACGAGTAGTCGTCGGACCGGCCCTGCCCCTCGGTGTTCTCCTCCGGCTGCAGGTTGAGCGAGTCCCAGTACGCCTTCAGCGGGGCGGCCGTGGTGGAGGTCACCCGGTTGATGAAGTAACCGCCGTTGGGCGAGGCGACCATGTCGAAGTTGTAGTAGCCCTTGATGTAGCCCCGCTGGGTGGCGCTGAGCTGGTTGACGTAGAACGTGGAGCCCTGCAGGCCCTGTTCCTCGCCGTTCCACCAGGCGAACCGGACCCGCTTGGTCATGGTCGGGTTCTGCGCGGCGAGCACCAGCGCGTTCTCCAGCAGGGTCGCCGAGCCGGAGCCGTTGTCGTTGATGCCGGGCCCGGCGGAGACGCTGTCCAGGTGGGCGCCGAACATGACCACCTGGTCGGCGGGGCCCTGCGGCCACTCGGCGATCAGGTTGCTGCCGGGGTAGGTGCAGGTGGTGCAGGTCTGTTCGGTGACCGTGTAGCCGGCGGCCTGGAGCTTGCCCTTCACGTAGGCGACCGAGGCGCTGTAGCCGGCCGAACCGGCCCGCCGGTTGCCCCCGTTGTTGGTGGCGATGGTGTTGAGCTGGGTGAGGTGGGCCTGCACGTTGGTCACCGAGATGTCCGGCGCGGCGAGGGCGAGGGCCGGTGCGGCGGCCACCGGCGCGGGGGCGGCGGAGGCGGGCGCGCCGGCCAGGGTCGCCGTCATGGCGGCGAAGAGGGCGAGCGCGAGGCCCGCGGTCGGGGTGCGGCGTCTCATGAGGACTCCTCGTGGGGGTCGGGGCGAGCGGGCGGGGTGGCACGACCGGTGGGCTCCGGTGGGAGCGCCGACGTCGACGGACCGGTGACGGGAACAGTGACACGCGTCAATGAATGAAGTCAACGGGGTGTCACAACCGGTGGACGTTCGCCCTCTTTAGCACCTGCCGGCGGAACGGTCGTACCGGCCGACGGGGTACCCCAGGACGGCGCGACCCGGGGCACGCTCGGCGTGCCCCGGGTCGGCGGGGGTGGCGACGGTCCGCGCGGGCTCAGCCCTTGCGCAGCACCGCCAGGAACATCGCGTCGGTGCCGTGCCGCTGCGGCCAGAGCTGCACCGTCGGCCCGTCCCCGAGCCCCGGCATACCAGCGGGCAGCAGCGACCGGGCATCGACGAAGTCGACCGGGAACCCGGCCCGGCGGGACGCCTCGGTCACCGTCACGTGCGTCTCCACCGTGTGCGGCGAGCAGGTCACATAGGCGACCAGCCCGCCCGGACGGACCGCGCGCAGCGCCGCGGCGAGCAGTTCCCGCTGCAGGCGGGTCAGCGGCGGCAGGTCCGACGGCTGCCGGCGCCAGCGGGACTCGGGCCGCCGGCGCAACGAACCGAGCCCGGTGCACGGGGCGTCGACCAACACCCGGTCGAAGTGGCCCTCCGGCAACTTCGGATCCGAGCCGACCGTCCGCCCGTCGGTGTTCAGCACGGTCACCGGCAGACCCCGGGTGGCCTGCGCGACCAGCCGGGCCCGGTGCTCGGCCACCTCCACCGCGGTGAGCCGGGCGCCGCGCTGCGCGGCGAGGGCGCCGAGCAGGCCGGCCTTGCCACCGGGCCCGGCGCACAGGTCCAGCCAGCGCCCGTCCGGGCCGTCCAGCGGCGCCACCGCGAGGGCGTTCGCCACCAGCTGGGAACCCTCGTCCTGGACGTGCGCGCGCCCCTCGGCCACCGCCGGCAACTCCCCCGGCGCCCCACCGGGCAGATAGACGGCGTACGGCGAGAAGGCGCCGGGCGCCCCGCCGACCTCGTCGGCCAACTCGACCGGGTCGGCCAGGCCCGGCCGGGCGCACAGGTGCACCGGCGGGCGCTCGTTGTCCTCGATGAGCAGCCGCGCCGTCTCCCCCAGGTCACCGCCGAGCGCCTCGGCGAACGCCCGGACGATCCACTGCGGATGGCTGTACGCCAGCGCCAGGTGGCCGATCGGGTCCGTCTGCTCCGACGGGGCCAGCTTCGCCACCCAGCCGTCGACGTCGCGGGTGGCCATCTCACGGAGCACCGCGTTGGCGAAGCCGGTGGCGCCCGGGCCGACCGCCCGGACCAGGTCCACGGTCGAGGAGACCGCCGCGTGCGCCGGAACCCGAGTGTGCAGCAGCTGGTACGCCCCGAGCCGCAGCGCGTCCCGCACCGGCGGATCGATCCGCTGCACGTCCCGGCCGGCGGCGTCGGTGATGATCGCGTCCAGGGTGCCGGTGTGCCGCAGCGTGCCGTAGGTCAGCTCGGTGGCGAACGCCGCGTCCCGGCCGGTCAGCCCCTCGTCGCGCAGCATGGCCGGCAGCACCAGGTTGGCGTACGCGTCGTCCCGGTGCACCGCCGCGATCGCCTGGTACGCCACGTGCCGCGGCAGGTCGACGGCCGGTCGGCCGGGGCGGCGGCCGGCCCGCCGGTCGGCGCCGAAGCGCCCCTCGCGCGGCCGGGCCGGGCGCTCGGCCCGCTCGCCGCCGACCGGCCGGCGGCCTTCCCGGGACCGCTCGGGACCGGCGTACCGCCCGTCGCCGCGCCCACCGCCGGAGCGGCCGGCGTCGTCGGACGCGGACCGCGGACCGCGCTCGCCCCCGGCAGCGCGGTCGCCGTCGCGGGGTCGTCCCGCGCGGTCTCCGGCGGACGGCCGGGCCGACCCGCCGCGCGGACCGGCGGCGGAGAAGCGCTCCTCGCGGGGCTCCGACGGCCCCGTCACGCGAACTCCTCGCCGGCGGCGACCCGGGCGCCGCGCGCCCAGTCGCTCGCCGACATGGCCTTCTTGCCGGCCGCCCGCACCTCGCCGAGCCGCACCGGCACGGTGGCCGTGCCGGCGAGGACTCGGGACTTCTCGACCAGCAGCTCGCCCGGCTTCAGCTCCGGGCCGTCGGCCACCGGGGTGGCCGGGCCGAGCTTCACCCGGTCGCCGCGGAACGTGGTCCACGGGCCGGGGGCCGGGGTGCAGGCCCGGATCCGCCGGTCCACGGCGAACGCCGGATCGGTCCAGCGGACCCGGGCGTCCTCGACGGTCAGCTTTGGCGCCAGGGACACCCCGTCGGCTGGCTGCGGCTCGGCCCGGGCGGTGCCCTCCTCGATCGCGTCGAGGACGGCCACCAGCAGGCCCGCGCCCGCGTGGGCGAGCCGCTCCAGCAGGTCACCGGAGGTGTCGGTGGCGCGGATCTCGTCGGTGAGCGTGCCGTACACCGGGCCGGTGTCCAGCCCCGCTTCCAGCTGGAAGACGCTGGCGCCGGTCACCTCGTCGCCGTGCAGCACCGCGTGCTGCACGGGGGCCGCGCCGCGCCAGGCGGGCAGCAGCGAGAAGTGCAGGTTGATCCAGCCGGCCCGGGGGATCTCCAGCGCCACCGGCGGCACCAGCGCGCCGTACGCGACCACCGGCACGCAGTCCGGGGCCAGCTCACGGAGCCGGTCCAGGAACTCGGGCTCGCGCGGTCTCGCCGGGGTGAGCACCTCGACGCCGTGCGCGTCGGCCCAGGCGCCGACCGGCGAACGGACCAGGCCCCGGCCGCGCCCGGCGGGGGCGTCGGGACGGGTCACCACGGCCAGCAGCTCGTGGCGGGACGCGGCGATGGCGTCCAGGGCGGGGACGGCGACGGCCGGCGTGCCGGCGAAGATCAGGCGCACCCGGTCACCGCCCCAGACCGAACGGGTTGCCGGCCGCGTGCGGGCTCAGCTTGACGGTCGGCGGGGTGGCCGGGTCGTACCAGTCGGCCTGGCGGATCGCCTTCATGGCCGCCTTCCGGCCGGCCGGGTCGAGGCGGTCGACGAAGAGCACCCCGTCGAGGTGGTCGGTCTCGTGCTGCACGCACCGGGCCATCAGGCCGGTGCCGACGATCTGCAGCGGGTCCCCGTAGCCGTTGAAACCCTTGGCGATGACGTTCTGCCGGCGCTTGGTGTCGAAGTAGAGCCCCGGGATGGACAGGCAGCCCTCCGGGCCGTCCTGCTCCTCCTCGTCGGGGAACTCCAGCACCGGGTTGACCAGGTGCCCGAGGACGTCGTCGACGTCGAAGGTGAACACCCGCAGGCCCACCCCGAGCTGCGGCGCGGCCAGGCCGGCACCGCTCTGCTCGCGCATCGTGTCGGTCAGATCGGCGATCAGCTTGCGCAGCTCGGCGTCGAAGTCGACCACCGGGTCGGCCGGCGTGCGCAGCACCGGATCCCCGAACAGACGGATGGGCTGAACGGTCACGCGGAGTGGCTCCTTGTCTGAAACGAGTGGTGCCGCACCAGTCTACGGAGTCGCCACCGGCGCCCCGGCCGGCGTACCGCGATCGGTGCGCGGCGACACGTCGCCCTCCGTGACGGCGTCACCGAGGGCCACGGGCGGGTCGCGTGGCCGCGCAGGGTGAGCCGGACCCGGCGCTCGGGCGACCCGGCCAGGCTCAGGCGCCGGCGCCCGGCTCCCCGGCCAGCACCGCGTCCCCGCCGAGCAGGGCGTGCTCGGGCAGCGGCAGCGCGATGCCGTGGGCGGCCGCCCAGTCGTGGATCAGGCTGGGGTTGACCTGGGCGGCGAAGTAGTCGACCGCGCTCATCCCGCCGACGACCGGCTCGTCCACCTCGGCGACCAGCCGGGCGGGCACCAGCGGGAAGCCGCTCTGCAGGGCGGCGCTGAGCCGGCGGTGCCCGTCGACCACGAAGAAGTACTCCCCCGTGTAGCCGATGGTCAGCGGTTCCAGCGCCTCGTCGCCGGCCACGGCCACGTCACCGACGAACTCCGAGTCCCAGAGGCCCCGCAGGGTGGCGATGTCCTCGGTCGGGTAGACCCGGGCCGGGTCGAGCAGCAGCAGCGGGGGGGCCTCGCGCAGCAGGTCCTCGCCAAGCCGTCCCTCGTACACGTCGATGACGTGCTGGATCACCTGCTCGGGGGTGGCCCGGGTGGTGTCGCAGATCACGTCGTAGTTGCGCAGCCGGGCCTTGTCGACGCCGTACCGGACCAGGAACCGGCCGCGCTCGCTCTCGCTGCGCTCCCGGAGCTTGGCCCGCGCCTCCGCCAGCGAGGTGTAGCTCTCGGCCGGGCCGGACGGGCGGGCCAGCACCCGCCGGGCCGCCTCGCTCGGCTCGGTGATCATGTGCACCTTGAGCGCGTCGGTGAAGAAGTGCCAGGCCAGCCGGGAGTCCATCACCAGGCTCTCGCCGGAGGCGGCGATGTCCCGCTGGAGCTGGTCGACGTATCCGTCGACGGCCTGGTCCAGCTCGGCGTGCAGGTTGAGCTGGAGCGCGGTCATCTGGCGCTCCTGGGCCATCTGCCGGTAGAGGTCGCCGACGCTGACCCGGCGCAGCCCCAGTCGCTTGGCGATCTCGACGGAGACGGTGCTCTTGCCGCTGCCGAGGTCACCGTTGAAGACGATCGACTGACGAACGGTCACGACTGGTCCACCCCTGATCGCCGGCTGATTGACATCATCGATTTGGCGCCTCGACCGCTCCAGCGCGGCACGGCTGACGCCGCACCCCGACCTGGCGCAGTCGTCCGGCCACCCCAGCTTCGCGCGGCTGGCGCCGCGTCGCGACCTGGAGCAGTCGTACGCCCGGGCATGACGGGCGATGCTACCACTCAGTCTCTACCCATTTGCCGCACGAGGTGTGCGACAAGGCCCTGGTCAACACCGTCGGCGACGAATCCGGTGCGCGACGTCACCCGGCGGCCGGGGTCAGAAGAGGCTGAGCGGGTCGACCTGGAGGCGGACCGGATCGACCGCCTTGCGGGCGCTGCGTTGCCCGGCGGCCGCGTGCAGCGCCTCGGCCAACGCGGCTGCCCGGGCCCGGGGCACCCGGACCAGCATCCGCTCCCGCCCCTCGTCGGCGGGGACCGGGCCGAGCACCTCCGCCCCGTCCGGCAGCCGGGCCCCGGCGAGCAGGTCCGCCACCGCGTCCGCCGCGCCGGTGACGCTGGCCATCCGTACCGCCGGCGGGAAACCCAGCTCACGGCGCTCGGCCAGTTCCCGGGCGGCGAACCAGGCCGCGTCCCAGCGCAGCAGCGCCTGCACCGGCGCCAGGGCGCCGTCGGCGACCACCACCACCCGGCCGCCCGCCGCGCCCGGCCGGGCCAGGGCGGCCGCGGCCTGCCAGCGGCGCAGCGCCTCCTCCCCGGCCCGCAGGTCGGCCCGGGTGAGCAGGGCCCACGAGTCGAGCAGCAGCACCGCGCCGTAGCCGCCCTCGGCGACCGGCTCCGCGCCAGGCGTGGCGATCACCAGGCCGGCCCCGCCCGGCACCGTGCTCAGCACCTCCTCCCGCCCCGAGGTGCGGACCGGCACCCCCGGGAAGGCACGCCCCAGCTCCTCGGCGGTCCGCCGGGCGCCGGTGACCGCGGCGCGCAGCCGCCGTCCACCGCACTCCGGGCAGGCGTACGCCGCGGCGACCCGGCCGCACCAGCGGCAGGCGGGCACCCCGTCGGCGGCCGGCAACGCGAGCGGGCCGGCGCAGTGCGCGCAGCGGGCCGGCGTACGGCAGTCGGCGCAGGCGACCGAGGGCAGATAGCCCCGGCGGGGCACCTGCACCAGCACCGGAAGGTCGGCGCGGAGCGCGTCCCGGGCGGTGGTCCAGGCCAGGCTGGGCAGCCGGGCGGAGGCCGCGCCGGGGTCCCGGGCCAGGTGCGGGTCGTCCCCGGCCGGCGCGATCGCCGGCATCCGGGCCCGTACGGTCGCCCGGTCGGCCACCACCTCGCGGGCCCACCCGGTCTCCACCAGCAGCTGGGCCTCGGCCGTACGTGCGTACCCGCCGACCAGCGCGGCCGCGCCGGCGAGCTGGGCCCGGGTGAGCAGCACCTCCCGGGCGTGCGGGTAGGGCGCCCGCGGCTCGGCGTGCAGGTCGTCGCCGTCGTCCCAGATCGCCACCAGGCCGAGCCGGTGGGCCGGGGCGAACATCGCCGCCCGGGTGCCGATCACCACGGGCACGTCGCCCCCCAGGGCGGCCAGGAAGGCCCGGTAGCGCCGGGCCGGGCCGAGCGCGGCGGAGAGGCAGACGTGCCGCCCCGGCCCGAGCAAGCCGGTCAGGGCGGCGTCGAGGCGGTCCAGGTCCCGGGCGTCGGCCACCACGACCACCGCGCCCCGGCCACCGACCACGGTGGCGGCGACCGCGTCGGCGTAGCGGGCCGCCCAGTCCTCCCCGGGCAGCGCGGACCAGACCGCGCGCGGCGCCCGCCCGTCGGCGAGCGCCCGCAGGAGGGCCAGCCCGGCCGGGTAGTCCCGCCACCCGCGCGGGCCGACCGCGCCCGGCGCGTGGTCCCCCACGGGAGCCGGTGCGTGGTCAACGCGGGGAGCCGGTGCGGCGGGCCCGCCGGGAGCCGGCGCGACATCCCCGGCGGGAGCCGCCGCGGCAGACCCGTCGGCGGCAGGCGCGGCGTCCCCGTCGGCGGCAGGCGCGGCAGACCCGTCGGCGGCAGGCGCGGCGTCCCCGTCGGCGGCAGGCGCGGCAGACCCGTCGGCGGCGGGCGCGGCAGACCCGTCGGCGGCGGGCGCGGCGGGCTCGGCGGCGGTGACGTCCTTCTCCACCCGCGCGTGCCGGGGTGGCACGGCGAGCCGGAGCACGTCGGCGAGGCTGCCCGCGTACCGGTCGGCGACCGCGCGGGCCAGTCGGGCCACCTCCGGCGCCAGCACCGGCACCGGGGAGACCACCTTCTCCAGGTACGCCAGCCGGGGGTGGTCGGACTCCGCCACCCGCTCCAGCAGCCAACCGTCGACGAGCTGGCCGGCGAAGCGCACCTTCACCCGCACCCCGGGAAGCGCCTGGGCGTCCAGCTCGGCGGGGACCAGGTAGTCGAAGGGCCGGTCGAGGTGGGCCAGGGGCAGGTCCACGCAGACGCGAGCGACCGGCGACCCGTCGGCGGGTCGCCGGTCGCTGCGCCTGGTCGCGGTCAGGCTCCCGCAGCCGACTTGAGGTCGGCGGCCCGGTCGGTACCCTCCCAGGTCAGATCCGGCAGCTCCCGGCCGAAGTGGCCGTACGCGGCGGTCTGCTGGTAGATCGGGCGGAGCAGGTTGAGGTCCCGGATGATCGCGGCCGGGCGCAGGTCGAACACCTCGGCGACGGCCTTCTCGATCGAGGCGACCGGCACGGTCTCGGTGCCGAAGGTCTCGATGAAGAGGCTGACCGGGTGCGCCTTGCCGATCGCGTACGCGACCTGCGCCTCGCAGCGCTCGGCGAGGCCGGCGGCCACCACGTTCTTGGCCACCCAACGCATCGCGTACGCGGCCGAGCGGTCCACCTTGGACGGGTCCTTGCCGGAGAAGGCGCCGCCACCGTGCCGGGCGTAGCCGCCGTAGGTGTCGACGATGATCTTGCGGCCGGTGAGGCCGGCGTCGCCCATCGGGCCACCGATCTCGAAGCGCCCGGTCGGGTTGACCAGCAGCCGGTAGCCCTCGGTGTCCAGGCCAAGGCCCTCCAGCTCGGGCGTGATCACGTGATCCCGGACGTCCGGGGTGAGCAGCGAGTCGAGCGAGATGTCCGCCGCGTGCTGGCTGGACACCACGACGGTGTCGAGCCGGACCGGCCGCAGCCCGTCGTACTCGATGGTCACCTGGGTCTTGCCGTCCGGCCGCAGGTACGGGATGGTGCCGTCCTTGCGCACGGCGGCGAGGCGGCGGGCGAGCCGGTGGGCGAGCGCGATCGGCAGCGGCATCAGCTCGGGCGTCTCCGAGCAGGCGAAGCCGAACATCATGCCCTGGTCGCCGGCGCCCTGCGCGTCGAGCGCGCTCTCCGACGAGCCGGTACGCAACTCGAACGCGTTGTCCACGCCCTGCGCGATGTCCGGCGACTGGGCGCCGATGGAGACGCTGACGCCGCAGGAGGCGCCGTCGAAGCCCTTCTTCGACGAGTCGTACCCGATCCCCAGGATGGTGTCCCGGACGATGGTCGGGATGTCCGCGTACGCCTTGGTGGTCACCTCACCGGCGACGTGGACCTGGCCCGTGGTGATCAGGGTCTCGACCGCGACCCGGCTGTGCGGGTCCTGGGCGAGCAGCGCGTCGAGAATGCCGTCACTGATCTGGTCGGCGATCTTGTCCGGGTGGCCTTCCGTGACCGATTCGGACGTGAAGAGACGTGTCACGGCACTCCTAAGCATGTGAAAACTCTTTGAAAAGGTCGCTCGGCGGCAGTTTAGTCACCGTCCTCCCAGGGTGACCCAAGGAATGCACGGTGACCAATCGTCAGGATTGCTCAATCAGCCGGGCGACCACGAGGTCCCAGACCGCGTCGGCCAGGTCCTCCTTGGGTTGCTCGGGCAACCGGTGCACCGCACCGTCCGACCCGATCACCGTGGCGGCGTTGGTCTCGGCGCCGAAGACCTTGTCCACGCCCACCTCGTTGATGACGATCAGGTCGGCCCGCTTGCGCGCGAGCTTGGCCCGGCCGTTGGCCTCGGCGTCGCCGGTCTCGGCGGCGAAGACGACGAGCACCTGCTCCGGCCGGCGACGCCGGCCCAGCTCCGCCGCGATGTCGGGGTTGGTGACCAGCTCGATGGTGGGCGCGCTGCCGTCGTCCGCCTTCTTGATCTTTCCGGGCGCGTACGTCGCCGGCCGGAAGTCGGCGGGGGCCGCCGCCATCACCACGGCGTCCGCGTCCGCGGCCGCCTCGAGGGTCGCCTTGCGCAACTCCTCGGTGGTGCCGACCCGGACCAGGTCCACGCCGGCCGGCTCGGCGAGCGCGACGTTGGCGGAGACCAGGGTGACCCGGGCGCCCCGGGCGACGGCGGCGCGGGCGAACGCGTACCCCTGCTTGCCCGAGGAGCGGTTGCCGAGGAAGCGGACCGGGTCGAGCGGCTCGCGGGTGCCGCCGGCGGTGACCACCACGTGCCGGCCGGCCAGGTCGGCCGGCGCGGCGACGCCCCGGGCGAGGGCCCGCCGGGCGACCGCGAAGATCTCCGCCGGGTCGGGCAGCCGGCCCTTGCCGGTGTCCTTGCCGGTGAGCCGGCCGACCGCCGGCTCGATCACCCGCACGCCCCGCGACCGCAGGGTCGCCACGTTGGCGACAGTGGCCGGATGCTCCCACATCTCGGTGTGCATGGCCGGGGCGAGCACCACCGGGCAGCGGGCGGTCAGCAGGGTGTTGGTGAGCAGGTCATCGGCGAGGCCGTGGGCGGCCTTGGCGAGCAGGTCGGCGGTCGCGGGAGCCACCACGACCAGGTCGGCGTGCTGGCCGAGCCGCACGTGCGGCACCTCGTGCACGTCCGACCAGACGTCGTCGGCGACGGGTTGGCCGGAGAGCGCGGCCCAGGTCGGCGCACCGACGAACCGGAGCGCCGACGCGGTCGGCACGACGCGGACCCGGTGACCCGACTCGGTGAAGAGCCGGAGCAGCTCACAGGCCTTGTAGGCGGCGATGCCGCCGCCGACCCCGAGGACGATCTCGGCGGACATCGACGCGGGCGGGTATTACGGCTGGTCGGTCGGCTCGGCGGTGAGCAGACCCGCGTTGATCTCGCGCATGGCGATGGAGAGCGGCTTCTCCTGGGGGGTGGTCTCCACGAGCGGACCGACGTACTCCAGCAGGCCCTCACCGAGCTGGCTGTAGTAGGCGTTGACCTGGCGCGCGCGCTTGGCGGCGAAGATCACCAGCGCGTACTTCGAGGTCGTCTTCTCGAGGAGCTCGTCGATCGGCGGGTTGGTGATGCCCTCGGGGTTGGTGGCGATGGATCCCACGAATAAACCTCTGCGTCTTGTGCACCGCCCGGAGGCGGTGGCCTCTCAACCGCTCAGGCGCGGTCGGGCCGGAGCCAGGAAGGAAGAACCGAGCAAGCCTACCAGCTCCTCCGCCGCACGCTCGGTCCGGTCGTGCCGCACGGCGTGTGTGAAGGCGGCCGCGACGGCCGGGTCCGGCCGGTGTCCGGGCGGGGCGAGGAGCACCAGCTGCGGGTCCGGCACGGCGGCCCGGACGGCGAGCGCGCCGGGCAGGTCCAGCGGGAGCAGCACCGGCCGACCCTCGGCGAGCCGGGACCGGACGGGCTCGCGTGGCACGCCCCGCCGATACGGCCCCATCCGGCTCCACTCCAGCAGCCCGTCGGCGGCGATCAGCCGGTCGAAACCGGCCGGGTCGAGGAAGAGCCGGTCGACGCCGTCCACCTCGCCGGGGCACGGCGGTCGGGTGGTGGCGACCACCGGCACCCACACCAACGGAAAGCGCGCCCGGACCTGCTCGACGACACTGCGCCGGCCGGCCCCTGAAGGGCCGGCCAGGACAGTGAGCCGAGCCGCCGGGCGCGCCTCGTCATCCGTGCTCACCGCTTGTTTCTACACGGCGGGCGGTCAGTTCGCGGCGAACTCTCCAAGCAGAGCCTTGCGCTGCTGCTCGCCCAGGCCGCGCAGGCGACGGCTGTCGGCGATCTTGAGCTTCTCCATGATCTGGGTGGCCCGGATCTTGCCGATGCCCGGCATCGCCTGGAGGACGGCCGACACCTTCAGCTTGCCGACGACGTCGTCAGACTCGGCCTGCTCGAGGACGGTGGCAAGGCTGGTCTTGCCCTGCTTGAGGTCCTCCTTCAGCTTGGCACGGGCCTTGCGGATCTCCGCGGCCTTCTCCAGCGCGGCAGCGCGCTGCTCGGGGGTCAGTGACGGGAGCGGCACCAGTTCTCCTCAGGTCCCTAGCGCGACGGGCGGAGCGCACCGTCGCTTCTGTGAAACGTGGTGTCGCTGGCAACCAAAGGGGTCCGTGGTTCCCAGCGCGGGGAAAACTAGCGGTCAACGGAGTTTTCGGCAACGTGGGCGCGCGAAGATCAACGTAAAGTGACCGAGCCGTCAGTCAGTCACGAGGTGGCCAGCGCCGTCCGGCACTGCGCCAGCACCCGCTCGGCGGCGGCCCGCAGGGCGGCCACGTCGGGCCCGGCGTGCAGCACCTCGCGGGAGTACGACGGCAGCACCGAGGGCAGGCTGGAGCCGAAGACGGTGCGCAGGTCGGCCGCGGTGGCACCCTGCGCGCCGAGCCCCGGGGCGAGCAGCGGACCGTGCACGGCGGAGAGGTCGTGGCCGGTCTCGCCGATCGTCGCGCCGACCACCAGCCCGAGGCTGCCGAGCGGCTCGGCACCCCGGTTGAGCTGGGAAATCTCGTCGATCACGGTCTGCGCCACGGTCCGCCCATCGGCCCCGACGGCCCGCTGCACGGCGGCGCCCTCCGGGTTCGAAGTGAGCGCCAGGACGAAGACGCCGCCACCGTGCGCGGCGGCCAGTTCGAACATCGGCGCGAGCGAACCTACTCCCAGGTAGGGGCTCGCCGTCACCGCATCGACATACATCGGGCTGGATGGATCGAGGTACGCCGCGGCGTACGCGCTGACCGTCGAACCGATGTCGCCACGCTTGACGTCGAGGAGAACGAGCGCGCCGGCTTCACGCAACTGTCGGATAGTTGACTCAAGGACCGCGATTCCTCGCGACCCGAAGCGCTCGAAGAAGGCCGACTGCGGCTTGACGACCGCCACCCGGTCACCGATCGCCTCCACCACCGTCCGGCTGAACCGGTCGAGGCCCTCGACGTCGTCAGACAGCCCCCAGCGGGCCAACAGTCCGGGATGGGGGTCGATACCCACGCAGAGCGGTCCCCGCTCCGCCACGGCCCGGTACAGGCGGGCGCCGAAGGTCTCCATCGCGTCTCTTCCTCTCCGTCACGCGGCCTCGCGCCGCGGCATGCCTGGGTCATCCTGTCGCCGCCGGGGGCCGGCTCAGCCCGCCTTGGCCGCCGCCTCGACACCGGCCGCGATCCGCGCCACGTCCGCGTCGTCGGTGACGTACGGCGGCATGGTGTAGACGAGGTCCCGGAACGGGCGCAGCCACACGCCCTGCGCCGCCGCGGCGGCGGTCGCCCGGGGGATGTCCACCTCGTGGTCGAGCTGGACCACGCCGATCGCGCCGAGCACCCGGACGTCGGCCACGCCCGGTGCGTCGCGCAGCGGCGCCAGGCCGGCCCGCAGCCCCGCGGAGATCCTCGCCACCTGCCCGGCCCAGTCCCCGGCCGCCAGCAGGCCCAGGGAGGCGTTGGCGACCGCGCAGGCGAGCGGGTTGCCCATGAAGGTCGGGCCGTGCGCCAGCACCCCGTCGGCCGAGATGCCGCGGGCCACCTCGGGCGTGCAGAGCGCCGCGGCCAGGGTGAGGTAGCCGCCGGTGAGCGCCTTGCCGACGCAGAGCACGTCCGGGGCGACCCCGGCGTGCTCGGCGGCGAACATCGTCCCGGTCCGGCCGAAGCCGGTGGCGATCTCGTCGAAGACCAGCAGGATGCCGTGCGCCCGGGTCACCTCGCGCAGCACCCGCAGGTAGTGCGGGTGGTGGAACCGCATCCCGCCGGCACCCTGGACCACCGGCTCCACGATCACCGCGGCGAGTTCGTCGGCGTGCCGTTCCACGGCGTCGACCAGGGCCGCCTCGTACGCCGGGTCCGGCGGGGTGTCGAAGCCGCCGGGCGGCACCGGCGCGAACACCTGCCGGGGCAGCACGTCCCCCCAGAGGTGGTGCATGCCGCCCTCCGGGTCGCAGACGCTCATCGGGTGGAACGTGTCGCCGTGGTAGCCGCCCCGCCAGGTGCCCAGCCGGCGGCGCTGCGGCCGCCCGGTGGCCCGCTGCCACTGGAGGCACATCTTCACCGCCACCTCGACGCTGACCGAGCCGGAGTCGGCCAGGAAGACGTGCTCCAGGCCCTCCGGGGCCAGCTCGACCAGGGTCCGCGCGAGGCGTACCGCGGGCTCGTGGGTGAGGCCGCCGAACATCACGTGGCTCATCCGGCCGAGCTGGTCGGTGACCGCGGCGTCCAGCACCGGGTGCCGGTAGCCGTGGATCGCCGCCCACCAGGACGACATCCCGTCCACCAGCTCCCGCCCGTCGGCCAGCCGCAGCCGTACGCCCTGGGCGCTCTCCACCAGGTAGGGCGGGCTGGCCGGCGGCAGCGCGGCGTACGGGTGCCAGACGTGCCGGCGGTCGGCGGCGAGGATCTCCTCGGGCGTCATCGGCTCTCCTTCGTCTCCGCGCGGCCGGGCCGCGCACCGGGCCGGGCGGATTCCGCCCGGCCCTCGCCTCACCGGTGGCCGGCGGGCACGGGCGCCCGCCCGACGGTCCGGTTCTCCGCCGACGTCATGGGGCTGCCGGTGCTGCCCGGGCGACAGACCGGACCAGGGCCGGACCCCGGTAGATGAAGCCGGTGTAGAGCTGGACCAGGCTCGCGCCGGCGTCGAACATCCGGGTGGCGTCGTCCGGGTCGAGGATGCCGCCGACGCCGATCACCGGCAGCCGGCCGCCGGTCTCCCGGTGCACGAAGGCGACCACCTCCCGGGCCCGCCCGGCCAGCGGACGGCCGGACAGGCCACCGGTCTGCGCGCCCCGCGCCCGGTCGGCCGGGGCAAGCCCGTCGCGGGCGAGGGTGGTGTTGGTGGCGATCACCCCGGCCGCGCCCCGGTCGAGGCAGACCTCCAGCAGCTCAGCGACGGCCGGCTCGGTCAGGTCGGGGGCGATCTTCACGAGCACCGGCTTCTCCCCCACCAGGGCCGCCAGCAGCGCGTCCAGGTGGGACCGGTCCTGAAGGGACCGCAGGCCCGGGGTGTTCGGCGAGGACACGTTGACCGCGAAGTAGTCGCCGTGCCCCTGCAGCGCCCGGTAGGACGCCAGGTAGTCCTCGACGGCCTCGTCCAGCGGGGTCACCTTGGACTTCCCGAGCGAGATCCCCAGGGGTACGCCGATCGGGCGCGGCAGCGCCGCCAGCCGGGCCGCGAGGGCCTCGGCGCCGGCGTTGTTGAAGCCCATCCGGTTGACCACCGCCTCGCTGTCCCGCAGCCGGAACAGCCGGGGCCGGGGGTTGCCCGGCTGGGCGTGCGCGGTGACCGTGCCGACCTCGACGAAGCCGAAGCCGAGCGCCGGCCAGGCCGGCAGCGCGACGCCGTTCTTGTCCATCCCGGCCGCCAGCCCGACCGGGTTCGGGAAGTCCACCCCGAACACGGTGCGCGGCGCGGACCGGAGGTATCGCGCCCGCAGCGCCGCCAGCACGGCCGGCCGCCGGGACACCGAGGCCAGCCGGGCGAGGGTCCACTCGTGCGCCGCCTCCGCGTCCCCACCCCCGATCCGGAACAACCGCGGCCGCACCACCCGCTCAAAGATCACGCCCGACCTCCCCGCCCCGGGTCCCGTCGATCATGAGGCTGACGGCGATGTCGATCTCCTCGACCGCCGCCAACCTCATGATCAACGCGTGGGTGCCGGCGGTCACTCCCCGGCTCGCAGGGCGGCGTGGAGTTCCTGGAGGGGGCGGACGCGCATGTCGCCACGGATCCTCGCCTCAATGCCCATGACGGCGGCAGCCGCGCCGGGGACCGTGGTGATGCAGGGGATGTCCGCGGTCACCGCAGCGCTGCGGATCTCGTACCCGTCGGAGCGGGCGCTCGCGCCCGAGCCCTGCGGGGTGTTCACCACCAGGGCCACGTCGCCGCCGAGGATGAGCGACACGGCGTCCTCGCCCTCGCCGGCCTCGTAGTGCTTGCGGATCTGCTCGCAGGCGATCCCGTGCCGGCGCAGCACCTCGGCGGTGCCGGTGGTGGCGACGATCTCGAAGCCCAGGTCGGCCAGGCGCTTGATCGGGAAGATCATGCCGCGCTTGTCCCGGTTCGCCACCGAGACGAAGATCTTGCCAGCGGTCGGCAGCGACCCGTACGCGGCCGCCTGCGACTTGGCGAAGGCCTGGCCGAATCCGGTGTCGATGCCCATCACCTCGCCGGTGGACTTCATCTCCGGGCCGAGCAGCACGTCGATCCCCTTGCCGGCCGGCGTGCGGAACCGCTTGAACGGCAGCACCGCCTCCTTGACCGCGATCGGGGCGTCGGCTGGCATCGTGCCGCCGTCCCCGGTGGGCGGCAGCATCCCCTCCGCGCGCAGCTCGGCGATGGTGGCGCCGAGCGCGATCCGGGCCGCCGCCTTGGCCAGCGGCACCGCGGTCGCCTTGGAGACGAACGGGACCGTCCGGGACGCCCGCGGGTTCGCCTCCAGCACGTAGAGCATGTCGCCCTGCAGGGCGTACTGGACGTTGAGCAGGCCGCGCACGCCGACCCCGCGGGCGATCGCCTCGGTGTAGCGGCGTACCTGGGCCAGGTGGGAGCCGGCCAGGGTGATCGGCGGCAGCGCGCAGGACGAGTCGCCGGAGTGGATGCCGGCCTCCTCGATGTGCTCCATCACGCCGCCCAGGTAGACCTCGCCGTCGGCGTCGCAGAGCGCGTCCACGTCGATCTCGATGGCGTCGTCGAGGAAGCGGTCCACCAGCACCGGGTGGTCGGGCGAGATGTCGGTGGCCCGGCCGATGTAGTCGCGCAGGGTGGCGTCGTCGTAGACGATCTCCATGCCCCGCCCGCCGAGCACGTACGACGGGCGGACCAGCACCGGGTAGCCGATCTCGTCGGCGATCGCCTTCGCCTCGTCGTACGAGGTGGCCGTGCCGTGCGCCGGAGCCCGCAGCCCGGCCCGGGCCAGCACCAGCCCGAACGCGCCCCGCTCCTCGGCCAGGTGGATCGACTCCGGGGAGGTGCCGACCACCGGCACCCCGGCCTGCTTGAGCCGCCGGGCCAGCCCGAGCGGGGTCTGCCCGCCGAGCTGCACGATCACCCCGAAGACCCCCGGGCCGCCGGCCGCCTTGCCGGAGGAGTCCTCGGCGTGCCAGACCTCCAGCACGTCCTCGAAGGTCAGCGGCTCGAAGTAGAGCCGGTCCGCGGTGTCGTAGTCGGTGGAGACGGTCTCCGGGTTGCAGTTGACCATCACCGTCTCGTAGCCCACCTCCCGCAGGGCCATGACGGCGTGCACGCAGGAGTAGTCGAACTCGATGCCCTGCCCGATCCGGTTCGGCCCGGAGCCCAGGATGATCACCTTGGGCCGGTCCGAGGGCGCGACCTCGGTCTCCTGGTCGTACGTCGAGTAGTGGTAGGGCGTGGTCGCCTCGAACTCGGCGGCGCAGGTGTCCACGGTCTTGTAGACCGGGCGTACGCGCAGCCGGTGGCGCAGCGCGCGGACGCCGTCCTCGCCGGCCAGTTCGGGGCGGAGCGCGGCGAGCTGCCGGTCGGACAGGCCGGCCCGCTTGGCCCGGCGCAGCAGGTCGCCGTCGAGCACCGGGGCGTCGACGAGCTCGGCGCGCAGCTCGACCAGCGCCGCGACCTGGTCCAGGAACCACGGGTCCATCCCGCCGGACGCCTCGGCGACCTCCGCGATCGAGGCGCCGAGCCGCAGCGCCCGCTCCACCGTGTAGAGCCGGCCGTCGTGCGGCATACGCAGCGCGGCGAGGGTGTTCTCCCGGGTGGCGCCGGCCGGGTCCGGCCGGGTCCAGAATCCGCCGCCCTTGGTCTCCATCGAGCGCATCGCCTTGTTCAGCGCCTCGGTGAAGTTGCGGCCCAGGCTCATCGCCTCGCCCACCGACTTCATGGTGGTGGTCAGCTCCGGGTCCGCGCCGGGGAACTTCTCGAACGCGAACCGGGGGATCTTCACCACCACGTAGTCCAGGGTCGGCTCGAACGCCGCCGGGGTCTTCAGGGTGATGTCGTTGGGGATCTCGTCCAGG
>NZ_VSFA01000319.1 GCF_008119785.1 Micromonospora sp. MP36 | reverse complement strand
GCGCGGATGCTGCTGTTGGCCGCGTGTGACCGGCAGCAGGCCACCATTGAACGCAGCGACACCGACCCTGCGAGGGTGTTGCTGCGGTTGCAGTTGCCCTCACGTCCGGATCCGCGAGCCTATGCGGATTGGACGTGGGTGGCCTGTCCGATCGTCCTGCCGCCCACGGTCCCCGCGGGCGCGGTGCTGCACCTGCCCACCCTCCGGGTCGCCGGCCGGCAGGTACGCGCCGATCTCGCGTACACGCACGCTGTGCCGAAGGCTCGGCGGACCGGTCACTCGGTGGCGCTGGGTGTGGACTGGGGGCTGAACACCCTGTTGTCCGCTGGAGCC
>NZ_VSFA01000318.1 GCF_008119785.1 Micromonospora sp. MP36 | reverse complement strand
ATCTTGTCCCAGGTCCCGTCACGCTGCCAGCGGCGGAACAGGCCGTAGACGGTGGGCCAGGGCGCGTACTCGGCCGGGACGTCCCGCCATGGGGCACCGATCCGGATCCGCCACCGGATCCCATCGATGAGCTGTCGTTTCTCCCACTTCGGCGGACGACCCGTCCTCGGCGCTGCAGGCAGCAGCGGGGCGAGAACAGCCCACTGCCTGTCGGTCAGGTCATGCCGCCTCGTCACCGCTACGCTGGGCACGAGGTCTCCGGTATGAAGTTCTTGCTTGGTCGCAGAACCAGATACCGGAGACCTCTTCAGTTATCGATCACCGCCACGCGCAACTT
>NZ_VSFA01000317.1 GCF_008119785.1 Micromonospora sp. MP36 | reverse complement strand
CCGATCGGTTGGTCCGCCGAAGGGGTCCGGAATGAACCGCTGCGCAGTCAGCTCCGGCCGGTTCAGATAGCCGCGGGCCACGCCCGGTCCGCCGACGTGGATCTCGCCGGTCACGCCGACCGGTACGAGCTGACCGTGGCTGTCGAGCAGGTGGACGGTCAGGTCGGCCAGCGGCACGCCGACGCGGTTGGGTGCGCCGGGCATCAGGTCGGCGGCCTCGACCTGGTAAAAGGTCGTGTGCACGGTGGTCTCGGTGATCCCGTACATGTTGTAGAGGCCCGGCCGGTCGAGGCCGAACCTGTCCACCCACGGGGCGAGCTGCGGCACATCCAGCTTC
>NZ_VSFA01000316.1 GCF_008119785.1 Micromonospora sp. MP36 | reverse complement strand
CTGGAAGCGTGGCCACAACCGCACACACGATCAGATCGTCGTACGCGCCGACAACTACAACACCCTCGTCGACGGGCAGGGCCGGTTGTGGCTGGCGATCCCCGGCCTCGAACCTCGCAAGATGGTCAAGATCCCGCTGTCGACGACGGTCGCGCCGACGGGGACGTTGCGACTGATCCTGCGCCGGGGCCGGGTCGAGGTGCACTACCAGATCGACGCATCGCAGATGCGGTCGTCGCAGCGGCCGTGCGGCGACCAGAGGGTCGGTGTGGACAAGGGCTACACCGAAGCCCTCACCGACTCCGACGGCCAGCCCCACGGTGAACAACTCGGCGACCTGCTCACC
>NZ_VSFA01000315.1 GCF_008119785.1 Micromonospora sp. MP36 | reverse complement strand
CGGGTGATCACCCACCAGCGCAACGCCGGCAAGGGCGCGGCGATCAAGACCGCCGTCGACAACGCCGAGGGCGACTACCTGGTCATTCTCGACGCCGATCTCGAGTACGACCCGCAGGACATCCCGCGGCTGCTCGAGCCGGTGCTCGACGGGCGGGCGACCGTCGTCTACGGCAGTCGGACGTTCGGCAGCCACAGCGCCTACAGCTTCTGGTACGTGATGGGCAACAAGGGCGTCACCATGGCGGCCAACGTGCTCTTCAACTCCTACATCGGCGACCTGGAGACCTGCTTCAAGCTGATGCCGCTGGAGCTCTACCGCTCGCTGCACATCCGCTCCCGCGGCTTCGGGATGGAGGC
>NZ_VSFA01000314.1 GCF_008119785.1 Micromonospora sp. MP36 | reverse complement strand
CCTTCTTCTCCTTCTTCTCCTTCTCCTTCTGGCCGTCCTTGTTCGGCGACCACGAGGACCCGTCCTGCGAGACCTGCGAGCCGGGCGCGGCCTGCATGCCCTGGCCGGTCTGCGCGGCCTGCACGACCTGGGTGCCCTGGGTTCCCTGGGCAACGCCCTGAACGCCACCCGGCGCACCGCCCTGAGTGGCGGCACCCTGGACACCACCCGGCGCACCGCCCGGCGCAGCGGCACCCGGCGCACCGCCCGGGGCACCGCCCGGCGCGGCGGCACCACCCGGGGCACCACCCGGCGCGGCACCACCCGGCGCACCGCCCTGGGCGCCCGGCGTGCCCTGCGAACCCTGGGAACCCCAGGAACCCTGTGAGCCG
>NZ_VSFA01000313.1 GCF_008119785.1 Micromonospora sp. MP36 | reverse complement strand
CTGCTGCGACAGGCGCGTGTTCAGGGTGGCGCCCATGCCCTTGGCTTCCAACGACCGCAGATCTTCGACGTAGACGACGGTCGCCCGGGAGGCGATCGCCTGATCCACGACCCAGCGGGCGGCAGCCCACGCGAGCGCGTTGTTGAGGTTGGAGCGGCGGTCGGAGACGTGGCGGATCTCGTCACGCAAGACCGCATGCTTACCGACGAGTTGATGCCGGGAGTCGACGCCGATGAGGCGTTGGTAGTGGTCGGCTTTGGCGTGCAACCGCTCACCGTGCCGGCGCAGCCGGTGCTGCTTGGCCAGGACCCCGGCCGCCCGGAACTGACCACCCGCCCCCAACGCCGTGATCCGCCCGCCCTCGTGCAGTCGCAG
>NZ_VSFA01000312.1 GCF_008119785.1 Micromonospora sp. MP36 | reverse complement strand
TCGACCACCCACCGGAACACACCGAGACCGGATCCGTGGGGCTGGCCACGGCGGGCGATGCGCGGGCGGATGCCCTTGCCGCGCACTGCCTTGCGGTACTTGTCATGGTCGTAGGCGCGGTCGGCGAACAACTGGTCAGGGCGCTGTGGGGCCGGCCACGACGGCCGCGTACCAGCGGGATCTTGTCGATCAGCGGGAGTAGTTCGGTGACGTCGTGGCGGTTTCCGCCGGTCAGCGACACGGCCAAGGGGATGCCGGCGCCCTCGGTCAGGACGTGGTGCTTCGAGCCCGGGCGGGCGCGGTCGACCGGGCTCGGACCGCTTTTGGGCCACGCCTGGCGGCCCGCACGTGTGAGGAGTCGATCACGGCGCGGGACCAG
>NZ_VSFA01000311.1 GCF_008119785.1 Micromonospora sp. MP36 | reverse complement strand
GCCCGGATCGACTGGTCCAGGGCCGTGGTGGACTCGATCAGTGTGCGGGCGGAAAAGGGGGCGATCTGACCGGCCCGAACCCGGTCGACCGAGGCAAACCGGGCAGCAAGATCCATGTCGTCTGCGACCGGGCGGGTCTGCCCCTGGCCGTCATGGTCACCGCCGCGAACGTCCACGACAGCCAGCTCCTGCTCCCGATGCTCGACAGCGTTCCCGCGATCCGTACCCCGGCCGGACGCCGCCGGTGGCGGCCGGACAAGCTCCACGCCGACAAGGCCTACGACAGTCGTGGCCTGCGTGCCGAGGTGCGACGCCGCGGCATCGCGGTACGGATCGCACGAAAAGGCGTCGAGTCCTCCACCCGCCTGGGCCGCCACCGGTGGATCGTCGA
>NZ_VSFA01000310.1 GCF_008119785.1 Micromonospora sp. MP36 | reverse complement strand
CCCATCCTTGCGGGCTTTCGCCGCCGCGAACCAGGCATCGGAGAACCGGCGCAACACCGACCGGGCGCCGACCGAGTCCAGCTCACCAAACGTGCCCGGACCGGAAGAAGCCAGTTCCCGGCACAACGCCTGATAACCGGTCAACGGCACGTCCCGGCGGCGGCGCCGCCATCCGTTGACCTCCAACACACACGCCCACACATCACCAGCCGAGCGCAGCAGCCCGAAACACCGCCGCCGCTGCCCAGCAGTCACCCGCAGAGCAACACGAGCGGTCCGATACACCACCCGCGGCGCGGCAGGATCCCGACGACGAGGCACAACCACACCCAACCCGACGGGTACGACAATTTCCCGGGGTGGCCAACCCGGCGAACGTTAGTGGTCAGCGCACTAG
>NZ_VSFA01000031.1 GCF_008119785.1 Micromonospora sp. MP36 | reverse complement strand
CCGCACAGGCGTTGGAGCGACTGATCGGGACGTCGCGGGCCAAGCAGGTGACGCTCCGCCTGATCGACAAGGGCACTGGTAAGGACCGGTTCGAGGTGTACGCCGAAACCGGTCGCCTCGTCGTGGCGGGTACGACCCCGGCGGTGCAGCTGACCGGGTTCGGCTAGTACCTGCGCCAGGTCGCACATGCGGACATCTCGATCAACGGCTCCCAGGTCGACCTGCCCGAGCAGCTGCCGTTGCCGTCGGCACCTCTTGCCAAAGACTCATCGGTGGACCATCGCTTCGCCCTCAACGACACGAACCAGGGCTACGCGGGTCCGTACCTGAGCTGGGCCGAGTGGGAACGGCGAATCGACGTCCTCGCGCTGCACGGCATCAACGAGGTGCTCGTCTACGAGGGCCAGGAGGCGGTTTACCAGCGCACCTTCATGGAGTTCGGCTACACCGCGCAGGATATGCGCAACTGGATCCCACAGCCGGGCCACCAGTCCTGGTGGCTGCTGCAGAACATGTGCTGCACCGACAGCCCGATCTCCCAGCAGCTCATCGACCAGCGGTCCGAGCTGGGCCGCAAGATGTCCGACCGGCTGCGCTCGCTGGGCATGGTCCCGGTCCTGCCCGGCTACTTCGGCACCGTGCCGACCGACTTCGAGGTCCGCAACCCCGGGGCCAACACCGTCCCGCAGGGCACCTGGAACCTGCTCGAGCGACCCGACTGGCTCGACCCCACGGATCCGGTCTTCGGGCGCGTCGCGGCCACGTTCTACCAGGTACAGACCGAGTTGTTCGGGACCAGCACCATGTACAAGATGGACCTGCTGCACGAGGGCGGCAAGGCCGGAACCGTCAACGTCGCGGAGGCGTCCCGAGCGGTGCAGCGAGCGCTCAACACCGCACACCCGAACGCCCTCTGGACGATCCTCGGCTGGCAGAGCAACCCGCTGCCGGCGACCCTGCAGGCCATCGACCGCTCGAAGATGTTCATCGTCGACGGCATCAGCGAAGAGTCCGGCATCACCGACCGCGACAAGGCCTTCTTCGGCACCGGGTACGCGTTCGGCACCATCTGGAACTTCGGTGGCCACTTCAACATCGGCGCGAGGCTGCAGGTCTGGAACGACAAGTTCCATGCGTGGCTGAAGCGGCCCGGCACAACCATGAACGGCATCGCGCTGATGCCGGAGGCGATCGACAACAACCCCGCCGCCGTGGCGTTCTTCACCGACCTGCCATGGCAGGACGGACCGGTCGACCTGGAGCACTGGTTCGAGGACTACGCGACCGCACGCTACGGGGCGGCGGATCCCCATGCCCTGGAGGCCTGGCGGATCATGGCCCGGACGGCCTACAGCTGGCCCGCGGGCGCGGACACCCGGCACGTCACGGGGCTGTATGACGACCAGCCCGGTCTGGCCAACACTGGCTATCCGCTGCAGGACGACATCCGCACCGTCGACCAGGTCCTCGACGAGCTGCTCAAGGTCGACAAGAGCCTGCGCGGCTCCGGCGCGTACCGCTACGACCTGGTCGACGTCGGCCGGCAGGTGCTGGCCAACCACAGCCGGCTGCTGCTACCCAAGATCCGCGCCGCCTACCGGGCCAAGGACGTCGACCGGTTCAAGCGCCTCACCGGACAGTGGATGGACGAGATGCGGCTGATGGACCGGCTGCTGGGCACCGATGAGAACTTCCTGCTGGGTGCGTGGCAGAAGGAGGCCCACAAGCAGGCCGCCACCCCCGCCGAGGCCGCGACCCTGGACTACAACCTCAAATCGCTGGTCACGCTGTGGAGCACCGGCACGGATCTGCAGGACTACGCCCGCCGGGAAATGAACGGCCTGGTCGGGCAGTACTACGCCAAGCGGTGGCAGCTGTTCTTCGACAGCCTGGAGACGGCGCTGCGCCTGGGGAAGGAGTATCCGGAACGGATCGACTGGCAGACGGTGGCCGAGCAGTGGTCGCGGGCGGGCACCCAGCTCGCGTCCGAGCCACGCGGCAACGCGTACCTGGAGGCGAGCAAGGTGGCCGCGCTGCCGGACGGTCAGGTGGCGGTCAGGGTGGACCGCAAGGGTGTGAAGCCAGGGGGCGCGGTGCAGCTCACCGCGACGTTCGCCAACGACAACACCCTGCGGCCCGCCGACGAGGTCAGCCTTCGGGTCAGCGCTCCGGACGGCTACCAGGTGCGGGCGACCACGCCGACCAGCGCGGCCGACGTCGCCCCGGGCAGTGAGGTCACCGCGGCATGGACCCTGACCGTCCCGGCCGACGCCACCCCCGGCGCCCTACCAGCCCTCACCGTCACCGCCTCCTGGACCTCTGACCGGATCCGCTCGCAGGACACCGCTTCGACGAGTCTGCTGGTGGCCGGCGCCCTGCCCTCCTCGTACGAGACGATGGCCAACACGGAGGCCGAGTTCGCACCGACCGCCGGCGGGATCGCGATCGCCGCCGGCGGCGAGGACCTGTGGAAGGAGACGAACGAGCTCGCCACCGCATACCGGCCGGACGCCCTGACCAACGGAGCGGCGCTCACCAGCACGGTGCTGCGGCAGGACGGCTCGTCGGAATTCACCCGGGCCGGGCTGGTGGTGAGCAACGACCTGGCGAGGGTCGGATCCGCCGGCTACGCCAACATCGCGGTCACCCCACGCCACGGCTGCGTCTTCAGCTGGGACTCTGACGGCAACGGCCAGGTCGACGCGTATACCGAGGTGGGTGGCTTCGCGCCGCCGGTGCGGGTCCGCATCGGCAGGTCCGGTGATCAGCTCACCGGCTCCTGCAGCAGCGACGGCAGAAACTGGTCGGTGATCGGTTCAGCCCACGTCCCGGGCGCCGACTCCGTCCTAGACGTCGGTCTCTTCGCCACCGCGGTCGACCGGTACTCCGGTCAGCAGACGATCGCGGTGTTGACCGCCCCAGCGTCGGCCGCGTCGACCGCACGCGACGGCTCGACGGACACTCTGCAGAGCCTCCGCAAGCCGGTCACCGCGCTGAGCTGGGAGCCGACCCGGGGCCCGGAGCACGCGAACGACGGCAACCGCGCCAACTCGCCGTACTTCGCCAGCCAGATGACCTGGGACACCACGTGGTGGCGGGTCGACCTGGGCGCGGTCAACGACGTGTCCCGCATCAACGTGCGCAACTACGTCTCGGGTGGGCGCTACTACGAGTACCGGGTGGAGGGCAGCCTCGACGGCACCACCTGGTACACCCTCGGCGGTCGAAGCGGACCCCGCGCCGCTACCGATGCCGGCGACACCATGACAACCGAGGCGAGGGCCCGCTACATCCGGGTAGTCGGCACGCACAACACCGCCAATCTGTCGTTCCACCTCACGGAGGTCAGTGTCTACGGGACGCCCGTCCCCTGATCCGCCGGCGGCGGGGGCGCACCGAGACGGAGCGATGAGCAGGCCCGCGACGGGATCTGCGTCATCGCCCGGTGCGACCCCGCTTCCTCGGCCAACCGTTCTCCTGCTGGTCCCGGAGGATTCGGGATCATCCGCCCCTACACGGTGGCCAGCCGGGATGGTGAGGCCTTGTTGGTGTCGGGGCGGGCGATCTCGTCGCTCACTTGACGGCTCCGGAGGTCAGGCCACCGACGAGGTGTTTCTCGATGAGCGCGAAGAGCACCACCACCGGCACGATGGCGACGATCGACGCGCCGAAGAGCTGGTCCCAGTTCTGCTCGTATCCGGTGACGTAGGAGTTGATCCCCACCGTCAGGGGCTTGCGGTCGTCGTCGAGCATCAGGGTCAGTGCCACCACGTACTCGTTCCAGGCGGCGATGAACGTGAAGATCGTGGCGGTCACCAGGCCCGGCCGGGCCAGCGACAGCATGATCCTGAGCAGAGTGGCGAGCCGGCCGCAGCCGTCGAGTTCAGCCGCCTCCTCGATCTCCTTCGGGATGGACGAGAAGAAGCCGTGCAGGATCCAGATCGCGAAGGCGAGGTTGAAGGCGGCGTTGGTCAGGATGATCGCCATGTAGGTGTTGACCAGGTTGAGGGTGAAGAACTCCCGGTAGATACCGACCACCAGCGAGGTGGGCGAGAACATCTGGGTGACCAGGACCAGGAACAGGAAGGCGACCCGGCCCGGGAAACGAACCCGCGCGGTGAAGTACGCCGCCGGAATGGCTACGACCACGACCACCGCCGTGGAGGCGAGGGCCACCACTACCGATGTGCGCAGCCACGCCAGGAAACGCTCGTCGCCCAGCACCTCTGCGAAGGTGGTCCACTTCCATTCACGGGGCAGGATCGATGCGGGGGTCTGGACGACGTCCGCGCTGGGACGGAAGGCGTTGAGCAGCATCACGAGGTAGGGCCACAGGAACGCGAACGCCACGAGGAGGCCGAGCACCGGCATGACATACGGGCGGAGCGTTCGCCAACCGACGGTGGCGTCCCGGGGCCGGACTGGGGCCTTGGTGACGACGGACATCACGACTCCTTACGCCAGCGTGTGATCCGCAGATACGCCAGAACCGCGATGAGGATGATGCAGACGTTGAACAGCCCAGCGGCGGCCGACTGACCGACGTCCTTCTCGGCGCTCTTGAACGCGAGCTTGTACATGAAGGTGATGGTGGTGTCGTGCCCGAAACCCGGGTTCGACTCGTTGAGGGTGTAGATGATCGGAAAGCTGTTGAACACGTAGATCATGTTGAGGACGGTCGCCACCATGATCGCGGGACGCAGCAACGGGAGCGTGACGAGCCGCCACGCCTGCCAGGGCGATGCGCCGTCGAGGCGGGCCGCCTCGTAGACGTCCCCTGGGATGGCGTTGAGCCCGGCGACGAGGACGTACGCGGTGAACGGAATCGAGACGAAGACTCCCACCGCCACCATGGACGGCATCACCCAGGCGTCGCTGCCAAGAAAGTCGATCGGCGTGTCGATCAGGCCGATCTTGAGCAGCAGCGCGTTGAGTACCCCGTAGTAGTAGCTGTAGATGAGCGTGAACAGTCGCGCGGTGATGACCAGCGAGGCGGCCCATGGGACGATCACGGCCCACCGCACGAGCCGCCGGCCCCGGAAGTCCTTGTTGAGAAACTGCGCCACTCCCAGACTGACGAGCATCGTCAGCGCCACCACCGCGACAACCCAGACGAGGGTGTTGACCAGGACGGTGTCGAGAGCGTCGTTAGCGAGGACCTGCCGGAAGTTCTCCAGCCCGGCGTCACCGCGGCGCAGCCCGGTGATCGAGTAGCGGGACAGGGAAGCACGGACAAGTTCCACCACGGGCCAGACGACCACGCCGAGGATGAGCGCCAGAGCCGGTCCCAGCCACAGCAGCGCTACATGTAGGGGTTCGCGCCCGCGGCGGGCGCGGGCACGGCGGCGGCGAGGTTTGCTATCGGAGGGGGGTGCGGTGTCGGGTGCGGCGGTTGCCGCCGCACCCGACACCATGGGCCTGGCAGAGGACACGTCACTTGCCCTCGGCCTGCGCCTGCAGCTTGTCCAGCACCGTCTTGGGATCACCCGTGATCGCGGTGCCGAGGTTCTGCTGGACGGCGAGCTTCACTCGGTCCCAGGCCGGATCGTCGGTGGGCGTCAGTTGCGCGTTCGGTAGCGTGTCCAGGTAGGTACCCAGCGAGCTCAGGGCAGGGTCGGCCCGGAACGCTTCGACACCGGACTTGGTGACGGGCAGGAAACCCTCCGCCTTGATGAAGGTGTTGACCTGATCCTTCTGGTAGTACAGGTCGTAGAAGGCCTTCACGGCCTCCCGGTTGCCGTCCTTCTTGAACGCCATCAGGTAGTCGGTCACACCGAACGTTTTTGGTTCGCTGCCGGCCTGGCTGGTCGGCATCGGCGCCACCCCGTAGTCCACCTTCTTCGCCTCGTCCAGCGTCGCGGCGAGCGGGGAGAAGCCGACCACCATGCCGACCTTTCCGGAGGCGAAGAGGTCGAAGACGTCCTGGCGGTTGGTCTTGCCTGGGTTGTTCTGCGTCAGTCCCTTCCCCGCGAGCCCCTTGAGGAAGGTGAGCGTGGCGATGTTCTCAGGGGAGTTGACGGTCCACGCCCCGTCCTTCTTCCAGTCACCGCCATTGTTGAACGTCCAGATGGAGAACTCGCCCTGTGCCTCCTCCGGGCCCAGCGGCAGGCCGTAACCAATTGCGCCGCCACCGAGAGCCTTGATCTTGCTGGCGGCGTCCTCGAACTCCGCCCAGGTCTTGGGCGGCGCCGCGATCCCAGCACTCTTGAACAGCGTCTTGTTGTAGAACATCGCCCGGGCTGAGCTCAGGTCCGGCATGCCGTACAACTTGCCGTCGTAGGTGCCCGACTTGACGAAGGTGTCCAGCAGGTCGGACTTCACGCTGTCGGAGAGCACCTCATCGGCGTTGTAGAGCAGGCCGTCCTTGGCGTAGCTGGCGTACGCATTGAGGTTGAGGATGTCCGGCGGGTTGTTGTTCTGCACCATCGTCGAGCTCTGCTGGTCGATGTCGTCCCAGCTGACGATCTGCACGTCGAGGGTGTAGCCGGTCTTGTCGTGGTAGGTCTTGGCGAACTGGTCCCAGAAGGCCTTGGTGTGGTCCTTCGAGTACTCCGCGGCCACCAGCTTGATCTTGGTGGCCTTCTCCGACGACGAACCAGCGCCGGTCCCGCCCGAGCAGGCGGCGAGGCCTAACGTCACCGCTGCGGCGAACACGCCCAGCCTGGCCGCTCCTGCTGTCCACGAGGAGATCACGCGCACGAGTACCTCATCTCTCTGCCTGAGCATGACTGATTCGTAGCGTTTCAAGCTCACTTCGCTCAACTCTGCGACGCCTGTCGCACAGACTGACGGTGGTCAACACCTGGCGTCAAGACCCTTCTGTCGCCCGTTGGCAACTTTGGGGCGCCCGATGAGGCGAGAGCCTGGCTGATCGTTTCTGAGCAGTTAGGACTCTTGTCAGTCCCTATCACTCACCGGATGGATGCAGATGATGACCTGACGACGCACCTCGGGTGCTGGGACCGCGACCCACCGGCAGCCTCGCGCGCCGTCCACAGCCGAGTCGGCGCAGCCCGTCAAGCGCTGCCAGCCGCCGGGCAGGGCTGTCTGGGCATTGCGTACCGGCCCCGCGTTCCCGGTGGGACCGGGTGCGGGGCCGGTCGCAACTTTCCCTATGGCGCGACCGGGTAGACCTCCATTTCGTAGAGCGAGTAGCCGTACCCGGTGCCACGCAGAACGCCCTGCATCCGGACGAACTTCACCGACGGCCCGTCGAAGCGCAGAGTATCCACGCCGCCATCGCCCGCCGTCGCCGCCGCCGCGGTCGTCCAGGTGACACCGTCCGAGGAGGTCTCGATCCGGTACGCCTTGCCGTAGGCCGCCTCCCAGCGCAGGACGACCTTGCCGATCCGCTGTGGCTGCGCCAGTTCCACCCGCAGCCACTCGTTGTCCGTGTGATTGGACGACCACCGCGTCGCGCCATCACCGTCGATCCCATGATCAGGGGTGAACCGCGCGAGCCCCTCCTCCGTGCTGGACGCCGTGGCCGTGCCACCGTTCGTGGCCAGCGCCAGGTTGGTGTTGCTGGTCTTGGGGTAGACGTGGACGGTCAGCATCGCGGTGACCGGCTCACCGCTGACCGGGGTGTAGACGACCGGCAGGTCGTACGAACCGGTCGGCGTGCCGGCCGAAACGCTGACGGTCAGGGGGACGCCCGTGTCCTGGCCACGGATGACAGTGGTCTCCTGGCTCGCGGGCTGCGCGGTCAGCCCGGCGGGCGTGGTGACGGTCAGGGTTCCCGCGACGTCCTCGGCACGGGTCGAGGCGAGACGCAGTGTCGCCGTCGCGGGCTGGCCGCCGGCCTCGGCGTCAACGTTCACCGGGTCGACGGCGAGATCGGCGATCGGGGTATCGCCGAACCAGGGAATGAGCTCGTTGATCTGCGGCGCTGGGGCACCGTCCTTCCAGGTAAGCCGGATCGCATCGGCCTTCACGTCGGCCGCGTCGAGCTGCGTGTAGCCTCCGGACAGGTCGCCGATTGTGGTCCAGTTGCCATCGACAGAGCGCACCTGCACGGCGGCTGCCGACGGCGCGCCCGACTGGAGGACCACCACCTGGTCGATGGGGCGGGCCGGCGAGACTGCGACCTGAAGGGATTCGCCGGCCTGCGGCGCCCGGTCCGCGACGTACGCCGTACTGACGTCGCCGTCGACGGCCCGTGCCAGGCTGGATCCGGCGGCCGGTGGTGGGGTGCCGGTCGCGGTCAGTTCAGTGCCGCCGACCACGGTGACCTGGAACTCCCGCACCACGACCCAGGTGTCCTGTGCCGCCGTCGCGCGTATCCGGGCGTACCTCGCCTTGGCCCCTCGCGGGACGGTGGCGTGGATCTCCGGCTGGTCCTTGTACGTGCCGACGGCGGTCCAGGTGGATCCGTCGGCGGAGAGCTCGAGCACGCCCTGGCGGATGTAGTCCGTCGGGCTGGTGGGCTTGCTCATGTAGAGGTCAATCTTGCTGATTTCCTGGACCGACCCCAGGTCGACGCCGACGTAGGCGCCCGGGTTCGCCGCCCGGTCGCTCCAGTAGAACGTCGTGAGGTCCCCGTCGACCATGTTGGCGGGCGAGTTGGCCTGCCACTGCCCCATCGAGGTCGTGCCCTTCGCCCTTCCCCCGGTCGCCCCGAGCCAGCGGTCACTTGCCGACGCTGCCCGTTCGAGGAATGACGGCATCACGCCAGGCGCAACGCTCTGGCTGATCGCGTCGGCCTGCGCCCGCGCTGCATCGAACGCCTGGCGCTGGGTCCACGCCGTGTTGCCATCACCTGCCCGCTGCGCCAGCAGCATCCGCACCGCGTGCTGGCCCGCCTGGCCGTAGAGGCCGAGTTTGTCCAGCCACGGCTTGACCTCGTCCAGGAACGCAGGGTTGTGCAGCTCGGAACGCAGCGTGGCCGGGGTGCCAGCCATCTGGTCGAAGTAGTCTGCGATCGCGGCGGCGGCTTCGAGTCCTCCACCGCGCTCATAGGCCGACCAGAACGCGTCGATCAGCGGTTTGAGTCTCGGCGACTCGGCAGGATCGATGTTCGACGAGTAGTTGTTCTCCGCAAAGATCTTCAGCGCTGGCCATGCGGTGCCACCGAGGTCCTGCAGCGCCGCGGTCCACGCCGCCGCCGGGTCGTACGCGCCGGGGTTCCAGAAGAAGGCACCTGAGGTGAATTCGGCGATCTTCGACGCCTCGGCCTGGATCATCGGGTTGGCGGTCACGCCGACGAGACTCCGCTCGATGCCGGGCTCGCGCCCGACGTACGGGCCGAGCAGGAGCCGGTTGGTCACGTAGTCGTTGACCGGATAGTTGTCCCACACCAGGATGTCGTGGTCGAAGACCTCCCGCGCGTTCTTGGCTTGGGCGGTGGTGATGACCGGGGCCACCACGCCTACACCGGTCCACTCAACGATCACCGCGGGATCGAGTTTGGTACGGATGGCGGTCTTGTAGGGCGAATCGCTGACGTCGTAGTACTCCGTCGGCACTGTCTGCAGCCGCTCGGCCCCGGGGTGGGTGGCAATGAAGTCGCGCTGCACCCGGTTGAGCAGGAATGCCTGCGCCGCACCCGCCGCGCCGCCGCCCGTACCGAACTTGGCCGCGTCCTCGGGACAATTCCACTTCGTATAGCTGATGTCGTCCAACGGAATCGCGAACGAACGCACTCCGATGTCCCACAGAGACTGGAACTTGTCGACCAGTGCCCGCTCGTCGCCGTCAGAGCTGTAACAGACCGACAGACCCGGCGAGAGCGCATAGGTGAACTCGACGTGGTTGCTCGCAGCCGTCGCCACAAGCTCCTGGATCGGGGCGAGCTTGTCCGGCGGGTACGCCTGGCGCCACTGATCGCGTAGGTAGGGGTCGTCCTTGGGCGAGTAGACGTAGATGTTCTGCTTGGTACGGCCGTAGAACTCGAGCTGACTCAGCCGGTCCTGCTGCGACCACGGCTGCCCGTAGAAGCCCTCGATCACCCCACGCAGCGGCATCGCCGGCCAGTCCCGTATGGCTACGGCGGGGAACACGTCCCGACCCGGGTGCGACACGAGAAGCTGGCGGAGCGTCTGCGCCGCGTAGAACGTACCGGTTGCATCCACCCCGTCCAGGACGACCCGCGCCTTGCCGTCGCCGCCCTTACCGATGCCTAGGACGTAGCCCTCCCTGGGAAGGCCGTTTGCACCGGTGGCGATGCCGATTTCGTGGAGGGCCTCATCGGAGGCGGAGTTCTCGCTCCGCCCACCGACGTAGATGGTGAGCCCGGCGTCCGGTACTGGATCTGTGTCGGACACCGTCGTCACCTTCTTGACGCCCGCCCTGGTCAGCACCTGGTTGACCACCACGACTGCCGACGGGTCGGTCTTCGCCCCCGCGACAAGTGCAACATTGGGCGTGACGGGTATCAGGTCCTTTTTGTCCTGCACGGACTGCGGCGTAGGCCAGATCGGCGGCACCGAGATCGCTGCCGCAGCTGCTGGACCCTGGGTTACCAGTGAAATCGGCAGTGCGGTCGCGACCGCGACGAAGAGAGCGCCGAGCCGTGTTGGCGTTCTCCCCGGCCGAGCGCCCACCCGAGCTCCGAGGGCATGCCGTCCCGATACGCGCGTTCGTGTGCTTGGCATGTGTCTCCTTCCGCGGACCACATGCGAGGGCTCGCGCGGACGACCGTTCGTGCGCGACTCCCCGATCATTTGCGCACATTCACACAAGCTGCAAGGCGTGTCAAGGGTTGATTACACAGAGTCAGGAATGGCACGACGGTCGTCGTCTCGCCGGTCGCCGGCGCCTACTCCTTGATCAGGACATACACCGTTCGCTCCGGGCCCTTTCAGCCCGGATCGGGCCGCCCACCAGGGGCGACAGGGACGAGGCGAAGTCCTAACTCCTGGTCGGGGGCACGTGGGCGATCAGGGACCGAACCTTGACCTTGAGCCTTACCGCATTTAGCTTGGTCTCTGCGCAAAATACGGCGAAAGGCTGCGGCCCATGATTCGACCGAGGACCGCGCGATCCCGGCTGAGAACGTTGACCGGCCTCGCGGCCGTCCTGCTGCTGCTGGCCTTGGTCCCGGCCGCCGCAGACGCCGGTAAAGCCGCCGCCGCATCGCCGCTACCGGCGGCAGGTCGGCCGCTCTTCGACGTAGGACCGGCGCACGATGTCATCCGCCGGCTCGTCGGCCCCAGTCACGCCGCGCAGGTCGGACTCGAAACCATCGCCCCGCGGCAGGGCGACGAAACCTTCCGAGTGACCCACCGCGGGGCCCGGCTCGTCGTCCAGGGAAGCAGCACGTCAGCGCTGCTTATGGGCTTCAACTGGTACCTGAAGCACGTCGCCAAGGCCGACGTTTCGTGGACCGGCAATCAGCTCAACCTCCCCAACCGGCTGCCCGTCCCCGGCCAGCCCATCGAGAAGTCCTCCGTCGTACGCCACCGGTTCACCGGCAACGACACCGAGGACGGTTACTCCGGCCCCTACCGCACTTTCGCCGACTGGGAGCGGCTGATCGACGTGCTCGCCCTCCACGGCATCAACGAGATGTTCCTTCCGGTGGGCACGGAGGCCGTCTACTACGAGACGCTCCAGCAGTTCGGGTACGCGCCCGATGAGTTGCGCGCCTGGATCCCCACACCCGGCTACCAGCCGTGGTGGTTGTTGCAGAACATGTCAAACTTCACCGAGCCGATCAGCGAGCACCTCATCCACGAACGCGCGGCGCTCGGGCGCCGGATCGCCGATCGGATGCGAGAGCTCGGGATCACTCCGGTTCTCCCGGGCTATTTCGGCACTGTGCCTACGGACTTTGCGGTACGCAACCCGGGTGCGGTGACGGTGCCCCAAGGCACCTGGATGGGGTTTACCCGACCGGACTGGCTGGCTCCGACCGACCCGACCTTCGCACAGGTGGCCGAGCGGTTCTACGCCGCGCAGCAGAGTCTGCTCGGACCTTCGACGATGTACAAGATGGACCTCCTGCACGAAGGCGGACGCGCCGGTGGCGTCTCTGTGGGTCGCGCCTCGATGGCGGTCCAGGCCGCCCTCGAGAAGGCACACCCCGGTGCCATCTGGGTGATCCTCGGGTGGCAGGACAACCCGAAGCGCGAGACCGTCGAGGCGATCGACCGGAGCCACATGCTCGTGGTCGACGGGCTCTCCGACCGAGCACTCAGCCCAGACCGTGACGCCGACTGGCAAGGCGCGCCGTACGCCTTCGGCTCCATTTGGAATTTTGGCGGCAACTCGACTATGGGCGCCCCGGTCAAGGCCTGGAACGAGCGGTTCTGGGACTGGCTGGCGCGTCCGGACAGTGCTCTGGACGGCATCGCCATCATGCCGGAGGCCAGCTACAACAACCCGGTCGCCGTCGAGTTCCTAGCCGAGCTGCCCTGGCACGATGGCCCAGTGGACCTGAGCCGGTGGTTCATCGACTACGCCGACGCCCGGTACGGCGCCCCAGACACCCAAGCGCGGAGGGCTTGGCAGGTACTGGCGGACACGGCGTACGCCATTCCACCGAACGGCGGGCGATCTTCTGGCCACGGCGGGTTGTTCGCCGCGACGCCGAGCCTGAGCACGTTGCGGCCGCACAGCTGGGCACAGGCGGCGTTCGCCTACGACCCTGCCGCGTTCGCCAAGGTAATGCCCGCACTGCTCGACGTGGACGAGTCATTGCGCGAGAGCGACGCGTACCGCTCTGACTTGCTCGAGGTCGCGCGGCAGTCGGTCGCCGACCGATCGCGGACCCTGCTCCCGCAGATCAAGGCTGCCTTCGAAGCGCGGGACACCGCCGCGTTCTCCCGGCTAACCCGGACCTGGATCGACTACCTCAACGGCCTGGATGACCTCGTCGGCACCGACCGACAGCACCTGGTGGGCCCCTGGCTGGAACGTGCCAAGGCCGCTGCTGCTGATCCGGAGGAGGCTGCGAGGTTGGAGTACGACGCGCGCAAGCTGATCACCTCCTGGGGTCAGAAGACGACCGACCTGCACGACTACGCGTACCGCGAGTGGTCCGGACTGCTGCGTGACTATTATGCGCCGCGCTGGCAGCGCCTGTTCGACTCGCTCACCAGCGAGCTCCAGACCGGCCGACCCGCTCCGGACATCGACTGGTATGCGCTGGCGGAGCGGTGGTCCACCGATCGGAAGGCCTATCCGACGATGCCGACGGGCGACACGTGGACCGAGGCGGTCCACACGCTTCAGCGGCTGGCCGACGACACCTATGACCTCCCCCTCACCCTGCGCCCAGCGGGTGCCGTATCGGATCAGCCGTCCGCTCGGCTGGTTGCCTCGGTGACGAATACCAACTACTACGCGCCGGTGACGGGAGTGACCTTCGACATCACGGCGCCCGCGGGGCTGGAGGTCAGCGCGACGACCAACGAGCCGAGGGAAGAGGTACCGCCCGGCGCCACGCTGGAGCAGTCGTGGGCCCTACGGCGCACGAACCATATGCCACCCGACATCACGGAGGCCGAGGTCCGCGTCATCGTCGGCTTCGACCAGGCCGGTAAGCACCTGACCCGGACGGCTACCGCCGTGCTGCCCGTGACCGGTGCCGGACGCCACCAGCTAAGTGACCTGCCGTTCGAGTCATCGCGCAACCACGACGGCATCTACCCCATCGCCCGCGACACGGTGACGCCAGGGACGCCCGCCGGAAACGGTGCGCCGCTCCGCCTGGATGGTGTCAGCTACAGCAAGGGCCTGGGCACGAACTCGAACGCCGACGTACGGTTCGAGCTGGGCGGCAATTGTCAGGGGCTCAGCACGGTCGTCGGCATCGACGACGCAATGAACCACACGGCCGATGGAGACGTGGTCGTGCGGGTCTTTGGCGACGGTCGGCAGCTCTACGAATCCGACGTCTTGCGCAGTGGCCTGGCGGAGACCGGGAGTGAAGCCGTCCGCCTCCACGTAGACGTCACCGGTGTCCACCAGCTGCGGCTGCAGGTCCACCAGTACGACGTAAACCGCTACTTCGACGCCGTCTCGTTCGCCGTACCGACGCTCACCTGCGACGCACCCCTGCCCACGATGCTCAGCCAGAACAAGCCCGCCACCGCGTCGAGCGAGGAACCGAAGCGGGAGCCAGCCAAGGCGGTGGACGGGGACCTGAGCACCGGATGGTTCTGCAACCCAACCGAGTGCAACGGCAAGCCCGCGTACCTCCAGGTCGACCTCGGGGCACAGCACGAGCTGACGAGCGTGCGGGTGACGCCCTACTACGCCGACCGGCGGTCCTATCTGTATCGGATCGAGGGCAGCGTGGACGGGCAGAGCTGGGCGCTCCTCGCCGCCAAGACCCAGCATCGGCCGCAGAGCGACGTGGGTGACCGGTACGACGTGTCCGGCACATACCGCTACGTCCGCGTGACCGGGTTCGGCAATACCGTGAACCCCTATACGCTCCATGTCCAAGAGCTGGCCGTCTATGGCGGGGCTGTCTCTCGCGCGACATCGGACACTCACTGAGCGGTGGAAGCGGATCCGATGGTGACCACGCGCGCCCACTCGGGCGGCGAGTCCGGCACGTAGTCGGGATCGTCCTGCGAGCACCGGGAGACCCGGGGAAACAACCCGACCACGGTCCGGCAGGGTGGCCGCGAGGTCGGCCAGGGTGTCTGCCCGTCGGTCAGCACGACGATGACGTCCGGGCACGGCCTGTCCCGCAGCGCCCGGGCGAAACCAGCGCGCAGATCCGTACCGCCACCGCCGACCAGCGGGATGTCCTCGGTCCGGCACAGGGGGCGTACGACATCAGCCGCCGCGTCGCACGGCAGCACGGTGACCAGGTCGCGCCGGCCGCCCACGGCCCGGGAGATCGCGGCGACCTCGAGCAGCGCGCTGCCCAGTTCGGCGTCGCTGACCGAGCCGGAGGTGTCGATGATGACGCAGACCCGTGGGGGCCTGCGCCACAGCGCCGGCAGGACGACGCCGGGTACTCCCGCGGAGCGCCTCGACGGTCGGCCGTAGGTGTAGTCCTCACCCACCCCCGGCGCGGACACCGCCGAGCGGACCGCGGCTCCCAGTAGTTCCCGCCACGGCTGCGGTGGATGGAACGCCCGCTCCGCCCACCGTCGCCAACCCTGGGGGACGTTTCCCGGTCGGGCGGTGATGCCTTCCGCCACCCGGAACCGCACCGCGTCCCGTTCCTGTGGGCTGAGCCCGTGCGCGCCGTCCGGTCCAAGGTCCCACTCCCGCTCCAGCCCGTCGGCGCCGCTGCCGCAGTCCAGCCAGGCCAGGTGCTGGGTACGCGGTCCGAGCCGGAACTGCCGCAGATAGTCCTCCATCAACTGTCCGGCGGGCAGCAGCAGGTCGCAGGGCTCGACGACGCCTTCGGGGCGGGCCAGCCCATCGCCGAAGACGTCGTCGTTGATCTCGCAGTCAGCGGCGATGTTCATCCGCAGCCGCTCCCCCGGCCCGGTCAGCCCGCGTTCCCGCGCGACCCGGTCGCCGCGCCCGTGGTGGTCACGCAGCAGATGCGACACCTCGTGCACCCACACTCCAGCCAGTTCCTCCACCGGGGTCCGGTCCACGAACAGGGGCGAGACGTAGCACCGCCAGTGCCGGTCCACGGCCATCGTCGGCACCCGCCGGGACTCGACCACGTGCAGGGCGAACAGTGCCGTCGCCAGGTAGGGGCGAACCCGGGCGGCGTGCAGCCGGGCGGTGAAGAGCTTGTCCCGGTCCAGCGTCCCGGCCTGACCGGGCGTCATCGGCCGCTCCCCGCGACCGCCGCGACCCGAGCCGCCGCCCGGTCGGCCCGGCGGGACAGGGACACCGCCCCCGCGAGCCGCTCGATCGATGCGGGCACGTCCCAGTCCTCGCGGCGCAGCCGGGCGAGGGTGGACGCGGGGACGACCACCAGGTCCGGTGCACCCGTGTCCAACGCCCGGACCAGCAGCGTCCAGGCCGCGTCCCAGCGGGACCGCTCCGGACGCCGGCGCACCGCCTCCACCACGCCGTCCAGCACGGCCTGGCGCAGGTCGCCGCGCTCGGGCAGGACGGCGGCGGCCGGGTCGGCCAGCAGCACCTCAGGGTCGGGAAGATCCATCCGGTCCAGGCTGGCCAGCAGCTCCAGTCCCGGGCCGTCGCCCACGGTGCCCCTGACCAGCATCGACAGGACCTCCCGGGAGGTGTCGGCCGCGGTGGCGAAGGCGATCAGGCGCAGGGTCATCTCCCAGCTGCGGGGCGACGGCCATGGGCCGCCGCGACCGGCCTCACTGGTGGGCAGGCGGTGCACGAGCGTCGGGCGGGCCGACAGGAGCCCGCACACCGCGCGACGGGCGAAGGCGACGGCCTCCGGCAGCCGCCGCGGATCGAGCCGGGGCAGCGCCGCCCGGGGCCAGGTCCCGCCGAGGCCGCGTACGACGACTTCGTGGTCGTGGGTCCACTGCAGGTGGACGAAGCGGTTGGCCAGCGGCGGGCTCAGCTCCCAGCCGTCGGCGGCGGAGGATCGTGGGTTGGCGGCGGCCACGATCCGGACCCCGGCCGGCAGGCGCAGGCTGCCGATCCGCCGCTCGAGCACGAGGCGGAGCAGGGCGGCCTGCACGGCGGGCGGGGCGGTCGACAGCTCGTCGAGGAACAGCAGTCCGCGACCGGCGCGTACCAGGCGCACGGCCCAGTCCGGCGGCGCCATCGGAACGCCCTGGGTCGCGGGATCGTCGCCGACGACCGGCAGCCCGGAGAAGTCGGACGGCTCGTGGACGCTGGCGATCACCGTGGTGAGCGGCAGGTCCAGTGCGGCGGCGAGCTGCGTCAACGCGGCGGTCTTGCCGATTCCCGGCTCGCCCCAGAGCAGCACCGGCAGGTCGGCGGCCACGGCGAGGGTCAGTGCCTCCAACTGCGGATCGGAGCGGGTCTCGGTGGTGGTGTCGCACAACAGCGCAACCAGTTCGGCGGCGACGTCGAGCTGCGGCACGGGGCTGGGGTCGGTCGAGGTACGCGTGGGAAGCATTTGAGATCACCTGTGGGTTGTGATGGGCGGCCTGAAGCCGCGGAAGGAAGAGGTCCCGCTGGTCAGCGGGCGATCGTGTGGCGGGGGTGGGAGCGGCGGTCGCGCTTGGTCTGCCGCTCCTGGCTGGAGGGGGGTGGCGCGTGCCCGGTCAGCCCGGCTCGGAACAGGCCGTACGTGATCCGCCGCAGCGCGGCGTTGTCCAGTTCCTCGCGCAGATCCCCATGGCGCAGGAGCGCATCGGGTCCGAGCAGGGCCTCGACGGTGGCCAGCGCGCCGGCGGTGTCTCCGTGGTCCAGGCGGGCGCGGATGTCGGGGAGGCATTCCGGGCGGCGGTGTGCCTCGTCGATCACCCGCAGGCACGGCAGCGGGGTGCCGGTCAGCGCGGCCAGCAGTTCCTCCCGACGGATCTCCGCCGGGTCGTGGTCCAAGGGTGCGAGCACCCCGTTCACCAGCCCGATCCGGTGCCACGCGCCCCGGCAGTCCACGAGACGTGGCTGTGCCGCCGGGTCCGGAGCCGCCGGGGTGTCGGCCACCGGATGACCGGGCGCGAGCGCCGACGCCACCAGCGGGTGAAGCCGCTCGACCTCGATCAACCCGCGGCGCAGCAGCTCCAGGTCGGGTGCCATCCAGGTTGCCGCGTCGGGCAGCACCGGCAGCGCGGCGACGTGGCCGGCCCGGACGCCGCCTGTCTCAGGCGTCCGCAGGTCGGCCCCTTCCGGAGCGACCTCGAGCACCAGCCGACGTCGCGGCCCGAGGCGGACCGCCACGGCACCGCTGGTCCGGCCTTCGGCCTGGAGCAGCAGCCTCGCCTCGTCCGCCCACCGGTGCAGCGCGTAACCGCGCTCCCCCAGTGCCGACCATCGTGGATCGGGGCGGGCCGTGGCAGCGCCGTCGCAGGGCAGTTGCTCGGCGCCCGACCGACTTCGCAGCTCATCGGCTCTCCGTGCGTCCCACAGGTGACGGTGCAGGTCGAGGCGGAACCGACGGTCGGGACCGGGACGCGGATGAGGGCAGGAACTCGCCTCGCGGGATCCGGCCCACAGCGCCAGGCTGAATCGCTGGCCCGCATCCGCCCAGGCCGGTGGCGTTCGAGCGACCAGATGCACCGGCTCGGCACCGTCGTGGTCCGCCACGCGGTACCGGGCAAGCGAGACGGCCACTCCCGGACGCAGCAGCCCGTCAGGGGCGATCCTCGGCATGTGCCAGCGCAGCAGGTCGGGCGCGAGGTGCCGGAGGTCAGCCCGGAGCCGGCCGGCCAGTTCCCGGCCGTGCTGGCGAGCCACGGCGCGCAGGTCGAGGTCGACATCGACGCGAGCGGCAGCGCACGCGCCGGCCCAGTCACCGACACGACGACGAGCCGTCGCGACCTTGATCATGGAGGGCGGCACGGCGTACTCGCGCACGCGCCGCCAGAGGGAAAGGCGGGAATCCGCATCCGCGGCCAGGGAGCGCATCAGCACTCACCTTGCGCGAACCGGACCCCCAATCTGAGAGAAGGTTTCATCGCGGCGGAGCTTAGCGTCCCGCCGTGAGCTCCGCCAGGGGTTAGCGCCGATCACCACCCGGCCTGGGTGAAAGGGGTTGGGGTTCCTGGTCACGTTCGGGTTTGCGGGCCTCGTTCCGGGCACCCTCTGGAGAACAGCCAGTGCTCGCCCGGGCGGAGGTAGATTGTGGCGGTTGTCGGAGCAGCGGATGGGGCGGACGTGTCGTACGGGTACATCGGATCGATGGAGGCCAAGCCCGGCCACCGCGACGACGTGGTGGCCATCCTGCTCAGCGGCGTCGATGGCCTTCGTCAGGCGGGTTGCGAGCTCTACGCGGTGGGCGTGTCCAACACGGACGACGTCACGATCTGGGTCAGCGAGGTGTGGCAGTCGAAGGAGCACCACGACGCCTCGCTGACCCTGCCAGAAACCAGGGCTGCCATCGCCAGGGCCATGCCGATGCTCACCGGCGAATTCACCAGCCAGGAACTGACCATGGCTGGCGGTCTCGGCATCTGAAGCTGATCGGCGTTTTGACGTACTCCGACCTGCCGGTGGCTACGCCTTGCCGGCGGCCGCCGTCGTGGCACCCAGCATGGCGTTCTTCACCAGCGGGGCGTAGCCGCTCGACTGGCCGGTGCGGTTCGGGTGGTAGGACTCCATGACGGGGTTCGACAGGCCGTTGACCCATTCGATCGAGTCGCAGACGGCGTGCCCGGTGAACGCGGCACGTGGGTCCACGAACGGGAACGAGTGGGCGACCGCCCGGGCCTTGATGGTCTCGTTGAGCAGATCGGCGGTGTCGTTCAGCGCCGCCTGCTCACCCGGGCTGATCCGGGCCAGCGACTGGCAGTCGCTCTCGTTGAACAGGCGCGGATACCCGACGATCACCACCCGGGCGTACGGAGCCCGCGAGCGGATCTTGTTGTAGAGCGCGTCCAGGGTGCTGGGCAGGGTGTTCCGGATGTAGTTGTTGGCGTTGTCGATGTCACCCCAGCAGGTGTACGGCCAGGGCTTGGCGCACTGCGTGATGACGGAGGAGAACCCGGCGTCGTTGCCGCCGACGGTGAGCGTGACGTAGTTGGTCGACGAGCTGAGGCTGCCGAGCTGGTTGTTGGACACGTCGGCGACCCGCGCGCCGGAGCAGGCGGCGAATGTGAGGGTGGCGCCGATCTGGTTCGCGTCGAGGACGGGGTACGCGTACGGCGAGCGGTAGCAGCTGGTGCCGTCGGAGTAGTACGAGCGGGTGCCGACACCCGAGGAGTACGAGTCGCCCAGGGCGGTGTAGAGCGGGGCGGCCGCCTGTGCGGGCAGCGCCCACAGGGCGACCGGCGCCAGGCCGGCGAGGGCGGCGATCGCGAGTGAGACGAGGCGGCTTCTGCGGCGGGGGACGACGGGTGCCATGCTTCCTCCTCAGCTGCCCACCGGACAATCGCATCGACGGATATCGAAGCTAGGTGGTGGTCAGACTGTCGGCGGCAAGCATTGGCACGCGCAAGAGGTCGAGCGGAAGTTTCCTTCAGTCGAACAAGTAAGCGGGACCACTTGGCAGGGAAGCCACTGACCACAGTCACCACCGCGGCGGCGCCGACTGCGGCCGGCCCGTCACCCGTTCACCCGCCGCCTCGACCTCGACCCCCAGCCATGATCCCGGTCACGGCTTGCGCGCCGAGATCAGTTCGAACGGGCCGGGTAGCACCTCGATCTCGTGGAATCCGGCCCGCCGCAGCGCGCTCGTGTAGAAGGTGATCTCCCGCAGGCGGCTGGCGCAACTGTCGACGCCGATCAGGAAGTAGGACCAGAAGAACTGCATGGCCAGCCGCTCCGAGGTGCGGAACTCCTCGCAGATCAGCAGGCGGCCGCGGGCCGGCAGCGCGTGGTAGGCCTGCTCGATCAGGCGGTGGGCGGTGCCTGCCGGCCAGTCGTGCAGGACGCGGACGAACGCCATGGCGTCGTAGCCGGTGGGTAGCGGTTCGGTGAGGAAGTCCCCGCCGACGAACCCGAGCCGAGGCCCGTGGCCGGACCGCGCGCGGGTCTCGTCCACGAGGGGCTGGACTGCGGGCAGGTTGTAGACGTCGATGGTCAGGCCGGGCGTATCGGTGAGCAGGTGCGTGGCGAGGGTGCCGTCGCCGCCTCCGACGTCCAGCAGCCGGTGACGGTCGGGCCAGAGCCGGGGTGCGTGGGTGCGGAACGCCTCGATGATCGGGCCCAGACCGGCGGCCATGCTCTGCTCGAAGCCGGCGATCTGCGCGGCCGTCTTCGGCGGCCAGGCGAAGTCGTCCTCGGTGATGCTGAGCCGTCCGCGGAGGGTGTCCGCCAGCCTGCCGTGCAGGTGTCGCCACGGGTACTTGTCGCGGTCGCGTTCGATCGCGTCGGGTCCGACTACCGCGACGGCGGCGTCCTGGAGCCCCGGGACGGCGCGGTACTCGGCGTCGTTGATGTCGTCGGTCCGCTCGTCGCGGTGCACGAAACCGAGGCTCTCCAGGCAGTCGAGGAGCTTGTAGAGCCGGTCGGGTCGCAGGTCGAAGCGGACGCTGAGCTGCCCTAGGCGTACCGGGCCTCGTTCCAGAGCGTCGAGCAGCCCGAGGTCAAGGGCGGTCTCCAGCACGTCCATGGCCTTGACGCCGTTGGCGAGCAGGCTCATGAGCGCTCGCGGGGACAGCGGCGTGGCGGTCATCGTCCGGCCTGCTGAAGCTCCAGTTCGAGCGCGTCCATGAACGCGTCGACCTCGTCGATGGTGTTGTAGATGTGCGGAGCCACCCGGAGGCCCCCTCGCCAGCTGCAGATCATCTGCCGCCGGGCGAGGCCGCGTTTGACCGCCTCACCGTCAGGGACGGCGAGGCAGATGACGCCGCCCCGTTGTGCGGGCGTGGTGGGGCCGAGCGCCGGGATGCCAGCGGCCGCGGCGCGGTGCAGTATCCGATCGGTGCACTTCAGTGAGTGCTCGCGGATGGTGTCGATGCCGACGCCGGCCAGCAGGTCCAGCCCGACTCTGGAGATCTGGGCGCTGAGTGGGAACGGTGTTCCACCGGCGAACCGGCGGGCGTCGCCGGCCAAGTCCGACGACGGTCGGAAGGTCAGCGCGGCGTCGCCGGCGAACCATCCCGTCGCCGCCGGTCGCAGGGCGGGTAGCAGGTCGGGACGGACGTACAGGAACGCGGTGCCGACTCCGCAGAGCCATTTGTGGGCGCCGCCGAGGACGAAGTCGACATCGAGCGCCGCCACGTCGAAGGGGACCGTGCCGATGGTCTGGAAGGCGTCGACGACGACGAGTGCGCCAACGTCGTGTGCGCGTTTGACGAGCCGGGGAAGGTCGATCATCGCGCCGGTGGCGTAGCTGGCGTGCGGCACGCACACCAGCAGCGTACGTTCGTCGATCCGCCGCTCCAGGGCATCTTCGTCGAATCCGGGCGCGTCGGCGCCGACGACGTCGAGTCGGGCGCCGTACCGGCCGAACGCACGCCAGATGAACGGCACCGTGGGGAATTCCAGGTGCGTCGTGACCACCCGGTTGCGGGGCGGGCGGTAGTCGAAGCAGGAGGCGATGCGGCCCAGCAGGGTGCTGACGTTGGCGTCGGTGACCACGCTGCCTGGGGGGCCGCCGATGAACCGTGCCACGGCGTCGCCGTAGGCCCGCAGGTCGCCGAGCCACTCGTCCCACACGTCGTCGCGCCAGGCGCACAGCGTCTCCCAGTACCGGCGCAGCACGGGTTCGGCCCCGCGGGGCACCGCTCCGGTGGAGTTGCTGTTCAGGTACACGCAGTTCTCGAGTACGGGAAAGTGGTGCCGCAGTCGCGAGGTCACGCCGGCACCCGCGCTTCGCGGCGATCCGCTCCGGGCACCAGGCCACCCTCCCGCCGCCACTCGGCGGTGAGCTGGTTGCGGACCGCCCAGAGTGAGCGGAACAGCGGCTGGGTCATCCGACCGACGAGAATCTGGGTGGGCATTCCGTCCAGCGCCGCGACGTCCCGGCCCACCCCGATCGTCCGGCGCACCAGCATGTAATGGGTGAACAGCCACGTCTGATAGCCCTCGTCCAGGTCGACGAGGAGTTCGCAGACTCGCTTCAATTCCGGCCGGGCACCTGCGTAGACCTCGGCGAGCGCGACCTCGTGGCGCGCGAGGAGCCCGTCCAGCGCCGCGGCGGCGTACGACGCCGCCACCCGTACGGCGTTGTAGCCGGGGGACTCCTGCCCGCTGCCGTTGCCGAGATGCCGGCGGATCACCTGGTAGGTGTCGGGTGCGAGCGTCTCCAGCACCCGCAGCTCGTTCGACAGGCAGTGGGTGATCCGCACCGCCCGGTCCAGCCGAGCCGCCGCCTCCCACAGGCGATCACCATCGAGCTCGTCGACGACCTCGGCCACCTCGTGGGCGAGGAGTTTCAGCCAGAGTTCCTGCGCCTGATGCACGATCTGGAACATGAGTTCGTCCGCATGGACAAGCTCCGACCTGGGTGTCTGTAGCCGCAGCAGATCGGCGGTGCGCAGATATACCTCGTAGTCGAGCTTTCCTTCGCCGACCGTCACTTTCAACACCGGGTTGAACAGCGGCCGGTCGAGCACCTCGTGCACGTTCCCGACTGCGTTTTCCGGATCCGGTTTGCTCACGCGGCACAGCCTCCAGTCACGCCGCGACTCCTCCACGGCACTGGCGCACAGTCAAGCAAACAACACATTCGGCTACCAGAGCTCACGACGCGAGGTGACTCACAAGCCCAACATATTGTCGAATTAGCATTGACGTCTTACTATACTCGGCCCGCATTAACGTCGGACGATTCGTCACCTGACCACCCCGTGCCGACGGCGTCCGGCAGGGCGGTCAGGATTAGGTGCATGGAGTTCTTCTGCTACCACCGCGACCGGCCCGGCTCCGTGGCACTGCGCCGCCAACTACTGGAAGAGCACTGGTCCTACATGGACCGGTACGCGGCGGAGATGATCGCCCGCGGTCCGACCTTCGCCGACGACGGCGACACGCCCACCGGCAGCGTGCACATCGTCGACCTGCCCGATCCCGCCGCCGCCCGGGCGTTCGCCTTCGACGAGCCCAACTACCAGGCCGGCGCATACCGGGACGTGCTGCTGCGCCGGTGGCGCAACACGCTGGGGCGCACCATGTGGGACTTCCCCGGCGGCCGGACCGGCGGCAACCGGTACCTGGTGCTCGGCCTCGGCGCGGGGCAGGCCACCGACCTCGCCGCGCCGCCCGACCGGGAGGACCTGATCGCGTACGGGCCGCTGCTGTCCGACGACGGCGCCACCTGGCTGGGCACCGCGGCGCTGGTCCGGGCACCGGCCCCGGACCAGGCGCGCGCCGTCCTCACCGCGGACCGATACGCCGACATCGAGGTGCACAACTGGGCGTTCGGCGGGCGACCGTCAAGACCTGAGGCTGTTCGATGACACCGCCTCGTCCGCGTCCATCGCTGCGTCCGGCTGCGGGTCCACTGGCGGCTGCGGCGGCGAGATCCACGTGACCAGCACGACCGAGATGATCATGAGGAGGAACCACGACGCGAGCTTCGCCGGTGAAACCGGGTGCCAACCGCCCACCTGGCTGGGATAGAGCCAGGCATTCGACCAGGTGGCGATGTTCTCGGCGAGCCAGATGAAGAAAGCGACGAGCAGGAAGGCCAACAGGAGCGGCATGCGCCACCGGAACCGGAAGATGCGGAACTGCATGACACAGCGCCCGAACACGAGGGCGACGACAGCGATGAGCAGCCACCGGATGTCCGGGACGTAGTGGTTGGTGAAGAAGTTGGCATAGATGGCGGCGGCCACGACAGCGGTCGCCCAGCGCCTCGGGTAGCGCACGAAACGCAGGTCGAACAGCCGGTTGACCCGGACCAGGTAGGAGCCGACCGCGGCATACATGAATCCGCTGAAGAGGGGCACCGCGCCGAGCCGCAGCACCCCGTCGGGCTCGTAGGACCACGAGCCGATGTGCGTCTTGAACAACTCCATGACCGTGCCGACGACATGGAACAGGACCACCACCCGCAACTCACGCAGGGTTTCCAGGCGCCCGGCCACCATCGCGATCTGGATGGCGACCGCGGCGAGCGTCAGGAAGTCGTTGCGAGCGAATGCCGCGTCCTTCGGGTACCAGAGATGCGCCGCGAAGATGACCGCCAGCATCGCCCCACCGAACACGCATGCCCAGGCCTGTTTGAGCCCGAAGACCGCGAACTCGATCAGCCAGCCGACCGGTCCGCGCCGGGGCAGCCGGGCCAGGATCGCGCGGAAGCGGTCATCGATCGCGCGTTCGGCAGTGGTCAGGGCGGCTGGTTCGGTGGGCGTGAGCATCGCCCCGACGCTATCGTGCCGCCGCAGGTCAAGCCCGACACCGCGGTCGGTCGGTGACCTGTGCGACCTTCTCCCCGACGCCGTCGCGCCGGATACCGCGGCGAACGGGCGCAGTTCGGCGGGAACCCAGCCCGGGACAGCCACGTCGTAGGACCCATGACGGACAGCAGCGTCCACGTACCCCAGCGCACCGCCGCCACCGGCGTCCTCCGCGTCATGACTCGGGCTCGAGTCGTGCCAGTGGTCCTGGTCGTCGGCCTGTCCCTGGTGGCCGGCTGCACTGCGGAGCCGGCCAGCGCCCCACCACGTGACCGGGGTGTGCCGGCCGGCGAGTTCCGGCTGGTCGCCTACCGCTCCTGCACAGAGGCGCTGCAGCAGCTGAAGACGGCGGCCAAGGCGTACGTCGGGCCCTGGGGTTTCGGGCCGAACCGGGACATCCGTACCTTGGGCGGCGCGGAACAGGCCGCCGGAGCACCGGCCGCAGCGAAGCAAGCAGACGCCGCACCCGGGGCCGGCACCGCCGACTACTCGGGTACCAACACCCACGAGGCCGGGGTCGACGAGCCGGACCTGGTCAAGACCGACGGCAAGCGGATCGTCACCGTCAACCGGGGCAAGCTGTACGTGATCGATCCGGCGGACCGCCGCGTTGTTGGGGAACTGGACCTGACGCCCGATGGGTTCGGCGGCGCCGACGCCAGCCTGCTGCTACAGGGCGACCGGGCGCTGCTGCTGCTGCGCGAAGGGTGGGCCCCGATGGCGAAGCCCGCCGTCCCCGGCGGCCGTGCCATGCCGGCAGACGGTCGCTCCGCCCCGACGCCGGAGGACATCGTCGGTCCCCGCCTGATCATGGTGGACCTCTCCGGCACGCCGAAGATCATCGGCGAGTACCGCATCGACGGCAACCTGGTGGACGCCCGCCAGGTGGGTACGAGGATCCGTGTCGTGGTCCGCTCCGCGCCCCGACTGACCTTCCCCTACCGCGAGAAGGTCACCGACGAGCAGCGCACCGCCACCAACCGCCAGATCATCGACGACGCCACCGCCGACGACTGGCTGCCCCGGTACGAGGTCACCGCCGGCGGGCGGACCAGCACCGGACGGGTCGGCTGCGACCGGGTGAGCCGGCCGGCCAGCTACTCCGGCACGTCCCTGGTGACCGTGCTCAGCTTCGACCTGGCTGCGGCCACCCTCGGCGCCGGCGACCCGGTCACCGTGCTCGCCGATGGCGACACCGTCTACAGCACCGCATCCCGGCTGTACGTCGCCAACGACCAGCGCTGGCGGGTGCTGCCGATGCTGACCACGGGCAACCGTGCACCCGATCCGAAGGACGAGACCACCGAGATCTACCAGTTCGACACCTCCGGCGCGGGCGCTCCGCGGTACGTCGCCGCCGCGTCCGTACCGGGCTGGCTGATCAACCAGTACGCCATGTCGGAGTGGGACGAGCACCTGCGGGTGGCCACCACCAGCGGCCGCACCTGGGGCGCCAAGCCCAACTCGACCTCCAGCGTGTACGTCCTGCGCGCCGACGGCACGACCCTGAAGCAGGTCGGCAAGGTCACCGGACTGGGCAAGGGAGAACGCATCCACGCGGTACGGTTCGCCGGCAGCACCGGATACGTGGTCACCTTCCGGCAGACCGACCCGCTCTACACCGTCGACCTGCGTGATCCGACGGCGCCGAAGGTGAGCGGCGAACTGAAGATCACCGGGTATTCGGCGTACCTGCACCCGGCCGGCGACGGGCGGCTCCTCGGCGTCGGGCAGGAGGCGTCGGACCAGGGCCGGGTCCAGGGCACCCAGCTCTCGCTCTTCGACGTCTCCGACCCGGCCAAGCCGACCCGGATCGCCCAGTATCACGTCAAGCAGGGGCACTCCGAGGCGGAGTTCGACCCGCACGCGTTCCTCTACTGGCCGGCCGAACGCCTCGTCGTGGTCCCGCTGACCGTCCACGCCGCGGGCGCCGTGACCCGCCCCGGTCCGCCGAGCAACGTGGCGCTGGCCCTGCGGGTCGGCGACGGCGGGTTCACCCAGGTGGGCACGGTCGACCACCCGCTGGCCACGGGGCGTCCCCAGGATCAGGCGCCGATCCGCCGGTCACTGGTGGTCGACGGAGTCCTCTGGACCGTCTCCGACGCCGGCCTCCGGGCGACCGACATCGCCACCATGAAGACCCTCGGTTGGCTGCCGACGGCGTGACCTCACCACCGCGTCAGCGGCTCATCAGGTAGGCCATCACGATCGCCGCGACCAGCGCCAACGCGGCCAGCACCGCCGCCGTGATCTTCGCGGCGCTGTACGGGCGCTCGCCGATGACCTCCCCGGTCCGCGCGTTGACCAGGACCTGGTACGACCGGCCGGCGTGCAGGTACGCGGCGATCCACACCGGCAGCAGGAGCAGCTTGTACGTCACGTCCGAGTAGGTGGTGTCCACGGCGGTGACCCGCTGCTCGTCGCCGCCGATGTCCGACCGGCAGTCCCGATCGATGACCGGCGCCATCCGGGTCTTCGCCTCGGCCAGCCCCGCCTCGGGCTCGGTGTCGTACCGCAGCGCGTGATAGCCGGCCAGGTAGTCCCCGTGATACGCGACCGCCTCGGCCAGCGGCCACGGGGCCAGCTGATCCAGCTGCTTCTCTGGCAGGTGGGTGGTGGCGGGCACCAGCACGTCGTCGAAGTCCCGGCGCACCGTGCCGCTCGCCGGGTACCACCGGGTGCGCCGCACCCGCCGGGTCCGCGTCTCCTGCCTGCCGTTCACCGTCACCGTGTACGTCTCGGTGACGTAGTAGTACTCGCCGCGCTGACCCTGGTAGTCCGAGACGGTCCGCGCGTCGAACGTCCAGTGCGGCAGGTAGGTGCCCTTGAGCGTCTCCGCCTCGCTGACCTTCTTCAAGCTGTTCGGCGCGAACCAGCGGCTCCGGCACCACTGGCCCAGGGCGGTACGCACGCCGGCCTGGTCCACCGTGAACGGCAGCACCGCCTCCGGCGCGATCAGCTCGCCCGCCGCGGCGTCCGCCACCAGCGGCGTGGCGCAGAACTGGCAGCGCTGAGCGAGCGCGTCGCTCTCGGTCCGGGCGCCGCAGCCCGGGCAGACGAACGTGTGCGCGCCGACGCTGGCCACCGGCTTGCGGGGCAGCGTGGCCAGTTCGGCGTACGCGTGCTCGCGCACCTCCCGGCCGGCGCCGGCGATCTGCTGTCGGTGCCCGCAGTACGGGCAGCGCAGCACCGTCGTGCCCGGCGCGTACTCCACCCGGGCGCCGCAGCCCCCGCACCGGTACGACGGAGGAGAAACAGCCGTCTCGCTCATTGCGGCGGCAGCGGCGGTGGGACGCTGGCCAGCACCGACGCGAGCTCCGGCACCTGCCCGGCCGGTTGCCACTGCGCCATGCCGGCGCGCCACACCAGCGTGTCCGGGCCCAGCGTGCCCGCACCCACCTGCTCGGCCAGGCCACCGACGTCGTACGGGCCCTGCCGCTGCCCGGCGACGCCGACGTACCACTGGGTCTGGTTCGGCAGCGGCGGCGGCTCGGTGCCACCCGGCTGCGCGGCAGCCGGCGCCGGCGTCCCGGCGTTACCCGACATGGACCTGGCCACCTGCTGGCCCACGGCCATGCCCATGCCCAGCCCAATGCCGGCGCCCGCGCCGCCGCCCGGGTTCTTCGCCGCGTCCTCCAGCGCGGTGGCCGCCTGGTAGCGGGTGAAGCGGTCCAGGTCCCCGACCGCGCCGATGCCGGTCCGCTTGTCCAGCGCCCGCTCCACCTCTGGCGGCACGGAGACGTTCTCGATGACGAACTTGGGGATCGCGATGCCGACCTCGGCCAGTTCCTCGGTCAGCACGGCGGCCAGCCGCCGGCCGATCGCGTCCTGGTGCGCCGCGAGGTCCAGCAGCGGCACCCCCGCCGTGGCCAGCGCACCGCCGAGCCGCCCCACGATGAGCTGGCGCAGATATTCCTGCACCTCCTCGGTGCGGAACTGCGGATCCGTGCCGACCAGCTCCCGCAGGAGCTGCTGCGCGTCCACCACCCGGGCCGCGTAGGCACCGAACGCCCGCAGCCGGACCACGCCGAACTCGGCGTCCCGCACGATCACCGGGTTCTGGGTGCCCCACTTCAGGTCGGTGAACTGCCGGGTATTGACGAAGTACACCTCGGCCTTGAACGGCGAGTTGAACCCGTACTTCCAGCCCTTGAGGGTGGACAGGATGGGCAGGTTCCGGGTTTCCAGCGTGTACGTGCCGGGGCCGAACGCGTCGGCGATCTGCCCCTCGTTGACGAACACCGCCGCCTGGGACTCGCGGACGACCAGCTGGGCGCCCATCTTGATCTCGTTCTGGTATCGGGGGAAGCGCCAGACGATCGTGTCCCGGCTGTCGTCCAGCCACTCCACGATGTCGACGAACTCGCCCCGGAGCTTGTCCATCAGCCCCACCGCGTCCCCCTCCCCCTCAGTGCCGAGGTCATCGGCGTCGCGGCGACGGTAACAACTGCTCGCCACCCGCAGTCTCCGCGCCAATGCCGGCGCTGCGCCAGGGTGAGCTGTACCGTTTGCCTGCCGGGCGCCCCGGGAGTCGGCTTTCTGACCGAGCTGACCCAACCGGAGTCGGGGCCGGTCTCGCCGACAGTTGCCTCACCGGCCGTCCCGGCTGAGCGTCGCTGCCGTCCGGCGTCGCCACCACGAATGCAGCCCCCGCCCGATCAGCGCCGCGGACACCAGGCCCGGCCCGCAGTGAACCAGCAGCACGCCGGCCAGACTCGGGCCACCCCAGTCCAGCCGGTAGCTGGCAGGATCGGTCATGTTGATCACGAACGGCTCGGCGGCCGCACGAGCGATCAGATAGAGCCCGAGCAGGATCCCGAAACCCACGAGAAATTTCTTCACGCGCCGAACGGTAGGAGGAGGGTCGCGGGATTCGCGTCGCTCCTCGGTATCAACTCCGGCCTCGTACCACGGTATGCCCCTTGAGCTTTCGGGGTTCACGGCTTCGACGGCTGACTTCCCGCCTTGGCTTCAGGTTCGGGAAACGACTCGACGGGCCGGACCGTGGACGCAAGGATCTTTGGCCATGGTGTGGGACACGGTCCACCCGAAGGTGGCGACCGGCGAGGTGGTTCCTGTCCTGTGGCTGTGTGGCCCTCCCGGTGTCGGCAAGACCGCGGTCGGCTGGGAGATCTACACGGAGTTGATCCGGTCTGGTGTCCGGACCGGCTACGTCGATGTGGATCAGCTCGGGATGTGCTATCCGGAGCCAGCCGGCGATCCCGGTCGGCACCGGATGAAGGCACGCAATCTCAATGCTGTCATCGCCGGGTACCGGGCGGCCGGAGCCCGGTGCGTGGTGGTCTCGGGTGTTGTCGACGCCCGCCCAGGCGTACACCGCGATGAGCTGACGCAGGTGGCGTTGACGGTCTGCCGGTTGCGCGCCGACGAGGAGCAACTGGCGCAGCGGTTCGTCGGCCGGCAAGGGCACGACGGCGGTCTGGCGCAGGCGTTGCGGGAGGCGGTACAGCTGGATGCCGGCGCTGTTGCCGAGGTCTGCGTGGACACCACGGGGCTCACGGTGGCCGACGTGGCGCGGCGGGTGCGTGACCGCCTCAACGGTTGGCCCGTGCTGAGCGACCCGCAACGGCCGTTGTCCGCCGCCGAACCCGTCGACGGCCACCCGGTCGGGGACGGCGCCGGAGCCGGCGTGGACCGTGGTGGGCGCGTGCTGTGGCTGTGTGGCGCCACCGGTGTCGGCAAGTCCACCATCGGTTTCCAGGTCTACCTGAAGGTTCTCGGCGCCGGGCTGACGGCGGCCTACATCGATCTGGACCAGATCGGCTTCTGCGGCCCTGTGCCCGCCGGTCATCGCCTCAAGGCTCGCAACCTCGCGGCGCTGTGGCGTACCTACCGGGACGCCGGGGCTCAGGCCTTGGTCATGGTCGGCCCGGCAGAGGACGAAGCCACCCTGGGTGGGTACGGCGACGCGCTGCCCGCATCGACGGTGACCGTGTGTCGCCTGCACGCCGGACGTGACACGCTGACCAGCCGGATCATGCTTCGCGGCCAAGGTCGTGGCAGCTGGCCGCAGCCGGGCGACCCACTGGTCGGCAAGCCGGCCGCGCACCTGCTGAGCGTCGCCGACCAGGCGGCGCACGAGGCGGAGGCGCTGGAACGAGCCGCGATCGGCCATCGAATCGACACCGACGGGCGCACGATCGCGGAACTCACCGACATGGTGGTTGCCCGAACCGGGTGGCTGGGCCAGCTGCCGTAGCCGATGCCATCGCCGCCAGGCCGCGCGGTGCTGCGGATGCCCCCGCCGTGGGCTGACGGTGCTCAGCTCGCGGCAAGGTTCTGGCGCCTGTCGATGGGAGGGACGGGCGCCAGAACCGCCGGTGTCAGTAGATGATCAGGTAAGGCTGCTGGTCGCTTTCCCGGCTGTCCAGGGCGAGTGGTCGCCCGGCAGTCGTGTCGTCGGAGAGTCGCAGCGTCAGGGCTCCGTCGGCCAGGTTGGCGTTGACCGCGCCGGTGACGTCGACCGAATACCAGCCGGGGCGCTCCACCCGGACGGTCCCGAGCACGCTTGCGCCCGCGCTGGACGGGCGGCTGTTCCAGCTCACACCCTCCTCGGACCATGAGTCGTCGGCCAGTGCCCGCACCGTCACCGGTACGGCGCCACTGCCCGGCGCCACCGAGCTGACGTGGAAGTACAGCCGGGCGGAGACAGTCGCGGTGCCCGGATAGCCGCCGAGTCCGGCCTTCAGGTAGGCCATCCGGTCGTCGTCCGGGCTGTGCGCGTCGGGGAGGTCAGCGACCTCCAGTTCGCGCGCGGATCCGTGGGTGGTGTCCGCGTACGCGCCGGCGCGTACGAAGGTGTCGGCGGTCACCGGCGTCGTGGTCTGCCACCTGGTCTCCACGTTCCGGGCCCGGTCGTGAGCGGATGCCCAGTAGTAGCCCGGGGCGGTGATCCGCAGCGGTTGGAAGCCCACCTCGCCGGCCGGGGAGCCGATCGCCTCCGACGCGCCGGACGCCTGGCCGTCCGAGTTCGCGTTCATCGTCAGGTACCGGCCCGCCATCTTGGTGAACCGGCCATGTACCGCTGCCGCGACCGGCTTCCCGGTGACCAGGTCGGTCACCCGGATCCGCACGGTCGCCGGACCACCCGCGGCGGTCACCGTCAGCTCGGAGACGATCAGCGGCCGCAGGTCGGTGCCGGCGGTGGTGGCGGAGACAGGCGGCGAGGCCGGCCCGACGTTGCCGCGTACGTCCACGGCGGCGACCCGGTAGTGGTAGGTGGTGTCCGGCAGCAGTCCGGAGTCGGTGAAGCTGAGGCCGCGCGACTGCCCGGCGAGGTTCTCCGGGCCGGGTGTGAAGCCCGGGTCGGTGGACCGGTAGATGTTGTACTGCTCCACCTCGGTGTCGTCGAAGGCCCGGCCGTAGGCGAGGTCGATGCTCTGGTGGTCGAAGGTGTTCGCCGTCGGCGGCGAGCCGACCGCAGTGGGCGGGCCGGTGTCGGCCGGCATCGGCGTGTACTCGGCGTTGGGTCCCCACACCGACGGCAGCCAGCGGATGGAGTCGTAGTGGTGCATCGCGATGCCGCCGAATGCCGGGCTGCCGGCGAAGGCGTCGTACACCTTCCGCAGCTCGCGCTCGGCGACGGCGCGGCCCTCCTCGCGGAAGGTGATGGTCTCCGGGTCGCCGCTCCAGGCGATGTCGAGCGTCTCCACCCCGATCACCACCGAGTTCGGTTTGCCGATCGCCTCGGCGTACGCGATCTCGGACTGCGCCTGGGCGATGATGCCGACCGAACCCTCCGCGGTGTCCCGGTAGTCCATGATCGAGATGTAGTCGGTCAGGTCCTGGATGTGTTCGCTGAGCGGTTTGGTGGCGCCCTTCCAGGTGATGTCGGTGCAGCACGTGTTGACGTCCAGCCAGCGCGGGATCGCCGGGCCGAATGCCAGCGACGAACCCGCCGCGTTCCTGCGCTGGATCATCTGCTCCAGGACCTCGAGCCACTGCAGTTGCAGGGCCGGCTTCTCGGCCGCGAACCCGGGATAGATGTAGGGTTCGATGTCCACGTTGACCCCGTCGAACCGTTCCCCCGGCGGGGAGGCGAGGTTGTAGTTGAGGATCTTCTCCATTTCCCGGACCGCGCGGGGATGGTAGCGCTCCAGCCCGCCGAGGAACGGTGGTTGGGTGCCGCCGGCGATCGTGGCGTAGACCGTGAAGCCCTGCGCGTGGGCCCAGCTCAGGAAGTCCCGCACCTCGGCGCGCTTGTCGTAGAGCATGTCCAGGTCGCCGTACCGGTCCACGCCGACATAGAGGGTGGTGATCGGCCGCGAGCCGAAGGTGTCGGTGTCGCGCGCCGTGGTCGCGAGCAGCCGGCGGGATCCGGGGTTCAGGATCAGGCCGTACGACGCCCGCTCCCAGATCCACATCGCCCGGTCCTGCGGGCCGACCCGTACCGGCTCGGCAGCGCCCTTACCGGCCCTGACGTAGACGGTCGGGCTGTACCCGGTGTTGCCGTACGCGTCGACCGCTCTGGCCTCGATGCTTGCCATGGCGTCGCCGAGTTCGCGGGGATCCCACAGATAGGTGTAGGTGCCCTTCGCCCCGAGCGCCCGCAGCCAGGCGCCGCCGTTGACGCGCACCGACACCTCGCGTACGGCGTTGCGCGCGGCGACCGAGACGCGGATCGGCGTCGGCTGCCGCACCGTGCCGCCGTCGTCGGGGCTGGTCACCGCCACGACCGGGACGTTGGCGGCGGGGTTGTCCACCCGCAGCGTGACGAACGGGGACCAGACACCGTAGCGGGTGTCGGTTCGCTTGGCGCGCACCGCGACCTCGATCTCACCGTCCACGCCGGTGGTGTTCAGGTCGTAGTACCAGGTGCCGGTGTCGTCACCGTCCGGGTCGACGGTGTGCACCGGCGGGGTGGTGCGTCCGTCGAGCACGATGCTCAGTTCGTACGCGTCGGTGTAGCTGCCGGACAGGCGGACGGTCCCGGCCGGCACCGCGTCGCCGCTGGTATGCGAGTCGATGGTGACCGAGGGCGCGGCGGCGGAGGCGGGCTGCCCGGGCGGCAGCAGCAGAGCGGCCAGCACGGCGGCGGACAGCGCCAGCCCGGATGGCCACGACCTGCGTCGGATCAGGGACACGGGGAGTGCTCCTCTCAGGGGGTCAGGAGATGAGGAGGTACGGCTCGGTGCCCGCGCCGTACTCGCGGGAATCGATGACCACCAGCCGATCGGCGACCGAGTCGTCACCGAGTCGGAAGCTGATCTGACCGTCGTTGAGATTGCTGTTCACGGCACTGGTGACGTCGATCGCGTACCACCCGGGTGCCGTCACCTGCAGCGTGCCCAGCAGGGTGGCTCCCGCGGTGGGCCGGTTGTTCCACGTGATCGTCGACTCCGACCAACTGTCGTCGGTGAGCACGCGGACGGCGATCGGGACCGGACCGGCCCCCGGAGCGACCGAACTGACGTGCAGATGGAGCCGGGCGGAACTGGCCGGCACGCCGGGTAGGCCGGCCTTCAGGTAGGTCAACCGATCCACGTTGGGGTCGGCGGCGTTGGGGGCGTCCTTGACCTCCAGCGCGGTGGCCGGCCCGAAGTTCGTGTCGGCGTACGTGCCGCTGCGCACGTGTGCATCCGCGGCGACCACGGTCCGCGGCACCAGGGTGTCCCTGCGCGGGATGCCCCCCGCCCGGAACCCGGCGACCGCGGACTGCACCTCGGTGGTGGTGAGCGAGGAATCCCGGGCGTGGTAGACCCAGTCGACGTCGAGGACGTACCTGCGGGACGTCGACGAGGAGACCAGGCCACCGTTGGCGAACCACACGGCGTACTTCAGGAACATGAACGCCTCGGGGGCGTAGTCACCGCCGTGACTGGCGACCAGCACGCCGTCGATGTAGTACCGCACCTCGCCGCCGGTCACGTCGAGTTTGAGCAGGTGCCATCCGTCGTGGCTCCGGGACAGGACGGTTTCGAGCGCCCGGGGATCCCACGGGCTGTCCTGATACGTCTCCCAGGTCACCATCTGCAACGCGGTGCCGGCCGACCCGAGGCCCCCGTTGGGGACGTATTCGTAGTCGAGTTCGCTGTAGTTCGGATCCAGTGGGTGGTTGAGCTGCGAGATGGTGTAGAAGGTCTGGACCACCTGATCGCCGTCCGGCCCGCTCTCCGGCGCGTCGGTGAACCGGATCCGGGTCGCGTACGTGCCCTCGAAGAACCGCTGCCCCTGGGCAACCGACGCCTGGGTGGTCGTCTGGCCGGTGCCCTGGCTGGTGGCGGCGAGCCGCATCACCCGGTCGGCGCCGGAGCCCACCATGGAGACGTTGTCGGCGCTCCACGTGGCACCCGACACCCCGGGCCCGCCACCGCCGGTGCGCGCGGTCCAACCGAACCCGGCGAACGCCGGATCCGCGGGACCGGTGTAGCTGAAGTCGTCGAAGAACTCCTGCGGCACCGCGGCGGTGCGCGTCTGCGCCGGGTGCGCCCCGGACGGTGGCACCGCCGGCGGGACCGAGGCCACCGCCAGCACGGCGGCCAGGAGTGCGTGGGGGAGGATCATGGCTGCTCCTGCTATGTGTCGAGCCAGCGGTCCAGGTGCGCGGCGACGAACGCGTCGTCCTGCAGGTCGGGGTACGCCCCGATCACACGGTCAAGTTCCGCCGCCTGCCCCGGGGAGAGCCGCTCCTGCTCGTCGAGCAGCCGGACGTTGTCCAGCAGGCCCTGGCGCCGCAGCACCTCATGGATGCCGGCGACGCAGCCGGCGAAGCCGTGGGCGACGTCGAAGACGGCGGCGTTGGCGTCGGTCAACGTCGCGGCCGTCGTGAGCAGTTCCTCGTCGAGCTGTCCGGTCCGTGCCGCCTCGCGGGCCCGTTCGAACAGCTCCACTGCGCGGTGGGTCCACACGGCGTACTGGCCGAGCAGCCCGCCCACGATCCGCTTGCTGACATGGCCGCCATTCACCGGGAAGCGGTACGTGGTGAGCAGGTCGACGATGATGTTGTCGTCGTTGCCGGTGTAGAGCGCGATCTCCGCCGCTCGTGAGGACTCGCACACCGCCCGGACCACGTCGAGGGTGCGGTACCGGTCGAACGGCGCGATCTTGATCGCCGCCAGGCAGGGCAGTTCGGCGAGGCGAGCCCAGAAGTCGTATCCGAGCGTCCGGCCGCCGACCGCGGGCTGGAGGTAGAAGCCGAAGACCGGGAGCACTTCGCCGACTGCCGCGATGTGTGCGATGAGTTCGTCGTCCGTCAGCTCCGCCAATCCGCGAAGGATCACCATGGCGAGGTGGTAGCCGTGGTCGGCGGCGAGCTTCGCCTCGGCGACCGCCTGGTCGGTGGTGCCGGAGACCCCGGCGACCAGCACCACCGGCCGGTCGCGTGGCGCCTCCCGCACGGTGTCCGCGGCGATCCGTAGCACCGGTTCGAGTAGCCCGGCCTCCCGGATCGCGAACTGGGTGGTGTGCACCCCGACCGCCAGGCCGCCCGCCCCGGCCTCCAGGTAGTACCGGCTCAGCGCGCGCTGTCGGCGCTCGTCGAGCCGCCCGGTGGCGTCGAGCGCGAGCGGGTGGGCCGGGATGACGACGCCCTCGCGCAGCGCCGAGCCGACGTCCACCGGTAGTGCTGCCGACATTAGAAACGCCCCTCCCGCTCCTGAAAGTGGGTGTCCTTGCCGTGGGTTTCGCCGCCGCCGAGCACCCATTCGGCGGTCCACTCGATCAGCGTGCGCAGCGGAACGCTGGGGTAGCCGAACAGCTCGTTCGCCCGCGCGGCGTTGGAGAGCAACGCGGTGGGCTCCGCTGCCCCGGTGAATGCCGGGGGCACCCCGAACAGCTCGCCGAAACGCTGCGCGATCCAGCGCACGGACGCGGTCTCGGGGCCGGCCAGGTTGAGCACCAACGGCGGCGCCGTGCAGTGCTCGAAGAGCCGGAGAGTGGCGGCGTTGACGTCGCCCTGCCAGATCACGTTGACGTTGCCCATCCGCAGGTCGACGGGCTCGCCCCGATACACGGCACGCGCGATCTCCAACAGCACTCCGTACCGGAGTTCGACCGCGTAGTTCAGCCGTACGATCGCCATCCGGGTGCCATACCGGTGTGAGAAGTGCTCGAACACCCGCTCCCGGCCCAGACACGACTGTGCGTACTCGCCGACGGGGCCCGGTGGCGTCGCCTCGTCGGCGCCGCCGCTCACCACCGGCATCAGGGGATAGACGTTGCCGGTGGAGAAGGCGACGATCCGCGAGTCACGGAACCGCTCGGCGACCCGCCCGGGAAGGTAGGTGTTGAGCGCCCAGGTCTGGTGCTCGGCGCCGTCGGTGCCGAACTTCCGGCCGGCCAGGTAGACGATGTTCGCCGCGTCGGGCAGGCCGGCGAGCGCCGCGTCGTCGAGCAGGTCGGCGCGCAGCAGCTCCACGCCCCCGCCGCGCAACCGCTCGACCAGCTCGGGCCCGGGATTGCGGGCCACCCCGATGACCCGGGCCGGCCGGCCTGCCCGGTCCAGGGCGCGCCGCGCCATCAGGGCCAGCTCGGGTCCCAGCTTTCCGGCGACGCCGAGGAGCATCAGGTCGCCGTCCACCCGCGCCAGGCTCTCCACCACCTCCTGGCTGGGCGTCGCGAGGGCCTCCCGGAGGGCGGCCAGGCTGCGCGGCGGGGCGTCACCCGCGTAAGTGGGCATCGGTCGGTGCCTCCTTGAGGGATGGCTGTGGCTCGGTGCGGGGCGATGGGATGGCGTCGAGCGGCCGGTACCTCACGCCCGCCGCGGCGAGGCGGGGCAGGTGCGCCGTGAGCCGGTCGCGGAAGCTGGCGAAGGAGTGCCGGGGCGCGGTCGACCACACGGTCTCGCTGAACGCACAGAGCCGGGGAAACGCCATGCGCTCCACGTCCTGCGGCCGCGGCATGTACTCGGTCCACAGTTGGCACTGGGCGCCGAGCGCCCCGGCGGGTCGGTCGGCGTCGAACTCGTACACCCGCTCCAGCGGCGTGTGCCCGCCGATCGCGAGCGGTTCGGTGTCCTGGTCCTGGCTCTGGTAGTAGTCGAGGTAGAGGTGCTCGTGGGAGGCGAGCACCACGTCGTGGCCGTCCTGGTGTGCCGCCGTTGCCGCGCCGTCGCCCCGCCACGGCATCGCGATCGCATTCGGCACCCGCAGCGCGGTGTCGGTGTCGTACCAGAAGACCGGGCGGCGGCCACGGGCGGTGACGAGGCTGGCGAGCTGCCCCACGTACCAGCCGAGCAGGGCCCGCTCGTCGGGCAGTCCCAGCTCGGCCAGGCGCGCCATGGCGGCCGGGTTGGCCCGCCACTGCCCGGTGGGGCACTCGTCGCCGCCGAGGTGCACGTAGTTCCCGGGGAACAGGGCCATCACGTCGTCGAGCACGTCGCGGTAGAACCCGAGCGTCGTCTCGGAGATGTCGAGCACGTGCTCGCTGATCCCCCAGACGGTCCAGACGTCGAGCTGGCGGCGGGTGTTGCCGAGCTGCGGGTACGCCGCTATCGCCGCCTGCGAGTGGCCGGGGCCCTCGATCTCCGGGACGACGGTGACGAACCGCGTCGCGGCGTACGCCACGATTTCCCGGATGTCCTGCTGCGTGTAGTAGCCGCCGTGCCGTACCCCGTCGTAGCGGCGGGGAGTCTGCCGGGCGTGTCCGACCAGGGTCGCGGCGCGCCACGCCCCGATCTCGGTCAGCCGCGGGTAGCGCGGGATCTCCAGCCGCCAGCCCTGGTCGTCGGTGAGGTGCAGGTGCAGCACGTTGAGCTTGTGCAGCGCGAGCATGTCGATGAAGCGCAGCACGAACTCCTTGGGCATGAAGTGCCGCGCCACGTCGAGCATCGCGCCGCGCCAGCCGAACCGGGGGGCGTCGGTGACCTCGAGGTACGGGAGGCTGACGCTCCGGCCGCCGTCCGGCATCAGCTGGCGCAGCGTCTGGGCGCCGTAGAACACCCCGGCAGGTGCCCCTCCGGTGATCTCCACCCCACGCTCGTCGATGGTGAGCCGGTAGCCCTCCGGGGTCAGGCGGTCGTCGACGGCCAGGCGTACCGGGGCGTCGGACACCGCCGCGCGGGTGAACCCGGGCAGCTCCGCGAGCCAGTCGGCGACCCCCTCGGCCTCCGGCCCGGCGGCGACCGGCACCGGTCCGGCGACGCGCAGCGTACCGGGGTGCTGGCGGATCGCCGCGGGATACGGGATCAACGAGGTCATTGCGCCGCCTGGTGCGCCGCGAGCACCGCCCGGAACGCGCCGAGCGCCTCGTCCAGCGGCGGCGCCTCCGGGAACCAGGCCCGTTCCCACTCCAGGGACAGCCAGGCCCGGTAGTCGAGGCGGTCGAGCTCGGTGAGGATCTGGCCAAGCGGGACCGTGCCGTGCCCCGGCAGCACCGGGGCCAGGTCGTCGGTCGCGCGGACGTCCTTGAGCTGTACGTGCCGCAGCCACGGCGCCAGCGCGTCGGCCGCCTCTCGGGGGCTCTCCCCCACCCGCCACGGGTTCACCGCGTCCCACAGGGCGGCCACCGCGGGCGAACCGACCTCGGCCAGCACCGCCGCGACGGCGCGCGCCGAGCAGAACACGTCGTGGGTCTCCAGCAGGACCGTCACCGGCCCACCCTCGATCCTCCGGGCCACTTCGCCGAGCCGCCGCACCGCCGCCGGATGCGGGTCGGCCTGCCCGTCCCGGCCGCCGAAGACCCGCACGTAGCGGGCGCCGAGTTGCTCGGCGATCTCGACGTGGTGGAGCAGGTCGGTGACCGGATCTCCGTCCGGTGCCGCGATGCGCACGTAGGAGGCGACGCAGATCGGCTCGACGCCCGCGTCCGCGAACCGCTTCCCGATCTCCCGCAGCGTCGCGGCCGGGGTGTCGGGCGCGACCGGCTCACCCTCGGCGCAGCGAAGCTCCACCCCGTGGCAGCCGGTACGCCGGGCCAGTTCCAGCACCGATTCCACCGGCTCTGCGGCACAGCCGAGGGTGCTGAACGCGAGCCGGCCCGCCGCCCATGCCGGTACGGTGTCGACGCCGCTCATGCCGCCGCCTCCACGGTGAACCGCGGGATCCGTACGGGGTCGACGCGTTGGGCCGACTCGTACAGCGCGAGCGCGGTGGCCACGACCGACTGCCCGTACGCCGCGTCGACCGCCGGCGTACGGCCGTCGCGGCAGCTCGCGACGAAGTCCGCCAGCTGCTCCCGGAACGCCACTACGATGTCGTCCTGCTCGGGCGTGACCACCTGCACCGCGTCGTCCCCCCGGTACGTCCACAGGCCGTCGCTCCGGGACAGCCGCAGCGCGCCGTGCTCGCACACCACCTCGGTCTCGTCCCGGAACGGCAGGCCGGTGCCGGTGACCGAGAGCACGACCCGTACCCCGTTGGCCAGCTCCAGCAGGCCGACCGACTCGGTTTCGACCTCGGCGCCCGGCCGGTTCCAGACGTACCCGTGCACGCTGGTGGCGGGTGCGTCGCCGAGCCACTGGGCCTTGTCGATGCTGTGGGTGCCGACGTTCATCAGGATGCCGCCGCCGGCGAGCACCGGGTCGAAGAACCAGTCCGGCCGGGATCCGCGTTCGTACCGCGCGGTACGCCGCTCGGTGATCACCACTGGCCGGCCGAGGCTTCCCGACCGCAGGATCCGCCACGCCTCGCGTACGGTCGGCAGGAAGTGCAGCACGTGCCCCACGGCGAGCCGTACCCCGTGGGTGGCGCAGGCGTCGATCATCCGCTGGCCGTCCTCGAGGGTGGTGGCCATCGGCTTTTCCACCAGGACGTGCAGCCCGGCTGCGGCGGCGTCCACGGTGATCGGTGCGTGCAGCGAGTGCGGCGCGGTGACCAGCACCCCGTCGAGGCCGCCGGCGGCGAACATCGCGGTGTGGTCGGCGTACGCGCGGGCCCCGAACCCGGCCGCGAGTTGCTCGGCGGCGGGCAGCCGCACGTCGCAGACCGCGGCGACCTCGACCTCGGGCAGGCCGGCGGCCGCGTCGAGGTGCAGCGCGGCGACGCTGCCCGCGCCGACCACCCCGACGCGGAATGGTCGGTTCCCCCATGTTTCGGTCACTGCACGTTCCTTTCGATCAGGACAGGTGTTGTCGGTAGGACGAGGGCGGACCGGGCCGCTCGGGGCGGTCTCCTGCCCGCGCGCCGTCGTTGGCAGCAGGGCGGCAGGCGACCGTCAGCCCTTGAGGCCGCTGGCCATCGCGCCGCGGACGAAGTAGCGCTGGGCGAGCAGGAACAGCAGCAGCATGGGCACGAGCGACATCAGCGCGGCGGCGGTGACGAGCTGGTCGTTGCCCATGAACTGGCCCTGCAGGCTCATCACCCCGATGGGCAGGGTGTACTTCTCCGGCGAGGTGAGGTAGATCGTGGGCTCGAGCACGGCACCCCAGGACGCCATGAACGTGAAGACGCCGAGGGTCGCGAGCGCCGGCTTGGCGAGTGGCATGTGGACCCGCCAGAACACCTGCCACGGGTTGGCCCCGTCGAGCGCCGCCGCCTCCTCGAAGTCGCGCGGGATCGCGAGGAACGTCTGGCGCATCAGGAAGATCCCGAACGGCGTCGCCAGCCAGTACGGCACCACCAGCGGCAGCATGGTGTCGAGCCAACCGAGGTGCTTGTACAGGATGAAGTTGGGGATGATCGTCACAACGGTGGGCAGCATCAGGGTGCCGAGCGCCGCGGCGAGCAGCACCTCCTTGCCCGGCAGTTTCATCCGGGCCAGCGCGTGACCCACCATCGCGCTGGTGACCACGTTGCCGACCACGGCGAGGGTCGCGATGAGAAAGCTGTTCCAGGCGTACAGGCCGAACGGCGCACGTTCCCACACCTGGCTGTAGTTGGACCAGGCTGGCGGATCGGGGACCCAGATCGGCGGCACCGCGACGTACTGCGCGAAGTTCTTCAACGAGTTCGCGACGGAGGCGACGAACGGGACGACCATCACCGCCGCGCCGAGGCCGAGGAACAGGTAGGCGAGCCAACGGCCCGGCCGGTTGCGGCGCTGCCGGGCCCGGCCTCGCTGACCGGTGTCAGGCATAGTGCACCCACTTCTTCTGCAGCCGGAGCTGGACCATCGTCAGGATGAAGATCAGCGCGAACAGCACCCACGCCACCGCGGACGCGTAGCCCATGTTGAAGAACTCGAAACCCTGCTGGTACATGAAGAGCACCGTCATCTCGCTCGCCCCGTTCGGCTGACCGGCGGGCTGGCCCCGCATCGGTCCGGTCATCACGTAGACCTGCTCGAAGGCCTGCAGGGTGGTGATCGTCGAGAGGACCAGGACGAGGAACGTCGTTCCGGAAATGCCGGGCAGGGTGACCCGGCGGAACCGCTGCCAGGCCGACGCGCCGTCGATCTTGGCGGCCTCGTACAGCTCCTCCGGGATGTTCTGCAGTCCGGCGAGGAAGAGCACCATCATGTAGCCGACGCCCTTCCACACCGCGACGAGGGCGAGCGTGGGGATGACGAGCACCGGGCTCTGCAGCCAGGTCGCCGGGGGCAGGCCGAGCCACCCCAGGACGGTGTTGGCCATCCCGAACTGCGGGTTGAAGACCGCGTCGGCGACGTACCCCACGACGACCCAGGACGAGACGACCGGCACGAAGTACGCGCTGCGGAGCCACGAAATCCAGCGCAGGCGCTGATTCAGCGCGACCGCGAGCAGCAGCGCGAGGATCGTCTGGGTGGGCACGAACAGCACCGCGAAGTAGGCGGTGTTGAGCAGTGATCGCCAGAACGCCTCGTCGCCGAACAGGCGGCGGAAGTTGTCCAGCCCCACCCATCTCGGGGAGGAGAGCGTGTCGTAGTCGGTGAGGCTGAAGTAGGCCAGCGCCAGTACGGGCCACGCGGTCAGCACCACCAGGTGTGCCAGGTACGGGAAGGCGAACACGGTCGCCCAAGCCCGCTGACCGAAGCCCGGCCGCTCGCCCCCGTCTCTCCTTCCGTCACCGAGGGAGGGGCGACGCCCCTGTTCCACTCGATCCTCGATGGTCGTCACAGCGCGCCACCTCCTCCCTCGGCCTGGCGGGGCTGACTCATTTGTTCGCGTAGAACCGGTCGATGATCTGCTGGGCATCCCGTTGGGCGTCGGTCAGCGCGTCACCGACGGGCTTCTCCTTGGCCAGCGCTCGGTCGATCTGGTTCGCCACGGCCGTGGTGTACTCGGTCCACACCGGGTTGAGCCCGAGGTCGTCGGCCTCGGCGAGAGCGTCGAGGAACGCCTGCCGGTTGGCCGGCGGGGTACCCGGCTTCAGGAACACGTCGGACGCGGCCACCTTCTTGTTGATCGGGATCGCCTCGCCGATCCCGGCCCAGTTGGTCTGCGGCTTCTCGGAGGCGAAGTACGTGATCCACTTCCAGGCGGCCTCGGCCTTCCGCTGGTTCGCGGCCTTGTTGACCACCCAGGAGTTCGCGATCGCCACGTGGCCCCGACCCGCCGGACCCTTCGGCATCGGCGCCACACCCAAGTCGATCTTCGCCGCGTTCGCCGGGATGGTACGGGCGTAGATGCCGAACTGCATGGCCACGCGGTTGCTGGCGAACATCGTGTGCGGGCTGCCCAGCGCCTTGGTCGTGACCACGTCCGGGCCGGCCTTCTCGGTGTACATCGCGTTCAGCATCCAGTCCAGCCCCGCGCGGCTCTGCGGGCTGTCGATGACGACCTTGTGCCCCCCGTCGGCGACGATGTCGCCGCCGAAGGCCTTGATCATCGGCCACCAGCTCTCGGTGAAGCCGGGCGAGTAGACGCGCATCCCCCACACGTCGGGCTTGCCGTCACCGTTGGTGTCCCGGGTCAGCTTCTTCGCGGCGGCGGTGAGATCGTCGTACGTCCAGTCGCCGGTCGGCTCCGCGACACCCGCGTCCGCGAACATCTTCTTGTTGTAGAAGAGCACCGGGGTCTGCGCGCCCTGGGGGAAGCCGTAGACGTGGCCGTCGGAGTCGCGGTTGAGGTCCACGCCGTAGTAGTCGTCGGTGTTGATCGTCTTCACGAAGTCGCTGAGGTCGCGCAGGCTGTTGCGGCCGGCGTACTCCTGCACCAGCACGCCGTCGGAGAGCCACACGTCGGGCCCCCGACCGCCCGCGAGCTGGGTGCGCAGCCGCTTGAAGAAGTCCGTGTACGGCGCCGACTCCAGCTCCAGCTTGATGCCGGAGTTCGCTTTCATGAACTCGTCGGCGAGCGAGCGCATCGTCTTGTCGGCGGGGCCGCCCGCCTCGGCGTAGTAGCCCAGCCTGATGGTCACCCGGCCGTCGCTCTCCGCGGAGCCCGCGCCACAACCGAACATCGTCGCCGCGAGCGCCGCGACACCTGCCAGGGCGACGAGACGCCGGCCCGGCGAGAAGCGTTGCATCCTCATCGTGGATCTCCTTTGTTGGTCGCCCGGCGGGCAGCGGTCTCGGCTGAACGGTGTCTCCGCCCGGCCTTCGGCCGGTCACGGCCTACCGGTCGCGCGCGGCGGCGCCGCACGAGGCCCGGATCGCCAGGCGTGGTTGCAGTTGGATCTGGTGGACGGGCGCCGAGACGCCCTGCTCGATGCGTCGCAGCAGGACCTCGGCGGCGAGCTTGCCCACCTCGGTCTTCGGCGGGGAGATGGCGGTGAGTGGCACCTCGCCGAGGTCCGCGACCTCGTCGTCGTAGGCGATCACCGCCAGCCGGTCGGGCACGGTCAGTCCGAGCCGGCGCGCGTGTGGCAGTAGTCCCGCGGCGTCCCGGTCGCCGAGGCAGAACACCGCGGTGATCTCGTTGTCCTGGCAGATCTGTGCGTAGGCCGCGAGTTCGTCAGGGGACCACTCCTCGCGCCGCACGACCGCGGCCGGGATCTGCGGCAGGTTGAGGTCCCTGACCGCGCGGTCGAAGCCCCCGGCCACCATGTCGGCGGTCGCGGTCCGGATCCGGCCGAGGTGCCCGATCCGCTGGTGCCCCAACTCGACGAAGTGCCGTACCGCCGCGTAGCCCCCGCCGAGGTGGTTGGTGCACACGTACGGTGTGGCGTCGTCGGGTGCCGGCTCCGGGGGTCGCCGTTCGACCAGCACGTAGGGGACCGGCAGCCGGTGCAGCCGGTCGACGTACCGTTGCGGGTTCTCGATCAGGTGCAGGTTGGGCACGAGCAGCAGGCCGTCGACGTCCGCGGCGAGCAGTTGGTTGATCTGCTGCGCCTCCAGGTCCGGGTCGTACTCGGAGCTGGAGAGGACGATCCGGACGCCGGCAGCGGTCATCACCCGCTCGATCCCCTCGATCACGCGCGGGTAGAAGTACGAGGTGGACGGTACGAGCACGCCGACGAAGCGGGCGCTGCGCCCGGCCTGCGCCGGTATCGCCACCACGTAGGTGCCGGAGCCCTGGCGACGGCGGACCAACCCCTCGTCCACCAGCAGGTTGATCGCGCGGCGGACCGTGTTGATCCCTACCTCGTGGGTCTGCGCGAACTCCTGCTCGGTGGGCAGGCGCGCGTCGACCGACCACCGACCTTCGGCGATCTGCTGCCGGAGGTGGGCTGCCAGGGCTCGGAATTTCGTCCCTTGAGGGAATGAATCCAAACCATCGTTGCCGGTCATGGCTGACGATTCTTGAGCAGTAGATGTCCCTGCGTCAATCCTCTCCGGACAAGAATTTTCCCTGCTTTACGCGGCTCGTTCCGGCGGTAAGCTTCCGGATACCAGCGATTGCAGGGAATGAATTCATTCCTAAATAGATGCCATGGAAGAGGTGGGGTACGGCATGCCGACTCATGGGCCCGAGCACGCCGGGGCACTGGACGGTCTCGTCGTGGAGCGGGTGGAGACCTTCGTGGTCGAACTCCCGACGATCCGTTCGTTCGAGATCGCCGGGGGGACCGTCGCGACGGTCGGGCAGCCCAGCCGGCGGGTGCTGGTGAAGGTGACCGCGGGCGGCGTCGTCGGCTGGGGTGAAGCCACTCCGACACCGTCGTGGACCTACGAAACCACCGAGAGCATCGTCACCACGATCGACCGCTACCTGGCGCCCGCGGTCCTCGGCGTCCAGGCGTGGAACCTCGACGCGATGACGTCCACGTTCGACCGGGTCATCAACCGCGGCTTCACGATCGGTGCGCCGATCGCGAAGTCGGCCCTCGACATCGCCCTGCACGACCTCATCGGACGGGCGGTCGGCGTCCCGCTCGGAGCGCTCTGGGGGCAACGTCGCACCGAACGGATCCCACTCGGCTGGATCATTTCCGCCAAGACCCCCGAGGCGGTCGCCGACAGCGTCACCGAGGGCCACGCCCTCGGATACACCGCTTTCAAGGTCAAGATCGGGCTGGCCGGGATCGAGCAGGACATCGCGTTCGTCGAGGCGGTACGCCGAGCGGCGCCGAGCGCGGCGATCTGGGTGGACGCCAACCAGGCGTACCAGGTCGACCAGGCACTACAGGTGGCCCGCCGGCTCGCCGAACTCGACGTCACCGCCTTCGAGCAGCCGCTGCCGGCCAACCAGATCACCGGCCTACGGCGGCTGCGGGAGCACTCCCCCGTGCCGGTCGCGCTCGACGAGAGCCTGCGGCACCCCAGCGACCTCGCCACCTTCGTACGCCTGGATGCGGTCGATGTCGCGATCGCCAAGGTCCAGCGCAGCGGCGGCCTCGCGCTCTCCCGGCGGATGTGCGCCCTCGCCGAGGACAGCGGGGTGCGCCTGATGGGCTCCGGCCTCACCGACTCCGACCTCGGCTTCGCCGCGTCGCTGCATCTGTTCTCGGCCTTCGGCATCGACACGCCGGTCGACCTCAACGGCCGACAGTTCATCGAGTCCACCTATACGGGAGGGCACACCGTCGAGGTATGCGACGGGGTCGCCGCGGTGCCCACCGGACCCGGCCTGGGCGTCGACGTGGACGAAGCCGCGGTGCGAGCCCTGGCCGTCGACGTGCTCCGCGCCGATCCGGAGGTCAGAATCCCGGCACAGTCGGCCAGGTGAACCAGGCACGTGTCACCGGGGCACCGTCGCTTCCTTGTCCCGCGCACGATGACAGGAGGGTGGCGGAGACGGCACCCGGCGCACCTTCGGGGACGTCGACCACGCTGGACGGCACACCGCTGGCTGGCGCTACGGTCAGCCCTCGAAGGTCTGCTTGGCCACTGCGATGGCGGACATGGCCCGGGGCCACCCGGTGTAGAACGCCAGGTGGGTGATCGCCTCGACGATCTCGGCCTGCGTGAGGCCGTTCTGCTTGCCGAGGTTGAGGTGGAACGGCAACTGCTCGGTGTTGCCACCGGCGACCAGGGCCGCGATGGTGATCAGGCTGCGGTCGCGGGGCGCGAGGTCGGCCCGCTCCCAGACGTCGGCGAAGAGCACGTCGTCGGTGAGGGAGACGAGCTTCGGCGCGAAGGTGCCGAGCATCTTCCGGGCGGAGCTCTGCTGAGTGGTCTCGGACATGTCCGCACTCCTCCTGGTGGTCGATAGACGGGCAACCGGCCGCGGGACGAGGCCGGCGGCAGGTGGTCACGCGGGCTGCCGGCGGTACTCGTCGTCGGTCACGTGCTCGCCCCACTGCGTTTCCGGCCCGTCCTGCCCTGGGATGAGGCCGTCCCAGATGGCCAGGTGGGTCATGAAGTGGTCAGGGGCGGCACCGTGCCAGTGCCACTCGCCGGGCGGACACCAGACGGTGTCGCCCGGGCGAATGACGACGACCTCGCCGCCGCGGGACTGGGTCAGCCCAACGCCCTCGGTGACGTGCAGCAACTGCCCGTTGGCGTGCCGGTGCCATGCGGTGCGCGCGCCGGGGGCGAAGTGCACGGCGTTGCACCGGCCGATGGACGGTCCGGTCATCGGAACGATCTGGTCGAACCAGACGTCCCCGGTGAACCACTCGGCCGGCCCCTTGACCGACGGCTGCCTGGTCAGAATCTCCAAGGTTTCCTCCTGTGTGGAATCAGGCGGTCTGGCCGCCGTCGACGACCAGGGCGTGACCGAAGCTGCCGTCAGCCGTCGCGCCCAATGCTGATTCCTTCCGGGTTCCAGGTCGATCAGCCGCGTGTGCGCCGCCAGGGCGGCCACCCGCTCCGCGTGGCGCAGGTCGTCAAGGATTGAGGAGGACCTTGATGGCGCGACGCTCATCCATGGCCTGGTACCCCTCGGCGGCCTGCTCAAGGGGGAGGGTGAGGTCGAAGACCTTGCCGGGGTCGATCTGCCGGTTCCAGATCAGATCGATCAGCTCGGGCAGGAACCGGCGTACCGGTGCGGGGCCGCCGTGCAGGTGCACGTGGGAGAAGAACAACTCCTCGCCGGGCAGTTCGACTCCGTGGGCGACGCCGACGTAGCCGACGTGGCCGCCGGGCCGGGTGGCGCGGATGGACTGCATCATCGACTCCTGGGTGCCGACCGCCTCGATGACCGAGTGCGCCCCGAGGCCGTCGGTGAGGTCCTTGATCCGTGCCACGCCGTCATCGCCGCGCTCGGTGACGATATGGGTCGCGCCGTACTGCGCCGCGAGCTTCTGGCGCGGCTCGTGCCGGCTCATCGCGATGATGCGTTCCGCGCCGAGTTGCTTGGCCGCCAGCACGGCGAGCAACCCGACCGCCCCGTCACCGACCACCGCGACGGTCTTGCCCGGGCCGACCTCGGCGGCCACCGCGCCGAACCAGCCGGTGCCGAGCACGTCGGAGGCGGCGAGGAAGCTGGGGATCAGGTCGTCCGAGGGAGTGTCCGGCGTGGCGACCAGGGTGCCGTCGGCCAGGGGTACGCGTAGGTACTCGGCCTGGGCGCCGAGCCCACCGACGAGTTCCCGGTGGATGCACGAGGACTGGTAGCCGGCCTGGCAGATGACGCAGGTGTTGTCGGAGGCGAAGAACGAGCCGATGACGAACTGGCCCGGCTTGATGTTCCTGACCTCGCTGCCGACCTCCTGGACGACGCCGACGTACTCGTGGCCCATCGGGGACGGCCCCTTGACCGCTTCGATGCCCCGGTACGGCCACAGGTCCGAACCGCAGACACAGGTCGCGGACAGGCGAATGATCGCGTCGGTCGGGAGCAGGATCCGGGGATCCTCCCGCGTTTCCACCCGGACGTCGCCGGGGGCGTGCATGACGACACCACGCATAGGTTCTTCCTTTCCGAAAGCCCGGCCGCGATCCGGCCTGTTATCCTCTCCGGCCTACCCGGGCAAGCCGTGATGATGCCGCCATCCGGGCCTGCTTCCCGTCTTCGACGACGAGAGTCATTCGCACCGGACGCGGCGGCGCGTTCCTCGCCGTCCAGCAAACCGCGGCAGCGCCCGTTCAGGGAGTTTCTCCTGGAAGGTGTACTGACAGGGCACCCCATCGGCCAGCCGTGACACGTACCGTCGAAGACGTGGACAACCGCACGGAGGTCCGCGAGTTCCTCGTCTCGCGGCGCGCCAAGATCAGCCCGGAGCAGGCGGGCCTGCCCGCCGGCACGAACCGGCGGGTCCCGGGACTGCGCCGCAGCGAAGTCGCGTTGCTGGCCGGCGTGAGCATCGAGTACTACTCGAAACTCGAACGAGGCTCCCTCGCCGGAGTGTCGCCGAGTGTGCTGAACGCCATCGCACGAGCGCTCCAACTCGACGATGCAGAACGGGCCCACCTGTTCGACCTCGCCCGCGCCGCGGAAGGCAGCAGCGCCCTCATGCGGCCCCGCCGGCGCACCGCGCGGCAATGGTCGGTGCGCCCCAGCCTGCAATGGGCCCTCGACGCCGTCACCCAAGGTCCCGCGTTCGTGCGCAACGGCCGCATGGACCTGCTCGCCGCGAACCGGCTCGCCCGAGCGTTCTACGCCGAGGTGTACGCCCAGCCACAGCGCCCCGCCAACATCGCACGACACACCTTCCTCGACGAGAAAGCGCACCGCTTCTACCCGGAATGGGACGTCGCCGCCGACATCTGCGTCGCCATTCTCCGCACGGAAGCCGGCCGCGACCCCCACGACAAGGACCTCCACGACCTCGTGGGTGAACTCTCCACCTGCAGCGACGAGTTCCGGAAACGCTGGGGAGCCCACAACGTCCGACACCACGGCACCGGCGCCAAGAACTTCCGCCACCACATCGTCGGCGACCTGACCCTCGCCTACGAAGCGCTGGAAATGGTCGCCGAACCCGGCCTCACCCTCACCATCTACACCGCCGAACCCAACTCCCCCTCCGAGGACGCACTACGCCTGCTCGCCTCCTGGGCCGCCTCCCAGGAAACGGATGCCGACGCACAAAACGTCTTCACGGAGTGATCCACCCGCCGGCCGAGCTGGCAGCTCGGTCGGATCCCCTGTCCCGTACCTGCCACGGCTTGCTGTGGGGTGCTCTGCCAGTACACCTTTCATCAGAGGCTCCCCGGCAGTTCGCCGACGAGGTTCCCTGGATGGCGGTCCCGCCGTCACGACGGCGCACACACCCATCTGCTCGACCACGAAGAACAGGAGCAACACCTCGTGCGTGTTCACGCCTACGCAGCACCCGGCCCGTCCGAGCCGCTGGCCCCCACGCTCATCGAGCGGCGCGAGGTCGGCCCCAACGACGTGCTCATCGAGATCAAGTACGCGGGCATCTGCCACTCCGACATCCACACCGTCCGCGGTGACTGGGGACCCCAGCCCTACCCGCTGGTGCCCGGCCACGAGATCGTCGGCATCGTCACCGAGGTCGGCTCCGAGGTCACCCGGCACCAGGCCGGCGACCGGGTCGGGGTCGGCTGCATGGTGAACGCCTGCCGGGACTGCGTGAACTGCCGCAACGGCGACGAGCAGTACTGCCTCAACGGCATGGTGCCCACCTACGGAGGCGTCGACCGGGACGGCACCGTCACCCAGGGCGGCTACGCCACCCACGTCGTGGTCGATGCCGACTTCGTCCTGTCGGTGCCGGAGGGGATCGACCTCGCGGCCGCCGCTCCGCTGCTGTGTGCGGGCATCACCACCTACTCACCGCTGCGCCGCTCGGGCGCCGGCCCGGGCAAGAAGGTCGCCGTCGTCGGCCTCGGCGGGCTGGGGCACCTGGCGGTCAAGATCGCCCACGCCCTGGGCGCCGAGGTGACCGTGCTGTCCCAGTCGCTGAAGAAGCAGGAGGACGGACTCCGCCTGGGCGCCAACCACTACCACGCCACCAGCGACCCGGACACCTTCGAGCAGCTCGCCGGCCGGTTCGACCTGATCATCAACACGGTCAGCGCGCACATCGACGTCGACGCCTACCTCGGCCTGCTCGCGGTCGACGGCACGCTCGTCAACGTCGGCGCCCCGGCCGAACCGCTGACCCTCAACGTCTTCTCCCTGATCGGCGCTCGACGCTCCTACGCCGGCTCGATGATCGGGGGCATCCGCGAGACTCAGGAGATGCTCGACTTCTGCACCGAACACCACATCGGCGCCGACATCGAACTCATCTCCGCCGACAAGATCAACGACGCCTACGAGCGGGTGCTCGCCTCCGACGTCCGCTACCGATTCGTCATCGACACCGCCACCCTCGGCTGACCGAGGTCCCCGCACCGGCTCCGCTCGGCCGCCCCGGCGGCCGGGCGGAGCGCAGGGCACCCGCCGCCCGGCACGAAGGACCGATGACCCCACTCCTGACCGGTCAACTCGTGATCGCCGCGCCGCCATGGGCCGCTGGCCCGGGGTCGGCCACTCCGCTGGGCAGACCCGTCAACGGGCACGCGTGGCGGCGACGACCCGGCGAACCTCGTCGCCGTCCGTGGCCTCGCGTCCGTCGCGCCGCACCGGTGCCCGCAGGTGCACCTCCCGCGCCCCGGTCTCCGCGAGCACCTGCCGGACGTTGTGCGATCGGATGCCGCCGCCGGCGATCACCCGCAACCGGTCGCCGGCCCGCTGCCGCAGCGCGGCGATCCGCGCGGCGCCGGCCAGCGCGGTGGGCGCCGCGCCCGAGGTGAGCACCGCGTCGGCCCCGAGATCGATGATCTCCTCGATCGCCTTCAGCTGGTCGCCGACCTCGTCGAAGGCCTTGTGCACGGTCACCGGCAGCGGCCCCGCCGCCTCGACCAGGCGCCGCAGCACCGTCAGGTCAAGGCCACCGTCGGCGGTGACCGCACCGACCACCACCCCGACCGCGAGACCGTACGGATTGGGCAGGCCGCGGATGGCCGCGATGTCGGCGAGCATGACCTGCTCCTCGATCTCGCTCACCCGGAAGTCGCCGCCCCGGGGACGGACCATGACCCGTACCCCCACCCTGCGCAACGTCCGCAGGGCGACCTCGACGGTCCCCAGGCTGGGGGTGGTGCCGCCCTGCCCGAGATCGGCACAGAGTTCCACCCGGTCGGCCCCGGCCGTCTCGGCCACCAGCGCGGTCGGCACGTCACTCACACAGATCTCCACCGTGGTCATGCCGCCTCCTCGCTTCGCTCGTCATCGGCCTGACCCGTGGGGCTGAGTCTGTTGATGACCTCGCTCCGCTCGGTCATGCGGCCGCCCCGGCCCGGGCGGACGCCTCGCTCGACTCCGGCCGCAGCGGGAAGTGGCAGGCCACCTGGTGCCCGTCGCCGGCCAGCGGCGGTTCCGTCTCGCAGATCTCCTGCGCCAGGGGGCAGCGGGTCCGGAATCGGCACCCGGTGGGCGGGTTCACCGCGCTGGGCAGCTCACCTCGGATGGTGACGCCGTCGCGCGCGGCCGTGGCGTTCGGCGTGATGGAGGGGACGGCGTCGATGAGCGCCTGCGTGTACGGGTGCCGGGCGGCTCGGACCACGTCCCGGGCGGGACCGACCTCGACGAGCTTGCCGAGGTACATGACGCCGATCCGGTCGGCCATGTAGTCGACGACGGACAGGTCGTGGCTGATGAAGACGTACGCCAGGCCAAGCTCACGCTGCAGATCCCGCATGAGGTTGAGGACCTGCGCCTGGATCGACACGTCCAACGCGCTCACCGGCTCGTCCCCGACGATCAGCCGGGGTTGCAGGGCCAGCGACCGGGCCAGCCCGATGCGCTGCAGCTGGCCGCCGGAGAACTCGTGGGGGTAGCGCTCGAGGACCCGCCGCGACAGTCCCACCTGGTCGAGGAGGGTGGCGATCCGCGCCCGCCGGGCCGTCCCGTCGCCCACCTTCTGGATTTCCAGCGGTTCGGCGAGGATGGCGTCGACGCGCATCCGTGGGTTCATCGCGGCGTAGCTGTCCTGGAACATCAGTTGGACCTGCCGGTGCATCCGGCGGCGTTCCCGCCCGGTCAGGCTGGCGATGTCCACGCCGTCCAGCATGATCTGCCCGGCGGTCGGCCGCTCCAGCCCGACGGCCAGCCGTCCCACGGTGGACTTGCCGCAGCCGGACTCGCCGACCAGCCCGAAGGTCTCCCCCGGGCCTACCTCGAACGAGACACCTGCCACGGCGCTCACCTGTCCGGCGGTCCGGCGCAGCAGCCCACCGCCGTGCGCCGCGTAGTTCTTGACCAGTTCCCGCACCGACAGGACCGGCGTCGCCGCCGGCTGGCCCGCTTTGGCCGTCGTGGCTGCCGGCTCCGGCGCCGGCTCGACCCGTACCGGGGCCGGCAGGGTGACCGGTGCGGCGGGCGCCGCGGGCACCGGGTGCAGACAGGCGTGCTGGTGCTCGCCGGTCGACAGGGTCACGTCGGTGGTCCGGCACTCGTCGGTGACGTGCCGGCAGCGTGGCGCGAACCGGCAGCCGGTCAGGGGCCGGGACAGGTCCGGCGGCAGTCCTGGGATGCTGTAGAGCCGGGCGTGTGCGCCGGATTCCCGGATCGCCGACTCGGGGAGCGCCTCCAACAACGCCTCGGTGTAGCGGTGCCGGGGCGAGCGGAACAGCTGCTCGGTCGCGGCGGTCTCCACCACCCGTCCGGCGTACATGACGGCGACCCGGTCGGCGCGGCCGGCGATCACTCCCAGGTCATGGGTGACCAGGATGACGGCCATCCCGAACTCTTCCCGCAGGTCGTCGATGAGTTCGAGGATCTGCCGTTGCGTGGTGACGTCGAGCGCCGTGGTCGGCTCGTCGGCGATGAGCAGGCGTGGGGAGCAGACCAGCGCCATCGCGATGGCGACCCGTTGCCGCATCCCGCCGGACAGTTCGTGCGGGTAGTTGTCGACGATCCGCTCCGGGCGCGGCATGCCGACCCGGCGCAGGATCTCGATGGCCCGGTCCCGGGCCTCCGCCCTGCCGACTCGCTCGTGCACCCGCAGCGGTTCGGCGACCTGGACCCCGATCCGCATGGTCGGGTTGAGCGAGGTGAGCGGGTCCTGGAAGACCATGCCCATCCGGACACCACGGGTCCGGCGTACCTCGTCGGCCGGCAACGATCGCAGGTCCCGGCCCTCGAAGAGGATCTGCCCGCCGGAGACCCGGCCGCCGGGCGGCAGCAGACCCATGATCGACAGGGCCGTCATCGTCTTGCCGCTGCCCGACTCGCCGACGACTCCGAGGGTCTCCCCCGGCATGACCTCGAGACTGACCCCGTCGAGGGCGTGCACCGTACCGCGGCGCAGCGCGATGTCGGTGTCGAGATCGCGCAGTTCCAGCAAGGGCTGAACCGCTGCCGGCTGCCCGGCCGACGACTTCCGAACGGTCGATTCGCTCATTTTCTGCTCCTGCTCAGCGTCGCCGGAGGCGGACCTCGAAGGCGTCCCTCAGCCCGTCGCCGATGAAGTTGAAGGCGAGGACGATGAGGATGATGGCGATTCCGGGCGGGTACAGCAGCCACCAGTGGCCGCTGTAGGTGTCCGCGAGGCCGTCGGAGAGCATCCCGCCCCAGTTCGCCGCGGGCGGGGGGACGCCGAGGCCGAGGAAGGACAGGTACGCGACGTAGAGGATCGCGTCGGCGACCTGGAAGGTCGCGTTGACGATCACGGTCCCGATGGCGTTCGGCACGATGTGCCGGCGCACCGCCCGGCCGCCGGTGCCGCCCATGCCCCGCATGGCCTGGACGTACTCGCGGGAGCGCAGGGTCAGTGCTTCGCCCCGGACCAGCCGGGCCGGCCCCAGCCAGGCGAAGGCGCCGATGATGAGGATGAGCATCGGCACGCTCGGGGTGACGATGGCGGCGAGCAGCATGAACAGGAACAGCGACGGGATCGACATCATCGCGTCGACCACCCGCATCATCGCCGCGTCCATCCATCCGCCGACGAACCCGGCGACGGCGCCCCAGAGCGTGCCCAGGGCGGTGGCGAGGATCCCGGCCGCGAGCCCGACGATGATCGAGGTCTGACCGCCGAGCATGAGCCGCCCCAGCTGGTCGTAGCCGACCCCGTCGGTGCCGAGCGGATGCCCCTGCTCACCCGGGGCCAGGTGGACGGCGGTGAGGTCCGTGTGCACCTGGTCGGTGTGGTAGAAGAGCGGGCCGAGGAAGCAGACCGCGGCCAGCAGGACGAACAGGCCCAGGCCGACCAGGGCGAGCCGGTTCTCGCAGAAGACGACCAGTCCCTGCCGCCAGAGGCCGCGCACCGGGGCCTCGGCCGCGTCGGCCGGCTGGTCGGGGGCGGCACCTGGGCGGACCGCCTCGGAGAGTGTGGTCATGACGTGCTCCCGCGGAGTCGGACCCGGGGATCGACGGCGGCGTAGAGCAGGTCGGCGACGAGGGCGCCGACGACCGTCGCGATCGAGATGATGACGGTGACCCCGAGCAGGATCGGGAAGTCGCGCTTCAGTGCCGCCTGCCAGAACAGCTGCCCCATGCCGGGGAAGTTGAACAGCGACTCGACGACCAGCGCCCCGCTGAACAGCGCGGGCAGGTACATGCCGAGCAGCGTGATGACCGGGAACAGTCCGTTGCGCAGCGTGTGCCGCAGCACGACCCGCCGCTCGGAGAGGCCCTTGCTGCGGGCGGTGCGGACGTAGTTCTCGTTGAGGTTGTCGACCATGGCGGAGCGTACGTACCGCGAGTAGACCGCGATGGTGACGATGGCGAGGGTGACCGTGGGCAGGATCAGCCCGGCCGGATCGGCGAGCACCTCCGCCACTGTGAACCCCTGTGGCGCTTCCGGCGGCAGGATCGGCCAGACCTGCGAGAACAGGATGATCATCATGAGGCCCATGAAGAAGATGGGCGTGGCGTACGCCAGCAGCGACAGCGAGGTGATGGCGTAGTCGGGCCAGCGGTTGCGGCGTACCGCCTGGATCACCCCGAGCGGGATCGCCAGCACGATGGCGAGCAGGGTCGACAGCAGCGACAACACCATGGTTTTCGGCAGTCGCTGGCTGATCGCCTCGACGACCGACTGGTTGAGCTGGTACGAGTAGCCGAGGTCGCCGTGCAGCAGGCGCTGCACGTACATGCCGTACTGCTGGATCCAGGGCCGGTCGTAGCCCATGTCGTGGTTGAACGCCGCCAACTGCTCCAGCGTCGCCTCCTTGCCGAGGGTGGCCCGTGCGGCGCCCCCGGGCAGCAGGTGCAGGATGAGGAACGCGATCACCGTGACGAGCACGACGACGATGAGGGCCTGGCCCAAGCGCGTGATGAGGTACCGGACCACCTGGGCGGTTCCTCCTCCCCGGTCGGGGCCCCGGCGGCGCGGTGGGCGCCGCCGGGGCCGGGACGGTCAGTGATCGGTCACTTCCAGGACCAGTCCTGGAAGTACATGAAGTTCATCGGGTCCTGCGGCTCGACGCCCTGCAGGCCGGACCGGTACGCCGAGACCTGGAACACCGGGTTCGGCATCCAGAGCACCGGCAGGTCCTTGGCGAGGAAGTCGTTGTACGCCTTGAGCGCGCTCTCGTCGCCGGAGAACTGCGTGGCCTCGATGAGCTTGTCGGCCTCGGGGTTGCTGTAGCTGCCCAGGTTGACCGGGGCGCCGGTGGCGAAGAGCCGCTCGCCGCTGGCGAACGCCGGGTAGTACCAGCTGCCCTGCGAGCCGAAGAAGGACATGTCCCACGAGCAGGTGGCTTCCGTCGGCTTGCAGGCCGGGGTGACCGCGACCGAGTCGGGCACCTCCTTGATGGTCAGCTGGATACCGAGCTTGGCCATCTGCGACTTGATCTCGGCGAACATCTTGGTCGTGGCGGCGAAACCGGTCTGGCTGGTCACGGTGAAGTTCAGCGCCGCGCCGGCGGCGATGCCGTCGCCGCACTGGTTCGGTCCGGTGCCCGGCGACTGGCAGGTGGTCTGCCCGTCCGGGGTCACCTTCCAGCCGTGGCTCTCCAGCAGTTCCTTGGCCTTGGCCGGGTCGAAGGAGTACGCGCAGCCGGCGGCGTCGGTGCCGTTGGTGCCCGGCTTGGCCGGCACCGGGCCGCAGGTCGGCGCGGCGGTGCCGGACCAGATCACCTTGCTGATGGTCGGCTGGTCGATGAGCATCTGCAGCGACTGCCGCAGGTACGGCTGCTTGAACAGCACCCCGGTCTTCGGGTTGTTGAAGTTCAGCTGCAGGTAGGTGACCGACCAGCCGTACCACGGTGAGACCGTGTAGTTCTTGGACTTGAGGTAGCTCTCCTGGGACAGGTTGGCCGCCGGCACGTACCCGTAGTCGATGTCACCGGCGCGCAGCACGTTGAACTCGGCGTCGTCGCCGGTGAACGGCCGGAGCACGATCTTCTTCAGCTTCGGCTTGTCCACGCCGGAGTAGTTCGGCTGGGCGGCGAGGGTCACCTCACCGTTCGGCACGTACTTGTCCAGCTTCCACGGGCCGCTGTTGACCTTCCACAGCTCGTTGGAGTCGTACGTCTTGGGGTCCTTGGCGGCCGCAGTGAGGAAGTCGAAGACCTTCTTCGCGCCCTCCGGCGTGCTGGCCAGGTTGCTCACGGCCGCGGTGGCGGAGTCCTTGTCCCAGACGTGCTCCGGCATCGGGGTGATCTTGTTGAGCTGGTTGTCCACGAACCAGGCGGTGTTGTAGACCTTCGTGGTGGTGATCGAGAAGGTCTTGTCGTCCTTGACCGACCACTGCGCGATGTTGTCCGGCAGGCCGCCGGCCCGGTAGGACGCCCACTTGTCCTTGTTCGCGGTGACCAGGTCGTACCAGAACTGGATGTCCTTGGTGGTGACGGGCTTGCCGTCGGACCAGGTGTTGTCCTTCAGCGTGATGGTCAGCGTCTTGCCGCCGTCGCTCACCACCGGCGGCTCGGCCATCGAGCGCTGCGGGTCGATGTTGTACTGCGCGGTGCCGTCCAGCTTGTACTGGTAGAGGGACCGGTACAGCGCCTGGCCGAAGATGGCGTTCTCGCCCTGCGTGAAGCCGGGTGCCGAGATCGGCAGGATCCAGTTGGGGGTACGGAAGGCGACGGTCACGGTGTCCTTGCCCTGACTACCGCCGTTCTTCGATGAACCGCTGCCGCCACCGCAGGCGACCAGGCCCGCCCCGAGGGCGACCGCGCTGGCCAGCGCCACCGCGCCGCGGAGGGCTCGCCGGGGAAATCTGCTCGTCATGAATCTCCTCGATTGATGTGCACTGCCCCGCGTCTCCGGGCGCTACCGGCGTTCGTTCAGCCGCCTGGTGCTGCTCCTCGACGTTCGACGCGGAGAATGTATCCGCGCCGAAGTCTGGAGTCAACGAAACTTACCCTCTTTATTCGCCGACTTCGGCCAGGGTACGATCTAAGTCGGCGAAGCATCTTCCGATGCTCTTCGCGTGGACTCCGGAGCGCCCCGCCTCGGGAACTGCGACAGACTGAGGCCCGCCGGAGGACCGCCCGAACAAGGAGAGACATCTTGGAACCATCGATCTCCGCCACTCTGCGCGACCAGACCCTCAGCCTGCTGTCCAGCGGTGCGGCGACCTCGCGCGCCGACCTCATCGAGGCGTTGCAGGTCGCCCCGTCGACCGTCACCAGCGTGGTACGCCGGCTGCTGGAGGAGGGCGTCATCCTGGAGGAGGGGGTCGGTCGGTCCACCGGAGGCCGGCGCCCCCGGATCCTGCGCCTGCGGGAGACCAAGGGCGTCCTCGCCGTCGCAGAGCTGGGCGGCAGGCACGCCCGGGTGGGGTTGTGCGCGCCCGGCGGAGAGCTGCACGCCACCGAGGAAGTGGCGATCGACATCGCCGCCGGGCCTGAAGAGGTGTTCGACGTCGTCGCGGCGACGTTCGCGCGGCTCCAGGCGGCGACCGCAGCCGGCCAGGAGCTGCTCGGGGTCGGCGTCGCCCTACCGGGCCCGGTCGCGTCCCCCGACGGGCGGCTGGTCGGCCCCGCCCGGATGCCCGGCTGGAGCGGCGTCGACGCGAAAGGCCACCTCGCCGAACGCTTCCAGGTGCCGGTGGTCGTCGAGAACGACGCCAAGGCGGCGGCGATCGGCGAGTACGCCACCCGGGGCCGGGAGTCCGACGACATGATCTATGTCAAGGCCGGCACCGGCATCGGCGCCTGCCTGGTCAGCGGCGGACAGATCTTCCGCGGCGGCCGTGGCCTCAGCGGCGACGTCACCCACGTACGCGTGGCGGACAGCGGCGAGCGGCACTGCTCCTGCGGCAGCCGCGGCTGCCTGGAGACCGTTGCCAGCGGTGCCGCCCTCGCCCGCCAACTGGCCGAGCAGGGTTCGCCGGCGACCACGATCCGGGACATCGTGGCGGCGGTCAGCGACGCCGACCCGACCGTGGTGACCATGGTGCGCCAGGCCGGCCGGCTGCTCGGAGTGGCGCTCTCCGGCCTGGTCAACTTCCTCAACCCCGACGCCGTCGTCATCGGCGGCGCGCTGTCCAGCCTGGACGTCTACGTGGCCGCGACCCGGGGAATGCTCTACGAGCGCTGCCTACCGTCCATGACCCAGTCCCTGACCATCGAAGCCAGCGTAGCGGGCCCGGACGCGGCCCTGGTCGGCCTCGGGCACCTGCTGCGCACGACGGCCGACGTACGACCCTCCTGAGGAGCAACACCCGTGCCCCGTCCCCTCCGCGTCGCCATCGGCGGCATCCACATCGAGTCCAGCACCTTCTCGCCCCACCTGAGCACCGCCGACGACTTCGAGGTCACCCGAGGCGATGCGCTGCTGGCGCGATACGACTGGCTCTCCCCCGCCCAGCCCTGGGCCGCTGACGTCGAGTGGATCCCGCTCGTGCACGCCCGGGCCCTGCCCGGCGGGGCGGTGGACCGGGCAACGTACGAGGCCTGGGCCACCGAGATGGTGGAGAAGCTCGCTGCGGCGGGTCCGCTGGACGGCATGCTGCTGGACATCCACGGCGCGATGACCGTCGTCGGAGGTGACGACGCGGAGGGCGAACTGGTCACCGCCATCCGGTCCGTGATCGGGCCGGAGCCGTTCATCTCCGCGGCGATGGACCTGCACGGCAACGTCTCGCAGGTGCTCTTCGACGCCTGCGACCTGCTCACCTGCTATCGCACCGCTCCGCACATCGACGTGTGGGAGACCCGTGAGCGCGCCGCCCGGAACCTGATCGAGGCGCTGCGCCGACAGCAGCGCCCGCACAAGGCTCTGGTCCACGTGCCGATCCTGCTGCCCGGCGAGATGACCAGCACCCGCGAGGAGCCGGCCCGGGGCCTCTACGCGCGGATCCCCGAGGTCGAGGCCCGGGACGGCATCGTCGACGCGGCGATCTGGATCGGCTTCGCCTGGGCCGACCAGCCGCGCTGCCGGGGCGCGGTCGTCGTCACCGGTACCGACGCCACCGCCACCGCCGAGGCTGCCCGTGACCTCGGCGGGCACTTCTGGGCGGCCCGCGACGAGTTCGCCTTCGTCGCCCCCACCGGCTCCATGGACGAGTGCCTCGACACCGCCCTGGCTGCGGTCGCCGACCCGGCCCGGCGACCGTTCTTCATCAGTGACTCGGGCGACAACCCCGGCGCCGGCGGCGCCGACGACGTCACCTTCGCCCTCGAACGGATGCTGGCCCGCCCCGAGATCCGCGACGGCGCGCGCCGTGCCGTGTTCGCCTCGCTCGTCGACCCGCAGGCCGTCACGCAGATCGCCGACCAGCCGCTCGGCTCACCGGTCCGGGTGACCGTCGGCGGACGGATCGACCCCCGCGATCCGGGCCCGCTGGCACTCGACGGGATCCTGGAGGCGGTCGCCGACGATCCCGACGGCGGACGGTGCGTCAGCGTACGGGTCGGCGGGCTCAGCGTCCTCGTCACGTCCCGCCGGATGCAGTACCGCCTGCTGGATTCCTACGCTCGGCTGGGCATCGCGGTCGACGAGATGGATCTCGTCGTGGTGAAGATCGGCTATCTCGAACCCGAACTGTTCGACGCGGCCGGCGACTGGCTGCTCGCGCTGACCCCGGGCGGCGTCGACCAGGACCTCGCGCGGCTGCCGTACCAGAATGTGGTGCGACCGGTGTTTCCCCTGGACCGCGACTTCACCGCGGACCTCACCGTGGTGACCGGGTGATCGCGTGACGCAACCCGAAGGCCAGTGCGTCCTCGCCGTCGACGTCGGCGGAACGACCATCAAGGGCGTCGTGGTCGGCGAGGACGGCCAGTTCCGGCACTCGCTGACCGCGCCGTCGCGGGCGGACGACGACCCGGTCAAGGCCGTCCGGTCCCTGTGCCTCCAGTTGCGCGAGGACGCGCTCGCCCTCGGCACCTCACCCGCCGCGATCGGCGTGGTCACACCGGGCCTCGTCGACGAGATCAACGGGGTGGTGCGGTACGCCGCCAACCTCAGGTTCCGCAACGTGCCGCTCCGCGCCCTCATCGGGGACGACCTCGGGCTGCCGGTGGCGGTCGGGCACGACGCCCGGGCGGCCGGCGTCGCCGAGGCGGTGGCTGGCGCGGCCGGTGGACTGGACAACTTCCTGCTGCTACCGCTGGGCACCGGCATCGCCGCGGCGGTGGTGGTGCACGGCGCGCCCGTGCCGGGCGCGACCGACTCGGCCGGCGAGGTCGGCCACATGCCGGTCTACCCCGGCGGGGAGCCGTGCAGTTGCGGGCAGCGGGGATGCCTGGAGGTGTACGCCTCCGCCGGCGGGCTGGCCCGCCGCTATGGCCGACTCGGCGGGACCCCCGGGTTGGACAGCCGGGCCATCGCCGACGCGGTGGTCACCGATCCGGTGGCCCGCACCGTCTGGGACGACGCCACCCAGGCTCTCGGGACTGCCCTGGCCACCCTCACCCTGACCCTCGACCCGGCCCGCATCGTCCTCGGTGGGGGGCTCGCCGACGCGGGCGCGCTGTTCTTCGACCCGGTACGCGACGCCCTGCGCGCGGCCCTCGCCTGGCGGACCCCGCCCCCGGTGCTGCGCTCCGCGTTCGGCGCCCAGGCCGCACAGGTCGGCGCCGCCGTCCTGGCCCGACGGGAAGCCGGCCTGCCCGTTCCGGACGGCTGGGGCGCACCCGAACCCGTGCCGCCTGTCGCGTGACCGCGGGCCGGCCGTCCCGGGTCAGCCGTCGGCGAAAGGTCCGCCCGGGGAGCAAGATCACTCAGCGCGCCCGTGCCCTGGTCGCGGGTGAGGCGAGACGGTCGCGCCCGAGCTACCGCTCAGCGGGCAGGTAGCGGAGCCCCTCCCCGTCAGGCACGAGGTAGGCGATACGCCGCGGCGACGTGGGCCCGCGGCCCAACTTCTCGGCCGAGGTGTCACCGGAGACCTCGAATCCGATGAGACCGAGGCGGAAGTCGACCTCGTCGTACACCCGGCGGCCGACGCTCGCCAACCAGTCGTCGACCGGCCGACGCCAGGCCAGCGAATCGTCGTCGTCGGGCAGGAACGGATACCCACCCACCCGCCCGTCGACCCGGCCGAGGGCACCCAGAGGCAGGTAGAAGTCCAGCCAATCGGCACCGTGTTCTTCGCGTACCGCCACTGCTCCGCAGACCAACCGGTCGCCGGACGGCAACTCGACGACGCCGCGTAGGTGCCCGAAACGCTCCAGGGACTCCACCGTGCACGGCACCACGTCCTGCGCGGACGGCTCCGACTGGCGGTTGGCGTAGCAACCCACCACGCCGGCGATCCGCCAGACGGCGACCAGCGCTCGCCTGAGACGCTCGTCGTCGCCGGCGCCACCGAGTTCCAAGGCGAGCTCGTAGAAGCCGCCATGCCAGTTGTCGGCGAGAGTAAAGGCGGCAGCATCGCCCACGGCGGTCTCCCGGTCAGCGGTACCGGACATCGCCACGACGCGGTCGACCTCCGGGTCGTAGCCCATGAATGGGTGAAAGTAGTTCGAGGCACCCTCAGGCGTGATCAACACACGCTTGCCCAGCTCTCGTCCCACTTCGCGGAGGAAGTCGCAGAGCTGGTCGAGCCGCTCCTGAGTCTGCACCTCCCGCAGGTCGACATCAAAGTCGATCGAGCGAGGCGAGTTGAGGAAGAAGTTGACGTGGATGTCCGGGACCGGCGAGACGGACATCGTCACGCACACGTCGCGGACCCGGTGGAACGGTAGCTCGTCACCCTCGGGCAGCGGGACAGGCTCGCCACCCTCGAACAGTTCCACGCCCCAGCCCCGGCAGCGGCTGAGTGCCACCACCGCCCGCCAATCAGCAGCCGTCGTATGGGAGACGTGGCCATCCGGCAATCTCCCATTGAGATCGAGGTCCAGGAACTCCCAGATGTCATCCCACAGCAGGTCAGGCATGGTCGTTCATCCTCCCGACGGGACCGCACGCGGTGAAGAGGTCGTCACCTGGGGCGAGCTTCCGTCAGCCAGGTGGTCAGCTTCTCTGAGGTGTCCTCGCCGAGCACCGGCGCCGCTCGTGCCGTCAACTCGGCGAGCTGGTCATGTTCTGCAACGGTGACCGGCAGCTCGGGTCGGGGGCTGCGGCGCCAGGTGGTCCGTGCACCGTTGCGGGCGAGGCGGGTGGCGTCGGCCTTGCCGCGTTCGGCAAGGCGAGCCTCCGGGTCGAGGGCGAGCATCAGGGCAACGCGCAGCCGCACGGCGACGCCCTGGCCAGACAGGAGGCGGTAGCCGGCCCGGCGCAGCTCGACCCGGTCTTCCCCGAGCAACTCCCACGGCAGGTCCGGTGGCAGGGCATCGGTCATGGGCCGCAGCGCGGCGGTCACCTCCCGGACCACTGCCAGCGACGGATCCCGCAACAGCGGAAGCAGCTCCTCCGGGACGACCGACTCAAGTAGGCGCAGTGCCCGCACTGCCTGGGCACGGACACGGGCCTGCGGGTGGCTCAGCAGCGGCCGCAGCAGCGGGGCGTCCGCCGCCGAACCGGTCTCGGCAAGTCCCGCGATCGCACCCAGCACCGGCCCTTCCGAGCTGACCGCATTCCGATAGTGCTCCCCGGCGTCGATGTCGAGGCGGCGGGCCGTGTCCCGGGCGACGGCCCGGGCCAGGGGCGCGTCGTCGTCCAGGTAGGCCACCACATCGCGGTCCTGACCGGCCCGGACCAGCCCGATCAGTGCGACGACCCGGACCTCGGCACGAACGGACCGGGCCAGGCGGCGCAGGAGGTCAACGCGGCGGGTCCAGACCGCCTCGCGGCAGGCGGCTTCGGCCGCCCGGGCCCGGATCCGCACATCCGGATCCGTCTCGGCGCACGTCACGAGGTCGTTCAGACGCAGCCGGCCCTGGGCCAGGACGACCTCGAAGACCAACCGCCGCTGCCGGCGCCCACCTGAGCCCAGCAGCCCGCGCCACACCTCCGCCGGCGCCGACCGCAAGGCGGCCTGTACCTGGGTTACGGCGAAACCACCCCGCAACCATGCGTCGAGGCGCAACGCGGTCGGCAACGCCGCCGCCAGGTAGGTGCCTGGATCGTCGGCGAGCAGCAACGCCAGCGCGGATCGCGCCCGATCCCGCACCGGCTTGACCCAGTCACCGGTACGCAACACCAGAAAGGGCGTCACCTCCGGGCAGGGCCGCGTGGCCATCGCCGCGACCGCGCGTTCCCGGATCCGCCCATCGCCGTGCATGCTCGCCAGCGCCATCGCGACCGGCCCGGACGTCCCGACCGAAAAGCGCGCCCCGACCCGCCGCAACGCGGGCTCTTGGTACGGGCCATACCACGGCGGCTGCCGGGCATGCCCGTCCAAACGGGCCACCAGCCCTGGAACACCAGCCAGCAGCGTCAACGCCGACCGCGCCACCACCTCGTCACCGTCGGCATCAACGTCGGCCAGAACCTCGACCAGGTCGTTCAGCGCCTCCCACCGGCCCGCGGTGGCGCGGTCAACCGCGTCCCGCACGGCTCCGAGAGGCCCGTCCTCCCCCATCGCCGGCGGCCGCACCCGGCTGCTCCCCCAGATCACCCCGCCATCCTGCCCGACCCATCAAGCTTGATCGAACGAGAATTCCCCGCGCCGGGGGGCGGTGGGATCAAGTTGCGGCCTGCGGCCACACGTAGGCCGCGCCACGTCACGAACTGGCGCCTCAGCGCCCGCGGCCTCGCAACCGGCAGGCGCGGGGTGTCCTGGGTCGGCCTACCGGGTTCGGCGCTGTAGGCGCTTGCCGAAAAGGTCGGTCAGCGCCGAAGGGGGCGACGAGCAATGACCCACTCGGAGAGCGGGTACGCGGCTGCAGCCGCGTACCCGCAGCTCGTGGCTCGTCAGCCGCAGTTACCCCAGGTGTACCTGCCGGCGGCCTGCCACATCGTGCCGTACAGGACCTCACCCTCGTACATGACGCAGGTGTCCCGCGCAGAGCGCTGCTTCGCGGCGTAGTACTTGTAGTTGCCCGAGTCGGTGACCCAGGAACCGCCCTCAACCCGCAGGCTGGCGGCAACCCCGGTCGTCGATCCGACGGCCACCGCCTTGAGGGTGGCGACGCAGTTGTACCCGGTCGCGCTGTTGTACATCAGGTAGACGTCGCCCACCTTGGTGCTGCCCGAGTAGATCGACCGGTGGCCGTCGGAGGCCTGGGCCCAGGAGCCGCCGAAGTCGTTGTTGCAGGCTTGTGCCGGGGTGAACGGATTCGTCGCGGCACGGGCCGGCGACCCGAACGTCGCCACCGCCACAGTAACCGAGAGAATCGAGATCGACAGTCGTCGCGCTAGTACGCGCACACGGTCCTCCAAAGCTCCGGCGCGAAGATCACGCACGTGTCTGGCGCCAGTGATCCATAACAGATGATCAACAGTACACAGTGCCCAAATCCGGTCAACGGCGGCATGGCGCAGCCGCGCCGCGAGGCCGGCCAGCACCATCGCCGGCGCGGGCGCGCGGCCCGCTGCCTTCGATCATGAGCCAGCAGCCCGGCCAGGGATCGAACCGGCGCAGTCCGTCCGGAAGCCGCGGCGGCACCGGGTAGGGCGAGGTCGTTTCGACCGCGATTGTCCGGGTAACCAGAGTGCCGAGATTATTGATCACGCAAACATCCCGCGGGTCCTCCCCGGGAACGACGAAGGGATGACCTCGATGGCACAGGTCAAACTGTCCGTCATCTACTACTCGGCCACGGGCACCATCCACGCCATGTCGGAGCGGGTGGTCGAGGCCGCGCAGAAGGCGGGTGCGGAAGTGCGCCTGCGCCAAGTCCCGGAACTCGCGCCCCCGGAGGCCATCGCGTCGAACGCGGCCTGGAGCCAGCACTTCGACCGCACCAAGAACGAGCCGAAGGCGACGGCGGACGACATCGTCTGGGCCGACGCGGTGATCTTCGGCTCCCCCACCCGGTACGGCAACATCGCCAGCCAGCTCAAACAGTTCCTGGACACGCTCGGACCGCAGTGGGCGCAGGGCCTGCTGGCCGACAAGGCCTACGCCGGCTTCACCGCCTCACAGACCGCGCACGGCGGCCAGGAGACGACGCTCATGGCCCTGTACAACACGATCTACCACTTCGGCGGCATCATCGTGCCGCCCGGCTACACCGATCCGCTGAAGTTCGTGGACGGCAACCCGTACGGCGTCTCCCACGTCACCGGCGGCAACAACACCGACCCGCTGACCGAAGCCCAGTACGCGGCGCTCGACCACCTTGCCGAACGGGTCGTCAAGTTCGCCGGCAAGATCAGCTAGCCACCGAGGCCCGGCAGGACGGCGACAACAACCTGCGGCTGCCATGGCAGGTCGGGTCCTCCTGCGACCTCACGCGGAAGCACGCCCCGCATCGCCGTCCAGCCCAGCCATGACCATCGACATCCACCGCCGTTTAACAGCGGGCGGGTCCGTCTCGTGAGCCGCGGAGTCGTGTGCCACGAGGAATTCGCTCCGCGAGGCAACCCTCCGAGCGGGACCCCGCGTGACTATCTCGAATCGGCGGATCGGAGGGTCGGATGGGCGATCGCGACGCGGCGTTCGCAGAGTATTTCGCGGCGAGATCGGACGCGATGCGTGGCACCGCGTACCTGCTCTGCGGCGACTGGCACCGCGCTGAGGACCTGGTCCAGACGGCGTTCACGAAGCTCTACCTGGTCTGGAACCGGGTCTCTCGGCACGAGGTGCTCGACGCCTACGTACGCCAGATCCTGATCCGGTCCTTCCTCGACGAGCGGCGCCGCGGCTGGTGGCGGCGGGAGCGGGTGGGCGGTGATGAGGCTGAGCGGCCGGCGCCGCCCGACTCGCCGGAAGGCCGGCTGGTGATGCTCCAGGCGCTGGCCGCCGTGCCGCCGCGCCAGCGGGCCGTTCTGGTCCTCCGCTACTGGGAGGACCTGTCGGTCGACGAGGTGGCGGCCTTGCTGGGGTGCTCGCCGGGGACGGTCAAGAGCCAAGCGGCCCGTGGCCTGGATACGCTGCGCGGCCTGCTGGAGCCCGCGCACAGTGGGATCGCACAGGGGGAACGATGAACGGAGAAGAACTGCGCGACGCGCTGCGCAGCGAGATGACGGCCGTCACGCCGCCGCCACCGTTGAGTACGGCCGCCGCCCTCGGCGCCGCCCGGCGGGCGCGCATCCGCCGCCGTACCACGTGGGCCTGCGGCGGATCCGCAGCCGTGGTGCTGGCGATCGCCGCTGTCACGGCCATCGGCACCCCGGGTGCCGGCGGCTTCCGCCCGGCGGGTCCTGCGCCGCAGGCGATCCCGCACCCCTCGGCCAAGGACACGGCGGAGCCGTGGCCGACCGGACCGGACGGCCGCCCGCAGGAAGACCGGACCGCGCGGGCGGGTTCGAGGTACGACCAGGGAGCCCGGCTCCTCGACGAGATCGTCTCCGTCGTGCCCGCTGGCTACGTCGCGCCGGACAACCCGGCGAACCAGCCGGCTGACCAGATGCCGCTGCGTGCCCACCAGGCGCAATTCGAGGACAAGGTGAACGGCGTCGACGTGTGGAGCTACATGTCCTGGGCCGCCGTGGCCCAGAAGGAACGGATCGGGCGCCTACTTGTCGAAGTGCACTCCGCGGGCAATCAGCTACCGGCCGAACCGTGCGCGCTGGCCCGCGAGTTCTGGGGCATGCAGGGCGACTGCCAGGTGGTGACCGTCGGCGCGGCACGGGTCGGCGTCGTGGTTCGACCGGCCAGCGACGATCGACTCGACCAGTGGGCGGCCTACCGGCACCCGGACGGCGTCGTCACCTACGTCGCCCAAGGTGCAAGGCTCGACGGCGACCGTCCGGGGCTGGCAACGCTGCCGTTCTCCGTGCCGCAGCTGGCCGCCCTCGCCGTCGACGACCGGTTCCACCTGCAGTGACTCGGCATCGAGGGTCAGCCGGGAACGCACCGGTCGTGGCGTGACCTTCAGCGGGATCAGCTCACACCGCTGCGCGACAACCGGAGGCGGTTCGAGAAGATCACGGATGGCTGGTCAGGCGAGCGCTCGCCTGGTCAGCCATCCGTGGTTGCCGGCCTGATTCCAGGTTGGGCCGGTCCGCACGGGCGCCCCCGGGCGCTGTTTCAGTCGTGGGCGATCGAGAAACCGAGGATCACCGCAGCCGACACCACCACGTGTCCGGGTGCAAGGTCCTGCGCGGAGGCCTCACCGCCCGAACCGTGGCCGCGGAATCGGCCGTGCCCGACGTTCTCTGGATCGACATCGTCGATGTGCACGACAGTACCGAGCCGAACGCCGGCCGCGTCGGCGTACAGCTCGGCCTTCCGTCGAGCAGCTGCCACCGCTTGACGCCGAGCTTCCGCACGCATCTCGGCCTTCGTCGTGACGTCGAAGTCAACCGCCTCGATCTCGTTCGCACCGGCGGCCACGACGTCATCGAGCAACTGCTGAACGATGTCCAGGCGGTCCGACTCCATCGCGAACGACGCCTGGCACTCGTAGCCGAGGAAGACGCGATCTGGGCCGTAGCCGCTCCACGAGCTCTTGAGATCCAGCCGTGACCGCTCCACCGCACTGTCAGCAACGCCGTGGTTTCGCAGGGCCTGACGTACCGAATGCACTGCCTGAGCTGCGGTGGCGAATGCGTCCGACGGTGTCTGTTCCACCCGCACGACCCGGAATCGCGCTCGGACCATGTCCGGCATCGACTTCACGCTCGCGGCACCGTACGCGGTGACGCCCCACGGCCGCTCGATCAGCTGCATGACGATGATCTTACGAAAGGTGACCCGCGCTGCATTGTCCCCGATCGGCCTGCCGACCCAGCCAGGCACTCAACAGCCGGGGTCGCGCTCGCGGCAGGTAACGGTGAAGTCGCCGCCAAGGGACAGCGAGACGCCGGCGGTATACGAGGCCGCATTCGGGGCGGTGAGTGCGGCTGTGCCCAGCGACAGATGCGCGGGGCGCGGGAACTCGATCGCCCGCAGTCCCCACGTGCCGTCATCTTGCGAGACGGCGAGGTTGACCACCGCTGAGGCGTCGCGCGCTGCGCCGAACTCGGTGTGGGCGGCGGTGTACGCGGCCAAGGTGAGCTGGGCTTGCGCTGGTAGGTCGGTCACCGTGGGCCGGGGTGAGCTGGTCGGGACCAACGCTCGGGCCCAGTGAACGTCGGCGAACCGGTCGGCGATCCGATGGGCCAAGCTGGGGCTCCCAGTGATCCATTTCTCGGCCAGCCGTCGGAACGCGTTGTTGCGCGCCGCTGGAGGCTGACCGGCGGCGGTGAGCACGCCGTCGCCGGCGCCCGCGAGGGCCTCGCACAGCTCCCGCAGCGGAACCCGGCCGACAAGCTTCGCGTAGCGCACCGAACGGATCTCCAGCATCGCCTGGTGGAGCACCATGGCGGCGTCCAACGCCCCATCGCACGCCGGTCGTAGCTGGGTTCGTGGAGGCTTGCGCGGCGCGGCCGGGCGGCGTGGGGTGTACGGGTCCGCGGCCCGGCCAGCGTGCGACAGGTGCCACGACCGATCGTCGAACCAGACCGTGGCCGAGGCCGCACGGAGGTGTCCCTGGGCGCCCACCCGGACCTCGACTCCAGCGGCATCGGCAGCCAAGGTCGCGCCGGCCCTGTCACCGCTGTCGAACTCCACTGCCTGGACGTCGCTGAGGAACAACTCCACGACCGCTTCATGATCGCCTGGCGCGTGGTAACCGCGCGGCGCCGCCAGGGCTACGTAGCCGCAGAGTTCCGGCCCGGCGCGTTCCACCCGCACGCCGCGGACCTGGGCACGGGCCAGATCGTAGTCCTCGCCGACGCTCGCGACGGCCGTCGCGGTCAGCGGCACGATGCCGGGCCGCACCACCCCCTGGTAGTCGCGGTAGTGCACGACACGCTGAGCGGGCGGAGGCAGCAGCGGCTCCAGCCGGTGGCCAGCTACTGCGGCTTGCTCGACCATCCACGCCCGGCGGGCCGGTCCGGGCTCTGCCATCCATCCGAGCGCAGCCCGCGCCCGCCGCTCACGCAACCACGCCGGACGACTGACCGCCGCGCCGACCAGCGGGAATGTGTGGTTGTCCCAGACGTCCGCGATCTCGACGACGGCCTGCCGATCGAAACAACGACCATCAGCCGCCAGCTCCCCGATCCGCGCCACCGAACGGTCCAGCAGCGCGGCGAACATCGACATCGCAGACGCCTTCGTCATGACCGCGAAGCCCAAGCCGACTCAACGAGGACCCGCTCTGGCAGCACGATGGTCAACCGAGGGATGGCCAGCCGTGTGCGAGCACACGCTCCACGTGGTCGAACTCCCACCAGGCGAGCGACTCGTATCCGTCCTCCTCGCTCATCCGGCGCAGCTCCGCCAGGGCGTGCACGTCCCCGCGCATCGCCAGGCCGGCCGCCGCACGAACCTGCACCTCCCTGTCGTCGCCGTTCATCTGGGTGGTGAGCAGCTCCCGCAGTGCGGGCGCGTCGATCACGGAGTGGATGAGCGCGGCCGTCGCCACCGTGCGTACCGTCGGGTCCGGGTCGCGGGCGAGGCTCAGCATCGCCCGCATGACGTGCGGCGGCGGGTCGTCCGCAGGGCCGCCGACGCCGTTGAGCACGTCCGCGGCTACGCGGCTGCGCACCGGAGCGCGATCGTCCGCGACGAAGGGCAGGAACTCGTAGAGGATCGCGCCGATCTCGCTGAAGCCCGCGTACGCGCCGAGCACGCTGCACAGCGTCTCGGTGTCGGTCTCGGCCGTCATACGGTCGCGCAGCACCGCCAGGGCCTCGGCAGCGTACGGCGCGTCGACGGCCTCCCCGTCCACGGTCGACGAGTGCAGCAGTTCGGCGGTGAATCGCCGCACGGCCACCTCCGGATCGGCGAGCCGCCCGACCGCCCACCGGAACGTCTCCTCTGCCGGGAATCGCACCGTGACGGCGTGCTGCGACGCCCACCAGTCGCACGACTCCGGGTCCGCCGACCACAGTGCACGCGCCAGCAGTTCGTCGCGCGAGACCGGGAGATCCAGCGACTTTTCGAGGACGGTGACAACGGCCCGGTGTTCGGCGAGAACCTCCGCTCGCCGGCCGTCGGCGGTGGTCAACCGGATCCGCAGCGCTCGGGGCAGGTATTTGCCGACGGTGACATGATCCCGTACCACCGTGAGGTCGTCGTCGTCCGCCAACCTTGACCGGCGGCGCAGCTCGGCCTCCGGATCGACGTCGAGCCAGGCCCGGGCCGCGTTGAGCGCAGTCCGCAGCGTGGCTTCCGGTGCCGGGTACCGGTGCAGCAGGTGTTCCACCAACTCGCTGGCCCCGTGCTCGGCCGCCCACACCACCGGGTCGACATCGCCCCAGGGCCCGGAGGGCACGACCTCGCCAGCCGGGTAGAGCAGTTGGGCGAGCCCTGGGCCGCCGGAGCGGATCACCTCGGCGGCCACCGCCCGGCCTTCGTCCTGCCACTGGGCCTCGTTCGGCAACGCGGACAGGAAGCGGCGGATGGCGGCGAGGTCACCGTTCCGGATGGCGTCGCGCATCGCTTGCTCCATGCAGCCATTCTGCCGCCGACCCCTGTCGGAGCGGGGTCCCGTCGGGACCGCCTCTCGCGCCGCCGGGCCCCGGATGTGCTCGGCCGGCGCGCCGCTCCGCGAGCATCGGCACGGTCAGAGGGCTTCGGGCGGGATGGCCTCGTACCCGGCCCGCAGCCGATCGAGCAGCGCCGGCTCGGCGGCGAGCGAGTGGCCGTCGATCGCGGCCACCGGCCGGATTCCGACGCCGGCACTGGTGACGAAGGCCGCACAGCCGGCGGGCAGGCTGCCGAGCCAAATCGGCTCCCGACGGAGCGGCATGCCGATCCCCGCGAGCACCCCGTCGAGCAGGCGGGCGGTGACCCCGGGCAGGCAGTCCGCCACGGGCCACCACACCTCACCGGCTACGACGAAGCCGATGTTCCAGGTGGCCCCCTCGCTGACCCGGCCGTCCGGGTCGACGAAGAGCACGTCGTCGAAGCCGGCGCGCTGGGCCAGGCGACGCTCGCGCACGGCGCCGAACAGGCCGACGTGCTTGACTCCGGGCAGGTCCCGCCGGTGGCACACAGCGTGCAGGCGCATTGGGGACGACGCCGCCGGCTCGGCCGGCCGCACGTTGATCAACACGCGGGGCCGCGCATCCCTGGCGGGGTGGGCGACGGAGAGATCCGGGTCGAACACGCTGATCCGCAACATCGCCGGCGGATCCACCCGTACGGCCAGCCGCCGCGCCAGCCCGCGTATGCGGTCGATGTCCAGGGGCACGCCGAACAGCGCGTCGCAGTCCCGGGCCAGCCGGTCGAGGTGCAGGCCGAATCCGCGCACCCCACCCCGCTCCAGCCGGACGGTGGTGAAGTGGCCGTAGTTGACCAGCGCCAGCGCCGCCAGGTCGTCGGCCGTCGCGGGCACGCCGTCGAGCTCCATCACCGTCCCATCCTGGCATCCGCGTCGGCGAGCCGTTCCGGGGCCACGAGCGCCGCGCTGGGGCTGGTGCATCGTCGCGGGTGGGTGAGAATAACGGCATGCCGAGCCGTCTTGCCGTCATCGCCATCGACGCCATCCGACCACAATTGATCGCCGACTTCTGGTGCTCGGTTCTGGGCTGGCAGGTTGTTGATGAGGATGATGAGGTGATCACCATCGCCGCCTCCGACCGTTCCGGGCCGATGATCGACGTGGTTGCTGTGCCTGAGGGCAAGGTGATCAAGAACCGCTTGCATTTCGACCTGCGTGCCGACGGCGTGTCCACCGCGGAGGAGCTTGACCGGTTGCTCACCCTCGGTGCGCGACGCGTCGACGTGGGCCAGCCGTCCGATGTGAGCTGGGTCGTGCTTGCTGATCCTGAAGGCAACGAGTTCTGCCTGCTGTCACGTCCTGTCCAGGAGCTCCAGAACTAGGACATCTGATAGGGCGAGGCGTCTCTGGCGCTTCCAACTCCCAGGTGCCCTGCCCGCGTCGGGTCCGCTGTTCTGGGAGCGCCTGGTGCTCTTCGGTCGGAGGCGGTTCAGAGGCCGAACATCGGGCGGCAGGCCGGAAATCCGTCGACCGTCGCCGTCGGTAGCTTCTCCTGGGCCCACTTCTCTCTGGTGAGCCGTAGGCGGTCGGATACGACGGCCTCGCCATCGCGGGCGTCAACAGAGATGCCGTCGTGCTCGTAGCCGAGCTTGCGGGACACGCCTTGAGAGGCGTGGTTGTCCTGGAACACCTCGGTGAGCGCGGCGCGTGCGTCCAGGTGGTCGAACGCCAGCGTGAGCAGACCGGTGCGAGCTTCGGCTCCGTAGCCCTTGCCCTGGTGTTCGATGCCCAGCCAGGCCGAGGTAGTGACTTCCCGAACCACCAGGAAATCGCTGTCCTGGGTGTGCAGCGCCGCGGCCTCGCACACCTGGCCGCGCGATCCGGGTACGAAGGCAACTGCGGCCCGGCCAGCGCCCTCACCTCACCCTCCTACGGTGCCCCCGGATGTTTCAGTCAATCGTCGTTGCGACACCTTCCGCGTCATAGATCTTGCCGCCGACAGAAAAATAGACGAACGTGCAACGACGTCGACACCGAAAGCATCGACAGCCGACACATTCCGGGGATCCCGCAGCCAAGATCATCAGTGCCATGATGTCGACGGGCTTTTCCTCTCAAGGATCTACATCTGTCGTATGAGTGGGCTGATCACGGGGGCTGTCACGGGCACCCTCCGACCTGCGGGATCATCCCGCTGGCCGGTCGCGTCACCGCATCCGGTGCCGTACCCGTGACCGTGTTCCACCAGGCCGAGCCGACCCCAGGTCGACCGGCCGCCAGCGACAGGTTCGGCCCACTGGACCACGAGCAACGATCGAACGGGCCGGCGCGTTGACGGCGTTCCTCCGGCCGGTGCTGGCACATAGAAGGCAAACGCGATGACCGACGTCCTGAGTTCCCGGCGAGCGACGCCCGTCGCGCCGTTCCGGGCCGATGCCGCAGGCGCTTTTCCTGCTGTTGGCCCGGTCGCGGCCTCGTACGCGCAGCGCCAGATGTGGTATTTGAGCCGCCTCGACCCCGACGCGGCCACCTACCTGGTGCCGCTGGCCTACCGGCTGCGCGGACCGCTGGACGTGGCGGCGTTGTCGGCGGCGCTCGACGGGCTGGTGGCCCGGCACACCGCACTGCGTACCACGCTCGCGCCAGCGGCGGACGGCCCGGCTGGGCCGTCCGATCCGGACGGTGTGGCGCAGCGCGTGGTCCAGGTGGTGCACGATCCGCGCCCCGGGCTGTTGCGGGTGCACGATCTGAGCGGGCTGCCCGCGTGGCAACGCGACCAGGAGTTGCAGGCCCGGATCCAGACCGAGGCGCGCACCCCGATGGACCTGGAACGCGGGCCGCTGCTGCGTGTCAGCCTGCTGCGCTGCGGGCCGGAGGAGCACCTGCTCCTGCTGACCCTGCACCACGTCGCCGTCGACGAGTGGTCGCTCGGCATCCTGCACGACGAGTGGGAACGGCTCTACACCGCACACCGCACGGGCCGGCCGGCGGACCTCGACCCGGTCGACGTCGACTACCGCGACCACGCGGCGTGGCAGCACGACTGGCTCGGCGGCGCGGAGGCGGCCGCCCAGCGCGACTACTGGCGCGCGCAGCTCGCGGACGCGCCCGACGTCCTGGAGCTGCCCACCCGGGGGCCGCGGCCCACCGTGCCGTCCAGCGCGGGGGCCACCCTGTCGGTCCCGCTGGACGTGTCCACCGAGGCGCTGATGGCGCTGTGCCACCGGATGGGTGTGTCCCCGTACATGGTGCTGCTCGCCGCGCTGCAGGTGCTGCTGGCGCGGTGGACGGGGCAGCGCGACATCGTGGTGGGCACGCCCACGGCCAACCGGCAGCGGGCCGAGGCGCAGAAGCTCGTCGGGCTGCTGCTGAACACCGTCGCCATCCGCGCCCGGCTGGACGACAACCCGTCGTTCGAGGCGCTGCTCGAGCGGGTACGCACCGCCGCTCTCGAGGCGCTGAGCAACGAGGAGCTGCCCTTCGAGGCGCTGCTGGAGTCGCTGCGCCCGGCCCGCCAGCCCGGCTTCACCCCGCTGTTTCAGGTGATGTTCGTGTACGGCCGGGAGGCGGCGCCGCCGCGCCTCGACGGCCTCGACGTCACCTCGCTCGACGTACCCGGCAGCACCGCCAAGTTCGACCTCACCGTCTCGGTGCGGGAGAATGCCGACGGCGTGCGGACCGTGCTGGAGTACCGCACCGACCTGTTCGACGAGGACACGATGGTCCGCCTCGCCGGGCACTTCCAGACGCTGCTGCGGTCGCTGCTGGCCGACCCGGGCGCGCCGGTCGGCTCCGCCGCGATGCTGACCCCCGACGAGCACCGGCAGCTTGTCGCGGAGTGGAACGGCACCGCCACCCCCGAGGCGCCGGACGAGCTGGTCCACGTGCTGATCGAGCAGCAGGCCCGGCGTACCCCCGACGGTGTGGCGGTGACCGACGGCGACACCGCGCTGACCTACCACGAGCTGCACACGCGGGCCGAGGCGCTGGCGGAGACGCTGCGCCAGCGGGGCGTCGGGATCGGCGGCCTGGTGGGGGTGCTCCTGCCGCGCGCCGTTCCGTTCGCCGTGGCGGTCCTCGCGGTGCTGAAGACCGGCGCGGCCTACGTACCGATGGATCCGGCCAATCCACCCGCCCGGCTGCGTTACCTGCTCGACGACACGGCCGCCCCGGTCGTGCTCACCTGCGCCGAGCTGGCGCACCTGGTGCCCGACGACACGGCGCTGCTGATGCCGGGTCTGGACACGCCGGTCACCCAGGCCGACCCCGGTCGTGGCAACGGAAGCTCGGGCGGCGGGCCGCGGCGACGGCCGCGCCGACGGCCGTCGCCGTCGGCGGAGGATTTGGCGTACGTCATCTACACCTCCGGGTCGACGGGCCGCCCCAAGGGCGTGATGGTCACCCACCGCGGCGTGTGCAACTACGTGCGCTGGGCGGCCCAGGCCTACCGGCTGCAGCCCGGGGACACGGTCCCGCTGCACTCGTCGATCGGGTTCGACCTGACCGTGACGAGCCTGCTGGTCCCGCTGACCAGCGGGGCCACCGTTCTGATGGTCGGCGAACACCTCGGCCCGGAGGCGCTGGGCGAGGCGCTGCGCCAACAGCGGACGCCGTTCGCGCTGGTGAAGATCACCCCGGCCCAGCTCGACCTGGTCAACCACCAGCTCCGCCCCGCCGAGCTGGCCGACCGCACCCGGTGCTTCGTCATCGGCGGCGAGAACCTGCGCGCCGACCAGGTGGCGCCCTGGCGGACCCACTCCCCCGCCACCGCGCTGGTCAACGAGTACGGGCCGACGGAGACCGTGGTCGGTTGCGCCGCGTACGAGGTCGACGCGGCCACGCCGGCCGACGGCTCGGTCCCCATCGGCCGGCCGATCGCCAACACCGAGCTGTACGTGCTCGACGGGTGGGGGAACCCGGTCCCGGCGGGAGTGGTGGGCGAGCTGCACGTCGGCGGAGCCGGCGTGGCGCGCGGCTACCTGCACCAGCCGAGATTGACCGCCGAGCGGTTCGTTCCGGACCCGTTCTCGTCCGTCCCCGGCGCGCGGCTGTACCGGACCGGCGACCTCGTGCGCCTGCGCCCGGACGGGCACCTCGAATACCTGGGTCGCACCGACAACCAGGTCAAGCTGCGCGGCTACCGCATCGAGTGCGGCGAGATCGAGGCGGCCGCCCGGCGGCACCTGCCGGAGAGCGACGTGACGGTCCAGCTGCGCCGGGACGACCCCGACGACCCGCAGCTCGTCGCGTACGTGGCGGGCGCCGCGGGCACCGACCACGACAGTGCCGTCCTGCGGGCGTCCCTCTCGGCCGAGCTGCCGTCCTATATGGTTCCCGGCGCGTTCGTCTTCCTCGACGCGCTGCCGCTGACCGGCAACGGCAAGGTGGACGCGGCCGCGCGCCAGCGTCCGGTCCGCAGCGGCGAGCAGCGCCTGCGCGGCCTCCG
>NZ_VSFA01000309.1 GCF_008119785.1 Micromonospora sp. MP36 | reverse complement strand
CTGAACGTGCGCTACGAGGCCCAGCCGAACTTCTACTACTGCGGCCCCGCCGCCACCCGCAACGCACTGTCGGTGCAGGGCAAGAACATCGACGTCGACGCCATGGCCAAGGAAATGGGCACCACCGAGAACGGCACCAACAGCATCAACGACATCACCCCCGTCCTGAACAAGGAAACGGGCAAGAAGGACGCCTACCACTCGGTGGAAATCAAGGACGCCAAGGCTGACGACAAGCAGACCGACACCCTGCGCGCCGACATCGTCCGCACCATCGACGACGGCCGGGCCGTGGTCGCCAACATCGCCGGCACCGCCACCGACACCGACGGCAACACCCACTCCTTCGAAGGCGGCCACTACATCAGCGTCGTCGGCTACCGCGACAACGGGAAGACCGTCACCATCGCCGACTC
>NZ_VSFA01000308.1 GCF_008119785.1 Micromonospora sp. MP36 | reverse complement strand
CCTGGCCGAGCAGATGTTCCGCGACGCGCTCGACATCGAAGACGCCGAACCCGGCACCGCCCAGGCCGCCTACGCCTCGTTCCTGCTCGACCGGCACCGCCACAACGAGGCCATGGCCATGATCACCGAAGCGCGCAGACTCCGCCCACAAGATCCCGAGGTGTTCAGCGTCATCGGCGAGGCCCTGGCCGAACACGGCTACCCGCAGCAGGCCGCCCGCTGGTTCACCGCCGGCCTCGTCACCCACCTCGGACACCTCACCGACCTCGACATCGACGACCTGCGCTATGACTTCGATACCGGACTACTGGCCCGGGGACGCTACCAGGCACGCCAAGCCCTCGGACTCCCGCAAGATCACATCGACACTCTGGTGCACGAACTACAACAGGCCAACCCCGCCACAGCCGACGCTCA
>NZ_VSFA01000307.1 GCF_008119785.1 Micromonospora sp. MP36 | reverse complement strand
CCCGCCGAGCCGTGAGGCCGGGTGGGGGAGGGTGCCCTGCGTCGCCTGGGCGCGGGGCGTGGTGGCTTGCGCCGGGTGGGGCCGGTCTTCGACCGGTCCCCCCGGTGGCTTGTCGTGATGACCGCGGAGGCTTCAAGTTTGTCGACCACGGCGCGGATGACCATGTGCCCGCTGGTCTTGTCGGTGACGGTCTTGGCCTGATGGGTCAGGCCGCGGGCGGCGATCCGCCGCCAGGCACCCTGATCGCGGTCGCCCTGCCAGCGGCAGGACTGGCGGGGACAGATGGCCCACTTCCAACCCGCCACGGTCGGCTTGTCAGGGGCCTTACAGTGCCGCAGCGGAGTCAGGCACTGCGGGCAATGCTTCGAGGTGTTCCGGGCGGGGACGGTGACCACGGCGATACCCGCCTCGGCGGCGAGGTGCCGCATCCGGTCGACGATCTGCCCGCGCAC
>NZ_VSFA01000306.1 GCF_008119785.1 Micromonospora sp. MP36 | reverse complement strand
GAGTCGAGCAGCACGACCACGTCGTGCCCCAGCTCGACCAGGCGCTTCGCCCGCTCGATCGCCAACTCCGCCACCGTGGTGTGGTCCTGCGGCGGACGGTCGAACGTGGCCGCGATGACCTCGCCCTTCACCGACCGCTGCATGTCGGTGACCTCTTCCGGCCGCTCGTCGACCAGCACCACCATCAGGTGGCACTCCGGGTTGTTACGGGTGATCGCGTTCGCGATCGCCTGCAGCACCATCGTCTTACCGGCCTTCGGCGGCGAGACGATCAGCGCCCGCTGACCCTTGCCGATCGGCATCACCAGGTCGATCACCCGGGTGGTCAGGATGTGCGGCTCGGTCTCCAACCGCAGCCGCTCCTGCGGGTACAGCGGAGTGAGCTTGTAGAACTCCGGCCGACGCTTCGCCTCATCCGGCTCCATCCCGTTGATGGTGTCCAGCCGGACCAGCGGG
>NZ_VSFA01000305.1 GCF_008119785.1 Micromonospora sp. MP36 | reverse complement strand
ACCAGTCCTGCCGCTGGCAAGGCGACCGCGACCACGGGGCATGGCGGCGCATCGCCGCCCGCGGCCTCACCCACCAGGCCAAGACCCTCACCGACAAGACCACCGGGCACATGGTCATCCGCGCCGTGGTCGACAAACTCGAACGGCAGCGGTCATCACGAAGACCTGCTGGGGGGACCGGTCGAAGACCGGCCCCACCCGGCGCAAGCCACCACGCCCCGCGCCCAGGCGACGCAGGGCACCCTCCCCCACCCGGCCTCACAGCCGAGCGGGTAAGCGTCCGGAGGGACACGCACCAACGGACCGGATGAGGTTGCCCCGCGCAGCCCACCGACACCAGGGCGTGACAACGATCAGCACACCCACCACCGGCCACCAGCCACGCGCAGACGCCCTGGGCGCAGGATTCCACCTGCACGCCCACGCGTCCCCACCACGGTGGGAAACGATCCCGGAAACT
>NZ_VSFA01000304.1 GCF_008119785.1 Micromonospora sp. MP36 | reverse complement strand
CCGGGCCCATGAGTTCGTGGGCGAGCGGAGGCAACTCTTCGGGCTGGAACCAACGGATCTCGTCATGTTCGTCGGGAGCGACGTTTGTCGGTGTCCCTTCCCACTCGCCGACAAGCCACGCGCTGAAGCGTACGGAATCCTCTCCGCGGCCTGCGTCCAGCCGACACAGATGGATCGCCGAGCCTGTTGCTATCTGCACCCCCAGTTCCTCGTGCATCTCCCTGGTGAGCGCAGTCAGCTCTGTCTCGCCTGTCTCGATGTGTCCGCCGCGGCAGATCCCACACGTCTGGGTAGGCGCGGCGGTTCGGACTTCGGTGGACGAGTAGGACTCGACCTTCGCGAACCAGCGCCGCGACAACGACCTCGTGCATGGGTGGGATCATGGCATGACCCTCCGACCAAAAACGTCTGCAACTGCCGCCGAGCGGGCGTCAGGGTCTGCACCTGCGAGACGGACAAATCAGCCGACCGCTCTTGCCGA
>NZ_VSFA01000303.1 GCF_008119785.1 Micromonospora sp. MP36 | reverse complement strand
CAGGTGATCAACGGGATCGTGTTCCGGGTGCGTACCGGGGTGCCGTGGCGGGACGTTCCGGCACGGTACGGGCCGTGGAAGACGCTGTACAAGCGGTTCACCCGGTGGCAGGAGGACGGGACCTGGGCGCGGATCGAGGCGATGCTGCAGGCCGACGCGGACGCTGCCGGGGACCTGGACTGGCACGCCAACGCCGATTCCACGATCGTGCGGGCCCACCAGCACGCCGCCGGGGCACGTAAAGGGGGCTGAGCAGCCGTGACGCAGCGCGACGGGAAGGACTCGGCAAGTCGCGCGGCGGGTGGACCACGAAGATCCACACCATCGGGGACGGGCGGGGCCGGAACCTGACCAGTCACCTGACCCCGGGCCAGGACCACGACACCCGCCAGCTGGTGCGGCTGCTCGACGACGTGGCCGTGGCCCGTCCCGGCGGGATCGGCCGTCCCCGCAAACGCCTCGATTCCCTCTCGGCGGACAAGGCGTACAGCTC
>NZ_VSFA01000302.1 GCF_008119785.1 Micromonospora sp. MP36 | reverse complement strand
CGCGAGTCGGACCGGTTGAAGGAACGCAACCGGCGCCGGGCGAAGCTGCGCTCGATCGCCAACACCGCCGCCCTGCACGGTAACCACGCGAAAGCGCACCGGATCAAGGCCAACAACCTTGGCACGGTCAAGCGGGATCGGCAGGCCGCCCGGCACCGGGTGCGGGTGCGTACGGAGATCTTCACCGCCGTGCACGAGGTCGTCGACAAGGCCGGCACCGTGGTCGCCGAGGACCTCACCAAACGCTTCACCGGGCGTAAGAAGCTACCCAAGAACATCAATCGGCGTCTCGCGGCGTGGACCAAGGGGGTCACCGCGGAGGCGCTGAAGAGCGTGTCGGAGCGTAGAGGTTCTGCGCTCGTTCCCGTCAACGCCGCCTACACCTCACAAACCTGTCACCGCTGCGGCGACTTCGGCCGACGCAGCGGGGACCGGTTTCACTGCACCCGGTGCGGGGTGGTGTGGCAGGCAGACGTGAACGCCGCGATCAACATCCTGCACCGAGCCGGCGACCCCGA
>NZ_VSFA01000301.1 GCF_008119785.1 Micromonospora sp. MP36 | reverse complement strand
GGTGTGCGGGGCCTCGTCGGGACGGGTGCACGGCTATCACTGGCGGACGGTGGCCGACGTTCCGGTCGATGGGCGCCGGGTGGTGGTCCGTGTGCGGGTGCGGCGTCTGGTGTGCCCCACGCGCGGCTGCCGCCACACCTTCCGCGAACAGGTTCCCGGGGTGCTGGAGCGATACCAGCGCCGCACGGCCCGTCTGAACAGGCAGGTCAAAGCCGTGGTCAAGGAGTTAGCGGGCCGGGCAGGGTCGCGTTTGCTGGCGATACTCGCCATGGGCCTGTCCCGTCACACGGCCCTGCGCGCCCTGCTGCGCATCCCGTTGCCCACCGGGCGGACGCCTCGTGTGATCGGCGTTGACGATTTTGCTCTGTGCCGGCGGCACCGCTATGCCACGGTGGTGATCGACGCCGAGACCCATGAACGGATCGAGGTACTGCCCGACCGCACCGCCGCCACGCTGGAAGCGTGGCTGCGTGAGCATCCCGGCGTCGAGGTCGTGTGCCGCGACGGCTCGGCCACCTA
>NZ_VSFA01000300.1 GCF_008119785.1 Micromonospora sp. MP36 | reverse complement strand
GATGGGACTACCTTTCTCACCTGGCACTTCCGGGGAACGCTCTAGCGGTTTGTCCCTTGAGGACTTTGGTGAGACGGCGTCCCCGGGAGTGACCGGTGGAGGCCCGACGCCCACGAGGGTGTTGTCCCGGGAGGACTGGTCCATCAGCACGGCGCTGCGCCTCCACTGACCTGACCGTTCGGGCAAGCGTCGAGTGAGGTGCGCGTGCTGGGTGTTGGTGTGGACTGGGCGGAGTCGTTCCACGACGTTGCACTTGGGATGCCTGGTAAGGGGGTGATCAAGCAGTTCCGGATTCCGCACGGCCCGGAGGGGATCAACCGGCTGATCGAGCGGTGCCTGGAGCTGGAGCCGGACCCGGCCGACATCCGCGTAGTGCTGGAAACCCGGCACGGCCTGCTGGTCGAGACGCTGGTGGAAGCTGGTTTCACCGTTGTTCCGGTCAACCCGGACCTGGTGGCCCGCCGCCGTGGCCCGGCCAGGAAGAAGGACGACGCCGAAGACGCCCGGATCTGCTGCCTACTCGCACTGG
>NZ_VSFA01000030.1 GCF_008119785.1 Micromonospora sp. MP36 | reverse complement strand
GCCAATGATCACGACTCGCTGGGCCTGTTCCAGCAGCGCCCCTCCAGTGGTTGGGGCACGCCGGAGCAGATCACCAACCCCGAGTACGCGACCCTGGCGTTCGAGAAGGGCCTCAAGCAGATCGACGGCTGGCAGGACATGCCGCTGACCCAGGCGGCGCAGACGGTGCAGGTGTCGGCCTACCCGGACGCCTACGCCCAGTGGGAACAGCAGGCCGCCGACCTGGTCGCCCAGTACTGGAACAGCTGACCCAAGCAACAGCTGACAATTGAAGAACACGCACAAGCCGCTGGCCGGCACCCCTACCAAGGGGTGCCGGCCAGCGCCGTCTCCAGAGATCTTGAGCAGTTACCGTCCGCAGCGATCGGTACCTGTCCAAGATCGGGAAACGGCGCGGGTTCGTACCGGAGGAAGAACCGTGACCGGCGGGCGGGCCAGGACCGCGACGGGGCTGGGGGCGGGGGTGACCGGCGCAGGGATCAAGCCTGACCGCCCGGAGCCGGTCACCCTCGCCCCCAGCCCACAAGCGCAACCAGAGACCGACAGGGACGCAGCCCACAAAGCGCAACCGGAGCCGCAACAGCAACCAGACCCGTCAGAACCGCCAGGTCCAGGCATCAGCGACCCGGGTGCCCGGCCCGAAGAGCTGCTCCAGCGTCTGGCGCAGCGACTCCGCGTGCGGCGCGTCGTCGGTCAGTGCCACGCACGACGCGCCCCAGAAGCGGATGTCGCGCGCTGCCTGCCGGCGCTGCTGGTAGCCGATCGCGGCGGGCACTCCCCGTTTCGCGACGTCGGCCAGCAGGGCCGAGGTGGGGCGCTTGTAGGTGCCCATGGTCGCCGAGCCGTCCGGGCCGTACGGGCCGATGAAGAAGCCCTCCGGCATGCCGAACGCCGCGTTCGTGGCAGTGGCCCAGCGCATCGGCCACGGGTCCGTCGGGGTGGCCGTGGGCACCGGGACCAGCACCTCGCCGGGGCGTACGCACTGCCGCCAGTGGCCGGCGGTGACGAACTCGGGCAGCGCCGGCCGGTCGGTGGTCGGCAGCGGGGTGGGGAAGACGCTGAGCAGGGCCGCGCCGACGGCCAGCGGCACCAGCTGCCGGGCCCGGCCGGGTGCCGCCAGCGCCCGGTCCACGGCGAGGGTCAGCACCGTCCCGGCCAGCGGCAGCACCGCCAGGGCGAACCGGGTCGGCAGCGCGCCGTCCACCACCGGCACCCCGGCCAGCAGGGCGTACGGGGCGGGCAGCCCGGTCCGCTCACCGGCGATGATCACCTGGGAGCCGAGGGACAGCGCTGCCATGACCAGCCCGCCGGCGACGCAGGCGACGACCAGCGGGCGCCGGCCCAGCCAGACCGCGCAGGCGGCGGTGACCAGCAGCAGCGGCCAGCCGAGGAAGGTGTTGTACTCCGCCGGGCCGGTGGTCAGCCGGGCCGCGGTGGCGTTGCCCAGCACCGACTGTGGGGAGAAGGTCGTCCAACCGGTGAGGTCGGCGGAGAAGTAGTCCGGGCTGAACATGCCGTCGGCGACGCCCTGCGGCCCGGCGAACTGGTACCACAACGGGTACGCCAGCACGAGCAGCGCGAGACCGGCGGCGATCATCAGCCCCCCGCCGAATTCTGGCAGCGCCCGGCGCAGTAGGGCCCGATCGGTCAGCCCGTACGCCAGCGCCATCATCGCCAGGGTGACCGCGGTGAGGAAGAGCACCTCCTCGCCGACGAAGAGCTGGGCGGTGACCGCCGTGGCCAGCCCGACCGCCGAGCTGGCCAGCCGCCGTCGGTCCGGCCCGGCCGGGCGGCCGGCCGGGTCGGCGGCCCGGAGCAGCCGGACGACCAGCCAGACGATCACCGGGACCAGCCACTGAGCGGTCATGTGCAGGTGCCCGTTGCTCTGCGAGACCATGCCCGGGCCGAAGCCGCAGAGCGCGGCGCCGAGCCCCGCGGCGAGCCGGCGGGCCCGCAGCGTCCGGGTGAAGAGCAGGTACCAGGCGACCGCCGTGCCGGCCAGATTGCCGGCGGCCAGCAGGGCGAAGGTGACCGGCGCCCCGAACGCCCAGGTGACCGGGGCGAACAGCACGCCGAGCGCGATGACCGTGGTGTTGGCCATCAGGTTGACCCCGTCGGGGGCGTTGAGCCGGTCGGTCAGCAGGCTGAAGTCGCCCAGCCAGGCGCGCGAGTCGACGGCCAGGAACCACTCGTAGAGGGTCTGGTCCGCCGGATTGAGCGCGAGTACGCGCTGCCCTGGGGTCGGCCACAGCCCGTGGGTGAGCCAACCGGCGAGCAGGGCGAAGAGCAGTCCGGCGAGCAGGTCCGCGCGATGCCGGAGCAGGACGGCCAGCAGGCGGGCCGCCCGGGCCGGGCGGGGGACCGCCGGATCGAGGTGGACCGCCTGGTCGCGGTCGGGCCCGGGGGCGGTGCGCGCGGCGCTGGTCACGGCCTCGACCATAACGGCGGCGCCCCGCGGGGTACGCCAGGCGGCGCCGCAACGGCTACGGTGAGAACCTGCACCGCCGCGTGTCGGCGCGCCGGTGTCACCCGCCCGGGTGGTGGAACGGCAGACACGGCCGCCTTAAAAGCGGCTGCCGCAAGGCGTGCGGGTTCGAGCCCCGCCCCGGGCACCAGACTCTCAGCTTTCCCACAGCTTCACTCCCGGTGCGCGGGTGCGTGCCACGTTTACCCTGGAGAGGCACGTTCACGTGCATCGACCCCCTGAGGGAGGCCTGAGAAGTGAAGACCTCGAACCCGGTGCTCGCCCGGCTCGGCCAGGCGGCCGAGCGTGAGCGGGCGGCCGGGTACGCCCAGCCCGGGCCGTACGGTCAGCCCGGATATCCGCAGCAGTACCAGCCGCACCCGCAGCAGTACCCGACCCCCGGTTACGGCTACCCGGCGGCTCCGCCCACCGTGACCCCGATGACCCTGGACGACGTCGTCGTCAAGACGGTCATGCTGCTCGGCCTCCTCGGCGTCTCCGCCGCCGCGGCCTGGGTGCTCGTGCCGGACGCCCTGGTCGGCGTCGCCTGGATCGGTGCCGCGCTCGTCGGTCTGGTGCTCGGCATGATCATCTCGTTCTCCCGGATGGCCAACCCGGCGTTGGTGGTGGCGTACTCGATCGTCGAGGGCGTCTTCGTCGGCATGGTCAGCAAGGCGTTCGAGTCGCTCTACAACGGCATCGTGCTCCAGGCCGTGGTGGCGACCTTCGGTGTCTTCTTCCTGATGGCGGCGCTCTACAAGGCGCGGGTCATCCGGGCCACCCCGAAGTTCACCCGGATCATGATCGCGGTCATCGGTGGCCTCTTCGCGGTCATGCTGATCAACCTGGTGCTCGCGCTCTTCGGCGTGAACACCGGCCTGCGCGACAGCGGCCCGCTGGGCATCGGCTTCAGCCTGGTCTGCATCGTGGTCGCCTCGCTGAGCTTCGTGCTCAACTTCGCCCAGATCGAGGACGGCGTGCGGATGGGGCTGCCGCAGCGTTACGCCTGGACCGCCGCGTTCGGCATCGTGGTCGGCCTGGTCTGGCTCTACCTGGAGGTGCTGCGCCTGCTCAGCTACTTCCAGGGCGACGACTGACCGTCCCGCCGCCCGACTTGCGACGCCCGCCTGCCGCGACCGCGGCGGCGGGCGTCGTCGTTTTCCCGCCGCCGCCGGATGACCGGGGGCAGAGTGGGAGCGGGGTACGTCGGCGAGGAGGTCGCGGTGCGGAGTGCCAACCCGGTGCTGACCCGACTTGACGACGTCGGCCGGACCGAGCGCCAGGTGCTCGGCGTCGGGGCCGCCGAGACGATGACCGTGGTCGACGTGGTCAGCCGCACCGTCGGCCTGCTGCTGCTCACCGGCGTCACGGCGGTCGCCGCCTGGGTGGTCGTACCGCCGGCGGTGTGGGTCTCGGCGGCGCTGGTCGGCAGTTCCCTGGCCAGCCTGGCGCTGGTGCTGGTCATCTCGCTCCGGCAGATCACCAGCCCGCCGCTCATCGCCGCGTACGCGGTGCTGCAGGGGCTGCTGCTCGGGGTGGCGAGCCGGGCGTTCGAGATGGTGTATCCGGGGATCGTGGCGCAGGCGGTGATCGGCACGTTCGGCGTCTTCCTCGGCATGGCGCTGCTCTACCGGGCCCGGGTGGTCCGGGCCACGCCGCGGCTGGCCCGGCTGGTCGTTGGGACGCTGCTCGGGATCGTGGCGCTCGGCCTGGTCAACCTCGTCGCGTACCTGGTCACCGGGCGGCAGGCCCTGGAGGCCTACAACCTCACCGGCCAGGTCGGCTGGCTGCCGTGGGTCTTCTCGGTGGTGGCGATCATCGCCGGGGCGTTCAGTTTCATCCTCGACTTCGACCTGGTCGAGCGGTCGGTCCGGGCCGGCCTGCCCCGCCGCTACGCCTGGTTCTGCGCGTTCGGGCTGCTGGTCGGGCTGATCTTCCTCTACTGGCAGATCCTCCGCCTGCTCAGCTACGCCCGGCGCTGACCGTACGACGACTCCAGCTCGGCTGGCGGCCATAATTCGGCCTCCGCGCCGATAGGCGGCGCTCCGGCCGAATGAAGGCCGGTCTGCCGCCGCGCCGCGACCTGGAGCCGTCGTAGACTCGGCCGCGATGAGCGCAGCGGAACTGGAGCGGGCGGTGGAGCTGCTGGTCCGGCAGGTCGGGCACTGGCAGCAGCCGCGCTGGTCGGCGGTGGCGGCGGGCGGCAACGTGTCGCGGGCCGACCTGGTGCACAAGCTGGTGCAGGAGATCGCCAACCTGGCGGCGGACGCCGAGGGCGAGCCGCGCCGGGAGGTGCCGCGCCTCGGCAACGACCTGGTCCTGCCCGACCAGCTGCGGGTGGTCGCGGCCGACCTGGTGGCGGCCGCTCCGCCGGAGCCGGTGCTGGCCGAGGCCGTGACCGCGGTGGCCGGGACCCGCTCGGCGCTGTAGCCGCGCCGGCCAGCCGGGCACCCGCTCCGGCGCTGTCGCCCCAGCCGTCAGCCGGCCCGTTTCAGCCAGCGCCGTACCTTCCGCCGCCGGGCCCGGTCCCGCGCCCGGACCAGACCCGGCAGTTCGCGGTCGGCCGCCGCGGCCTGCCGGGCGTGCAGGAGTCCGTACGTGAAGGTGTGTTCGCCGTTGGCGTACGCCCGCAGCGCCTGCCGGCGGAGCACCTCGCGGGTGACCGTCGAGTCCTGGTGCGCGCCGAGCAGGTCCTGCAGCTCCTTGAGTCGCGCCACCAGCCGGCTGGCGGGCTGCCCGGCGGCCGGCTCGCGCACCTCGACCGCGTACCGGGCCGCCTTGGCCGCCTTGCGCGCCTCGTGCAGCGCGATGTTGTCGGTCCCGCCGGGGTGGTCGGGCCCCGCGTCTCGTCCGGAGCGGTCGACGGCACGTTCCGGCACCGCGCCGGTCCCGGCGGCCAGCGCCCGGTCCAGGCGCTCGTCCGCCCGGGTCACCGCGCGGCGGACCCGGCGGGCCACCCAGCGGGCGTCCACCGTCCGGGTGGTCGGCCCCTCGAGGAGCGCGTCCAGCCGGCGCAGCAGCTCGGTGTACCGGTCGGAGTCGAGCGCCGTGCGCAGGTCGTCGAGGGCGGTGGCCAGGTCGGCGGCGAACCGCTCGGCGAGTCGCGCCGCGACCGGCCCGAGCACCAGCTCGTCCGGTTCCGCGCGGACGGCGTCGGCGAGCCGGGCGGCCATCACCTGGGTGTCCCGGACCGGCCCGAGATGCCCGGCCAGCCAGCGCAGCTCGCCGCGCAGCCACTCGCTCGCCCGCCGGTCCCACAGGCCCCGGAACGTACGCAGGGTGGAGCGGAGCCGGCGGACGGCGACCCGCATGTCGTGCACGGCGTCCTCGTCGCCGCTGCGGGCGCCCGGATGGTTGCCGATCAGGGCGTCGCGCTGGGCGGTGGCGTAGTCGAGCACGGGCGCCGCGCCCGGGTCGGCGGGCGCCGGCCGGGCGGCGGCGAGCCGGCTGGCGAGGGCCCGCTGCGACTTGGAGACGGGTACGGGCCAGGCCCCGGCCGCGCGCAGCCGCGCGTCCACCGCGTCGAGCAGGGCCTCGTCGCCGTCGACCAGCTCGACCTCGATCTCGTGCCACGCCTGCCGCTCGCCACCGACCAGGTCGTGGGCCTCGACGCTGTCCTCGGCGACCTCGGCCAGCGTCCGGCCGGTCGGGTCGAGGAGGCGGGTTTCCCGGCGGCGGGTGACGATCCGGGCGGCCGGGGCGACCGGCCGGCCCCGGGACGCGGCCCGGAAGAGCGCGACCAGCTCGGCCGGCGGGTCAGTGTCCTCCGGCCCGGCCGGGAACTGGTATTCGGTCCGGGGGCCGCCGGTGGCCCCGACCTTGAGGTGCCAGCCCGCGTCGTGTCCCCCGGTACGCCGACGCAGCGCGAAGCCGCCCCGGGCCAGCCGGAGATCGGCGGTGTCCAGGTAGACCGCGTCCAGGTCGAGGGCGGTGGCGTCGGAAGTGGTCGCGACGCCACCGCACCCGGTCAGGTCCGGCAGCCGGAAGCCCTCGTCCCCGGAGTACTTGCGCTCCCGTTCCACCACCGTCGCCATGGCGCCTCCCGTACCCGGGTCGATGTCCGCCGAATCAGGTCAGCCGTTCGAGCACCATGGCCATGCCCTGACCACCGCCGACGCACATGGTCTCCAGACCGATGGTCTTGTCGTGCCACTCCAGGGCGTTGAGCAGGGTGCCGGTGATCCGGGCCCCGGTCATGCCGAACGGGTGCCCGACGGCGATCGCGCCGCCCATCACGTTCAGCTTCTCCTCCGGGATGCCGAGCTGCCGGTACGACGGGATCACCTGCGCGGCGAACGCCTCGTTGATCTCGACCAGGTCGACGTCGTCGATGGTCATGCCGGCCCGCTGGAGCGCCTGCTTCGACGCCTCGACCGGGCCGAGGCCCATGATCTCCGGGGACAGCGCCGTGACGCCGGTCGAGACGATCCGGGCCAGCGGGGTGAGGCCGAGGTCCCGCGCCCGCTGGGCGCTCATCACGATCACGGCGGCCGCGCCGTCGTTGAGCGGGCAGCAGTTGCCGGCGGTGATCCGGCCGTCCGGGCGGAAGACCGGCTTCAGGCCGGCGACGCCCTCCAGGGTCACGCCCGGCCGGGGGCCGTCGTCGGCGCTGACCACCGTGCCATCCGGGGTGGTCACCGGGGTGATCTCGCGGGCCCAGAAGCCGTCCGCGATCGCCTTCTCGGCCAGGTTCTGGCTGCGTACGCCGAACGCGTCCATGTCCTCGCGGGTGATGTCGTAGACCTGGGCGAGGTTCTCCGCGGTCTGCCCCATCGCCAGGTAGATGTCGGGCAGCTGGCCGGCCTCGCGCGGGTCGGTCCACACCTCGGCCCCACCCTGGGCGCGGGCCGCGGAGCGCTCGCGGGCCGCGGCGAAGCGGGGGTTCTCCCAGCCGCCGCCGACCAGCGCCTGCGCCTCCGGCGGCAGGGTGTCCGAGTTGCCCCGGGCGTAGCGGGAGACGGTCTCGACGCCGGCGGAGATGAAGGCGTCGCCCTCGCCCGCCCGGATCGCGTGCATGGCCATCCGGGTGGTCTGCAGCGAGGAGGCGCAGTATCGGGTCAGCGTGGCGCCGGGCAGGCCGTCCAGGCCGAGCAGGGTGGCGACCACCCGGCCCATGTTGAAGCCCTGCTCGCCGCCGGGCAGGCCGCAGCCCAGGTAGAGATCGTCGATCGTGGTGGGGTCCAGCGCGGGAACCTTGTCGAGGGCGGCCTGCACGATGGTGGCGGCCAGGTCGTCCGGGCGGACCTCCCGCAGGGAACCCTTGAACGCGCGACCGATGGGGGACCGGGCGGTGGCGACGATGACGGCGTCGCGGGGCGACTCAATCGGCATGAGCCAACGTTAACCCGCGAGTAACTTGTGGCGGAAGCTCGCCGCCGGGCGGGAAATGTCACGCCCGGCGGGCCTGGGTCAGTGGTGCCGCGAGGCGACCGCCGCCGCCGCCTCGACCGCCGGCAGCAGGGCGTGCGCCCACACCCGGTAGCCGTCGGCGGACGGGTGGAAACCGTCCTGGCAGAGCGTCCCCGCGTCCGCCCGGAACACCGGGCCGGTCTCGGTGCCCAGGTCGACCACGCTGCCCCCGGCGTTCAGCACCGCCGCTGTCTGGGCGCGGGCGAGCCGCCGCCCAGACCAGGCGAGCACGTGTCGCAGCGGGGACGCGACCGCGCGGACCGCGCCGAGGTCGGGGCAGGTGCCCACCACCACCTCGACGTGCGCCTCGCGCAGCCGGCGTACCGCCGAACCGAGGTAGGCCGCCGCGTCGGCGGGGCGGGCCATCGCGGTCGCGTCGTTGGCCCCGATCAGGATCACGGCCACGTCGGGGCGCTCACCGAGCAACGCCCGGGCCACCTGGGTGGCCAGGTCGGTGGAGCGTGACCCGGAGACGCCCACGCTGGACAGGTGCACCCGCCGGCCGGTCGGCCCCTCGCCGAGCAGGTGGGCGAGCTGGCCGCCGATGGTCTCCTCGAAGCGGTCCACTCCCACGCCGAGCGCCGACGAGTCGCCGAGCAGCACCAGCCGCAGCGGCGGCCCGTCCGCCCGGCCGACCGTGGCGCGCAGCGCGAGGCTCAGCTCGGGCTGGGCGTACTGGCGGTTGCGCGCGGCGATGGCCTGGCCGGCGAGGATCGCGGCTCCACCCACCGTGCCGGCGACCAGGGAGAGGGCCGCGGCCCGACCCAGCCGGACCACGAACTCGTTACGCCCCGTCATGACGACACCTCCCCAGGGCCGACGGCGCACGGGCCGGTCGGCTCGCGAGCCGTGCTCATGTCACGCTCGCGTTGTGCCTGATGATGCCCCCACCGGGCCTGCTCATGCCAGTCCCTCCAGGGTCGGTGACTCGGCGTGGTCACCGGAGTGCGGCACCGCGCCGACGCCGAAGAAGGCACGCCGTCGGAGCTGCGCCCAGCGCCCGCCCGGCCCGTGGTCGCGGCCCCGGACCTGGGTGCCGCTGACCTCGGTGCCCGCGTGCCGGGCCGCCTCGTGGGCCGCCTCCGGGAGCGACCGCACGCCCTCCCGGCCGGGGAGCGGCGGCCGGCGTTCCGGACCGGCGCCGAGCGCGGAGAGCAGGGTGGGCAGCATCGCCGCCGCGGCGACCGCGTACCCCTCGGCGGACGGATGGAACCGGTCCCAGGCGAACATCCGGGCCGGCTCGGCGGCGAACCGGGGACCGAGCAGGTCGCCGAGGGAGACCGTCCGACCGCCGGCCTCGACCACGGCCACCGTCTGGGCCGCGGCGAGCTGGCGGCTCCACCGGCGGGCAAGCCAGCGCAGCGGTGGCTGGATCGGCTGGATGGCTCCGAGGTCGGGGCAGGTGCCGACGACCACCTCGCAGCCGGCCGCGCGCAGCGTGCGGACCGCGTCGACCAGGTAGCGCACGGCCACGACCGGCGAGGTGCGGTTGGTGACGTCGTTGCCGCCGATTAGGATGACCGCGATGTCCGGCTCGACCTCCAGGGCCGACTCGACCTGCGGCTTCAGGCCGGCCGACAGGGCGCCCACCACGGCGAACCGGTGCAGCCGGACCGGCCGGTGCAGCCGGCGGGACAGCCCGGTGGCCAGCAGCGCCCCGGGTGTCTCCCGGCGGCGGTGCACGCCGTAGCCGGCGGCCGAGGAGTCGCCCAGGATCACCATGGTGACCGGCGGACCGGGAAGCTTCGCGCCGTAGACCCCGTCGCAGCGTGGCGGGGGCGCCTCGGCCATCGGGATGGTGCGTCGCGCCTGCCGGGCCTGGCCGAGCAGCACCCCGCCCGTGGCGGCGGTGGCCGCCACGGTGGCGCCCGTGCCGATCGCCACGAGGCGGGCGATCCGCCGGGCGCGCCGCCAGCCGGCCGGTGCGACGGAGCCAGCTTCCCCCATGAACCGACACTATCGCGCCGTTACGACACCTGCTCTCCACGATCGGGCGGCTGACAGAGAACGGTTCGGGGTACCTGTTCCGGAGGGCGGACGGCGCTCTTGCGCCGGGGTCGCACCCTGATCGGGCGAGCGGAGAGGGGCGAGGAGAGATGGGCAGGACGTTGAAGCGGAGCGCGGCCTTCGCCGCGCTGGCCCGGGCGCTGGCGAAGGGGACGCGGGGCGGTCCCTCGCTGGGCGCCCGGCTGGCGGCGCTGCCCAGGATGATCCGGGCCACCGCGAAGGGGGAGTACGACGGCGGCCTGCGGCTGGCCCTGATGGCCGCGGCCACGGCGTACGTGGTCTCGCCGATCGACCTGCTGCCGGAGATCCCGCTGGCGGTGTTCGGGCTGGCCGACGACGCGGTGATGGTCACCTGGCTGGCCGGCAGTGTGCTCGCCGAGACCGAGCGATTTCTGGAGTGGGAGGCGCGTCGCAGCTCCGTCATCCCGGGCCATGTGGTGCCCTGACGGCACGTACCCTGGGCGACGAATGAACGTCTGCTCGGCCGCCGACGCCGGCGCCGCAACGAAGGGCACAACGAGGTGCAGTACTACGACAACGTCGTCGAGCTGATCGGCAACACCCCGCTGGTCCGCCTGCGCAACGTCACCGAGGGCATCCAGGCGACCGTGCTGGCGAAGGTGGAGTACGTCAACCCGGGCGGTTCGGTGAAGGACCGGATCGCGCTGAAGATGGTGGAGGACGCCGAGAAGGCGGGCATTCTCAAGCCTGGCGGCACCATCGTCGAGCCGACCAGCGGCAACACCGGCGTCGGGCTGGCCCTGGTGGCCCAGCTCAAGGGCTACAAGTGCGTCTTCGTCTGCCCGGACAAGGTCAGCCAGGACAAGCAGGACGTGCTGCGCGCGTACGGCGCCGAGGTCGTGGTCTGCCCGACCGCGGTGGCCCCGGAGGACCCGCGCTCCTACTACAACGTCTCCGACCGGCTGGCCCGGGAGATCCCCGGCGCGTGGAAGCCCAACCAGTACAGCAATCCGGCGAACCCCCGCTCGCACTACGAGACCACCGGCCCGGAGATCTGGCAGCAGACCGAGGGGCGGATCACCCACTTCGTCGCGGGCGTCGGCACCGGCGGCACCATCTCCGGCATCGGCCGCTACCTGAAGGAGGCCTCCGCGGGGCGGGTCCGGGTCGTCGGGGCGGACCCGGAGGGCTCGGTCTACTCGGGCGGCACCGGCCGGCCGTACCTGGTAGAGGGCGTCGGTGAGGACTTCTGGCCGGAGACGTACGACCGGAACATCGCCGACGAGATCGTCGAGGTCTCCGACAAGGAGTCCTTCGAGATGACCCGGCGGCTGGCCCGCGAGGAGGGGCTGCTGGTCGGCGGCTCCTGCGGCATGGCCGTGGTGGGCGCCCTGGAGGTGGCCCGCAAGGCCGGCCCGGACGACGTGGTCGTGGTGCTGCTGCCGGACGGCGGCCGGGGCTACCTGTCGAAGATCTTCAACGACCGGTGGATGGCCCGGTACGGCTTCCTGGACAACTCCGGCGCCGAGCCGACCGTGGCCGACGCGCTCGCCGGCAAGCCGGGCGGGCTGCCCGAGCTGGTGCACGTCCACCCGACCGAGACGGTCCGTGACGCCATCGACTACATGCGGGAGTACGGCGTCTCCCAGCTCCCGGTGCTCAAGGCGGAGCCGCCGGTGGTGACCGGTGAGGTGGCCGGCTCGATCGCCGAGAAGGACCTGCTCGACGCGCTCTTCACCGGGCAGGCCCACCTGCACGACATGATCGAGCGGCACATGACCGACCCGCTGCCGATGATCGGCGGGGGGCAGCCGGTGAGCGAGGCGGTCGCGCTGCTGGAGAAGGCCGACGCCGCGCTGGTGCTGGTCGACGGCAAGCCCAAGGGTGTGCTGACCCGGCAGGACCTGCTCGCCCACCTCGGCGCGCACTGAGTCCACGGACGAGGGCCGCTCCCGTGGGGGAGCGGCCCTCGTCGCGTCAGCGGTCCAGCTCGGTGGGCACGGCCACCACGTCGACCAGGGCGCCCCGGCGCAGCACGGTGACCGGCAGCCGGGTGCCGATGGCCGGGCCGAGCATCAGCCGTTGAAGGCCCTGGCCGTCCTGTACGGGCCGGCCGCCGGCGGCGAGGATCACGTCACCCAGGTAGATCCCGGCCAACCCGGCCGGGCTGCCCGGCACCACCTCCACCACCCGCAGCCCGCGCCGCTGCCCGGTCCGGGCGACGACCTCCGGCGGCAGCGGCACCGGCACGCCGGCAACCCCCAGCCAGGCCCGGCGTACCCGGCCGTCGCTAGTCAGGTCGGCGACGATCTGCCGGGTGGTGGCGTTCACCGGTACGGCGAGGCCGAGGCCGTACCCGGCGACCGCCGTGTTCACCCCGACCACCCGGCCGGCCGAGTCGGCCAGCGCCCCGCCGGAGTTGCCCGGGTTCAGCGCCGCGTCGGTCTGGATGACGTCCTCGATCAGCCGGGTGACCCGCCCGTCCCGGGCCGGCAGCGACCGGCCCAGCCCGGAGACCACCCCGGCGGTGACCGAGCCGGCCAGCCCCAGCGGGTTGCCGACCGCGACCACGAGCTGCCCGATCCGCAGGCCGTCCGCGTCGCCCAGCTCCACCGGCGGCACGGTCGTCTCCTCCGCGCGGAGCACCGCCAGGTCCGACAGCGGGTCCGCGCCGACCACCCGGAACCGGGTCTCGACGCCGTCGCCGAAGGCGGCCGCGCCGTCCCGGGCGCCCTGCACCACGTGCGCGCTGGTCAGCAGCAGTCCGTCCGGGCCGATCACCACGGCCGAGCCGGCGCCCGCGCCGCGCGCGGTCCGCACCGACAGGGCGGCCACACTGGGCAGCACCCGCGCGGCCACGCCGGTCACCACCCGGGAGTACGCGTCGAGCGCGGCGTCCTCCGCCCGCTCGGTGTGCTCGATGTCCATGCCGGTGCCAACGCGCCGCCGCCGGCGCCCATGCCCCGATCCGCTCACAGCGAACGGCGGTCAGGCCGCCCCTCCGCCGAAGGCGTTAAGGTGCCCTTCCTTACCGCGGCCGGGCGTAGCGGAGCTGGGGGACTCGGGCGGGGCCGATCCGCTCCTCGCGCCGCTCGCCCGTGGCGGTCCAGCCGCCGCGCTCGTAGAACCGGCGGGCGTGCGCGTTCCGCTCCAGCACCCAGAGCGCCGCCCGGGTCCAGCCCCGCGCCCGCATCGCGGCCAGCGCGTCGACCATCAGCGCCCGCCCGGTGCCCCGGCCCCGCTCGTCCGGCTCGAGGTGGATCGCGTTGAGCAGGCCGGTGGCGGGGTCGCCCGCGTCGTCCGGGCCCAGGTAGCTGAAGCCAACGAGCCGGCCGTCACGCTCGGCGACGGTCATCCGGTGGTCAGTCCGCTCCCACCGCCAGCGTTCGACCCAGTAGCGGCCCATCGCCTCGGGCGTCGGCTCGGCCAGCGCCTCGGCCGGCAGGAACGATCCGTACGCCGCCACCCGGGAGCGCTGGTGCAGGGCACCGACCGCCATCAGGTCGGCCTCGGTGGCGGGGCGCAGGGAGACGGTCACCGGGTCGACGCTACCCGCCGGGGCGGCACCGGCACGGTCATCAGGTCCTCGGCGATCACCAGCTCGCCGGTGAAGTGCGCGCAGGCCTCGTCGGCGAACCGGCGCGGATCGGCGTACCGCTGGGAGAAGTGGGTGAGCACGAGGGTGCGTACCCCGGACTCGGCCGCCACCCGCGCGGCCTGCGCCGCGGTCAGGTGGCCGACCTCGGCGGCGAGCGCGGCCTCCGACTCCAGGAACGTCGACTCGATGACCAGCAGGTCGGCGTGCTCGGCCAGGGCCCACACCCCGTCGCAGAGGCCGGTGTCCATCACGAAGGCGAACCGCTGGCCCGGGCGGGTCACGCTCACCTCATCCCGGGTGACGCGGCGTCCGTCCAGGTCCAGGTGGCCGACGCGCAGCAGCTCGCCGACCGCCGGGCCGGCGATGCCGTACGCGGCCAGCTTCTCCGGCAGCATCCGGCAGCCGTCCGGCTCGACGAGCCGGTAGCCGTACGTCTCGATCGGGTGCCGCAGCCGGCGGGCCTCCAGCGTGCCGGCGCCCACGCTGATCCGCTGCCCGTCGGTGTGGACCGGCTGCACGGTCAGCTCGGCGGCCTCGTAGAAGCTCGAGGCGTGGCGCAGGCGGGCGAAATACTCGGCGCCGCCGGCCGGGAAGGTGACGGCCACCGGGTGCGGTACCCGGTCCAGGGAGAGCCGCTGGATCACGCCGGGCAGGCCCAGGCAGTGATCGCCGTGGAAGTGGGTGACGCAGATCCGGGTGAGATCGGTGGCGGAGATCCCGGTGTGCAGCATCTGCCGCTGGGTGCCCTCGCCGGGGTCGAAGAGGAGCACCTCGTCGTCCCAGCGCAGCAGGTAGCCGTTGTGGTTGCGGTGTCGGGTGGGGGCCTGGCTGGCCGTACCGAGCACCACCAGCTCACGCATGGACACCGGAAACCCCCTGGAGCATGAAGCGACCCCCGGGGCTTCCGCGCTCGCGCACGGGCCGGCTGGACTGGGCCGGCACCCCGGGGGTCGGGTGGCTGTCGTGGATTCGCCGCACCGCTGCCACACGGTCTCGACGATGGTGCCTGTGCCCGCCTCGCGGCGGACGGGATTTACTGTCGAGGACAGCGGCTAGCGGACAGCCACCTCACGAGTCCGATTGCTATACAAGTCTGGACCACCTCCTTTCCCGTGTACCGCCACGCTATCCACTTCCCGGCGACCCCGGCAACGGATTTCGATCACAGCCCCGGCGGGAATCCCGGGATGACGCCCAGCGCCTGCCGACGGGGGATCGCGTTCGGGTCGCTACGAACTTGATGACGTAGGTGGATCAGGGCGGGCGGCGATGATCCCGGCGATGCCGTCGAGGATGCACCGCAGGCCGAACTGGAATCCGTCGTTGTCACTCGGAGCGAAGGCTCCACCGTCGGCCGCTTCGACCAGCGCCGGGTAGTCGGCGGCGTGGCTCCGCAGCATCTGGTTCAGCCCGGTGGCCAGCGGGACCCCGCCGTCGGCGGCGATGCCGGTCTCGGCCTGCACCTGGCTACGGACATGTCCGATGACCACGAGGGCGGCGTCGACCCGTTCCGGGCCGCCCAGTCCGGTGCCGGCCAGCGCGGCCACCGCTCGCTCCAACCAGCTCAGCTCGCGAGGGCCGACGGCACGTACCTGCGTGGTCGCCTCGGCGAGCCAGGGATGGCGCCGGAAAACGGTGTGGAGATCGTGCGCCCAGCCCTGCAGCGCGGCGCGCCAGCCGGCTGAGGTGTCGACGGGCGGGGCCTGCCCCATCGCTGTGTCGATCATGAGGGCGACCAGTTCCCCGCGGCCGGGCACGTGCCGGTAGAGCGACATCGCGGTGAAGCCGAACCGGTCGGCCACCCGCTTCATGGTGACCGCCGCCAGCCCCTCGGTGTCGGCGATGTCGATCGCGGCGTCGGCGATCTGCGCCGGGCTGAGCGCCGGCCGAGGCCCGCGGCTGCGTCGCCCGCCGTCCCCCCAGAGCAGGTCCATGGCACTCGCCTCGGCCTTCACCGGTCCTCCTCGTGGGCCGTCCGCATCGGGATTGACGCCTGAGCCCACCACTGTGTATAACATAAACAGAACTGCTTATCAGATAAACAGTTAGAGGTTGGGGCATGGCAGCACTGACGGGCAGGACGGCACTGGTCACCGGTGGGTCGCGGGGCATCGGCCGGGGCATCTGCCAGCGGCTCGCCGCCGACGGCGCGCTGGTCGCCGTGCACTACGCCAGCAACGACGCCGCCGCCAAGGAGACCGTGGCGGCGATCGAGGCGGCCGGTGGGCGGGCCTTCCTGATCAAGGCCGAGTTGGGCGTCGACGGCGACGCCGACACCGTGATCAGGGCACTGGAGGCGGAACTGCGGGAGCGGACCGGGCAGGCCCGGTTGGACATCCTGGTCAACAACGCCGGTGTCAACGACTCCGCCGGCGGCATCGACACCGAGACGCCGCAGGCGTTCGACCGACTGTTCGCCGTCAACGTGCGAGCGCCGTTCTTCCTCATCCAGAAGGCGTTGCCGCTGATGGGCGACGGCGGGCGGATCATCAACATCGGATCCGGCGTCACCCGGATCGCCCTGCCCGGTGAGCTGGCCTACGCGATGACCAAGGCCGCGATCGAGACGCTGACCCGCAACGTGGCCAACCAGCTCGGTTCGCGCGGCATCACCGTCAACACCGTCGCCCCCGGGCCGACGCGTACCGACAAGACGGCGTTCTTCCTCGACCGCCCCGAGGCCCAGGCCGCAGTCGCCGCTTCCCAGGCCATCGAACGTGTGGGCACTCCCGCCGACATCGCCAACGTGGTCGCCTTCCTCGCCGGCGAGGACAGCGCCTGGCTCACCGCCAACCTCATCGACGCCACCGGCGGCAGCTACCTCGGGCCCAAGCGCCTCGGCTGAGAATCCGATCGGGGCGGTGGTGACGGTCCGGGTCTCGACCACCGCCACCACCTCGGCCACCCGTGCGGCAATCCGCGCATCTCTCGCCAGGCCGGATCGGTGCGTCGTGGCAGGGCCGACCGGCGTGACGGCGGGTGAGTCGTTCACGTCATCAAGTTCGTAGCCATCCGAGCCATCCTCGTCCCGGAGCCCGGAGCCCGGAGCCCGGAGCCCGGAGCCCGGAGCCCGGAGCCCGGAGCCCGCTCAGTCCAGGCCGATCGGGCCCTCGCGGGGACCCTCGGCGGAGGCCGGCTGGACGGCCAGCGACGGGAAGTCGGCCAGCTCGCCCGCCGGCTCGGCGTCCCACTCGGGGAAGACCAGCGGGCTCTGCAGGTAGAGGCAGAGCAGCTGGGCCAGGTGGCGCAGCCCGTCGAGGTGGGTGCGCTCGTGCCCGTGGGTGGCGTCCACGCCGAAGCCGAGCAGCGCCACCCGGGCGTGCGCGCCCGCCTCGACTGCGGCCGCCACATCCGACCGGTAGTAGTCGAACACGTCCCGGACCAGGTCGACGCCGTGCTCCCGGGCGATCGACGCCAGGTTGCGGGTGAGGTGGTAGTCGAACGGACCGACCCCGTCGCCCATGGCCAGGGTGGCCGCGTCCTCCCGGGACTGCTGCCCCGGGGCGACCACCGCCGCGTCCACCGAGACGATCTCCGCCACGTCCGGGTCGAGGCCGTGGCTGGCCCCGTGCCCGAGCTCCTCGGTGACGGTGACCAGCAGGTGCGCGGTCACCGCCGGGGTGACGCCCGCGTCGACCAGCGCCTTGAACGCGGTCAGCACGGCGGCCACGCCGGCCTTGTCGTCCAGGTGGCGGGACTTGACGTAGCCGCTCGGGGTGATCGCCGGGTTGGCCAGGAGCGCGACGAAGTCGCCCGCATCGATGCCGAGCGCCCGCAGACCGGCGGCGTCGGCGACCGGCTCGTCCACCCGTACCTCGACCAGCTCCCAGCCGACGCCCTGCAGGTCGACCGCCTCGTTGTAGCGATGCCCGCTGGCCTTCAGCGGCAGCACCTGGCCGGTGATCACCCGGTCCAGGTCGTCGGTGAAGATCCGGACCTGGGCGCCCTCGGCGAACCGGGCGCTGTGCGTCCCGATCGGCTTCAGCTCCAGCCGGCCGTTGCACTTGAGCCGCTTCACCATGCCGCCGATGGTGTCGGTGTGCACCACGATCGCCCGGTCGGCGCCGGTCGCCCGGGGCCGGGGAGGCTGGCGCTGAGCGCCCCGCGCCGGGTCAGCGTGGAGCCGATGCCGAGCGCGGCGAGCCGTTCGCCCACGTACTGCTGGATGTGGTCGGTACGTCCCGCCGGGCTGGGAATCTCCAACAGCTCCACCAGCACCTGGCGCAGGTAGTCGAGGTCGAGCGGCAGCGGCGCCGGGCTCACGGGGCGCCTCCCGTGCCGGACGGCGACCAGAGCCGCTGCGGCGCCCGGGTGCCGGGGAAGAGCAGGTCCACGAAGCGTTCGGCGGTGGGCTGCGGCTCGTGGTTGGCCAGGCCGGGCCGTTCGTTCGCCTCGATGAACACGTGCTCCGGCCGGTCGGGGGCGGGCACCAGCAGGTCCAGCCCGGTCACCGGGATGTCCAGCGCCCGACTGGCCGCCACGCACGCCTCGGCGATCGCCGGGTGCAGCTCGGCGGTGACGTCGTGGATGGTGCCGCCGGTGTGCAGGTTGGCGGTCCGGCGTACGGTGAGCACCCGCCCCTCGGGGAGCACGTCGTGCATCCGGTAGCCCGCCTCGGCCACCACCTCCCGGGTCATGTCGTCGACCGGGATGCGGGATTCGCCGCCGGTGGCGGCGGCCCGCCGCCGGCTCTGCCGCTCGATCAGTTCGGTGACGTCGTGCAGCCCGTCCCCGGTGATCTGGGCGGGCCGGCGTACGGCCGCGGCCACCACGTCGTGGTCGATGACGACCACCCGCAGGTCCTCGCCCTCGCGGAGCTCCTCGATCAGCACGTCCGGGCAGAACCGCCGGGCCAGCGCGACCGCCGCGGCGAGCGCCTCGGGCATACGCACCCCGACGGTGATGCCGTTGCCCTGCTCGCCACGGGCCGGCTTGACCACCACCGGGCCGACGTCCGTCAGGAAGGCCAGGTCGTCGGCGTCGCCGGTGGCGGTGCAGCCACGCGGCACGGAGAGCCCCGCCTGGGTAAGGATCCGCCGCGTCACCCGCTTGTCGTCGCAGCGGCTCATCGCCACCGCCGAGGTCAGCTCGGACAGCGACTCCCGGGTGTGTACGGTCCGGCCGCCGCTGGTCAGCCTCAGCTCACCCCAGCGCGGGTCGGTGACCTCCACCCGGATGCCACGCCGCATCGCCTCGTCGGCCACGATCTTCGCGTACGGGTTGAGTTCGTCGTACCCCTCCGGGGTGGCGGGCAGGAAGAGCCGCTCGTTGATCGGGTTCTTCCGCTTCACACAGAGCGTCCCGGTGCGGTGGAAGCCCAGCCGCTCGTAGAGCCGGATCGCCCCCGAGTTCTCGGCCAGCACTGACAGGTCCACGAACGCCCGGCCCCGCTCGTCGAGCCGGTCGGCGAGCGCGGTGAGCAGGGACTGACCGGTGCCGGGCGGCGCGGTGTTGAAGTCCACGGTCAGGCACCAGAGGCTGGCGCCCCGCTCGGGGTCGGCGAAGACCGCGACGTGGTCCACGCCGGTGATGGTGCCGACCACCTCGCCGGTGGCCGCCTCGGCGACCAGGTGCAGGAACCGGTCGCTGGCGGCGTTGGCGACCAGCACCTCGACCGGGGCGGTGACCATGCCGTTGCGGGCGTAGATCCGGTTCACCGCGTCCGCGTCGTCGGCGTCTCGCAGCGGCCGGATGGTCAGGCCGGAGACCGCGCCGCTCGCGGCGGCGGCCGGCCGGCGTTCGCCGAGCGGCAGCCGGTAGGTCAGCGACGGGTCGATGAACAACTCGTCCGGCAGCCGGGAGACCAGCACGTGCGGGTCGCGCAGGTAGATGCAGATGTCCCGGGCGCCGACCGCCTCGGAACGCAGCACGTCGGCGACGTCGACCTGCTCGCCGAAGGTCTGCCCGAAGACCAGCCGGCCCCAGCCGCAGTCCAGCACCACCCCGTTCGAGCTGGTCTCGTCGCGCGGCTCGGGGGTGCCGGGGGCGACCGGGTCGCCGCCCGGTCCGACGCGTTCCCGGCGGCGACCCAGCATCCGTTCCCGGTCGGTACGGGCCGTGCCGGTGGCGAGGGTGTCGGTCACGGTCAGTCGATTCCGTGGCTCTGGAGCCACATTTCCAGGAGTCCGAGTTGCCACAGCTTGTTTCCGTTCAACGGGGTCAGTTCGGCGTTCGGGTCGGCGAGCAGTGCGTCGACGTACTCCGCGCGGAACAGGTCGCGGCGCCGGGCCTCGGGCGCGGTGAGGGCGTCGCGTACCCGGTCGAGGAGCTTGCCCTCGAGATGGGTGAGGCCCGGCACCGGGAAGTAGCCCTTCGGGCGGTCGATGACCTCGTGGGGGAGGAGCCGCCGGCCGATCTCCTTGAGCACGCCCTTGCCGCCCTGGGCCAGCTTCAGCTCCGGCGGGCAGCTCGCGGCCAGCGCCACGAACTCGTGGTCGAGGAACGGCACCCGGGCCTCCAGCCCGTGCGCCATGGTCATGTTGTCCACCCGCTTCACCGGGTCGTCGGTCAGCATGACCTGGGTGTCGATCCGCAGGCCGGCGTCGATCGCGGTCTGCGCGCCGGGCCGGGCCAGGTGCGCGGCGACGAACTCCCGCGCCGGGTCGCCGCCGACCAGCCACGCCGGGGTGAGCACCCGGGCCAGGCCGGCCGCGTCGCGGTCGAAGAAGGCCTTCGCGTACGTCTCGAGCGCCCGCTCGCGGTCGACCCCGGCGAGCGGCGGATACCAGTGGTAGCCGCCCAGGATCTCGTCCGCGCCCTGGCCGGACTGGACCACCTTGACGTGCCGGGCCACCTCCTGGCTGAGCAGCCAGAACGCCACGCAGTCGTGGCTGACCATGGGTTCGCTCATCGCCGCGACGGCGGCCTCCAGCGGCGGCACCAGGTCGCCGGTGGGCACCCTGATCTGGTGGTGGCCGGTGTCGAAGGTCCTGGCGACCAGGTCGGAGTAGACGAACTCGTCACCCGGCCGGCCGCCGACCGCGTCGAAGCCGATCGAGAAGGTGGCCAGGCCAGACTGTCCCTCGCCCGCGAGGAGCGCGACCACGAGGCTGGAATCCAGCCCGCCGGAGAGCAGCACGCCCACCGGCACGTCGGCCACCATCCGCCGGCGTACCGCGGTGGTCAGCGACTCCAGCAGCGCGTCCTGCCAGTCCCGCGCCGACCAACCGGCCCGCTCGGCGGCCCGGGTGAAGGACGGATCCCAGTAGACCCGCTCGTGGCGGGAGCCGTCCGGCTCGTACACCCGGACGGTGGCCGGGGGCAGCTTGGTGACGCCGCGGAGGATGGTCCGCGGCGGCGGCACGATGCTGTGGAAGCTCAGGTAGTGGGCCAGCGCCACCGGGTCGATCGAGGTGTCCACGCCACCGCCGGCCAGCAGCGCCGGCAGGGTGCTGGCGAAGCGGACCACACCCGGGGCCTCGGCCAGATAGAGCGGCTTGATGCCGAGGCGGTCCCGGGCCAGCACCAGCCGCCCGCTGTCCCGCTCGCTGATCGCCACCGCGAACATGCCGACCAGATGGTCGACGAATTCGAGCCCCCACTCGGCGTACGCCTTGACCACGACCTCGCTGTCGCCGGAGGAGAAGAAGCGGTGCCCCCTGGCCTGCAACTCCGCCCGCAGCTCGCGGTAGTTGTAGATGCAGCCGTTGAAGACGCCGGTGAGGCCGGCGGCGGCGTCGACCAGGGGCTGGCCGCTCGCGGCGGACAGGTCGATGATCTTCAGGCGACGGTGCCCCAGGGCGATCGGGCCCTGCGACCAGATCCCGTTGTCGTCCGGTCCTCGGTCACTCATGGTGGCCGCCATCCGCTCCACCGCCGCGACATCGGCGCGTGAACCGTCATGACGGAACTCCCCAGCCAGTCCGCACATGCCGGGCAATGCTGCCAGAGGTCGGCCCAGCTCGCCTGTTGAGCTGATGTCCGGGGAGTCTGGTCTTTGCTAAGATGCGCGGCCGCTCCTCGGTGGGGCGCAGGCCGTGCCCGTATTTCGCGCCGGGCCCGGTCGGCTGACCGGAGTGAGCCGGGCCCACGGTGTGACAAACACCGCAGGCCCGGAAACGGACACCCGGTCGATCAACCGGCGGTACGGGCCACGCCCACCGGGCAGCTGAGCCCGTTCGGGCCGTGGTTGCAGTACCCGCCCGGGTTCTTGGTCGGGGCCAGGTACTGCTGGTGGTAGTCCTCGGCGAAGTAGTAGTCACCGAGCCGGGCGATCTCCGTGGTGATCTCGCCCTTGCCGGCCCGCGCCACGATCGGCGCGAACGCGTCCCGGGACGCCTGCGCCGTGGCGAGCTGCTCGTCCGTGGTGGCGTAGATCGCCGAACGGTACTGGGTCCCGACGTCGTTGCCCTGGCGCATGCCCTGGGTCGGGTCGTGGTTCTCCCAGAAGACCTTCAGCAGGTCCTCGTAGCTGATCCGGCTGGGGTTGTAGACCACCTGGACCACCTCGGCGTGCCCGGTCATCCCCGAGCAGACCTCCTCGTAGGTCGGGTTCGGGGTGTAGCCACCCGCGTAGCCGGCCGAAGTGGTGATCACGCCCGGGAGGGTCCAGAACAGCCGCTCGGCACCCCAGAAGCAACCCATCCCGAACACGGCGACCTGCGCGCCCTCGGGGAACGGGCCCTTGAGCGAGGACGGCAGCACCTCGTGCCGGTCGGAGATCGGCATCGCGATGGCGCGGCCCGGCAGGGCCTGGTCGGGAGAGATCATCTCGGCCTTCATGCGGCGAAGGAACACGGTGGGACTCCTCTCTTGGCTTTCCCAGCCTGTGCAACACCGCCGGGCCCCGCTTCCTTACCCGCCCGTCCCGCGGTCAGGCCAGGGCGGCGGCGATCCGGTCGGCGTACTCCTGGGCCTCCGTGTCGTCGGTGTAGCGGGTCCGCGGCCAGAAGAAGCCGCGCAACCCGTCGCCCTTCGTCCGGGGCACCACGTGGGTGTGCAGGTGCGGGACGGACTGGGACACCTTGTTGTTGACCGCCACGAACGTCCCACCGGACCCCAGCCCGGTCTCCACCGCCACGATGAGCCGCTGCACCAGCCGGAAGTAGCCCGGGATCGCCTCGGTCGGCAGCGTGTCGAGGGTGACCAGGTGGGTGCGCGGCACCACCAGCACGTGCCCCTTGAAGACCGGCCGGGTGTCCAGGAACGCCACCCCGTCCGGCTCGTCGGCGACGGTGAACGCGGGCACCTCGCCCGCCACGATCCCGCAGAACACGCACCCGCTCACCCGGCCAGGGTAGGCGCTCCGGCGGACGGCCGACTCGCGCCCGGGTTCCATCCGATGGGACGGGTGGGCGGACTAACGTCTCGGGAATGAGTCACGGCTTCGAGACGCTCGCCATCCACGCCGGTCAGGACCCGGAGGCCCGCACCGGCGCGGTGATCCCGCCGATCTACCAGACCAGCACCTACGCCCAGGACGCCGTCGGCGCGCCCCGGCAGGGCTACGAATACAGCCGATCCGGCAACCCCACCCGCGACGCGCTCCAGGAGTGCCTGGCCGCGCTGGAGGGCGGGCCGGTGGGGCTCGCCTTCGCCAGCGGCCTGGCCGCCGAGGACACCCTGCTGCGCACGGTCTGCAAGCCGGGCGACCACGTGGTGATCCCGGACGACGCGTACGGCGGCACCTACCGGCTCTTCGCCCGGGTCGCCGAGCGCTGGGGGCTGACGTACACCCCGGCGAAGGTCTCCGACCCGGACGCCGTTCGGGCCGCGATCCGCCCCGGCGCCACGAAGATCATCTGGGTGGAGACGCCCACCAATCCGTTGCTCGGCATCGCCGACATCGCCACCCTGGCCGCTGTCGCGCACGACGCCGACGCGCTGCTGGTGGTCGACAACACCTTCGCGTCGCCGTACCTCCAGCAGCCGATCGCGCACGGAGCCGACGTGGTGGTCCACTCCACCACCAAGTACATCGGCGGACACTCCGACGTGGTCGGTGGCGCGCTGGTCGTCGCCGACAGCGGGCTCGGCGACGAGTTGCGCTACCACCAGAACGCGATGGGCGCGGTCAACGGGCCGTTCGACGCCTGGCTCACCCTGCGCGGCATCAAGACCCTCGGCGTACGCATGGACCGGCACTGCGACAACGCCGAGCGGATCGCGGCCTACCTGGACGGTCACGCCAAGGTCGGCCAGGTCATCTACCCCGGCCTGCCCGCGCACCCCGGGCACGAGGTGGCCGCCAAGCAGATGCGCCGGTTCGGCGGCATGATCTCCTTCCGCGCCGCGGGCGGCGAGGAGCACGCCGTGGAGATCTGCAACCGGGCCAAGCTCTTCGTGCTCGCCGAGTCGCTCGGCGGCGTCGAGTCCCTGATCGAACACCCGGGACGGATGACACACGCGAGCGCTGCCGGCTCGCCGCTTGAAGTTCCCGGCGATCTCGTGCGACTGTCTGTCGGCATCGAGACGGTCGACGACCTGCTCGCCGATCTGGAGCAGGCACTGGGCTGACCGCTGGCTGGGGAGGATGGCCGTGCCGGAGATCATGCCGACGACCTGGGTGGGGGCGACCGCCAAGCAGATCGCCCGCGGCGTACGCCGGGGTGACGTCTCCGCCACCCAGGTCGTGGCCGACCACCTCGACCACATCGCCCGCGCCGACGCCGACCTCGCCGCGTTCCGCACGGTACGCGGCGGGGAGGCGATCACCGAGGCGGAGAAGGTCGACGAGCAGGAGGACCTGGCCAACCTCCCGCTGGCCGGGGTGCCGGTCGCGGTCAAGGAGAACACCCCGGTGGCCGGCCTGCCCACCTGGAACGGCTCCGCCGCCGTGCGTACCCCGGTGGCGGAGGCCGACCACGAGGTGGTCCGGCGGTTGCGCGGCGCGGGCGCGGTGATCCTCGGGGTGACCCGGATGCCGGAGCTCGGCCTCTGGGCAGTCACCGACGACGAGACCGCGGTGACCCGGAACCCGTGGGATTTGCGGCGTACCCCGGGCGGCTCGTCCGGCGGCGCCGCCGCCGCGGTCGCCGCCGGCCTGGTGCCGATGGCGCACGGCAACGACGGCCTCGGCTCGATCCGCATCCCGGCCGCGTGCTGCGGCCTGGTCGGGCTCAAGCCCGGCCGGGGCGTGATCCCCTACCAGCTCGGCGCGGACGACTGGTTCGGCCTCGCCGAGCACGGCGTGCTGACCGGCACGGTCGCCGATGCGGTGGTCGGCTTCTCGGTGCTGGCCGGCCGCCGCCCCGACAAGCTGGTGCCGCCGCAGCGGCTGCGGGTGGGCGTCTCGCTGCGCTCGCCGGTCCGCGGCGTCTCGCCGGACGCGCCCAACCGGGACGCGGTGGCCGCCGCCGGCCGGCTGCTGGCCGCCGCCGGGCACGACACCGTCCCCGCCGAGCCGGTCTACCCGACCTCGCTCGGCCTCAAGGGACTCGCCACCTGGTTCGCCGCGGCCGCCGCCGACGCGCAGGCCGCCGGGCTCCAGCGCAGCGGACTCCAGCGGCGCAGCCGCCGGCATGTCGCGCTCGGCGAATGGGCGCAGCGTCGGGGATACGTCCGCGCGGCGGACCGGATCGCCTGGCGCGAGCGTTCGGTGAACTTCTTCGCCGACCACTCGGTCGACCTGCTGCTCACCCCGGCGCTGGCCGGCCCGCCGCCGGAGGCCGGGGGCTGGTCCGGCCGGTCCTGGCTGGCCAACATGAAGGCCAACATCCGGTACGCCCCGTACGCCGCGCCGTGGAACATCGCCGGGCTGCCGGCGATCGTGGTGCCGGTCGGCCGCCGCCCGGACGGCCTGCCCGTCGCCGTGCAGTTCATCGGCCCGCCCGGCTCGGAGCTGCTGCTGCTCGGCGTCGCCGGCCAGTTCGAGATGCAGGCGCCGTGGCAGCGACACGCCCCCGACTACCCCCGGATCGGCACGGGGTCGCCGGCCCACGCTTGATCGTTTAGCGTGTGCGCACCCACGCACCCCTGGACGGTCATCCATGCGCTGCCACACCTGCGGGGACGAGACGTCTCCCAGCGACAACGAGTGCCAGAACTGCCACACCCCACACGGCCAGCCCGCCGTAACCCCGGGCGTGCCGACCTACTCGGTGCGGGGCGTCGGCCTGGCCGCCTCGATCGCGGTCGGTGCGACCGCGCTGCTCTACCTGGTGGTGGCGCTCTTTCCGCTGGTCGGTGCCGCCCTGGCCGGGCGCGCGAGGGAGAGCCAGGACCCGGACGTGCTGCTCGGCGCGGTGCTGATCGAGGTGGTGCTCTCGCTGCCGTTCCTGCTGGCCTACCTGACCGCCGCCGTGCTGGTGATCGTCTGGACCTGGCGGGCCCGGAAGAACCTGGACGCCTTCCCGGGTGCGCTGCCCCACCTCGGCGCCGGCTGGGCGATCGCCGGCTGGCTGGTGCCGTTCGCCAACTTCGTGGTGCCCGCCCGGGTGGTCGCCAACCTCGCCCGGGACAGCCTCTGGAAGCGGTTCACCCCCGGGCTGGTCTTCGTCTGGTGGGTGGCGTGGCTGGCCTTCAGCTTCGGGGAGCGCCTGGTCAGCCGGCGCGACGACCAGGCGTACGGCCGGCTGCCCGAGCAGCCCATGTTCGACACCGAGTTCAAGTGGTACGCCGACTACTACCGGGAGGCGCTGGGGTGGCACCTGATCCCGCTGGTCGCCTGCCTGGTCGCCGCGGGGTCGCTGATCGTGCTGATCCGGCGGATCTCCACCGCCCAGGAACAGCGGATCGCCCTCGGCCGGCCGGCCTGGCCCGCCCACCCCGGCTGGCCGGCGCCCGGCGCGCCGCAGGGCTACGCCTATCCGGCGCAGCCGGTCACCGGGCCGCCGCCGCAGGGGTGACCGATCCGACGGTGGCGTCGCCGCAGGTTCCGCCGGGGGCGGGTGGCACGATCGGGGCATGACGGAACTGGTCGGTCTCGCCGACGTACGGGCCGCGCGGGAACTGCTCGCCGGCGTCACCCGCACCACCCCGCTGGAGCCCTCCCGGCCGCTCAGCGCCGCGCTCGGCGGGCCGGCATGGCTGAAGTGCGAGAACGTGCAACGCGCCGGGTCGTACAAGGTGCGCGGGGCGTACGTGCGGATCTCGCGGCTGTCGGCGGAGGAGCGGGAACGCGGCGTGGTCGCGGCGAGCGCCGGCAACCACGCGCAGGGGGTGGCGCTCGCCGCCGGCCTGGTCGGCACCCACGCCACCGTCTTCATGCCGGTGAACGCGCCGCTGCCCAAGGTGGCGGCCACCAAGGGGTACGGCGCCACGGTCGAGTTGGTCGGCAACACGGTGGACGAGTCGCTGGTGGCGGCGCAGACCTTCGCCGAGCGGACCGGGGCCGTGTTCATCCACCCGTTCGACCACCCGGACGTCATCGCCGGCCAGGGCACGGTGGCGCTGGAGATCCTCGAACAGTGCCCGGACGTGAAGACCATCGTCACTGGGGTGGGTGGTGGCGGTCTGATCTCCGGCATCGCGGTGGTGGCCAAGGCGCTGCGTCCCGACGTACGGGTGATCGGGGTCCAGGCGGCCACCGCCGCCGCCTTCCCGCCCTCGCTCAAGGCCGGTGAGCCGGTCCGCCTGTCGTCGTTCTCGACGATCGCCGACGGCATCGCCGTCGGCCGTCCCGGCGAGCTGACCTTCACCCACGTCCGCAAGCTGGTCGACGACGTCGTCACGGTCTCCGAGGAGGACATCTCCCGGGCCCTGCTGATGCTGCTGGAACGCGGCAAGCAGGTGGTGGAGCCGGCCGGCGCGGTCGGCGTGGCCGCGCTGCTGGCCGGGGTGGTCCAGGTGGAGGCACCGGTGGTGGCGGTGCTCTCCGGCGGCAACATCGACCCGCTGCTCATGCTCCGGGTGATCGAGCACGGCCTGGCGGCGGCCGGCCGCTATCTGCGCGTGACCGTCCGTTGCACGGACCGGCCGGGTCAGCTCGCCTCGCTGCTGCACGAGATCGCCGAGCACCGGGCCAACGTGGTCGACGTGGAACACCAGCGGGCCAACCCGCACCTGCGCCTCGGCGAGGTGGAGGTGGCGCTGTCGGTGGAGACCCGCGGCGTGGAGCACTCGGACACGCTGATCAGCGCCCTGCGGGCCAGCGGCTACCAGGTGGTGTTCGCCGGCGAGTCGTGATCTCGGTCCGGGGGCTGAGAAGACGCGACCGCCCCGGCCGGTGGGCCGGGGCGGTCGAAGGTGGCTCGGGTCCGAGGAGCCTGTCAGCCTCGGTCGGGTCGGACCCGAGCCGTCCGGCGCGGGTCCGGTTGGCTCTTAGCCGGAGAACGGCTCGAACTTGACGACAGTCACCTTGATGTCGGCGCCGCTCGGCGCCGTGTAGGTGCAGGTCTGGCCCGCCTTACCGCCCAGGATCGCCTTGCCGAGCGCGGACTCGGGGCTGTAGACGGTCAGGTCGGTCGTGGAGGCGATCTCCCGGGAGCCGAGCAGGAAGGTCTCGGTGTCGTCGGCGTCGTCGTCGAAGTAGATCGTCACGACCATGCCGGGCGACACGGCGTCGGCCGTCGGCGCCTCGCCGACCTTGGCGGTGCGGAGCAGCTCCTTCAGATAGAGGATGCGGCCCTCCGCCTTGCCCTGCTCTTCGCGGGCGGCGTGGTAGCCCCCGTTCTCCCGCAGGTCGCCCTCCTCCCGCCGGGCGTTGATTTCGGCGGCGATGACCGGCCGGTTGGCGATCAGCTCATCGAGCTCGGCCTGCAGGCGGTCGAAAGCGTCCTGGGACAGCCAGGTGGCGGGCGCCTCGTTGCCATTGGTGGACACAGGCGTTCTCCTCGGTTGGTGCGGACTGGCTGACAGGTGAACTATCAAGTTACCAGTGCCGGACCGATCCGGGTGTCGACGATCACGACGGGTGCCGGTGACGGGACCCGCCGTAGGGGTTCGAGCAGGTGGGAGCGGGCGGCTCAGCCGGCCGGCCGGCAGCGCAGGACCTCGCCGATGAACGGGCGGGCGGTGGTGGGCACCTCGTGCCGGGTGGTGACGTGTCGCTCACCGGGACGGGCGGCCACGGTGGCCTCGACGCGACCCACCTCGGCGCCGTCGTGCGCGCGGGCTCGCAGCACGCAGGTCGCCGAGCCGCCCGGGGGCACGGTGACCCGGAAGTCGACGACCACCCGCGAGTCGGTGATTCCGGTGTACGTGATCATCTGGGCCCGGTAGTCGGGGTCGCCGTACTGGGCGTAGAGCTTGGTGGCGGCCAGCCCGAGCACCGCCAGCAGGACGGCCGCGGACAGGGCCAGCAGGAGCGGACGGCGGCGCCCCGGCTCCCGGCGACGGCCGTAGCGGCCGGGCGGGAAGACCGGCGTACCCGGTGCGATTGTGGCGTGCGTCTCGCTCACCGGCGGGTATCTCCTGGCGTTGTTGTCGTGGGCATCGGCAAGAATGGCAGAGTCCATCTTCCCAGCCCGGGCACTCAACCAAGGATGGCAGGTCGGCGGGGCCGCCGACCGGCCGGTACGGGTTTCCGCGGGCACGGGGGGAGATTCCGGCAGGTCAGCCGGTCGACCCCGACGGGTCCGGCCGGTCGGCACAGACGAGGAGCACCGAAGGTGGCAGAGCAACTGCGTCTGATGGCCGTGCACGCCCATCCCGACGATGAGTCGAGCAAGGGCGCCGCGACCATGGCGAAATACGTCGCCGAGGGGGTGGATGTCCTGGTCGTGACCTGCACCGGCGGCGAGCGCGGCAGCGTGCTCAACCCCAAGATGGACCGGCCGGACGTCTGGGCCAACATCGGCGAGATCCGCCGCGCCGAGATGGACGCGGCCCGGGCGATTCTCGGCGTCGAGCAGGCCTGGCTGGGCTTCGTCGACTCCGGGCTGCCCGAGGGCGACCCGCTGCCGCCGCTGCCGGAGGGCTGCTTCGCCCTCCAGGACGTCGAGGTGGCCGCCGCGCCGCTGGTGCGGCTGATGCGCCAGTTCCGTCCGCACGTCGTCACCACGTACGACGAGGAGGGCGGCTACCCGCACCCCGACCACATCATGACCCACAAGGTGACCGTCGCCGCGTTCGAGGCGGCCGGCGACCCGGATCGCCACCCGGACCTCGGCGAGCCGTGGCAGCCGCTGAAGCTCTACTACGACATCGGCTTCTCCCGCGGCAAGATCATGGCCCTGCACGAGGCGATGCTCGCCGCCGGGCTCGAGTCGCCGTACGAGGACTGGCTCAAGCGCTGGGAGGATCGCCCGGACAAGGGGCCGCGGATCACCACCCGGGTGGAGTGCGCGGAATACTTCCCGGTGCGCGACGACGCCCTGCGCGCCCACGCCACCCAGATCGATCCCGACGGCTTCTGGTTCCACGTGCCGATGGAGCTCCAGCGGCGTGCCTGGCCGACCGAGGACTTCCAGCTCGCCCGCTCCCTGGTCGACAGCCCGCTGCCCGAGTCCGACCTCTTCGCCGGGGTCCGCGAGACGTGCGATGCCCACTGATCTCCCCGCGGGCTACCCTGGTCAGCAACCGCACATCGGAGGAACGCCATGTTGACCACCGCCCAGGTGCTCGCGGAGAACAACTTCGGTGACACCCGCACGGGTGGCCTGGCCGGTCCGATGGGCCTCTTCCTCATCGTGCTGCTGGCCATCGTCACCATCCTGCTGATCCGCAACATGAACGCCCGGCTGCGTCGACTGCCCGACCGCTTCCCGCAGCAGGCCGGTCCGGCCGACCGGGACCAGACCGATGCGACGGTCGCCGATCCGACAGACGGGATGGCCTCGCAGGAATCACCGACGAATGCTCCCAACGGCTCTCAGCAGCGCCGGAACGGGTAGTCGGCACGTGAATCACGTCGAAGCCGGTGGTCGCCCCCTGTTGCGACCACCGGCTTTGGCTTAGCCTTCCGCCGGGGGGACCGAAAGGCCCCAGCCGTGCGCGGAAGGGGGGCGCCGATGTCCATGGCAGCCGTGGCCGCCCACCGTGCCCTCGGACCGCCCGTGGACGGGGTGGGCCGGTGACCTCCGGCCGGGACGGTCACCCTCCGGAGCGGTGGGGCCTGCGCGGCACCCCCTCCGGGGTGCTTCTGCTGACCTGTGCCGTCGCGGTGACCGCCCTGGTGGCCGCCGTGCTCGGCCTCACCGTGCCCGCGTCCCTCCCGGCGGGCAACCCGCTGCCGGCCCCCGCCCGGTTCGGCATCGCGGTCGCCGCGTTCGCCGTCGCCCAGCTCGCCCGCCTGCGCTTCCGGACCGCAGCCGGGATGGTCAGCATCACCTGGGGCGAGGCGGCCCTCATCGTCTGCCTCTATCTCGTACCGGCCGGGTGGCTGCCGGCCGCGGCCCTGCTCGGCACCGGGGCCGCCTGGACCGCGATGTCCCTGCTCGCCGACCGCCGGCCGGTGCTGGAACTGGTCCGGATCGCCGGTTCGCTGACCGCCGCCACCGCGCTCGCGGCGGCGGTGGCCAGCGCGCTCGGCCAGCCGCTGCTCGCCGCGCCGACCCCCGAGCTGGCCCTCGCGCTGACCGCTGGCTCGGTCACCTACCTGCTCACCACCGCCTGGCTCGGCGCGGCCACCCTGGCGCTGCGGCACGGGGTGCCGATCGGGCCGCCGCTGCTCGCGGCGCTCCGGGGCAAGCTGCTCATGTTCGTCGGCAACGTGGCCGTCGGCCTGGTGGTGGTCGCGCTGCTGGAGATCGACGCCCGCTGGCTGCTGCTCCTGCCCCCGCCGCTGTGGCTGCTCCAGCAGACCTACCGCCACCGGCTCCGGTCTGACCAGGAACGGCGCACCTGGCGGGCGTTCGCCGAGGCCACCGCCGCGCTGAACCAGCTCGAGGAGCGGGGTGTGGCGACCGCCGCGGTGACCGGGGCGCTCACCCTCTTCGGCGCCGAGCTGGTCGAGGTGGACGTGGCCCGGGGCGACGGCCGGTGGCGGCGCTACCGGGCGGACACCGGCGGCCAGGTACGCGACCGCGAGGTGCCGCCCCCGGCGCCTACCGAGTCGAGCGATCACGAGTTGATCCGGCCGCTGACCGTGGGCAGCGCCGCGGTGGGCCAGCTGCGGGTCCTGTTTCCCCGGTCGGCCCCGCCCAGCGCCCGGGAGCGGGACGCCGTCGCCGCGTTCGGCGACGCCCTGGCCGCCGCCCTGCACGACGCGGCGACCCACCGCGAGCTGCGGCTGGTCACCGCCCGGTCGTCGTACGAGGCGGTGCACGACCAGCTCACCGGGCTGTTCAACCGCGCCGCCCTGCTCACCAAGGGCGACCAGACGCTGCGGCAGCTCGCCCACGACCACCCGGTGGCGCTGCTGCTGCTCGACGTCAACCAGTTCAAGGAGGTCAACGACACGCTCGGGCACGCGGCCGGGGACCAGCTGCTGCGGCTGACCGCCAACCGGCTGGCCGCCCTGGCCCGCCCCGGTGACCTGCTCGGCCGGCTCGGCGGCGACGAGTTCGCCCTGCTGCTGACCGAGGTGCCGGTGGTCGACGACCGGACCGCCCCGCTGGCGTACGCGCTGCGCCAGGCCCGGGAGATCGCCGAGCGGCTCGCCACCCCGACGGAGGTGGCGGGCGTCCGAATGTCCGTCGAGGTGGCGGTCGGGGTGGTGGTCGCCGACGCGGGCACCGCGGACCTGACCGAGCTGCTGCGCCGGGCCGACATCGCCATGTACCAGGCGAAGGAGGGCGGCGGCAGCGTCGCCGCGTACGACAGCTCCCGGGACGCGGCGAGCACCGACCACCTGGCGCTCCTCGCGGAGCTGCGGGAGGCCTTGGAGGCCGACGACCAGCTGGTGCTGGCGTTGCAGCCGGCGGTGGACCTGGCCACCGGCGCCCCGACCGGGGTGGAGGCGTTGATCCGCTGGCGGCATCCGCGGCGGGGTTGGCTCGGGCCGGCCGACTTCATCCGCCCGGTGGAGAACAGCGAGCAGCTTGGCAGCTTCACGCGGTACGTGCTGGACAAGGCGCTGGGGGTGGCCGCCGAGTGGGCCCGGGCGGGCCTGGACGTGCCGATCTCGGTCAACCTGTCGGCGCGCAGCCTGCTCGATCCGCGGCTGCCGGCGGAGATCGGCGAGGCGTTGCGCCGGCACCAGGTTCCGCCGCACCGGCTGGTCCTGGAGATCACCGAGACGGTGGTGATGAGCGAGCTGGAGGTCATCGACGAGGTGCTCGCCATGCTGCGGTCCATGGGGGTGCAGCTCGCCGTCGACGACTTCGGCACCGGCTTCTCGTCGCTGACCTTCCTGACCCGGATCGCCGTCGACGAACTCAAGGTCGACCGCTCCTTCGTGATCCGGATGGCCGACTCGCCGGAGGCGGCGGCGATCGTCCGGACCACCGTCGGGCTCGCCCACGAGCTGGGCCTGCGGGTGGTGGCCGAGGGCGTGGAGACGGCCGAGCAGCGGACCGCGCTGGCCGAGCTGGGCTGCACCGCCGCCCAGGGTTACCACTTCTTCAAGCCGATGCCGGCGGAGAAGATCGGGGCGGTGCTGGGCTCGCTGCTCGACACCGCCCGCGGCAACGTTCTCCCGCTGCGCGCCGACGGCGCCTCCTGACGGCTCGTCGACACGGAGTCGCGCATCGGCGACATTGGACGGGACAGCGCTACGGCGGCGCGATCACTACCCTCGGTACGGGCGCGCACACAGAGGGCGTCCGCAATGTCCACTTCGGGGGAGGACTACATGCTTCGTTCCTGGCGACGATCTCTGCTCGCCGCAGCCCTGTCGTTGACCGCCGGCGCCGCCGGCCTGATCGTCTCCGCGCCCGCCTCGGCGGAGCCCCCGGTCGGCCCCGCTTCGGGCACGTTCACCCTGACCGGTGACCTGGACGATCCGATCACCAGGGGAGAGTCCTTCTCCTTCACCACGGCGTCGGGCATGACGGCTGAGATGTATGACCAGTTCGGGGGCGTTGCGGTCGCGCTGAACGACCCCGGCGCCGGCGTCAGCTTCTACCTGGCCCTGGCGTCCGGTGGGGCCCCGTTGGCGCCCGGCACTACCTACACCGGTGCCACCCGCTTCCCGTACCAGGAGGGCGGCAACCCGGGGATGATCGTGCATGGCAATGGTGCGACCTGCGGCGACGCGTTGACCGGCTCGTTCACTGTCCACGATGTCAAGTTCGGGCCGTACCACTACGTGGAGAAGCTGCACGCCACCTTCGAGCAGCACTGTGACGGCGGGGAGCCGGCGGCCCGGGGTGAGGTCAACCTGACCAACCCGCCGGCGCCACCGCTGCTGGACCCGCAGGCCACCGTGACGACCGGCACGGTCGTCATGCCGGACGGTCCGGTGACGGTGCAGGGCACGCTGACCTGCGGCCAGGCGGCCACGATGTCCGTGGACGCCAATGCGCAGCAGGACGGCCGGATCGTCTATTTTGAGCGCGTCGAGGTGCAGTGCGTACCGGGCCAGGCGGTCGGCTGGACGGCGACGGGCACTCCGGCGAGCGGCGTGCGGTTCCGACCGGGCGACACGCAGGTCAGGGTGCAGATCCAGGGCCGTGACCCGTTCTTCGACGAGTTTGTCGAGGTGATTCCCCCGCTGTTCCCGGTGCGGCTGGACGTCGCCCGACCCTGACAGCGTGATACCCAGGCCGGGCCGGGCATTGTTCCCGGCCCGGCCGGTCCGCTCCCGCAGCGACGGCGGGGCGCGCTCGATATGGTCGTCGGGTGAACCGACTCGCCAACGCCACCTCGCCGTACCTGCTCCAGCACGCCGACAACCCGGTCGACTGGTGGCCCTGGTGTGACGAGGCGTTCGCCGAGGCGAAGCGGCGGGACGTCCCCGTGATCATCTCGGTCGGATACGCGGCCTGCCACTGGTGCCACGTGATGGCGCACGAGTCGTTCGAGAACGAGGCCGTCGCCCGGCTCATGAACGAGGACTTCGTCTCGATCAAGGTGGACCGGGAGGAACGCCCCGACGTCGACGCCGTCTACATGACCGCCACCCAGGCGATGACCGGCCAGGGTGGCTGGCCGATGACCGTCTTCGCCGCCCCGGACGGCACGCCCTTCTTCTGCGGCACCTACTTCCCGCGGCCGAACTTCATCCGCCTCCTCGGCTCGGTCGCCACGGCGTGGCGGGACCAGCGGGAAGACGTCCTGCGGCAGGGCGCTGCCGTGGTGGAGGCGATCGGCGGCGCCCAGGCCGTGGGTGGCCTGACCGCCCCGCTCACCGCCGACTTGCTGGACGCCGCCGCGGACCAGCTCGCCCGGGAATACGACGAGACGAACGGCGGGTTCGGCGGAGCGCCCAAGTTTCCGCCGCACATGAACCTGCTCTTCCTGCTCCGGCACCACCAGCGCACCGGCTCGGCGCGGAGCCTGGAGATCGTCCGGCACACCGCCGAGGCGATGGCCCGGGGCGGCATCTACGACCAGCTCGCCGGCGGCTTCGCCCGCTACTCCGTGGACGGCCACTGGACGGTGCCGCACTTCGAGAAGATGCTCTATGACAACGCGTTGCTGCTGCGGGTCTACACGCAGCTCTGGCGGCTCACCGGCGACCCGCTGGCCCGCCGGGTGGCCCGGGACACCGCGCGGTTCCTCGCCGACGAGTTGCACCGGCCCGGCGAGGGCTTCGCCTCCGCGCTGGACGCGGACACCCAGGGCGTGGAGGGCCTCACCTACGTCTGGACCCCGGCCCAACTGGTCGAGGTGCTGGGGGAGGAGGATGGCCGCTTCGCCGCCGATCTGTTCGGGGTGACCGAGCAGGGCACCTTTGAGCACGCCACCAGCGTGCTGCGGCTGGCCCGGGACGTGGACGCCGCCGACCCGGAGATCCGGGCCCGCTGGCAGGACGTGGTGGGACGGTTGCTGGCCGCTCGGGACACCCGTCCCCAGCCGGCCCGGGACGACAAGGTGGTGGCCGCCTGGAACGGCCTGGCGATCACGGCGATCGCCGAGTTCCAGCAGGTCGCCGCGCTGTACGCGTCTCCCGAAGACGAGGACGCGAACCTGATGGAGGGCGTCACCATCGTGTCCGACGGCGCGATGCGGGACGCCGCCGAGCACCTGGCCACCGTGCACGTCGTGGACGGCCGGCTGCGCCGGGTCTCCCGGGACAAGATCGTCGGCGAGCCGGCCGGCGTGCTCGAAGACTACGGCTGCGTGGCCGAGGCGTTCTGCGGGCTGCACCAGCTCACCGGTGAGGGGCGCTGGCTGGCGCTGGCCGGCCAGCTCCTGGACGTGGCGCTGGCCCGGTTCGCCGCCCCCGACGGCGGCTTCTACGACACCGCCGACGACGCGGAGCGGCTGGTCACCCGGCCGGCCGACCCCACCGACAACGCCACCCCGTCCGGCCGGTCGGCGATCGTCGCGGCGCTCGTGGCGTACGCGGCGTTGACCGGTGAGACCCGGTACCGGGAGGCCGCCGAGGCCACCCTGTCGACGGTCGCGCCGATCGTCGGGCGGCACGCCCGGTTCACCGGGTACGCGGCCACCGTCGGCGAGGCGCTGCTCTCCGGGCCGTACGAGATCGCGGTGGTGACCGACGACCCGGCGGGCGACCCGCTGGTGGCCGCCGCCCACCGGCACGCCCCGCCCGGTGCGGTGGTGGTGGCCGGCCGCGCCGACCAGCCCGGCGTGCCGCTGCTGGCCGAGCGGCCGGCGGTGGACGGGGGCTCCACCGCGTACGTCTGCCGAGGGTTTGTCTGCGATCGGCCGGTAACCTCCGTCGACGACCTGGTTGCCCAGCTCCGCGGCTGACTCCGGCGGCGGGGCCGGGCAGCCGCCCCGATAGGCTGGTGGCGCTATGGATTCCCGTACTGGACTGCCTGTCGTCGGCATGGTGGGCGGTGGCCAGCTGGCCCGGATGACCCACCAGGCCGCCATCGCTCTTGGCCAGTCGCTGCGCGTGCTGGCTCTCGCCCCGGACGACGGCGCGGCCCTGGTCGCGGCCGACGTCCAGTACGGCGACCACACCGACCTCGCCGCGCTGCGCACCTTCGCCAAGGGTTGTGACGTGGTCACCTTCGACCACGAGCACGTGCCCACCGGGCACATCCGCACCCTCGCCGAGGAGGGGGTGAAGCTCTTCCCGCCGGCCGAGGCGCTGGTGCACGCGCAGGACAAGCGGGTGATGCGCGAGCGGCTCGGCGAGCTGGGTGCGCCGAACCCGGCCTGGCGTCCCGTCGAGGCGCCCGCCGACCTGGTCGCCTTCGGCGAGGAGACCGGCTGGCCGGTGGTGCTGAAGGCGGCCCGGGGCGGTTACGACGGGCGGGGTGTCTGGCTGGTGGACGACGCCGGCCAGGCCGCCGAGCTGGCCACGACCCTGCTCGCCGGGGGCACCCGGCTGATCGTCGAGGAGCGGGTCGCGCTGCGGCGGGAGTTGGCGGTGCAGGTGGCCCGCTCGCCGTTCGGGCAGGTCGCCGTGTACCCGGTGGTGGAGACCGTGCAGCGGGACGGGATCTGCGTCGAGGTGCTCGCCCCGGCACCCGACCTGCCCGAGGAGTTGGCGGTCGCGGCCCAGCAGCTCGCCATCGACCTGGCCACCGCGCTCGGTGTGGTCGGGTTGCTCGCCGTGGAGCTGTTCGAGACGCCCGACGGGCTGGTGGTGAACGAGCTGGCCATGCGCCCGCACAATTCCGGGCACTGGACCATCGAGGGCGCCCGGACCTCCCAGTTCGAGCAGCACCTGCGGGCCGTGCTCGACTACCCGATGGGGGACACCTCGCTGACCGCGCCCGTCGTGGTGATGGCGAACGTGCTCGGTGGCGAGCCGGGCGGGATGCCCATCGACGAGCGGCTGCATCACCTCTTCGCCGCCGAGCCCGGGGCCAAGGTCCACCTGTACGGCAAGCAGGTCCGGCCCGGCCGCAAGATCGGACACGTGACGGTGCTGGGCAACGACCTGGACGACGTACGGGCCCGGGCCGCGCGAGCCGCCCGCTGGCTGCGGGAGGGGAAACAGTGAGCACGGTCGGGCTGATCATGGGCAGCGACTCGGACTGGCCGACCATGCAGGCCGCCGCCGAGGCACTCGCGGAGTTCGAGGTGCCGTACGAGGTCGGCGTGGTGTCGGCGCACCGCACCCCGGCCAAGATGATCGAGTACGGCCGGACCGCCGCCGAGCGGGGGCTCAAGGTGATCATCGCCGGGGCCGGTGGGGCGGCCCACCTGCCCGGCATGGTCGCCTCGGTCACGCCGTTGCCGGTCATCGGCGTGCCGGTGCCCCTCAAGTACCTGGACGGGATGGACTCGCTGCTCTCCATCGTGCAGATGCCGGCCGGCGTGCCGGTCGCCACGGTGTCGATCGGCAACGCGCGCAACGCCGGGCTGCTCGCCGTGCGGATCCTCGGCGCGTCGGACCCGGTGCTGCGCGAGCGGATGGCCGCGTACCAGGCGAGCCTGGAGGAGTTGGTCGCCGAGAAGGAGGCGAACCTCCACGCCTCCCTCGGGTGACCCTCGCCGGCCCGCAAACCCGGCACGCTCTGCCCGCCCTCGACGGTGAGTGCCCACCCCTCGAGTTTCATCGCATGCCGCGCAGGGCGGTCTGCAGCCGCTCCTGGGCCCGGCGGCGGCGTTCGTTGCTCGCGCCGAGCACCAGCAGGAGGATGCCGACCGGGATCAGCACCAGCCACGGGCCGAGGCTGATCAGCGCGTGCACCGCGGTCACCGCGGTGACCGTGGCGCCCACGATCACCGGTGCCTGCTGCCGGCTGGTCGAGCCGAAGATCAGCACCGCCACGGCACCGAGCAGCAGCAGCACCTGCCGCAGCATGCTGGTGTCGGTGGCCAGCACGATCGCCAGTGTCGGCAGGAACGCGGCGACCAGCGCCGGCCCGTACGCCACCCAGCTCGACAGGTCGGGCCGGTGGCGCAACTCCAGCACCCCGACCAGCAGGGCGAGCAGGGCGAACGGCAGGGTGTACGCCTCGGGCAGCGCCACGTCGGCCACCCGCATGAGGATCCACCAGGCGGTGATCTCGCAGCCCACCACCGACCAGAACAGGATCCGCCGCTCCACCGGCCGGCGGCCCGGGCGGCCGGCCGCCACCCCGAGTACGGCACCCCAGGCGGCCAGCAGTGCCGCGATGTGCCGGGGCGAGTCGTACGCCAGAGCCAGCGCGATGAGCGCGGCGGCGTACCCGCTCCACTCCACCGTGGCCGACTCCCGGTACGCCTCGGGACGGCGTAGCCGGGGCAGCATGGCGGCGAAGACCTGGAGTGCCGCCCCGACCGCCAGCACCCCGAACGCCGACCAGACCGCGGCGAGCCCGGCGACCAGGCCGAGGGTGAGCACGAACAGCTCGGCCATCAGCGAGGCGAACAGCCAGCCGAGGATGCGGGCCCGCTGGGTGGTGCCGAAGATCGCGGCGACCACGCCCACGCCGACCGCCCCGCCCAGCGTGAAGAGGGTCAGCTCCCGGGTGGCGAGGCTGCCGGCCAGCCCGGCGCCGCCGGCGGCCAGGCCGATGGCGAACACCAGCACCCGGGCGACCCGCAGCGAGCGGGCCGGCTCGACCAGCGGCGGGGGCGGGGTCAGCGCCAGACCGAGCATGGCGATGGTGAAGACCGCCAACCCGGCCAGCGCGGTTTGCGGCCAGCCGTGGCCGAGCGCCACGGGCGTGATCAGCAGGGTGATGGCCGCGCCGGGCAGCACCACCGGCACGGCCCGGGAGCGTCGGCCGCCGCTGAACCCGGTGGCGGCCAGCGCCGCCGTGGCGGTGAGCAGCAGGGCGGTCAGCACGTGAGTGGGGTCCACCGCCGCGGCGGGCGGGGTGAGCAGCTCGGGTGGTGCCCCGTGCCAGATCCGCGGCAACACCCGGAACGGCTCGACCAGGGCCACCAGCAGCGGCGGCGTCAGGGTCACCAGGGCCAGCGCGGTGGGCAACGCCGCCGCCGCGAGGGCCCCGGCCGCCGGGCTCACCCGCCAGCGCAGCTCGCTGCCGTCGTCGGGCAGCCGGCGCAACGCCCCGTCCAGCAGCACCGACCAGCGGCGTACCGGACGGGCCGACCCGACCGGCGGGGTGGTGGCGGCGCGGACCAGCTCGGCGAGCACGCCGAGCAGCGCCGCCGCGGCGGCGTAGACGCCGGAGGGCAGGCGGGCGATCACGGCGGCCACCGCGCTGACGGTGGCGCCGCCCACCACGGCCACGCTCGCGTACGGGAGGAACTGCGGGACCTGCCGGCGGGCCGCCGCCACCGCGGCCAGGCCGATGCTGGACGCGGCCAGCGCGGCGGTGAGCACCACCTGCGGGGAGCGGCCGAACTCGGCGGCCAGGGCGGCCACCGCCCCGGGCAGGGCGAGCAGGGCGGCGCCCATCGCCGCGCCGCCCACCTGGACCAGGTGCGGCGGCATCCCCTCGGTCTGGAGGTCCTCGACGAGCGACGGCGCGAGCACCCGGGCGAGGACGGCCACCACCACGCCGATCAGCGCGATGCTGCCCAGCGCCAGCGCGGTGGTCCACGGGCGGACCAGGCCGGCGCCGGCGGCGTGCAGGGCGATCACGCCCGCCACGGTGGCCCGGGACAGCGCGGCCCGGGGGTCCAGTGAGGCGACCGCCGCCATCCCGCAGACCGTGGCGACCATGGCACCGATCAGGACCGGCGACCACCACGGCAGGTCGAACGCGGCCGGGGCACCGATGGTGGCGAGCACGACGGCCGCCCCGGCGACGTCGTACTTCCACGGCGGCGGCAGCAGGATGCCGGCGGCCACCGCCAGCAGCGCCAGCGCGACGGGCGCCTGCCAGGTCGACGCGCCCGTCGGCGCGGCCGGCCAGCCGCTCAGGTCGCCGGCCCAGATCGGGCCGGGCGTGGCCAGCACGCCGACCCCGCCGCGCAGCGCGGTCCAGCCGGCGATGAGACCGATCAGCGTGCCGCCGACCGCGATGCCGAGGACGGGGCCGCGCCGCCACTCCTCGGGCATAGCCCGGGCGGCGACGGCGACCACCAGCACCAGCGCGGCCGCCACCACCAGCTGGCCGCCGGGCGCGAGCACGGCGGCGATCCGGACCAGGGTGGCGATCAAGGCCGCCGTGGTGGCCGCCAAGGCCAGGTCGGACCCGTCCAACGTCAGGTCGGAACGGCGGCCGGCGTCGATCCGCGGAGCCAACGCCAGCAGCGCGGCGGCGAGCAGCAGAAGCCCGCCGACCCAGGCGTCGGCGGTGGTGGCGCCCGGCGCCCCGAACGCGGCAGCGGCGACCGCCACCGCGCCCAGCACCGTGCCGATCGCGTGCGGTGCGCTGAGATGTCGCTGCGCCACCTGGACCAGGGCGGCGTAGCCGAGGCTGACGCAGACGCCGAGGAAGCTTGCCGCCAGGATCGGGACGGTCACCTCGCGCAGGTTCGCCGGGGTGGGCGCCAGGTTGGTCGGCACGGTGGCGGCGACGAACGCGGCCACCGCCCCGGGCAGCGCGAACGCCGCCCCGCCGGCGGCCCAGCCGCAGACCGTGTCCGCCGCGGCCGCGGCGATCCGCACCCGGGGTGCCAGCGACACCAGCGCGCCGGCCAGGCAGAGGGTGGTCAGCGCGGCGGCGGTGAGGGCCGGCCGGGCGAGCGCCGCTCCGGCGCCGATCACGCCCAGCGCGGCGGCGGTGGCGGCGTGCACCACGGCCGAGCGCTTGGTGGCCGCGGCCAGTCCCAGGACGCCGATGCCCACGGCGGTCATCAGCATCGGCCAGCAGGCGGCCGCCCAGCCCAGCCCGAGGGAGGCGGGCACCGCGAGCGCGGTCAGCGCCGCCCCGACCACCGCGAAGTCGCGCCGGATCTCCGGCGGCAGGGCGACCACCGCGGCGACGGTGAGCAGCAGCGCGCTCGCGGCGAGCTGCCACCCGGTCGGCCCGACCGCCGCCGCCAGCTCGGTGTGCCACCGGCTCAGATCCGCCGACCAGGCGGGCAGCCCCGCGCGTACCGGCGCCAGCCCGGCGCGCAGCGCGCCGCCGGCCACCACCAGGCCGCTGACCGTCAGCGCCACGGCCGAGGCGAGCTGCGGACCGCGCCGGGCCTGCTCCGGTACGCCCCGGACGGCGAACCCGGCCAGCGCGATCACCGCGGCGATGAGCAGCAGCGACCGGCCGGGGAAGGCGACCGAGGCGACCCGGCCCAGCGCGCCGATCACCGCGAGGGTGACGATGCCGGCACCCAGGTCCGGCAACGGCGGCCGGCGCAGCACCAGGGCCCCGGCCAGCGCGGCCAGCGCGGCGAGCAGCAGCACGGCGCCCGTGGCGGCGGCCGTCGGTACGGTGGCGGCGCGCAGCAGCGCGGTGACCGCGTACGCCAGGGCGACGGCGACCGTCCCACCGTGCAGCACCCAGGCCAGCTCCCGCAGCCAGGGCACCGGGCGGGCCAGCGGGAGGATCCCCTCGTCGGCCGGCTCCGCGCCGAGCACCTCGGCCGACTCTTCCGGGTCTGTCTCCGGGCGATCGTCGGCGCTGCGCTGCCGGGGCGGGGTGGGCGTGGGCACGGGTGCCGGGGTGGGCAGGTCCCGCCGGACCGGCCATTCGAGGACGACCGCCGAGCGGGCCAGGGCCAGGTCGACGACGGCCACCACGGTCAGCACCAGGGCCCAGCCGGCCGGTCCGGTGATCCGCTCGTACGCCAGCAGGGGCAGCACCGGTTGGGCGGCCAGGACGGTGGCGAAGCGGGGTGCGCGCAGCCCGGTCCAGTGCGCGTACCCGAACGCGATCAGGGTGGTGACCAGGAAGATCGACCCGGCGAAGGCCGAGCCGGAGGCGCCGCCGATCCGGTCGACGGCCCACAGCGCGTACCCGGCCAGCGGCAGCAGCAGCAGGCCCACCGAGGCGATCGTCTCGGCGGTCGAGGTGAGCCCCCGGCGGGCCAGCACCGGCGGGGCGAGCAGCATCAGCACCGTCGCCAGCAGCAGCACGCCGAGCCGGGCCAGCGCGTCCAGCGAGCTGGTGGCGACCGCGGCGAAGACCACCGCCGCGACGCCCAGGAGCAGCGCGCCGAGCCCGAGGGGGATGTTCTGCACCTCGCGGGAGGACGCCTCCGGCGGGTGCTCCGGGTTGTCCACGTCGAGCCACTGCGGCCTGCCCCGGGGTGGGTGGTCGTCCGGGCCGGGCGGCGGGGTGCCCTGGCGGGGCACCCGGGGCGGGGCGCCGGTGGTGGCCGTGGGCGGGCGGCGGCCGGGCCGGCGGCGCAGCACCCGGCGGGGCCGGGTGGACTGCCGGACCCGTTCCTCACCGGCGTGCGCGAGGATGTCCCGCTGGAAGAGCGCGGCCTGCAGCTTGGCGGCGATCTGCCGCTGTTCGCGGGCGATCTCGGCGTCGCGGGCCTTCATCTCCGCGATCGAGCGTTCGATGTCGGCCAGGTGCTCGGCCCACTGTGGCTGGTCCGCCCCGCAGTGCGGGCAGATCACGGCCGGCTTGATCTCCCGCCCGCACGAGGCGCACCTGAAGGACTGCACGACACCCCTCCGTCCGGCCGGCCCGCACTGTGGACCCCCACTGTCGCAGCATGCCCTGACCGGGCGCGGATTTCGACAGTTGCCGGCGCGTTCGGGGCAACAAAAAGATCGCCGGGCCGCGACCGTGTCGGGTCGCGGCCCGGCGTCAGAGTGCGGAGCCGGAGGTCGGTCGACTGTTCCGGATCGTGGCGCGGCGTCAGACGCGCCGAGCCGGAACGGTCGATGGGGTCAGGGGCGGCCCATGCCGCGGTACTCCCAGCCCGCCTGCGTCCACAGTGTGGAGTCCAGGCAGTTCCGGCCGTCGACCACCTTGCGGCCGTTGACCAGTTCGCCCAGCGCGACCGGGTCGGCGTTGCGGAACTCGGCCCATTCGGTGAGCACGCAGACCAGGTCGGCGTCGCGCACCGCGTCGGTCATGCTCGCCTCGTACGTCAGCTCGGGCACGGCCCGGCGCGCGTTGTCCATGCCCTGCGGGTCGAACACGTGCACGTCGGCGCCGGCCTTGCCGAGCAGCGAGGCGACGGCGAGAGCCGGGGCGTCCCGGACGTCGTCGGTGTTCGGCTTGAAGGTGGCGCCGAGCACCGCGATCCGGGTGCCGGAGAGGTCCGGACCGGCCGGGCCCGACCGGCGGCCGAGCAGGTCGGCCGCGAGCTGGACCACCCGGGTGCGCCGGCGCAGGTTGATCAGGTCGACCTCGTGCAGGAAGCGCAGCGCCTCGCCGGCGCCGAGCTCCTGGGCGCGGGCCTGGAAGGCGCGGATGTCCTTGGGCAGGCAGGCCCCGCCGAAGCCGAGCCCGGCCTGGAGGAACCGGTTGCCGATGCGGGGGTCGTACCCGATCGAGCGGGCCAGCTGGGTGACGTCGCCGCCAGCGGCCTCGCAGACCTCGGCCATCGCGTTGATGAAGGAGATCTTGGTGGCCAGGAAGGCGTTGGCGGCGACCTTGACCAGCTCGGCGGTGGCGAAGTCGGTGACCACCAGCGGCACCTCGCGGTCCTCGGTGGCGGCCAGGTCGAAGACGCCTTTGTGGGCGGCGTAGAGCATGCCGTTGGCCCACTCGCTCTTGACCCCGACCACGATCCGGTTGGGCCGCAGCACGTCGTCGACGGCGAAGCCCTCCTGGAGGAACTCGGGGCTCCACGCCACCTCGACGCCCAGGTCGGCCGGGGTGTGTTTGCCGACCAGTTGCTCCACCCACTCGGCGGTGCCCACCGGGACGGTGGACTTGCCGACGATCAGCGCCTTGCGGGTCAGGTGCTGGGCCAGGCTGGTCACCGACGCCTCGACGTACGACAGGTCGGCGCCCATGCCGTCGGCCCGCTGCGGGGTGCCCACGCAGATGAAGTGCACGTCGCCGAAGTCGGCGATCTCCTGGATGTCGGTGCTGAACCGCAGCCGGCCGGCGGTCAGGTTGCGCCGGAGCAGCTCGTCCAGGCCGGGCTCGTGGATCGGGACCTCGCCGGCGTTCAGCTTGGCGATCTTGTCCGCGTCGACGTCGTAGCCGAGCACCTCGTAGCCGAGCTCGGCGTAGCAGATGGCGTACGTGGCACCGAGGTAGCCGGTGCCGAGGAAGGTCACCCGAGGTCGGGCCGCACCCGAAGGCGGGGTCACCGCGGCGATGGCCGGCACCGGCTGGGTGTTCGGGTAGGGGATCGTCACGCCTGTCTCTCCGCTCGCACTGGCGGCGCTTCCTTGCGTCGCATTCTGCTGCGGCGCCTGGCCGGGCACCGGTGGGGGACTTTCCTGTGGTTCTGTGGTCGCCGCTCGGCTTCGACGCCCATCATGCACGAGCCTACGCGGCGGTAAGGAGCACCAAATCCTCGGTCGCTATCCTTCACTCTGTGCGGTCGGCGGCACTCAGGGCGCTAGGACTGCGCATCTTAGCGGTGAAGGGGAGGGGCCACATGGCCGCGGAGCAGTTCGACGCCTACCGGCTGCCGGAGGAGCACGAGGCGATCCGGGAGGCGGTGCGGGACGTCTGTACGGCGAAGGTTGCTCCGCACGCCGCTGAGGCGGATGAGACGGGTGAGTTCCCCAAGGCGTCGTACGACGCGCTGCGGGCGGCGGACTTCCACGCCCCGCACATCCCCGTCGAGTACGGCGGCGCCGGCGCGGACGCGCTGGCCACGGCCATCGTGATCGAGGAGGTGGCCCGCGCCTGCGCCGCGTCCTCGCTGATCCCGGCGGTGAACAAGCTGGGCACCATGCCGCTGATCCTGGCCGGCTCCGAGGAGCTGAAGCGGACGTACCTGACCCCGGTCGCGGCCGGCGACGCGATGTTCTCCTACTGCCTCTCCGAGCCGGAGGCGGGAAGCGACGCCGCCTCGATGACCACCAAGGCGGTCCGGGACGGCGACCACTGGGTGCTCAACGGCGTGAAGCGGTGGATCACCAACGCGGGCGTCTCCGAGTACTACACCGTCTTCGCTGTGACGGATCCCACAGCCCGGTCGAAGGGCATCTCCGCGTTCGTGGTGGAGAAGTCCGACCCGGGCATCAGCTTCGGCGCGCCGGAGAAGAAGCTCGGCATCAAGGGCTCGCCCACCCGCGAGGTCTACTTCGACAACGTGCGGATCCCGGCGGACCGCATGATCGGCGCGGAGGGCACCGGCTTCGCCACCGCGATGCGGACCCTGGACCACACCCGGGTCACCATCGCCGCGCAGGCGGTCGGCATCGCCCAGGGGGCGCTGGACTACGCCAAGGGGTACGTCCAGGAACGCAAGCAGTTCGGCAAGCCGGTCGCCGACTTCCAGGGCATCCAGTTCATGCTCGCCGACATGGGCATGAAGCTGGAGGCCGCCCGGCAGCTCACCTACGCCGCCGCCGGTAAGTCGGAGCGGGGCGACGCGGACCTCACCTACTTCGGCGCCGCGGCGAAGTGCTTCGCTTCCGACGCCGCCATGGAGATCACCACCGACGCCGTGCAGTTGCTCGGCGGCTACGGCTACACCCGCGACTACCCGGTCGAGCGGATGATGCGGGACGCCAAGATCACTCAGATCTACGAGGGCACCAACCAGGTGCAGCGCATCGTCATGGCGCGCCAGCTGCTCAAGCGCTGACCCCGGCGCGACGATCGGGCGGGCGGGCCGGCAACTCCGGCCCGCCCGCGGTCGTCAACGGGTCTCGGTGGTGCCCTCCGGTCGGCCGGTCGCCCGCGGCGGCGCGGACCACGGCGACTCGCCGGCGGTACGGCGGGGCAGCGGTTCGGTGGGGGTGGTGTCGGGATAGCCCAGCGTCAGCGGGGCGGTGTCCTTGTCCGGGTCGGCCGAGGGCCAGTCGTTGAACGACTGGGTCTGCTCGCTCGCCGGGTCGGCCGGGGTCAGCTCCGCCACGGCCGGCGGCTGCCCGGGCGAGCGCCGCCAGCGCTGCCCGCTGAACACGGCCATCAGCAGCAGCACGCCGATCAGGAACAGCGTCCCGTTCTCCATCGGCTGGCGCAGTGGCAGCGGGTCCCCGAGCATCTTCCAGCCCTCGGGGATCCGGTCACGGACGGTGAACGGCGCGACGAACATCCCGACGTACGGGATGGCCAGCAGCAGCCCGGCCACGAGCGGACCGAGCGGCGAGAAGCGCAGCGTGCCGAGCAGGCCGAGGAGGATGCCGGCGACGCCGAGGTAGACGGCCGGCTCGATCAGGTTGGGCGTGCTGTAGGTACCGATCTCCACCCAGCGGTGCACGGTGCCTGCAGACCCGTCCTGACCGAGGGTGACGAGCACCCAGGTGATGGGCGCCACCACCAACCCGGCGAGGAAGCTCCAGAGATGTCGCATCCGCGCACCGTACCGTTTTCGGCATGACAGATCACCCCTCCACCGGGCCGGTGGGCAAGCCGACCTCGTATTCGCGGGTCACGCTCAGCCGGATCATGACCGCCGTCGATGTCAACCTGTACGGGACCGTGCACGGTGGGGTACTGATGAAGTTCGTCGACGACGTGGCCGGGGCCGCCGCGGCCCGGCACAGCGGCGGCACCGCGGTCACCGCCTCGATCGACGAGATCGTCTTCTCCGAGCCGGTCCGGGTGGGCGACCTGGTGCACGCGCACGCCCAGGTCAACTGGACCGGGCACACCTCGATGGAAGTCGGGGTGAAGGTGGTCGCCGAGCGCTGGGACTCGGCCGAGGACGAGCCGGTCCCGGTCGCCACCGCGTACCTGGTCTTCGTCGGGGTGGACGTGGGCGGGGCGCCGCGCCCGGTCCGGCCGGTGCTGCCGGAGACGCCGGAGGACGAGCGCCGCTACCGGGAGGCGGAGATCCGCCGCGCCCACCGGCTGGCCCGCCGCCGGGCAATCCAGGCCCACCGGGCCGGCTGAGGTGACAGGAGGGGCCCTTGACAACGCCAGGCGTCAACAAGGGCCCCTTCCTGGCAGCCCGGCCCACACAGGTGGCGGGGTGGAGGTGTGGGCGGGGCACGCCCCCGGAGCGGCACCCGGTGCGGAGAATGGCGACGCGAGGTAGGGCAAGATGGCGCCACGGCCCATGCACAGTGCTGTGACGGGCCTCAGGGAGGGTGGAGCAGTGGGTGACGTGCTGTGGACGCCGCCGGCCGACGTGCGCGAGCGGTCCCGGATCGGCGACTACCTGCGCTGGCTGGCCGAGCACCAGGGGCTGGAGTTCGCCGACTACGACGCGCTCTGGCGCTGGTCGGTGACCGACCTCGACACCTTCTGGCGGTCGATCTGGGACTATTTCGAGGTGGTGGCGCACACCCCGCCGACCGCCACGCTCGCCGACCGGGCGATGCCGGGTGCCCGCTGGTTCCCGGGCGCGACGCTCAACTACGCGGAGAACGTGCTGCGGATGCCCGGCCGGGGGGACGACGACCCGGTGGTGATCGCCCACGGGCAGACCCGCGCGCCGGAGACGCTGACCGCGGCCGAGCTGCGCGAGCGGGTCCGCCGGGTGGCGGCCGGGCTGCGCCGGCTCGGCGTCGGCCCGGGTGACCGGGTGGCGGCGTACGCGCCGAACATCCCGGAGACCTTCGTGCTGCTGCTCGCCACCGCCAGCCTGGGCGCGATCTTCTCCTCCTGCGCGCCCGAGTTCGGCACCCGCAGCGTCACCGACCGCTGGCAGCAGATCGAGCCGAAGGTCCTGGTCGCCGTGGACGGCTACCGGTACGGCGACAAGCCGGTGGACCGGCGGGGCGAGGTGGCCGCCATCCGGGCCGCCCTGCCGTCGCTGCGGCACACCGTCGGCATCGCGTACCTCGACCCGGCCGGCGCGCCGCCGGAGGGCGGGATCTCCTGGGGCGAGCTGGCGGCGGAGACCGACGAGCCGTTGACCTTCACCCCGGTGCCCTTCGACCACCCGCTCTACGTGCTCTACTCGTCCGGCACCACGGGCCTGCCGAAGCCGATCGTGCACGGCCACGGCGGCATCCTGCTGGAGCACCTGAAGATGCTGGCCCTGCACCACGATCTGGGCCCGGCGGACCGGTTCTTCTGGTTCACCACCACCGGCTGGATGATGTGGAACTTCCTGGTCTCCGGTCCGGCGGTGGGCGCGACCATCGTGCTGTTCGACGGCAACCCCGGCCACCCGGACCTGGGCGCGCTCTGGCGGATGGCGGAGCAGACCGGCACCACGTACTTCGGCACCTCCGCGCCGTTCCTGCTGGCCTGCCGCAAGGCCGGCCTGGTCCCGAAGGAGATCGCCGACCTGTCGGCGCTGCGCGGCCTCGGTTCGACCGGCGCGCCGCTGCCCGTCGAGGGCTTCACCTGGGTGTACGAGAACGTCGGCGGCCGCCTCCAGCTCCAGTCGCTCTCCGGCGGCACGGACGTCTGCACCGGCTTCGTGGGGGGCGTGCCGCTGCTGCCGGTGCACGCCGGGGAGATCACCTGCCGGGCGCTCGGCGCGAAGGTGGAGGCGCGCTCCGCCGACGGCACCCCGGTCATCGGCGAGCTGGGCGAGTTGGTGATCACCGAGCCGATGCCGAGCATGCCGGTGGGCTTCTGGAACGACCCGGAGGGCGCCCGCTACCGCGAGGCGTACTTCGAGGTCTATCCGGGCGTCTGGCGGCACGGCGACTGGATCACGGTCAACGAGCGGGGCGGCTGCGTGATCACCGGGCGCTCCGACGCCACCCTGAACCGGGGCGGCGTACGCCTCGGCACCGCCGAGTTCTACTCCGTGGTCGAGGGGCTGGACGAGGTGGTCGACTCGGTGGTGGTGCACCTGGAGGACGACCAGGGCGGGGCCGGCGAGCTGCTGCTCTTCGTGGTGCTCGCCGAGGGGCTGGAGTTGGACGACGAGCTGCGGAAGAAGATCTGCCGGGAGCTGCGGACCGCGCTGTCGCCCCGGCACGTCCCCGACGAGATCCACCAGGTCCGGGCCGTTCCGCGTACCCTCTCGGCGAAGAAGCTGGAGGTGCCGGTCAAGAAGATCCTCACCGGCACCCCCGTCGACAGCGCCGCCGCCAAGGGCGCCTTGGCCAACCCGGAATCGCTGACCGCGTTCGCCGCCTTCGCCCAGCGGCGCGCCCACACCGAGGAGTCCGCGCCCGCCTGAGCGGTGCACGCGCGCCGGCCGGGCCCCGGCCGGCGCCCGTTCAGGCGAGGCTGCGGGTGACCTGCTCCGTCGCGGTGCGCGCGTCGAGGCGGGCGGGGTCGAGGTTGCCGCAGAGGACCAGGCTGGCGCCGGCGGTCAGTGGTGCCAGCAGCCAGTCGACCGGGTCGGGGTGCTGCCCTGTGTCGACGAGCAGCCGGTCGCCCGGGGTGAGGCAGAGCTCCGCGGCCCGGGCCTCCGCGCGGGCCAGCAGCTCCGCGTCCGCCTCGCCGGCCTCCGAGTACGGCGTGAAGTGGTCGCCGTGGCCGCGTACCGCCGACACGAAGTCGGCGAATCCCGGCGGCACCTGCCGCATCGGCAGGGCGAACGGGTCGAGCGCGAGCGCGTAACGTTCGCCCGCCGACCAGGCCGCCGCCGCGTCGACCCGCTCCCCGGCGGCGAAGAGCACGTCCACGGCACCCGGGGCATCCACCACGGTCAGCTTCGCCGACCAGCAACCGAGCAGCACGGCGGCGGTCTGCCAGTGCGGGGGCAGCAGCACGGCGGCGGTGTCGCCGGGGGCGAGGGCCACCTCGTCGACGAGCAGGTTGGCCGTCTTGGCCACCCAGTTCGCGCACGTGGCGCCGGAGAGTTCGGTGCGCTCGCCGGTGGCGTCGTCGTACCAGGTCAGCAGCGGGCGGGTGGGGTCGGTCGCGATCGCGTCGGCGAACACCCGGGCAATGTTGTCGGCCATCGGCGCGAACGATACGCGCCGGTGGCCCGTACTCGATGGCAAGGACAAGTCGGCGTACCGTCGGGTCGCAGTCACCGCCGGGACCCGGGCCCGGCGTAGGCTTGCCGACAGTGTTGTTCCCCACAGATCGTCTGCCTGAGGAGTCGCCCCGTGACCGCCGGTCGCCCGCCCCGCGTGCTCATCGACGCCACGAGTGTCCCCGCCGACCGTGGCGGCGTCGGTAGATACGTCGACGGCCTGCTCGGCGCCCTCGGCCGGGTCTGCGGCTCCGGCGTGGACCTGGTCGTGGTCAGCCTCCGCACCGACCTGGAGCGCTACACCCGGATGCTGCCGGAGGCCGAGGTCATCCCCGCCCCGGCGGCGGTCGCGCACCGCCCGGCCCGGCTCGCCTGGGAGCAGACCGGCCTGCCGCTGCTGGCCCAGCAGGTGGGCGCGGAGGTGCTGCACTCGCCCTTCTACACCTGCCCGCTGCGGGCCGGCTGCCCGGTGACGGTCACCGTGCACGATGCGACCTTCTTCACCGAGCCGGAGCACTACGACAAGTCGCGCCGGACGTTCTTCCGCAGCGCGATCAAGACGTCGCTGCGCCGCGCCGACCGGGTGATCGTGCCGAGCAAGGCCACCCGGGACGAGCTGATCCGCCTCCTGGACGCCGACCCGACCCGGATCGACGTGGCCTACCACGGGGTCGACCAGGCCGCATTCCACGCCCCGAGCGAGGAGGAGAAGGCGCGGGTACGCGCCCGCCTGGGGCTGGGCAGCAGCAGCTACATCGCGTTCCTCGGGGCCAAGGAGCCGCGCAAGAACGTACCCAACCTGATCCGCGGCTGGGCTCGCGCGGTCGCCGACCGGAACAACCCGCCGGCCCTGGTCATCGCCGGCGGCCAGGGGCACGACGACGACATCGACCGCGCGGTGGCCGAGGTGCCTTCGCACCTGCGGCTGCTCCGCCCGGGCTACCTCCGCTACGCCGACCTGCCCGGCTTCCTCGGCGGCGCCCTGGTCGCCGCCTACCCGTCGTACGGCGAGGGGTTCGGCCTGCCGATCCTGGAGGCGATGGCGTGCGCGGCGCCGGTGCTGACCACGCCGCGGCTCTCCCTGCCCGAGGTGGGTGGCGACGCGGTGGCGTATACCAGCGAGGACCCGGACCAGATCGCCACCGACCTGGCCGCCCTGCTCGACGACGAGCAGCGCCGGCTCTCCCTGGCGAAGGCCGGTTTCGACCGGGCCAAGGAGTTCACCTGGGAGTCGAGCGCGGAGGTGCACATCGCCGCGTGGAGCCGGGCCCGGTCCTGACCTGTCGGACTCCCGTCTGCCCGACGTGGCGTCCGTGCCGTCATGGTTCGGGCATGATGTGCTGATGTTCTATGCCGTCATCCCGGCGGGGGGCAGTGGCACGAGGTTGTGGCCGCTGTCCCGGGCCGGCCATCCCAAGTTCCTCCACCCGCTGACCGGTACGCCGGCGTCGCTGCTCCAGGCGACGGTGGACCGGCTGTCGCCGCTGACCACACCCGAGCGCACGCTGGTGGTCACTGGGGCCGCGCACGTCGCGGCGGTGGCCCGGCAACTGGCTGGCCTGCCGGAGGAGAACATCCTGGTCGAGCCCTCGCCGCGCGACTCCTGTGCGGCGATCGCGCTGGCCGCGGCGGTGATCGCGGAGCGGGCGCCGACGGCGGTGATGGGCTCGTTCGCCGCCGACCACCTGATCGGCGACGCCGCGGCCTGGGCGGAGACGGTACGCCAGGCGATCCGGGGGGCTGAGCAGGGGTTGCTGATGACGGTGGGCATCACGCCGACCCGGCCGGAGACCGGCTACGGCTACCTGGAGACCGGCGAGCCGACGGGCGACGGTCCGTTGCGCCCGGTGATCGAGTTCAAGGAGAAGCCGGCCGCCGAGGTGGCCGAGGGCTACGTCCGCTCCGGACGGCACCTCTGGAACGCCAGCATGTTCGTCTGGCGGGTGGACGTCTTCCTGGCCGAGCTGGCCCGGCAGCAGCCGGCGCTGCACGCGGGGATCGTCGCGATCGCGGCGGCGTGGGGGACCCCGGAGCAGGACGACGTCCTCGGCACCGTGTGGCCGACGCTGCCGAAGATCTCCGTCGACTACGCGGTGATGGAGGGCGCGGCGGCCGCCGGGCGGGTGGCCACCGTACCGGGTGACTTCGGCTGGAACGACGTCGGCGACTTCCACACCCTCGGCGAGGTGCTGCCCGCCGACGCGGACGGCAACGTGGTGCTGGGCGCCGCCGAGGCCAAGCCGGGCGTGCTGCTGCGGGACAGCGCCGGCCTGGTGGTGGTGCCGCACTCGGGCCGGCTGGTGGCCGCGCTCGGCCTGCGCGACCTGATCGTGGTGGACACCCCGGACGCGCTGCTGGTCTGCCCGCGGGACCAGGCCCAGGACGTGAAGAAGCTGGTCGACGAGCTGAAGGAGCGCGGCGAGGAGGGCCTGGTCTGAGCCGACCCCACTGCACGGCCCGCCCTGGTGGCGGGCCGGGCCGGCACGGCGGCCGGCTCGGCTCGGCAGCCAGCGAGGGCGGCTCAGCCGGCGGCGCGGCGCGCGAGGGTGGCCAGGGCCGGCGCGACGAGCTGGGCGGTGGCGTCGGCCAGCGGCTCGGGGAGCCGGTCGGGTGGGAACCAGCCGAGCGCCTCGGATTCGGCGCTGACCCGCTCGGTCGCCCCGGGCGGGGCGAGCACGGCGAACCGGACGTCGTAGTGCAGTGAGCCGCCCTGGCAGGCGACCGGGTGGATGTCCACGTCGATCGGCTCCGGGTCGACCACCAGCCCGGCGATTCCGGACTCCTCGCCGGCCTCGCGCAGCGCGGCTTCGGCGAGGGTTCGGTCGCCGGGTTCGCAGTGCCCGCCGAGCTGCACCCACTTGCGGAACTTGCCGTGCAGGCAGAGCAGCACCCGCGCGCCGGTGCCGTCGAGCACCAGGGCGCTCGCGGTGACGTGCCCGGCCCGGTGGCCGCGGCTCATCGCCACCGGCCCGGCGGACAGCAGCTCCAGGGTCCGGTCCCGGGCCTGGGCGGCGCCGGGGCTGGTCGGCGTCCAGCGGCTCAGCAGCGCGGTGGCGTCGGCGTGCAGGTCGGCGTACGTGGCGAGGTCGCTGCGGGGGTCGGGCACCCCGACACTCTACGAGCGTGGTCTTCGTACCCTGGCCCGGTGACCCTGCGACTCGTCGAGTTCGTCGTGGCCGGCAACGAGGCCAGCGATCTGCTGCCGGTGCGCTCGCCGGCGCTGCTGCGCGCCCACGGCGCGCGCCGGGGCTTCTGGACGGTGCTGGACGAGGGCCCCGTGGAACGCTGCCTGGCCCTGCTGCTGGAACGTCACGACGGCGAGTGGGTGGCGCACCACGTGGCCGCCGACGCCGGCCCGGAGAACGGCCGCACCGAGGACGGCGAGGCGCTCGCCCACCACGACGGCTGGGTGTACGTCTTCGGCTCGCACTTCGGCTCGAAGGCCGGTCCGCTGCGGCCCCGCCGCGCGTTCGTGGCCCGGTTCCGCGAGGCGGACGCCGCCCGCGGGACGTTGCCGGTGCACGTGGTGCGCAACCGGTTCCGGCTGCACCGGGCGGTCAACGACGCCCTGGCCGCGGCGCCGCTGACCCCGCTGCCGCCGGGCGACCTGGTCCGGCACCGGTTCATCGTGGCGACCCTGGCCCGGGGCACCGCCCGGGCCAAGAGCTGGGTGAGCCAGCTGGCCGAGGACGACCTGCCGGTCAACGTCGAGGCCGCCGTGTTCACACCGGCCGGGACGGTGCTGCTGGGGTTGCGCTTCCCGGTGACCGCCGAGGGGGAGCCGATCCTGGTCGAGCTGGCCGGGGTGGCCGACATGTTCGACGCCGACCCGGGATGGCCCCGGGCCGTCGGGGCGTACGCCCTGACCGGGGTGACCCCGCCGGGCGCGCTGACCGGCTTCCGCGCCGTCACGCCCACCCCCGACGGCGGGTACGTGGCGGTGGTCGGGTCGATCGACGCGCTGGGCAAGGGTTCGGTGCTGCTGGACGACCACCCGCACGGTGGCGAGGTGACCTCGCGGCACGTCCGGTTCCGGTGGGACGTCACGCCGGACTCCCGGGTAGCAGGGAAGCTGGTCGCCGAGCTGGCGCCGTTCCACCACGTGGAGGGGCTGGCCGAGCTGGACGGGCGCTGCTACTACGTCACGGACGAGGACCACCGGGTGGCGCTCTGGATCGACTGAGTCGAGCGGGCGAAGTCGGACGACTGGACGGCACCTCTGCGGAGAACGCGCCGCAGACCCTCGTGGTGTCGTCCGGTCATCCGTCTCCCCGAATCCCGGACGGGGGAAGCATCGTTCCGACCCGGACGGGCAAGGGAAGCATGCCCAACCGGCCCGGTCGGCGTCGAGGTTTTTCAGTCCAGGCTTAAAGATGGAGATTAGTGCCGCCGGGTACAGTGCCAATGGTGGCGGGCTCTCCCTCCGTCCGCCCCCGGGAGCGCTCCATGCTGAAGATCATCTTCTCGAGCGAGGACATCCTGCGGACCAGGGTGGCACCCGCCGCGGACCCGGTCTGGGAGCTGGTCCTCAGCCTGCACCTGCTCCAGGGTCGCGTACGTGACCCGTTGCTGACGCCGTGGCGACGCACCGTGGCGCGCACCCTCCGGACGCAGGAGAGCGCCGGGCGACGCTTCCGCCTCCTCTTCGCGCTCAACCCGCCGCGCGGCTACTTCCCCGACTTCCTCACCCCGTACGCGAGCAGGGACGGTATCGAGGCGGGGCTGGAAGCGGTCCGGGGCACCCCGGTCGGCATGCTGCAGCGGGACCTGACCCTGCTCGCCGAGGAGAACGTCCTGCCCGCCCCGGCCGCCGGGCTGGCCCGGGGTGAGCCCGAGGTGCTGCGCCACCTCACCGACTCGATGGCTCGCTACCAGGAGCTCGCGGTCACCCCGTACTGGTCGCGGATCCAGGCCGCGGTGGAGGCGGACCGGGCGCGGCGGGCCCGGGCGATGCTCGACGGCGGGGCCGAAGGGCTGCTGGCCAGCCTGCGGCCCAGCATGCGGTGGGCGGACGGGGTGCTCGAGGTGCTCGACTACCCGGACACCCGCGAGCTGCACCTGGGCGGCCGAGGCCTGCTGCTGGTCCCCTCCTTCTTCTGCGCGCGCATCCCGGTCGCGCTCGTCGACCCCACGCTGCCGCCGGTGCTGGTCTACCCGGTCGACCGGCTCGGCGGGCTCACCCCGGCAGCCGGGCTCGGGGACCGGACGGACGCCGACGGCGCCAGCCGGGAGGCCCTCGCCGCACTGCTCGGCCGCACCCGCGCCGCCGTGCTGGAAGCCGCCGACGAGGGCTGCACCACCGGGGAGATGGCCCGCCGGCTGCGCATCTCCGCCGCGGCGGCCAGCCAGCACACCAGCGTGCTGCGCAACGCCGGGCTGCTGGTCAGCCACCGCGACCGCAACACCGTGCTGCACACCCTGACCCCGCTCGGCCGCGCCGTCCTCGACGCGTGACGCGACGGCCCCGGCCGGTTCCGCAAGGCGCGAGATCGGCGATCTGGCGGGGTCGCTCGGGCCCGGATCCCACCACATCGCCGAGGCGGCGAGGCCGGCGCGGGACCCGGGTCTGACCCGCGGCCCGGATCCCACCACATCGCATCGGGGCGGGACCCGGGCCCGAGCGCGGGTCAGACGGCCAGCGCGGCGCTGGCGGTGCTGCCGGCCGGCGGCGGGAACACCGCCGAGGAGATGCCCTCCGCGGCCAGCGCGGTCCGCAGGCGTTGCAGGTCGGCACCGAAGCGCACCAGATCCGCCGGGTCGACCGGGGTCGGCGGCGCGCCGAGGACCAGACCGCTCGCCTGCTCGGGCCAGCCGGGCACGCCGGCGACCAGGCCGGCGCGTACCTCGGCGTCGGTGACGTGGGTGAAGACCGTGCCGGGCGCGACCACCCCGGCGACCGCGGCGATCGCCCGGTCGACGGCGGCCGGCTCGGCCGGCGCCGGGCCCGGGCCATCGGGGAGGAGGGCGGCCTCGCGCAGCCCGGCGGCCTTCGCCTCGGCGGTGCCCAGCGAGAAGAGGTCCAGGGCGGCCTCGCGGACCAGCACCCGGGCACCCTCGCCGTCGTCGGCCCGCGCCACGCCGAGGTAGCCGCGCACGACCGCGACCGGCACCTGGTCGCACTTGCCCTTGATCAGCTCACCGGCGGCGGCCAGCTCGTCGACCACCGCCATCTGGGTCAGCTGGAGCTCGTTGCCGTACGGGTCGATCTCACCCCGGTGGTCGCGGATCGCCGGCATGCCGGCCACGCCCAGTGCCACGTCGGTCAGGCCGTTGCGCCACGGCCGGCCCATGGTGTCGCTGATGATCACCGCGACGTCCAGGTGGTACTGGTCGCGCAGCGCGGCCCGCAGCGCCCGGGCGGACGCGTCCGGGTCCCGGGGCAGCAGCACGAGCCGGGTCTTGTCCACATTCGAGGCGTCGATACCGGCGGAGGCCATCACGAAGCCGTGGTGGGTCTGCACGATGCGGGTCGCCCCGCGGGTCGCCACCACCCGCGCGGTCTCACCGGCGAGCACCTCGTCCCGCGCGGCGAGCCGCTCAGGTCCGTCCGCCGGCACGTCGACCAGCCGACCCTCCGCCTTCGACACGATCTTGCTGGTCACCACCAGCACGTCGCCGTCGCGCAGCCACGGCGCCGCGGTGGCGATCATCGCCGCCAGGTCGTCGCCCTCAGTCACGTCGCCGATGCCCAGCACCGGCAGGATCTCCAGCCTCACACCAGCTCCAACGCGGCCCGGACCATCTCCGCCGTGGCCGCCTCGTCGATCATCCGCAGTGGTGCCGAGCGTACGGTCACCTCCGGCACCAGCGTCCCCTCGTCCTCGGGCGCCACCAGCCAGCCGTTGAGCAGGCCACCCGCCGACCGGCCACCGTAGAGGCCACCCACCCCGGCCGCGCTGCACTCCACCCCGAGCACGGCGAGGCAGCGGTCGGCCATGCCGCGCACCGGTGCGCCGCCGATGATCGGGGAGACGCCGACCACCGGGGCCGGCCCGTCGGTCACCGCCTCGCGCAGCCCCGGTACGGCCAGGATCGGGGCGATGCTCACCACCGGGTTGCTCGGCGCGATCAGCACCACGTCGGCGGAGCCGACCGCCTCCAGCACGCCCGGCGCCGGCTTCGCCGTCTCCGCGCCCACGAAGACGAACCGGTGCGTCGGGATGTCCGCCCGGTACCGCACCCACCACTCCTGGAAATGGATCGCCCGCTGCCCCTGCTCCCCGTCGACGACGACGTGGGTCTCCAGCCGGTCGTCCGTGGCCGGCAGCAGGGTCAGCCCCGGCTCCCACCGGGTGGCCAGCGCCGCGGTCACGGCGGACAGCGGGTAGCCGGCGTTGAGCATCGTCGTCCGGACCAGGTGGGTGGCGATGTCCTTGTCGCCCAGGCCGAACCAGGTGGGCTCGGCGCCGTACGCGGCCAGCTCGGACTTGACCGTCCAGGTCTCGCCCACCCGGCCCCAGCCCCGCTCCGGATCGGCGCCGCCGCCCAGCGTGTACATCACACTGTCCAGGTCGGGGCAGACCTTCAGCCCGTGCAGCAGCAGATCGTCGCCGACGTTGACCACGGCGGTCACCTCGGCCCCCACCTCCCGGGCGTACGCCCGGACCCCGAGCAGGAACCGGGCTCCGCCGATCCCGCCGGTCAGTACCACGATGCGCATGGGCTCCATCCTTCCGTACGCGCCGCCGTCGCCCGGCCGGTGGCCATGCAGACTAGGCTCACGTCGGCAACTGTCCGTTTTCGTCCCCAGGGGGAGTTCGTGACCAGCCCCGCCGAGCCCGCGTCCGGCGACGCCACGCAGGCCAGCCAGTTGACCAAGCCACTGCGCGAACTGGCCGCGCTCGTCCTGCTCGGCGCCAACGCCGTGCTGCTCTTCGTCGGCCTGCTGCGCCTGCTGGTGCCGACGGACGACTACAGCACCTTCAGCGGTCGGGCGGGGAGCGCGTTCTTCGCCTTCATCGGCGTCGAGTCGGCCGTGCTGCCGGTGCTGGCCGTCCTGCTCGCCACCCACGTGAGCCCGGCGCTGCCCAAGGCCAAGCTGATCACTCAGGCGGCGCTCGGCGAGTACGCCTTCGCCGCGCTCTTCGGCGCGCTGACCTTCCTGGTCTGGCTGGTCGGCCGGCTCGCCGAGGTCGAGGTGCTGGACGCCCTCCTCGGCCTGCTGACCCGGCTGGCCTGGGTGGCGATCTTCGGCGTTGGCGCCTTCGTGGTCGTCAAGGTGTGGCGCACCCTCTACTACGTCCCCCGGCCGAAGCCGCAGCCCGGCCTGTACGGGCAGCCGCAGCCGGGCTGGCCGCAGCAGCCGGCCGGCTACCCGGCACCGGGCCAGCCGGGCGGCTACCCCACTGCGGGCCAGCCCGGCGGCTACCCCGCGCCCGGCCAGCCGGGTGGCTACCCCGTCCCGGGCGGGTACGCGCCCGCCAGCCCGGCCAACCAGCCCGGTGGCTACCCGCCGCCCGCCCAGCCCGGGCAGCCGGGCCAGCCGCAATCGGTGCCGCCGTTCAACACGGCCCCGCCGCACGCCCCGCAGTCGGCGCCGCCGTTCGGCGCCCCGCACCCGGCACCGCCCTTCGGCCAGCCGCCGTCGGCCGACCCGACCCAGGCCATCCCGCGCCAGCCGGCCGATCCCGGCCAGCCGACCACGCCGGACAGCGACCGCACCCAACGCTTCGACCGCGACGACCCGAACCACCCGCGCTGACCCTGCCGGGTTCACCTCAGCCAGCACGTTTCCGAAAAGAGTGGCCGTCCGACGCCGGGCGGCCACTCTTTCCGCAAGACTGCGCCCACGCCACAGGCCACGGCACCCACCCGACGCGGGGTGGGGTGGATGGCCAGCGCATAGGGTGGACGGATGGTTGATCGCAGCGAGTCCGCCCCCACCGAGGCCCGCGTCCGGCGGGCCCTGCGCCGGGCCGCGACCGGTCGGGCACTGGACGTCGACGAGGCCACCGCACTGCTGGGGGCGCGCGGCGAGGCGCTGGACGAGCTGCTCCGGATCGCCGGCGAGGTACGCGACGCGGGGCTACGGGAGGCGGGCCGCCCCGGCGTGGTCACCTTCTCCAAGAAGGTCTTCATCCCGCTGACCCGGCTCTGCCGGGACCGCTGCCACTACTGCACCTTCGCCACCGTGCCGCACCGGCTTCCGGCCGCGTACCTGGAGCGGGACGAGGTGCTCGCGATCGCCCGGGAGGGGGCGGCGCAGGGCTGCAAGGAGGCGCTGTTCACTCTCGGCGACCGCCCGGAGGAGCGCTGGCCGGCGGCCCGCCAGTGGCTGGACGAGCGTGGCTACGGGTCCACCCTCGACTACCTGCGGGCCTGCGCGGTGGCGGTGCTGGAGGAGACCGGCCTGCTGCCGCACCTCAACCCGGGCGTGCTGTCCTGGTCGGAGCTGCAACGACTCAAGCCGGTCGCGCCGAGCATGGGCATGATGCTGGAGACCACCGCGACCCGGCTCTGGTCGGAGCCGGGCGGCCCGCACTACGGCTCGCCGGACAAGGAACCGGCCGTCCGGCTCCGGGTGCTCGACGACGCTGGCCGGGTCGGCGTGCCGTTCACCACCGGCATCCTCATCGGCATCGGGGAGACCCTGGCCGAGCGGGTCGACGCGCTGTTCGCGATCCGCCGCAGCATGCGGGAGTACGGCCACCTCCAGGAGGTGATCGTGCAGAACTTCCGCGCCAAGCCGGACACCGCGATGCGCGGCATGCCCGACGCCGAGCTGCACGACCTGGCCGCCACGGTGGCCGTGGCCCGGATCCTGCTCGGCCCGAAGGCGCGCATCCAGGCCCCGCCGAACCTCATCGAGGGCGAGTACGCGCTGCTGCTGCGCGCCGGCATCGACGACTGGGGCGGGGTCTCGCCGGTCACCCCGGACCACGTCAACCCGGAACGCCCCTGGCCGCAGCTCGACGAGCTGGCCCGGCACACCGCCACGGCCGGCTTCACCCTGCGGGAGCGGCTGACCATCTACCCGGAGTACGTCCGGGCCGGCGACCCGTGGCTGGATCCGCGGCTGCTGCCGCACGTCACCGCCCTCGCGGACCCGGCGACCGGGCTCGCGGTCGAAGCAGCCCGCCCGGTCGGTCGTCCCTGGCAGGAGCCGGAGGAGGTTTTCGGCGGGCGTACCGACCTGCACGCCACCATCGACACCACCGGGCGGACGGGGGACCGGCGCGGCGACTTCGACAGCGTCTACGGCGACTGGTCGACGGTCGCCGGCAAGGTCAGCGTCCCGACGGGCGGGTCGAGCGACCCCGATCTGCGTGCGGGCCTGCGGCTGGCCGCCGACGACCCGGCGGCGCTCCTGGAGCCCCGGCACGCCGACCGGGCGCTGGCGCTCTTCGCCGCCGACGGGCCGGCGCTGGACGAGCTGTGCCGGATCGCGGACGACGTCCGGCGGGACGCGGTGGGCGACGACGTCACGTACGTGGTCAACCGCAACATCAACTTCAGCAACGTCTGCTACGTCGGGTGCCGGTTCTGCGCCTTCGCGCAGCGGGAGAGCGACGCGGACGCGTACCGGCTCTCCGTGGACCAGGTCGCCGACCGGGCCGCGGAGGCGTGGGCGGCCGGCGCCACCGAGGTCTGCCTGCAGGGCGGGATCGACCCGAAGCTGCCGGTCACCGGGTACGCCGATCTGGTCCGGGCGATCAAGGCCCGGGTGCCGGGGATGCACGTGCACGCATTCTCCCCGATGGAGATCGTCACCGCCGCGGCGAAGGCCGGCGTGCCGGTGAAGGAGTGGCTGGGGCAGCTCCGCGAGGCCGGCCTGGACACCATCCCGGGCACCGCCGCGGAGATCCTCGACGACGAGGTGCGCTGGGTCCTCACCAAGGGCAAGCTGCCGGCTGCCGCCTGGGTCGAGGTGGTGACCACCGCCCACGAGCTGGGCATCCGGTCCAGCTCCACGATGATGTACGGCCACGTCGACCACCCGGGGCAGTGGCTCGCCCACTTCCGGGTGCTGGCCGGGGTGCAGGACCGCACCGGCGGCTTCACCGAGTTCGTCGCGCTGCCGTTCGTGCACACCAACGCGCCGATCTACCTGGCCGGCATCGCCCGGCCGGGGCCGACCTGGCGGGAGAACCGGGCGGTGCACGCGATGGCGCGGCTGCTGCTGCACGGCCGGATCGCCAACATCCAGTGCTCCTGGGTGAAGCTGGGCGACGAGGGCACCGTGGCGATGCTCCAGGGTGGCTGCAACGACCTGGGTGGCACGTTGATGGAGGAGACCATCTCCCGGATGGCCGGCTCGGGCAACGGCTCGGCCCGGACCGAGGAGCAGCTCCAGGCGATCGCGGCGGCGGCGGGCCGACCGGCCCGCAAGCGGACGACCGCGTACGGCCATGCCGGCGCCTGACGTCGAACCTTTCCCGGCCGCCGTCCTCTCACCGAGAAGCGCCGGAGATAGCCAAGGATCCGATCGCCGACAGCTCCGACCTTGTCCGCGTTCGTCAGTCCCGACCGCCCGGACACCGTCACGCTGATCGCCGACTCCGTGCCGGTGCAACTACCTCGGGCGGTCCGAACTTCTTCGAGTTCGGCGACGACGTCCGGTACGAGATTCACATCGACAACGACGCGACGGTTATCCGGAGTTCACCTATCGGTTTGAATTCCCCACCGAGATCACGAATCCGAACAGCCTTCTTTACAACACCAGGCCGATCGCGCGCCAGACGCGCCGAGCTGGAGTTGTCGAAGGGTCGGCGACGACGTGGTGAGCATCCCGCTGCGGGCGGTCGCCGGGCTCACCGTGCCGTTGGCGGGCCGGACGCTCACCCCGGACGCGGCGGCGGCCACGGTCCCGCCGGGGCTCAGCGCGGCCGACGTGACCGCACCGTTTCGGGTGACTTCCCGTTCCTCGGCACGCCGTACGACGGGTTCACCAACCCGCCGGCGGCGGCGGAGTCCTGAGGGGGTGGGCCCTGCCCGGGCACCAACCCCTCGGGCCGTCGGAGAGCGGCAGCGTCGTGTTCGACCCGAGCGGCGACTCCGGCGCGCTGATCGTCCACAGCGGACGTGAGCTGCACGGATGCGAGAAACGAGATCAGTCGGGCCGGCGGGCCGAGTACTCATTTCGGCGGTGCGGGACTCCGGGACGGGGGTTCCACAGTGCCGTCGACCCCGCTCGGGAAGCGAGCCGCTATACCGTCTGGTGGGACGACCGTACGCCGGCCGGCGCGGTCTCCGTCACGGGCCGCGCGGTCGCCGAGTTCGTCTGGCCGACCAGCGCACCGCCGGGGAGCGGTTGATCGCCCGAACCCCCCGTTCGCCGTCGCGCCCCGTCCACACTGTGGACGGGGCGTAGTCGGCGTCTGCCGGTTCGACGGGCGGTACGGCGGGAGTCGCGTTATCTTTGGCCAACCACAATGCTGATCTTGGACGGTGTTCGCGACGGCCGCCCGGGTACGGCCCGCCGGAGCCTCCGCCGGGGCCACCGGTGGAGTCCACCTCGGTACGCCACGGCAGAAAACTTCGGACAACTCGCCGGAGAGGGCGTTACTCGTCCGGGGTCTGAATCGATAGGGCAGGTTGCGAGGCCCGGACGGCTGAGATGGTCGTCCGGAACGTGTCGGGAGGGCGACTCCATTATCAAGTTCGGCTTGACGGCGCACGCATTACACGCGTGTAATTTGAATGGGGTTGTTCGCACGGAACGCAACAAATTGCGACCGGACGGACAAGCACGCCTTTCGCGTGGGGGGTTGCAGCGGCGATGACGCCGGTGCGCGACAAGGAGGCATCTGATGGACGGCCAGCTCGAGGTGGCCGACCTGCTCGGAAACGCGCCGGAGTGGCAGGAGCGGGCGCTCTGCTCGCAGACCGACCCGGAGGCGTTCTTTCCCGAGAAGGGCGGTTCGACCCGCGAGGCGAAGCGGATCTGCTCGCGGTGTGAAGTCAAGACGGAGTGCCTGGAATACGCTCTCGGCCACGACGAGCGGTTCGGGATCTGGGGCGGGCTCTCCGAGCGGGAGCGGCGGAAGCTGAAGCGGCGGGTCGCCGCCTGACGCGTACCGGGCCGGGGCGGTGGGGGCCGCCCGGCTCGGGCCGACAGCTCGGCCGGTGGGGGCTGGCCGAGGTGTGGCGACGCGCGGGTGGTGGCTCAGGCCAGCTCGTCGGGGTCGACCCCGAGCAGGTTGGCCACCTGCTCGATGATCACGTCGTGCACGAGATCCGCGAGGTCCTCGCGATCCATGGCGCGGAACTCCAGCGGCCGCCGGTAGAGCACGATCCGGGGTGGCACCTCCTGCCGGCCGGGGCGCCCGGGCAGCAGCCGGGCCAGCGGCACCTCGCCGTCCTCCAGCACGTCCGAGTCATAGACGTTCAGGTCCGGCGGGACGTCCTCGACCGCGAACTCGACGCCGGCCAGTTCCTTGGCGAAGCGGCGTTCGAGGGTCTCGACCGTGTCCAGCACCAGGTCGTCGAAGACCTCGGCCTTGGTCCGGGCCAGCGGTACGGTGGCCGGCACCAGCCGCCCGCGCAGTCCGCGGCCGTGGCGGTCGCGGTGGGTGCGCCGGCCGGAGCCGGGGCGGCGGTTTTCCGGGCTCGTCATGACGCACAGGGTAGCCCGCATGACCGGGTGGTCGGCCGTTGCGCCGTTGGTGCGGCGTGCCGGTGATCCGATCGGACGAATTGTGATCACCATGACGGGCGTGTCGCAACGCGAAGCGGTGCGCCGGACCCGGTAATGGAGATACCCTGCCGCCGTGAGGTCACCACGGCGCTGCTCCCGTAACGGCTGCCCCCGGCAAGCGGTCGCCACATTGACCTATGTCTACAACGAGTCGACCGCTGTGGTGGGCCCGCTGGCGGCCTTCGCCGAGCCGCACACGTACGACCTCTGCGAGCCGCACGCCCGGAACCTGACCGCCCCGCGCGGCTGGGACGTGGTCCGGCACGAGGGCGAGTTCGAGCCGCCCCCGCCGACCACCGACGACCTGGTCGCGCTGGCCGAGGCGGTCCGGGAGGCCGCCCGCCCCGCCCCACCCCGCCCCCCAGAGGACGACCAGATCGCCCCGCAGGGCCCCCAGCAGACCGGCCGCCGCGGCCACCTCCGCGTAATCCCCCCCACCCACTAACCCCACCCCACCCCCGCGCATCCGCGCGTTGATCATGAAGTTGTTGCCCTCCGCATCGGCGTGTCGCGACAACAACTTCATGATCAACCCGCTGGTGGGGGTGGGGGCAGTGGGTGGGTTATTGGCCGAGGAGGCGGGAGAAGGCGGCGGCGCGGCGGGACGGGCGGCCGGTGCGGAGCTCGGCCTCGTCGGCGGAGAACATGAGCTTGAGGCCGGCGTTCACGGCGAGCCAGCGCAGCGGCTCGGGCTCCCACCGGGGAGAGCGGTGGTTGACCCAGGGGAGTACGGTCAGGTCGGTCGCCTCGCCCCGGATCAGGTCGGCCAGGGTACGGCCGGCGAGGTTGCTGGTGCCGACGCCGTCGCCGACGTAGCCGCCGGCCCAGCCGAGACCGGTCGTCCGGTCCAGCCCCACCGAGGCGGTCCAGTCCCGGGCCACGCCGAGCGGCCCGCCCCAGCTGTGGCTGACCGGCGCCGCCCCGAGCACCGGGAAGAGTTCGCCCAGCGTCCGGCGCAGCGCCGCGAAGACCCGCGGCTCCCGGTCGTAGTCGGGGTGGATCCGGGAGCCGAAGTGGTAGGGGGCGCCCCGGCCACCGAAGGCGAGCCGACCGTCGGCGGTGCGCTGGCCGTAGATGATGACGTGCCGGTAGTCGGAGAAGGTCTCCCGCTCGGCCAGCCCGATCTCCGCCCAGGTCGCCTCGGGCAGCGGCTCGGTGGCCACCATCAACGAGTAGACCGGCGCCACCGCCCGCCGCTGCCCGGGTAGCCCGGGGGTGAACCCCTCCGTCGCCCGGACCACCACCGGCGCCCGGACCACCCCCGCGGGGGTCACCGCCGCGCCGGGCCGGACCGTCGTGACCGGGGTCCGCTCGAAGATCCGTACGCCCCGGCGTTCCACCGCCCGGGCCAGCCCGCGGACCAGCTTTGCCGGGTGTACGGCGGCGCAGTGCGGGGTGTAGGTGCCGCCGCGTACCCCGTCGGCCCGGCAGCGGGCGGTGGCCTCGGCGGCGTCGAGCAGCACCAGGTCGTCGTCGGCCAGCCCGTGGTCGCGGGCCTCGGCGACGGCGGCCCGGGCCCGGGCGAGCTGGACCTCGGTGCGGGCCAGCACCACGGTGCCGGCGGCCCGCCAGTCACAGTCGATCCCCTCGGCGGCGATCACCCGGCCGACCTCGCGGACCGTGTCGTGCATGGCCCGTTGCATGGCCAGCGCCCGGTCGCGGCCGTGCCGGCGGGCGAGCGCGGGCAGTGAGGTGGGCAGGAGCGCGGAGCACCAGCCGCCGTTGCGTCCCGAGGCGCCGTACCCGGCGATCTCCTGTTCGAGCACGACGATGCGCAGCGACGGGTCGGCCGCCGCCAGGTAGTACGCCGTCCACAGCCCGGTGTAGCCGGCCCCGACTAGCACCACGTCGGCGTCGGTGTCGCCGGGCAGCCCGGGGCGCGACGTCAGCGGCTCGTCCAGGCTGGACAGCCAGTACGACAGGTCCTGGTAGCGCATCACCACTCCGGTGGGGGCAGGTCGTGCCGCAGCCGCGGATCGGGCTGCGGGATCCCGTACGCCTCGACGATCGGCACCACCCCGGCCCAGACCGGCCGGTCGAGGTCGTCCTCGGGGTCGTCGGGCGGCCCGGCGCTGATCTTCACCGAGCACTCGTCCAGCGGCAGGGCGAGCACCAGCGTGGCGGCCAGTTCCTTCGCCGAGGGTGGCCGGATCCGCGCCCAGCGGCCGGGCAGCAGGTGCTCGGAGAGCCGTTCCAGGGCGGCCAGCTTCTCGTCGCCGTCGAGCACGGCGAGGCTGCCGAGCACCATGGCGCAGCGGTAGTTCATCGAGGACTCGAAGGCGCTGCGGGCCAGCACGAGCCCGTCGAGCAGGGTGACCGTGAGGCAGGCCGGGGCGCCGACGGCGAGGTGCCGGAAGAGGCGGCTGCCGGTGGAGCCGTGCACCAGCACCCGCTCCCCGTCCCGGGCGTACGCGACGGGCAACGCGTACGGCTGGGTGCCGGCGGCGATGGCGAGATGGGCGACCCGGCCGGCGTCGAGGACGGCGTGCAGGGTCGCCCGGTCGTGGACGGCGAGGTCGGGCAGCCGGCGTACCCGGGTCCGGTCGGTCCGGCCGACGTCGGTGCGCTCGGCCCGGTGCTCGCGGTGCTGTTCGGCGGGGGCGAGGGGGCCGTCCGTGCTTCCGGCCCGGTGCTCGCGGTGCTGGTCGGCGGCCGGGGCGATGGAGCGGGGCCGGTCCTCGCGGTCGCGAGTCCCGGCCCCGTCCGACGCGGAGGCCGGGGTCAGAGGCGCGCCCATGCCTCGGTCAGCACGGCGCGCAGGATCTGCTCGATCTCGTCGAACTGCTGCTGCTCGGCGATCAGCGGCGGGGCGAGCTGCACCACCGGGTCGCCCCGGTCGTCGGCGCGGCAGTAGAGCCCGGCCTGGAAGAGCGCGGTGGAGAGGAAGCCGCGCAGCAGCCGCTCCGACTCGGCCTCGTCGAAGGTCTCCCTGGTCGCCTTGTCCTTGACCAGTTCGATCCCGTAGAAGTAGCCGTCACCGCGGACGTCGCCGACGATCGGCAGGTCGTTGAGCTTCTCCAGGGTGGACCGGAACGCGTCCTCGTTGGCCCGGACGTGCCCGACCAGGTCCTCGCGGGCGAAGACCTCCAGGTTGGCCAGGGCCACCGCGCAGGAGACCGGGTGGCCGCCGAAGGTCACCCCGTGGGCGAACATGCCGGTCTCGGTGAGGAACGGCTCCATCAGCCGCTCGCTGGCGATCATCGCGCCGAGCGGGGCGTAGCCCGAGGTGATGCCCTTGGCCGTGGTGATGATGTCGGGCTGGTAGCCGTACCGGGTGGCGCCGAAGTATTCACCCAGCCGGCCCCAGGAGCAGATCACCTCGTCGGAGACGAGCAGCACGTCGTACGCGTCGCAGATCTCCCGGACCCGCTCGAAGTAGCCGGGCGGCGGCGGGAAGCAGCCGCCGGAGTTCTGCACCGGCTCCAGGAAGACCGCCGCGACCGTGTCCGGCCCTTCCCGCTCGATGGCCCGGCCGATCTCCTCGGCGGCCCAGCGGCCGAACGCCTCCGGCGAGTCGCCGTGCTCCGGTGCCCGGTAGAAGTTGGTGTTCGGCACCTTGATGCCGCCCGGAACCAGCGGTTCGAAGTCGGACTTGATGCCGGGCAGGCCGGTGATCGACAGCGCCCCCATCGAGGTGCCGTGGTACGCGATGTAGCGGCTGACCACCTTGTGCTTGTTCGGCTGGCCGGTGCGCTTGAAGTAGGCCCGGGCCAGCTTCCACGCCGCCTCGACGGCCTCCGAGCCGCCGGTGGTGAAGAACACCCGGTTCAGGTCGCCGGGGGTCAGCGTGGCGACCTTCTCGGCCAGCTCGACGGCCTTCGGGTGGGCGTACGACCACAGTGGGAAGTAGGCGAGCTCGGCGGCCTGCTTGGCGGCCGCCTCGGCGAGCTCGGTCCGGCCGTGACCGGCGTTGACGACGAAGAGCCCGGCGAGTCCATCCAGGTAGCGGCGGCCCTGCGAGTCCCAGACGTAGGCGCCCTCGCCGCGCACGATGGTCGGGACCTCGCCGGCGGAGTAGCTGGCCATCCGGGTGAAGTGCATCCAGAGGTGGTCGGTGGCGTTGGCCATGTCAGCCCCATCGGTCTCGGGCCGGTCAAGGGGTGAAACCGGCCGCTCTGCCCACGGTTATCCCACAGCCCTGGCCACGAAAGCAAGTGGGATCGGTGGTCTGTTGGCTTCCCGGCGACGGAATTAGCGAGCTGTTCCCTGGATGGCAACGGATTCCGTAGTTGCCCGGGGTTGCTCAGGCCGTGCCCCAGCTGTAGGTCTGCTTGCGCAGCTTGAGGTAGACGAACGCCTCGGTCGACAGCACGCCCGGGACGGTGCGCAGCTTCTGGAGGATCTCCAGCAGATGCTCGTCGTTGCGGCAGACCACCTCGGCCAGCAGGTCGAAGGAGCCGGCCGTGATCACCACGTAGTCGATCTCCTCGAACTCGGCGAGCCGATCGGCCACGGCCTCCAGGTCCCCGTCGGTACGCAGGCCGATCATGGCTTGGCGGGGGAAGCCGAGCTGGAGCGGATCGGTCACCGCGACGATCTGCATGACCCCGGCGTCGAGGAGTCGCTGCACCCGCTGGCGGACCGCCGCCTCGGAGAGGCCGACCGCCTTGCCGATGGTGGCGTACGGGCGGCGGCCGTCCTCCTGGAGCTGCTCGATGATCTGTTTGGCCACGTCGTCGAGCAGAGCGTGACTGGCGCCCTCACGTACGGTGACACGGCGGGCGCCGTTGCCGTTCTCCACTTGCCGGTTGACCATTGAACGCTCCCCTGTCCGGTTCCTTGGCGCTGAGCGTAATGCTCGCCGAGTCTGGCGTAATTCGTGGCCCTTGGCTAATCCAACAACGGAATCCCTTGTAAGGGAGGTCACATCATGTCAGGATCAGTCGTCCCATCGCCTTGACCCTCCCGTTGGCGTGCCGCCCCCGTCCCGCCGCCGACGATCCCCCTTAGGAGTCGTCACATGCGTAGTCACCTCCGGCCCCTCACCCGGCGTGGTCTGCTCACCGGCACCCTCGGCTCGGCCGCACTGTTCGCCATGGCGGGCACGCTGGCCGGCTGCGGCACGAAGGGCGCCCAGCAGACCGAGGCCGGCTGCAAGAGCGAGGACCTCTCCGCGACGGAGAAGAAGCTGGCCTTCTCCAACTGGCCGCAGTACATCGACGTCGACGAGAAGGACGAGTCCAAGCGGCCCACCGTGGACGCCTTCATCGCCAAGACCGGCATCCAGGTGACCTACACCGAGGACATCAACGACAACAACGAGTTCTTCGGCAAGGTGCAGACGCAGCTCGCCAGCTGCCAGCCCACTGGGCGGGACCTCATGGTGCTCACCGACTGGATGGCCGCCCGGATGATCCGGCTCGGCTGGATCCAGAAGCTGGACAAGGCCAAGCTGCCCAACGTCGAGGCCAACCTGCTGCCCTCACTGCGCAATGTGACCTTCGATGCGGACCGCCAGCTCTCCGTCCCGTGGCAGTCGGGTCTGTCCGGGCTCGCCTACAACGCGAAGGTGACCAAGGAGATCCGCACGGTCGACGAACTGCTCACCCGCCCGGACCTCAAGGGCAAGGTGACCGCGCTGTCGGAGATGCGGGACACCATGGGCCTGCTGCTCCAGTCCAACGGCCACAACCCGGCGGACTTCACCACCGCCCAGTTCGACGACGCGCTGGCCAAGTTGCAGCGGGCCGTCGACTCCGGGCAGATCCGCAAGTTCACCGGCAACGACTACTCGCAGGACCTCAACAAGGGCGACATCGCCGCCTGCATCGCCTGGTCCGGCGACGTGATCCAGCTCGGCTTCGAGAACGACAACATCAAGTTCGTGCCGCCGGAGTCCGGCGTGATGCTCTGGTCGGACAACATGCTGGTGCCGAACAGGTCCAGCCACAAGGCCAACGCCGAAGAGCTGATCAACTACTACTACGACCCGGCGGTGGCGGCGCGGCTCGCCGCGTACGTCAACTACATCTGCCCGGTCAAGGGCGCGCAGGCGGAGATGGAGAAGATCGATCCGGACCTGGCCAAGAACCCGCTCATCTTCCCCGATGAGGCACTGCTGTCGAAGGCCCGGGGCTTCATGGCCCTGGACGAGAAGCAGGAGAAGGAGTACGAGGCCAAGTTCCAGAAGGTCATCGGGGCATGATCACGATGGGACACGACACACCGGCCGGCGACCTGCGGCTGGCCAACCTGACCAAGCGGTTCGGCGTCTTCACCGCCGTGGACGACCTCAGCCTGACCGTCCCGCAGGGCTCGTTCTTCGCCCTGCTCGGGGCGTCCGGCTGCGGCAAGACCACCACGCTGCGGATGATCGCCGGGCTGGAGGAGCCGACCAGCGGGCAGGTGCTGCTCGGCGACCGGGACATCGCCGGGCTGCGACCGTACAAGCGGCCGGTGAACACCGTGTTCCAGAGCTACGCGCTCTTCCCGCACCTCGACATCCAGGAGAACGTGGCCTTCGGGTTGCGCCGACGGGGCATCCGCAACGTCACCGACCAGGTCGAGCGGATGCTCGCGCTGGTACAGCTCGAAGGGTACGGCCGGCGCAAGCCGGCCCAGCTCTCCGGCGGGCAGCAGCAGCGGGTCGCGCTGGCCCGCGCGCTGATCAACCACCCGCAGGTGCTGCTGCTCGACGAGCCGCTCGGCGCGCTCGACCTGAAGCTGCGCCGGCAGATGCAGATCGAGCTGAAGCGGATCCAGACCGAGGTCGGCATCACCTTCGTGCACGTCACCCACGACCAGGAGGAGGCCATGACCATGGCCGACACGGTCGCGGTGATGAACGCCGGGCAGATCGAGCAGCTCGGCACCCCGGCGGACCTCTACGAGTATCCGGCCACCGCGTTCGTGGCGAACTTCCTCGGCCAGTCCAACCTGCTGGCCGGCGAGGCCCCCGGGCCGAGCGGGGACGAGGTGCTGGTCACCGCGCACGGCCTGCGCTTCTCGGTGCCCGCCGGGCGGGCCCGCGCCGACCAGGGCCCGGTCTTCCTCGGGGTACGTCCGGAGAAGCTGCACCTGGTCGAGCGCCCCGACCAGGTGCCCGCCGGCCACCAGCACGTCGGCGGTGTGGTGACCGACGCCTCCTACGTCGGCGTGAGCACCCAGTATCTGGTGCGGACGGCGTGGGGCAGCGAGCTGTCCGCGTTCTCGGCCAACAGCGGGGTCGGCGGCCAACTGCCGCTCGGCGCCACGGTGGTGGCGCACTGGGACCCGCGGCACGCGTTCCTGCTGCCCCGCGATTCCGGTGCGGACGACCAGACCACCCCGCTGCTCGACCAGCCACCCGTGGGTGCGCTCTCATGAGCGAGCGCAGCGAGCGAACCATTCGGCTCAGTCCAGTGCCAGGTCATGGTGACGCCGAGCGCAGCGAGGTGGCGCCATGACCGCCCTGGCCCACGTACCGACCCCGTCGGGACAGGCGGCCCCGCCGCCACCCCGCCGGGGACGCCACCGGGCACTGCCGTACCTGCTGCTGCTGCCGGGGGCGGCCTGGCTGCTGATCTTCTTCGCCCTGCCGCTGCTCCAACTCGCCGCGACCAGCCTCTACGACCCGAGCGGATCCCTCTCCACCGGGTACGCGATGACCGGGGCCGTCGGCAACTACCCGGAGGCGTTGCAGGCGTACTGGCCGCAGTTCGTCCGGTCGTTCCTCTACTCGGCGATCGCGCTGGTGCTGGCCCTGCTGATGGGCTACCCGCTGGCGTACGCGATCGCGCAGAAGGCGGGCCGCTGGAAGAACCTGCTGCTGGTCGCCGTGGTCGCGCCGATGTTCACCAGCTTCCTGGTCCGGACGCTGGCCTGGAAGACCATCCTGTCGGACAACGGCTGGGTGGTCGGGCTGCTGCGGGACGTGCACCTGCTCGGGCCGGACGGCCGGCTGCTGGCCACGCCGGTGGCGGTGGTGCTCGGCCTCACGTACAACTTCCTGCCCTTCCTGGTGCTGCCGCTGTACGCGAACATGGAGCGGCTGGACCCGCGCCTGCTGGAGGCGGCGAGCGACCTGTACGCGAGCCCGCTGCGGGCCTTCCAGAAGGTCACCCTGCCGCTGTCCATGCCCGGCCTGATCGCCGGCACGCTGCTCTTCTTCATCCCGGCGACCGGTGACTACATCAACGCCGAACTGCTCGGCACGCCGAACGAATACATGATCGGCAACGTCATCGACTCGGCGTTCCTGGTCCGGCTGGACTACCCGCAGGGTGCGGCCCTGTCGTTCCTGCTGATGGCGGCGATCCTCGCGATCGTCTTCGTCTACCTGCGCAAGGCCGGCACGGAGGAGGTGCTGTGAGGATCTCGCGTTGGCTGGCCGACCGGTGGGTGATGGGCGTGGCCCTGCTCGTCCTGGCCTACCTCTCGCTGCCGATCATGGTGGTTGCCGGCCTCTCCTTCAACCGCCCGGCGAGCCGGCTCTCCTACGACTTCAACGAGTTCACCCTGGACAACTGGACGCACCCCTGCGCCACGTCGGACATGTGCGACGCGGTCGTCCGCAGCGTCCAGATCGGCTTCATCGCCACGGTCGTTTCCACCGTGCTCGGCACGCTGATGGCGTTCGCGCTGGTCCGGCACCGGTTCCGCGGCCGGTCCGGGATCAACCTGCTGATCTTCCTGCCGATGGCAACCCCCGAACTGGTGATGGGTACCTCGCTGCTCGCGCTCTTCGTCTGGTCCGACAACCAGCTCCGAGCCATCTTCGGCTTCGGCGTGCCGCAGGGCTTCTGGACCATCGTCATCGCGCACGTGATGTTCTGCGTGTCGTTCGTGGTGGTCACCGTGAAGGCCCGGCTCGCCGGCATGGACCGGCGGTTGGAGGAGGCCGCCATGGACCTGTACGCCAGCGAGTGGCAGACCTTCCGGCGGATCACCCTGCCCCTGGTGCTACCTGGCATCCTGGCCGCCGCGCTGCTCGCGTTCTCGCTCAGCTTCGACGACTTCATCATCACGAACTTCAACGCCGGCACCACCGTCACCTTCCCGATGTACGTCTGGGGCGCCGCCCAGCGCGGCATCCCGCCACAGGTCAACGTCATCGGTACGGCGATGTTCGTGATCGCGCTGCTGCTCGTCGGGGCCAGCTCGCTGCGCGGCCGGCGGGCCCGGCGGGCGGCCCTCACGGCCCCCGCAGTGGGCGCCGGAACGGCCAAGAGCCGGCCATGAAGCTCCCGCATACCGGCCGGGCGCTGACCGACGCCGCGCCCGTCCCGTACTGGCTCGACCGACCAGAACGCCCCGACCCGCTGCCGCCGCTGACCGGCACGCACGACGCCGACCTGCTGGTGGTCGGCGGCGGATACTCCGGCCTCTGGACCGCCCTGCTCGCCAAGGAAGCCGACCCGGACCGGGACGTGCTCCTGGTCGAGGCGGGCACCTGCGGCTGGGCCGCGTCGGGGCGTAACGGCGGCTTCTGCGCCGCCTCGCTCACCCACGGCCTGGCCAACGGCGTCGACCGGTTCCCCGGCGAGATCGACGAACTGGAGCGGCTCGGCCGGGAAAACCTGGCCGCCATCGCCGCCACCGTGGCCCGGTACGGCATCGACTGCGACTTCGAGCGGACCGGCGAAATGGCGGTCGCCGTCGAGCCGTACCAAATCGCCGGGCTCGCCGAGGACGCCGAGCTGGCCCGCCGGTACGGCCACGACGTCCGGCTGCTCGACCGCGACGAGGTACGCGCCGAGGTGGCCTCGCCAACGTACCTCGGCGGGATGTGGGACCGGGACCGAGTGGCCATGCTCGACCCGGCGAAGCTCGCCTGGGGCCTCCGCCGCGCCGCCCTCGACCTAGGCGTACGACTCCACGAGCACACCCGGGTCACCGGGCTGGCCGGCGACGGCGGCGGCCTGCGCGCGGCGACGGCCGGCGGCCCGGACGGGGCACCCGGCACGGTGCGGGCCCGGCGGGTGGTGCTGGCCAGCAACGCGTTCCCGCCGCTGCTGCGCCGGCTGCGCGCCTGGCTGGTGCCGGTCTACGACTACACGCTGATGACCGAGCCGCTGTCGGCGGCGCAGCGCGAGGCGGTCGGCTGGGCCAACCGGCAAGGGCTGGCCGACGTCGGCAACCAGTTCCACTACTACCGGATCACCGCCGACGGCCGGATCCTGTTCGGCGGGTACGACGCGGTCTACCACTACGGCAACCGGATGGCCCCCGAACTGGAGCAGCGGCAGGCCACCTTCACCGCGCTGGCCGAGCACTTCTTCACCACGTTTCCACAGTTGGCGGGCCTCCGGTTCAGCCACCGCTGGGGCGGGGTGATCGACACCTGCACCCGGTTCTGCCCGTTCTTCGGCACCGCCTACTCCGGACGGCTGGCGTACGCGGCCGGGTTCACCGGGCTCGGGGTCGGGGCCACCCGGTTCGGCGCCCGGGTGATGCTCGACCTGCTCGGCGGGGAGGAGACCCCGCTGACCCGGCTCGACCTGGTGCGCAGCAAGCCGCTGCCGTTCCCGCCGGAGCCGTTCCGCGCCGCCGGCATCAACCTCACCCGCTGGTCACTCGCCCGCGCCGACGCGCGCCAGGGGCGGCGCAACGGGTGGCTCCGTACGCTTGATCGTCTTGGACTGGGGTTCGATTCCTGATGCGCGTCCTGCTCGTCGGCGCCGGCGGGGTCGGCTCCGCCGCCGTCGCCATCGCCGCCCGCCGCTCCTTCTTCGAGACCATGGTGGTCGCCGACTACGACCTCGGCCGGGCCAGCCGGGCCGTCGCGGACCACGACGCCCGGTTCGTCGCCGCCCCGCTCGACGCCTCGTCGGCGGAGGCGGTCGCCGCGCTCTGCCGGGACCACCGGATCACCCACGTGCTCAACGCGGTCGACCCGCGCTTCGTCATGCCGATCTTCAAGGGCGCGTTCGCCGCCGGGGCCGACTACCTGGACATGGCGATGTCGCTGTCGCACCCGCACCCGACCGCGCCGTACGCGGAGACCGGCGTGAAGCTCGGCGACGACCAGTTCGCTCTCGCTGAGCAGTGGGCCGCCGCCGGCCGGCTGGCGCTCTGCGGCATCGGCGTCGAACCCGGCCTCTCCGACGTCTTCGCCCGCTACGCCGCCGACGAACTCTTCACCGAGATCGACGAGATCGGGGTACGCGACGGGGCCAACCTCACCGTCGACGGCTACGACTTCGCCCCCTCGTTCTCCATCTGGACCACCATCGAGGAGTGCCTCAACCCGCCGGTGATCTGGGCGGCCGACCGGGGCTGGTACACCACCCCGCCGTTCTCCGAGCCGGAGGTGTTCGAGTTTCCGGCGGGGATCGGCCCGGTCGAGTGCGTCAACGTGGAGCACGAGGAGGTGCTGCTGATCCCGCGCTGGGTCAAGGCGAAACGGGTGACTTTCAAGTACGGCCTCGGCGACGAGTTCATTCAGGTGCTGAAGACCCTGCACAAGCTCGGCCTGGACTCGACGAAGCCGGTGCGGGTGGGCGGCGCTTCGGTTTCTCCCCGCGATGTCGTGGCCGCCTGCCTGCCCGACCCGGCCACCCTCGGCGACCGGATGCGCGGCAAGACCTGCGCCGGGACGTACGTGACCGGCACCGGCGTGGACGGCCGGCCGCGGCGGGTCTACCTCTACCACGTGGTCGACAACGAGTGGTCGATGCGGGAGTACGGCCACCAGGCGGTGGTCTGGCAGACCGCGGTCAACCCGGTGGTCGCGTTGGAACTGCTCGCCACCGGCGCCTGGTCCGGCACCGGCGTGCTCGGCCCGGAGGCGCTGCCCCCGAGGCCCTTCCTAGACCTGCTGACCAGCTACGGCTCGCCGTGGGGGAGGGAGGAGCGGTGACCCGCTACGGCCCGATGTTCGGCCCCGACGTGACCTTCCTCGGGGTGCCCCCGTGCACCCTGCAGGAGCCGGTCACCTACGCGGACGCCGACGTGGTGATCGTCGGCGCACCCTTCGACGGCGGCACCTCGCACCGCCCGGGCACCCGGTTCGGCCCGTCCGCCATCCGCCAGGCCTGCTACCTGCCGCACGACGGCTCCCGCCCGTCCCTGGCCCTGCGGGTGGACGGCCTGCAGGACCTCCGCGTCTACGACGCGGGCGACGTGGAGATGTTCTCCGGCGACATCGAACGGTCGCTGGCCGCCCTGGAGACCGCCGTGTACGCGGTGGCCGCCGCCGGAGCGATCCCGATCGTGCTCGGCGGCGACCACTCCATCGCGCTGCCCGACGCCACCGGGGTGGCCCGCCACCACGGGCTCGGCCGGGTGTCGCTGGTGCACTTCGACGCGCACGCCGACACCGGGGACATCGAGTTCGGCTCGCTGCACGGGCACGGCCAGCCGATGCGCCGGCTCATCGAGTCCGGCGCGGTACGCGGCGACCGCTTCCTCCAGATCGGCCTGCGCGGCTACTGGCCCGGCCCGGAGACGCTGACCTGGATGGCCGGCCAGCGGATGCGGTCGTACGAGATGACCGAGGTGGTTTCGCGCGGCCTGGACGAGTGCCTGACCGAGGCGTTCGGGATCGCCACCGACGAGTGCGAGGGGGTCTTCCTCTCCGTCGACGTGGACGTGGTCGACCCGGGCATGGCCCCCGGCACCGGCACCCCGGAGCCGGGCGGGCTCACCTCGCGGCAGCTCCTCGACGCGGTTCGGCGCTGCTGCTACGAGCTGCCCGTGGTCGGGGTGGACGTGGTCGAGGTGGCGCCGCCGTACGACCACGCCGACATCACCGCGTACCTGGGGAACCGGGTGGTCCTGGAGGCGTTGTCGGCCATCGCCCGCCGCCGCCGCGACGCCGCCGGCGGCCCGCCCTGGGACCCGCGCCAACCCCTCCTCGACGGCCGCTGACGGGCCGCGTGCACTGCCCCGATGTTTAGCTCAAGCTATAGTTGAGCCATGGGTGCTGCCGGAGGACGTTGGTCGGTCCGGGTCACTGGTGATGTTCGCCAATGGCTCCGTGATCTGCGGCAGAGCGATCCAGCGTCGTATGAGAGTGTCCGGGTCGCGGTGGACAAGTTGGCGGAGGTCGGGCCGGGGCTGGGACGCCCGCTCGTGGACACACTCCGTGGCAGCAGCATCCGCAATCTCAAGGAGCTCCGGCCCCGGTCGGGTCGGGACGTGGCGATCCGGGTGCTGTTCGTTTTCGATCCCTGGTCGCAGGCTGTACTGCTCGTCGCCGGGAACAAGGCGGGAGACTGGACCCGGTGGTATCAGCGGAACATCCCGATGGCGGAGGTTGCGTACAAGGCCTGGCTCGACAATGAGCGCGAGCGAAGGGGGGAGCCATGACGGAGTTCTACGACTGGGACGAGGTTCGCGCCGAGCTCGGCGGGGACGACGCGGCGTACGAGGAGGAGCGGACGCGCACCGAGGCGTGGGTGCACGCCTTCCACCTCGCCGAAGAGCGGAAGCGGCTGGGGCTCACCCAGCGGCAGGTGGCCGACCTCATGGGTGTCACGCCGGGCCGGGTGAGTCAGATCGAGAACGGCGACCTCGACGTCAACGAGGTGGCCACGCTGAGCCGGTACGCGAATGCCCTCGGGGCCAGGCTGCGGATCATCTTCGACTACGGAGACGATCTTCGTCAGATAGCCTGAGCGTCTCAGATCAGCTTAGCGATCCTGAGTCGGATGGGGTTTCCGGGA
>NZ_VSFA01000003.1 GCF_008119785.1 Micromonospora sp. MP36 | reverse complement strand
AGCTTGTCGAGCAGGGGGATGTGGCCGGGGCGCGTGAGGCCTATCAGCGGGCGATCGACTCCGGCCACACCGAGGTCGCTCCGAACGCGCAACGTCTGTTGGCAAACCTTGTCGGCGATGACAAAAAGGTCCACGGCAAGTTGGGCAGCGAGCCGATTTAGGCAGGCCATCCCTCTCGCTAGAACGATGACCGGCGTGGTGGGCCGTTACGTCAGCAGGAAGTCAGCAAGAAATCCGGCGTCGCCCATCGTTAGGCGACCTCCGCCGGTGGTTGGCGGGCACGCAACAGCATTAGATGGCATCGGTTGAAACGCCGCAATCGACGAGATCAACATTCACACCGAAGAGGTCGCCGTAGACCAGCGGCACACCACCTAACCTGGCCGGCATGTCGGACGATCAGGTGACGATCACGCTCAGTCGAGACCAGGGCCCTTGTGCTCTCGCACTGGCTGGACAGGGTTATGGGCACGAGGTCGTTCGACAGCATCATCGACGAAGACCCTGCTGTCCGGTCCGTGCTTTACCCCATCAGCGGAACTCTCGATAGAGAGCCGCTCATCTTCGCCCGCGACTACGGCCAGCGGCTTGACGAGGCATGCGGACCCGTCAGGCCCAGATGTACTCCTCGGCGATCGCGCCGTCACGCCACTTGGCCACCGTGACCATGCGGCTTCCGTCCTCAAACTCGCCGATGACACAGGTCCACTCCCCGGACCCGAACGCGATGGGGTGGGACGTGATCCGGGGCGGTGTCCCGCCCGCCGAGTCGACGTAGGCCTTCATGGCGTCGATGTGCTGCTGGATCCCGTGAGTCGGTTCCTGACCCTTCCAGTCCACCAACACGTCCTCGGTGTGGTGGTGGGCGAACACGCCGTTCCAATCGGCGTTGTTCCAGCCCTTAAAGTCAAGATCATCCATTCCCTTGAGGTTGCCTTTGACGCGCTGGTCGTTCTGCATGAGGTCGCTCTTTCCCATAGGCGTGGTGAACAAACTCGGTGACCTCGCGCCCCGACCTGTCGAGGCTGCAGGCGGACCCAGAGCGATGGGACGTGCAAGCGCGATGGCCAGACGGCAAACTCCGAGGTTGACCCATACGTGACCCCAACCTGCCGCCAGGAGAGCACTACGAGCCAAGCCGGGCAGCGAACGGCTGCCGAGGCAGGGGAGGCTGGCCACGGCTGGGCGGGTGTCCCCTTAATCCGCTGGCCCGAAGGGTGCCGCGTGTAGCAGCGCCTGTAGCAACGATGACGGACGACTGCGCACGATCACGTGCTGCCGAGCCGCCAGGCATGATCGGGTCGACCGGAGATGAACGCGGCCGGGAGGCTGCCCAGGACTTACAAACGAGGGGTCGATGCCCCACCGGCGGGCGGCTGGCCAGGGGAACTACTCGGCGACGAAGACGCCCACGCCCGGCAGCGTCTCGGTCATCCCTTTGATTCGCAGCACTTGCATGGCTCGGTCGATCACCGGCTCCGTGACCCCGTAGTGCTCGATCACCCTGCTGACTCATGGCCCAGGGCGGCGTGCAGAGGTTTACCTCATCCGCGCGTGGGAACGGGACCGAAATGCTTATCCTGCTCGTTGTGCTTCTGATGGCGTGGGCGATCCTTGCCGTCGTTGGATTCGCCTTCAAGGGCCTGTTCTGGCTGTTCATCGTCGGACTCGTCCTCTTCGTCGGCACCGGCATCATCGGCTTGGTCACACGTCGCAGACCACGGCACTCAGGCCGCTCGACGGCGGGTGAGTGATAGGAGAGGTTGACCGGAAACCTGGATCCCGCCAACCGTAAGCAGTGGTCAGACCAACAGGCCAAGACAAAACCGCGCGGGTAGCTGCGGAAGCAAGCTCGACGCATTCGTGGAGGCTGCCCGATACCCGCGTTCGGGACGAAGCAGCCCGGCGAGGGGCATGACCCATGCGGACTCGGCCTGCTGGCGGCGCGAGCGCCGGCATCGGCCAGGCCGGCCGAGGCCCGACACGGTTGGGCCGCTAGGTCAGCAAGAAGTCAGCAAGAGGTCTGGCGTCATTCATCGCGGGGCGACCTCGGACGGTGGCCGGGGCGCATGCGACGGCATCGGACGGCATTGGTTGAGGAGCGACGGCAGGCGAGATCGACATTCACACCGAAGAGGTCACTGGTTCGATCCCAGTATCGCCCACCATCGAAGTAGCGGCAGAAGAGCCACCCTCGGAAGAGGGTGGCTCTTGCTAATTCCATCGTCAGTTGTCGTTGGGGGTCGGGCCCCGCTCGGAGCGGACGAGGCAGCCGGCGTCACGCGAGATGGTTGTACATGATCGGTAGGCTGCGGCGCATGACGATGCCAGAGAACGGGAAGCGACCTGCCGGAATCGTGGCCGGCTCGATGGTTGCCATCACGTTCGGTACCGTCTTCGTGTTGGTCAACAGCGCTGCCCTGCCCACTCCATGGCCCGTCGTCGTCCGCGTGGTCGGGCTGGTCGTGGCCGCTCTGCTCATCGTTGGACTCGTGCTCGTGGTCCGCGCGGCACCGCCCGCGACACGGGCGCCGGCATCCGGCTACATGGATCGTCGCTACTGGCTCATCGTCGCCCTGGAAGCGGGTGCGCTGTTCGGAGGCCTAGCCGTGATCAACGGCGTTCTGCACCGTTCGGCGGTGTCGGTCGCGTGGGTGGCACTGGTGGTCGGCGTGCACTTCTTCGGACTTGCCTGGATCTGGCGTATGCCCCTCTACCACTGGCTCGGGGCGGCGATGTCCGTCCTCGGCCTCGCCGGGTTCCTGATCTACGCGTTCGGCGGCGCTGCGGCGAGCGTAGGGCTGGTGGCCGGGGTCGGTTCGGGTGCGGCGCTGTATGTCACGGTCGGAGCGGTTCTGCGCCGGGCGTTGCTTGGCCGGACGTCTGTCGCCATCTGAGCCCCGCATTGCGCCTATCGCGTCCTCTCATCGGCTACGGCAGGGCGTCTCGTCAACGGCCTACCTGCCGCCGATTAGGTTGCTGGATCCGTCGCGCATCAGTTGGCGGACGAGTGTCCTGGACCTGTTGTCGGATCACAACTGTGATCCGACAACTGATGTGCGACCTAGCTCCGCCAGGTGATGTGCGACGGATGGTCTAGGAAACTGAGGTAGCGATCCGCGGTCGCTGGCCTTGCGGGCAGTGCCCCGCCGAGCTGGCCGTCGGGTAGTGGCTTTCGGCGCGGATCCGCCAATCTGGTCGTCAAGATCATGAGTGCGCCCCGACGTCGAGAGATCACGGAGGGTGGGGTCCGGCGGAGGTATGAGGACGAGCTTCCGGCTGGCGGCATACGCCACGTGCATCAAGCAAGAGCGGGTACTGCTCGCCCGTTACGAAACACCGGGCGACACTCGCTGGACCCTTCCTGATCGGTCCAGCCAGGCGACGACCACGGCGTGTGGCACGGTGACCGCGGCCAGGAGGGCGAACGTGGCGGGCAGGACTCCCGCGGTCCCGGTGTGGTGGGTGAGCAGGGCGAAGGAGATTAGTACGGCCGCGGTGGGGGCCGCGGCGTGCAGGGCGAATCGTCGTAGCGGTGGGCCCAGCCGACCGGCCCGCAGGTGGGCGGTGTTCGCCGGGTCGGCGCAGAGCAGTCGCGCGATGTGTCGGAGCGAATGCCACGCCGCGAAGTAGACCCCGAACGCCAGCGCGGGCGGGACGATCGCGAACACGGTGGCGAGGAGCCCGAGTTGGACGAGGCCGCGTCCGCGTCGACCGCGCACGTCCTGTACGGCGGTGATGGCCATCGCCGACACCGTGAGTACCAGGGCGGCGGCGCGTACCTCGGTGGTGAGCAGCACGGTGGACCCGGCGGCGACGCGCTCCAGCAGTTGGTCTACCTGGTCGCGCCACAGCACGAGTGGGAAGACCACCGGCGGAGCGCCATAGGCGAGGACGCCGTGCGGGCGTGGCGGCACCCGCCGGCCGTCCCGCTCGGCCTGGAACGCCTCGTCGCCGGTGCCGAAGTGCGCGATGGCGAGGACCAGGAAGCCCAGCAGGGCCGCGGCCGGTGCGGCGCGGTAGGCCAGTAGCCCGGTGCCGGCTGTGGCGGCATAGCCGAGCAGCAGGCTCACGCGTCGGCTCCACCGGCGTGCCTTCATCGAGAGCCAGGCGGGGATGAGGTGGTCGACGGCACCGTGTGGAAGCCCGAGCAGCAGCCCCAGCAGCGCCGGGAGCGGCGTGGACGCTGCTGCACCGGCCCGGGTGAGCAGGTGCAGGACGAGTACGGCGAGGAGCGCCAGGATGCCCGCGGTATCGGCGCGGAGCAGCACCGCCCGGCGCGGGTCGGCCCGGCGCTCAGGGCCGAAGTCGGGCCGGCCGAACGGGCGAGGCCGCCTGCCGTTGCTGGCCGAGCCGAACCCCGCCTCCGCGATGGGCTGGCTGCTCACGCTACCGCCAGCTGGCCACGGTCGGACATCGCGCGGAGCCGGCCCACGTCTACGATGCTCCAGCCAACCTTCATGAGGGCCGACAGGACGACGAAGAGGATCGTGCTGGTGTGCTCATCGACGATCTCGACTCCGGGCGGCCCCAAGATCCAGACCAGCGGGAAAGCGAGCCAGAGCAGGGACAGCAGCAGTGCGACGACGATGAAGTGGGCCGCCATCGGGGCGGGCTGCCGCTTGGCGTCGGCCCGTAGCGGCCCCCAGATCAGGCCCAGGACGAGCGCGAGCGCGGCCATCCCGATCCCGTAAATGGTGAAACGGGCCGCAGTGCTCGTCATGGCCTCGGCGACCGGCCCCGCGAGGATCATCGGGAAGGTCGGCACGATGAGCGCCGCCACCAGACCCACCCGCTTTTCGGCGATGGCGTGCGTGGCCGTGAGGACGAGAGAGAACACCAGCAGCGGTGCGGTGACGATCCAGTCGGCGTAGTGCGTCCAGTCCAAGGTGTGCTCTGCCGTGTTCGTCCGGCCAGCGTCGAGCGCCGCGACGACGTGCCAGATTGCCGACCACGCCAGGATGACGAACACCCCCCGGTACTCGGACTGGGGGATTCCTTTCGGGTTGCGGCTCCACCGTATGAACAACAGCAGGGTGGCGGCGCACAGGATGACGTACGACCACAGCCACCACTCGGACACATGTGCTCCTCGACCTCGACGGGCGTACGGCGTTAGCGGCATCTGGTGGTCAGACACCGCCGACCCGGCATGTGCTCGCTGGCGGCATGCCGCTACCCAGCGGGTACGTCGGCGTTCCTTTTCAAGCCGAGTGTCTCCGTATTGGCGAGTTTATTCCGGCTTGGGACTATCATCAGGATTTAGTCCATATTTGGGGGCCGGCGCGGTAGGTTCGGTCGATCTGCAAACGGGCTGCGATACGGACCACGCCTGGCGGCGTTGCCGGTTAGTCCCGGATACGACGCTGGGGAATCCGGATGAATCACCGCCTTGCCGGATCGCCGCCCGGACTCCCCTCGCTCTTCGTCCCACTGCAAGCCGGAGCACTCGCCCACCCCACGCCGGTACCGGCAGCCAGCGCGACGAGTGAGCGGTTACTGGGCGGGCACCGCTGCGAGGAGTCGAGGTAGGTCGTCACGGCTGATGGTCATGTCGTCGGTGTCGGTCCGCCGCCCTGGCGGCAGGCGGACACCTTCGCCTGGGTTGGACATGGGTGACGCTTCCCGCTAGCCGGGTGGTGACGGCGGCTCGGGCGGGCGTCTGCCGGCACGGGCTGCGTCGGATATGGCGATCCCGGTCAGAACGAGGGCAGCAGCGGCGGCGACCACGACTGGCGGCAGGGGGAGCATCGCCGGTGCCAGGGCGGCCAGCGCAAGGACGCCGATCGGTCGGGACCGGGACACGCGGCCGAATACCGCGTGCTCGAAGCGGGCGCGCCCGGCCAGATACAGCGCGGGTCCGCCGAGGATGACGGCGATCCAGGCCGGTGGGGTGTGTCCGAGCGGATGGGCGATGACAAGTTCGTCGCCGACGGCTGCCGCGACCACGCCGGCCACCATGGCCAGGTGGGCGTATGACGCCGATCGGGCGAGGCGGACCGGGTCGGCAGATACGGCAATCGCTTCCGCCAGGACTTGCCCAGCGCGGTATATGTAGATCCGCCACAGCAGCACGGTGGTCGCCATCGACACGGCGAACGCGACGGCCCCGTGCGGCGCGAAGCCGCTGCTGCTCAGCGCCAGTCCGGTAACCAGGATCAGCTCGCCGAGCGCGATGATGAAGAACTGCCGGTAGCGCTCGGCCAGGTGCTCGCCCGAGATCACAAGGTCTTGGCTGGGCGTACGGCCCGCCCCCGGGGTGGGGAAGCCGATCCTGCCTGCCGTGTGGTCAAGGACCACCGCGAGTGCCCACAACGCGCCACGCGCCGTACCGTGCACGAGCGCCCCCGCGATCCACGGCAGCGCCGACAGGCCGTACCAGAACAGCCCGCGCACGCCGGTGCGCTGCAACTCGTGGCCACGCAGAACGGCCACGAGGACGAGCCCGCGGCCGAGTTGGATGGCGACGTAGGCACCCGCGAAGATCAGGCCCGTGTCGCCGAATGCCTCGGGCACCGCGGCCGCCATCACCAGGCTGCCGACCATGGTCGCGATGACCAGCGCCTGGATTACCGGTCGGTGCGGGTCCGTCCGGTCGGTTAGCCACGCGGTGCTGGACCAGACCCACCACATGGCCCCCAACAGCACCAGCGTCCGGAAGGCGCCGCTCCACCCGAGATCCTCGGCCAGGCCGCGCGAGAGCTGAGCGAGCGCGAGGACAAACACCAGGTCGAAGAAGAGCTCCAGGAACGTGGCCCGCTGCGGATCCCCGGCTTTCCGCACCAGCCCGGCGGCCTTGCTCGTCGTCATCGGCTCGCCCGTTCTGCCAGCCCTGCTCTAGATTTGGGGGCATTCTGACATGCGGCAGCGGCGGTGACCGCGGACGCGCTGCCGTGGACTGGATCGAGCGACCCGCGTTACACGGACGGGCGACGGCCGAGGCCGGTGAGTTCCTTCCATCCGTCGCCGCTGGATCGGATCAGCTCGTCGACCTTGGCCAAGCGTCGGGGCGGTGTTACGGAGGACGGAGCGTCACCCAGGTCCTGATGCCGATATGTCCCGCAGGACGTCCGCTCATAGCCGATGTGCGGGCGTTCATGTCTCGGCACCGGCCCGGCTCCCAGCTGGGAAACGGGAAGGCGGCCGGGCTGGATCCTTGCTGGCTGGATTCCCTCAGGTCCGTCACGTCGGTTCCACGGGTAGCCACAGCTCGCAGGTCGCGGTGCTGAAGTCGTCCGCGCGCTTGAGGATCGCAACCATCGAGGGACCCGGCCGCAGACGCCACGGGTTGGAGGGGGAAACACTCGGCCGCGGTCGCGGCCCAGGTGTTCTGCAGGGCCTGGGATGGGGTCCGGTTCAAACTGTCGGTGAGTGACGATCGGCGCGGACGCCAACGGACAAGCCTGGACGCTGACGGACCATTTCGGCAGCCCAAGGGCCGGGAAGCAGCAGCTCAGAGAACCGTGTTGGTTGCCTGGGGGTCAAGCAGTCGGAAGTCGGCCTTCACCTCTCACACGTAGTCACGCCAGAAGGTCACAGTCACCCTGGGCTCTCGGAACTCCTGATCGATGTAGTGGGCGAGGTCGTGGCCATACACGATGGTGTCGGTCAGTTGGTGGATGGACAGCACGGGATGCCCGAAGGAGCCGCGGCCGGCCGGCAGGTAGCGGTGGGCGTACACGGGAACCATCCGGGGAACGTCGGCGAGAAGGCGCTTCGCCTTGGCAATGCGCCGGACGAGGTCGTGAGGGCGATTGCCCCACCCGGGTGGCCACTCGCCGTGCTGGATGTCGTCGAGCGCGGTTGTGAGCGGCCAGTCAACCTGCTCTTGCAGGGTGGTGGAGTCGAGCTGGCGCCAGTTTGGCCAGCCCCAACTTGCCTTGTGGGGATGGTCATCGTGGCCAGGTGTCCAGACTGGCAGCCCGGCCGCGAGGAAGGCGCGGTGGTCGTCGGCGAACTCGAAGCCGAACCGTCGCTCGATGCTGACGAACTCGGCGTCGGTGAGCCCTGGCTGGATGTCCACCAGGTCCAGTTGTGCTAACCGCCGGGTGGCCTCGATACCCAATGCGACACCGGCACCATTCGTCACCGGAGAAGCGTAGCGACCTGGCCGCCGTGCGCATGCGGGGTGACGGGAGGCGCGGGAGCAGCAGAGAGGCAACGAACGAGAAGGCAACCGATAACACTGGACGTGGCTGGAGCCCGAACAACGTGCATGGATTGACGGTTTCTGGCAGCAGACGACAGCCGTCGGTGCTCCGCAGCCGCGTTTACACCGCAGGCGTCAGCGTTCGTGGTTTGCGCTGGTCAAGCGGCGATGCCCTCAACTGTCGATGAGAGTGCGCCGTCCGGAATACGGCCAGAAAGGGGCCGCAGGGGCGATCAGCGCGTGGTCGACGCCCAGCTCGCCGACCCCGCCTCCCAGTGCTCGGCACCAGGACCAAAATGGGTGGCCTCGCCAGCCCGCCCCGCCCTACCTTGTAACTGGATCTTCTTCTCTGACCCACTCACGAGAGGACTTCACCCCGCGTGACGCCGCCTGCTCTTTAGACCTGACACCTTCCCGTGCATCGGTCGCCGACGTCGCCGTCGGCTCTTTTCCCATGCCTTCCGTCAGGTCTTTAGAGGGATCATGTCTACGCGTCCTCATATCGTCTACTCCGGCAACTCCTCAGCCCTCGTCGCCCGCGTCCTTCTCGACCCGCTGGTTGCGAGGCGCAAGCGGTTCGCCCTGGAGTGGGACTCATGCTGGGAACTGCTCGCCCCATCCCCTCCCGAGCGCCCCTCGCCCGTCCAGGTTTCGGTCATCTTCGACGACCTCGCGCCCCTTCGCCCCGAACGGCTCATTGCCCATGGGGCTGGGTATCAGCCACGGGGAGACCGCTCGCTGCGTCAAGATCGGTATTTCGCTGAATCGCAGAACTCGCGGCGACTTCTCGTTCGTCCTGCTATGAGCCGCCGCCCTAGGCGTGAGCAGGGGCGAGAGGCAAGGTGGCCTTGCCCCGGACTGCATCACGCGGCGGTCCGCGCGCGGTCGCTCATGACCGGGCGTGAACGAAGGTCAGGGCCGGGCCGATACCGGCGACGAAGGTGAACCCATCTGCCGAATAGCCGGCGTCTTCCAGGTGCGCTTGCCAGGAAACTCATCACAAGCGCCTTCCTCCGGCGTTGTGGTCCGCTGTAGCAAGCTGCAGAAGACCCAACCAGAGCTGCCGGAACAGCTGTCCGGGCAGCGGGTGACGTGTTCGTCGGGGTCGGCCCCTGAACAGGGCCGACCCCGACGGGCTGCTCAAGGGGTGACGTCGTAGACCAGCTTCTGGATTCCGTTGGCGTATGACGCGCTCTCGATGAGCTTGAGGTTTTGTTTGTCCTTGTCGGTGTCGCTGAACAGCCGCTTGCCCGCGCCGAGCAGGACCGGGAAGACCAGCAGGTGGTAGCGGTCGATCAGGCGGGCATCGGCCAGGTTGCGGTTCAGGGTGGCGCTGCCGTGGATGATGATCGGCCCGCCCTCGGTCTTTTTGAGTGCGGCGACCTCGTCCAGTGATCGGAGGATGCTGATCTCGCCCCAGTTGGACACCAGGTCCTTCTCCTGCAGCGTGGTCGACACGACGTACTTCGGCATCGCGTTGTAGCCGGGGAACTCCGCGGTCATGTTCGGCCACACCGGGGAGAACGCCTGGTAGCTGACCCGGCCCAGCAGCATGGCAGTGGCCTCGTCCTGCTCACGGCCCTTAATCTCGTATGCGGCCTCGTCGAACTCGATGTCTTTGAAGGTCCAGCCCGAGTTGCGGTAGCCCGGTTCTCCGCCGGGCGCCTCGATGACGCCGTCGAGCGAGACGAACGCGGTGGCGATCAGGGTGCGCATTGTTAGCTCCTTGGTTGGTCTGAGGTGCATTGTTCGTTACGGGGTCGGCGGTGTCGCCGGTTCCGCATCGGCGGGGTACCGGCGGAATTCGACGGTGTTGCGGTCTGGGTCCTGGACGTAGAGGGAGACGGCCTGGCCTCGGGCGCCGGGCCGGCTCACCGGCCCGGGCCGGCGACGGTCCATGGCTGCCGCTCCCGGCCCTGTCCGGTGGGGCCCCGGTGACGCCCTTAACGATTCGCGAACCAGCCACGCCGACCAAACCATGATCGGACTACGATCGTTGACTCGGATTCAACGAAGGAGCGGCGGGATGCTGGAGCGACACGAGATCGAGACGTTTCTGACGCTCGCCGACGAGCTGCACTTCGGCCGTACCGCCGAACGCCTGCGCGTGACGACCGGCCGGATCAGCCACGTCATCAGGAAACTGGAGCGGCGGATCGGGGCTCCGCTGTTCGAGCGCACCAGTCGCGTCGTCCGCATCACGCCCATCGGCCGGCAACTCGCCGACGACCTGGCCCCGCTCGTCGAACAGATGGACACGGCCCTGCGCCGGGCGGTCGAGGCCGGCCGCGGCGTGACCGGCCAGCTGCGGGTAGCGTTCCTCGGCGAGTACCTCGCGCCGGTGCTGCTCAAGGCGGTCAAGCTGTTCACCGCTCGGCATCCCGACTGCGACGTGGACGTGCGCGAGGTGCAGCTGTACAACTCGCGGGCCAGCCTGCTGGACGGCTCGATCGACATCCTCGTCGCCGCCTACCCGTTCGACGGCATGGCCCGCGGGCCCGCGCTGATGGTGGAGCGGCGCGTGCTGGCCGTGGCCGCCGCGCACCCGCTGGCCGGTGAGGAGTCGGTGTCGCTGGAGGTGCTCGCCGACCACCCGGTCGTCCAGTACCCGGCGATGACCTCCGCCGAGTTCAAGCGCGACCGCACACCCGAGCACACACCGGCCGGCCGAGCCGTCCCCAAGGGCCCGCACGGCAAGACCTTCTCGGAAATGCTGTCACTCGTGGCGCTGGGCCGGGGCGTGCTGCCGGTGGGCGAGCAGACCGAGCGTTACCACCCGCGCCCCGACATCGTGTACGTGCCGATTTACGACGCCCCGCCGATCGAGCGGGGACCGGTCTGGCTGGAGGCGAACACGACCGCCCGAATACAGGAGTTCGTCCGGGCCGCGACGGATGCCAACGCTCCGGTCCCAGCGTCGGCCGTGCTGGACTAGCTCGCTCGACCCGTCCTGCATCCTCAGCCCAGGGCATCCTCGTCGGTCCGCCGGCTGACTTGGGCCGGCTCCGCGACGCCTGACTTGGGGGGTGCTCGGGTCGTTTACGGGCCGGTCCGGGCGGGGGGAGCCCGTCGGATGGCCGCCTCACTAGACGGTCAGTGGAGACGGGCCCGCAGTTCGGCGATCCGATCCGCCGCGGCGATGAAGCCGGCGGTGTCGAGTTGGCCCCCGGTCTGGGCGTTGACCAGGGCGGCGGTGGCGGCTTCGCCCTGGCTGACGTCACGGGCGGAGCACAGGATGAGGTCCATGCCGGCGGTGGCGGCGGCGACCGCGCGTTGGCCGGTGTTGCCGTAGGGAGCCAGCGCACCGGCTTCCAGGGCGTCGGTGACGGTCACCCCGGTGAACCCGATGCGGCCGCGCAGTTCCTGCTTGACCACTGTCGGCGACAGGCCGGCAGGGCGGTTCGGGTCCAGCGCCGGGTAGATGGCCCAGGACACCATGACGAGGTCGACGCCGACGGCGGCTGAGTACGGGAACTCGTCGGTGCCGCGCAACGTGGCCAGCGACTGCGACAGGGTGACCGGCCGGGTGTCTGTGTTCTGGGCCGTTGCTGCCCATCCCAGTCCGGGGAAATGCTTGGCGGTGGCGGCCACGCCGGTGCGCTGCTGGGCGGTGATGAAAGCGCGTCCCAAAGCCGCGACGGTGTCGGGGTTCGCGCTGTAGGAGCGCTGGTACTGGTCGATGAAGTTGCCCGCGGTGGAGTAGACGTCGAGAACCGGGGCGAGGTTGACGTTCATGCCCACTGCGGCGAGGGTGCGGCCGGCTCCGGTGCCCGCCGCGGCCGCCGCGGCCACCGGATCGGCGGACTGGCCGATCCGCTTCTCCGACAGCGCGGGCGCCCCCGGCAGCCGTCGGATCAGGCCACCCTCCTGGTCGACCATCAGCAGCAGCGGCACATGGACCGGGCTTTGCGCCTGGGCCAGTCGCAACTGGGCGATCACCGAGGTGATCTGGGCGGTGCTGGCGATGTTCTCCCCGAAGAAGATCACCCCGGCGGCCTCACCGGCGCGGATGATCCTCATCAGGCTCGCCGGTGGTGTCAACCCGGGGTAGGAGTAGATGATCCGCTGCCCGGCCAGTTGCCACCTGGTCAGGCCGGCCGACCTGGTCGGCGCGGGCACGGACGGTACCGGCGCGGGTGGCGTGCCCGGGGCCTTCGTGGGCGGCGGCTCGGTCGATGTGGACGGCGATGCCACCCGTCCGCCACCCGACCCGCCGGGCGCGGACCAGATCGAGCGTGCCGGATCAGGGTTGGCCGGCCCGGGCGTGGGGGCGTGCGAGGACTGGCAGGAGACCATGGCAAGAGCGAGAGCCCCGGTCGCCAGAACGGTGGGAAGCTTCGCCGCTGAGTACATGACCACCTCCGCGTAGCCGGCACCGATCCCGGTGCGCCTGACGGGACCCGACGATCAGTCGACGGTGACCGGTCTGCGGTGTTCGATCTCATCCGCCGGCGACGATGAACGGTGCATCCGCTCCGGCGGCGATCGCCAGCGCTGCGCCTGCCGGTATGGGTGCCTCCCTGTGTCACCGGGCCCGGTACGGCGGCTCTATCAGCAGTATGTGCGGGAGATCCGTCGGTGCCTAGTCGCCCACATCGTCGCCCTACGCGGCCATACGGCTAAGCCCTCGCCCCCGGCTTCCTGCCCAACTCGCCGGGGATCGCGGTCAGCTACCTCGCCGCGCTCCCGCCGTCCGCATTCGGGGATTCGGCCGACGTGATCGACGGCATCCGGGCCGCGCTCGAATCCCGGCTGGCCGAGCTGGAGAAGTCAGCTCAGTGTGGCCGCCTTGCGCAGCAGCACTGAGCGTTCGCGCTGGTTGGCGCACAGCCGGGCCGCCAGTTCCAACTCGGCGCGCGCTTCCGGCCGCCGTCCGAGCCGGGCCAGCAGCTCTCCGCGTACGGTCGGGATCAGATGCGAACCGGGGAGCCGGTCCGAGGCGATCAGCTCGTCCACGATGGCCAGGGCTTGCGCCGGGTCCGAGGCCATGGCAACGGCGACGGCCCGGTTGAGCTCGACCACCGGCGAGGGTGCGACCCGGCTGAGTGCCTCGTAGAGCACTACGATCCGGTCCCAGTCGGTTGCCTCGACCGAGGGCGCCGACGCGTGGGTGGCGGCGATCGCGGCCTGTAGGCCGTAGGGGCCGAGGCCGCGAGTCGATGCCTTGGCCAGCGCGGCCAGCCCACGGCGGATTGCCGAGATGTCCCACCGCCGCCGGTCCTGGTCCTCGAGCAGGATCGGCGAGCCGTCCGGGCCGGTCCGGGCAGGGAAGCGCGCTGCTGTCAGCTCGCACAACGCGAGCAGGCCGTGCACCTCCGGCTCGTCCGGCTGCAGCGCGGCCAGCGTGCGGGCCAGCCGGATCGCCTCGTATGCGACATCGGGGCGCAGCAGCCGGTCGCCCGACGTGGCCGTCGACCCCTCGGTGAAGATCACGTAGATGACCCTGAGCACGGCGCCCAGCCGCTCCCTGCGCTCGCCGGCTGGCGGCAGCTCGAACGGCACCCCAGCCGCCGCGATCGTCTTCTTGCCCCGGGTGATGCGGGCCTGCACGGTCGGCACGGGTACGAGGAACGCGCGGGCGATCTCCTCGCTGGACAGGCCGCCGACCACGCGCAGGGTCAGCGCCACCCGGGCCTCGGGGGAGAGCACCGGGTGGCAGCTGATGAACATCAGCGCAAGCACGTCGTCATCGATCTTGTCGGGATCGACTTCTTCGTCGACCGCCAAGTCGGCCGCCAGCAGGGCGTATCGGTCCTGGAGGGCGGTCCGGCGGCGGATCGCGTCGATCGCCCGCCGCCGGGCCGTGGCCATCAGCCAACTGGCCGGATTCGCCGGAGAGGCAAGCGGCCACGACACCAGCGCCTCGGCCACCGCCTCCTGGGCCGCGTCCTCGGCCAGCCCGAAATCGCCGGTGAACCGGGTCAGCGCGGCGACAATCCGCGCCGACTCGATCCGCCAGACGGCCTCGACATCGGCCGTACCCATCAGATCTGGCCGTTGCTCTCGCGCCCGGCCCAGTCCTTGGCGATCACTCGCCGACCTGCGGGACCTCGTCGCTTCCGGGCACCCGCCGGACCTCGATCTTGGACCCGGGGGCCGCCGGGACCCGCTTGGCCCACTCGACCGCCTCCTGTTTCGAGGCGACGTCGAGCAGGAAGAAGCCCCCGAACAGTTCCTTCGTCTCGCCGTACGGCCCGTCCGTGACCACCGGGGCCTCGCCGCTGAAGTCGACCACGACGCCCTGGCGCGGATCGTCCAGCCCTTCCGCCGCGAGAAGAACACCGGCCTTGACCATCTCCTCGATGAACTGGCGGGTCATGGCCATCATCTCGTCGATGTTGGCCATCATCGCCGCGTTGGACTCGTCGGTGCCCCGCATGATCAGCAGGTACTTCGGCATCGCGTTCTCCTCGTCCGGCGGGACCGCCTCTCGGCCTCGCACCCTAACGTCGAACGAGTGGCCCGCGGATCGACACGGCCCCGGAGAAATCTCTCGCCGCGACGCAGCCGATCCGTCCGACCCCGTTTCGCCCGTCAGAGCCCGCGGCGACAGGTCAGCGCGGCAGGTCGGTTGCCTGGGGGCCAAGGAGCCTTTCGTGGCCTAGCGGTAGCCCAGTAGCGTCATCGCGGCGCGATTGTCGGGCCGCGACCAGAAGAGCTGATGAAGATCGTCCGACAGTTCGTCGAGATGGGTGCCCGCCTGTCCTCGTCGAAAGAACCCTGGGTCGATTGCGTGTAGCTCCTCGAACGACGGAATGCACACGTCGGCGCGAGGCGTGATTCCGGACAACACTAGTGCCGCAGCAGGCAACGTTTGCCCCGTCGTGACGTGACGCGCCGTGTGGATGCTGGCCCGGACGGCGTGGCGCCGTCAGGCTGTCCGGGTGGCAGACCGGGTACGTGCTCGCGAGATCGATGACGACGAGGGGCAGCGGCTGTTGCGGATCATCCGTCGGGGCACTGGGTCGGTGGTGACCTGGCGGCGAGCGCAGATGGTGTTGCTGTCCGCGCAGGGCATGTCGGTGGGGAAGATAGCTGAGGTGACGTTCACCAGCGCTGATCGGGTCCGGGACGTGATCCACAATTTCAACGCCGACGGCTTCGACTCGCTCTACCCGAAGTACAAAGGTGGCCGGCCCAAGACGTTCACCCTCCCAGAACGCCGGGAGATCAAGAAGATCGCCAAGTCCAAGCCCGCCGAGCATGGCCTGCCGTTCTCGACCTGGAGCCTGGCCAAGCTGGCCGACTTCCTGGTCGCTGAGGGGGTGGTCGACGACATCAGCCACGAGGGCCTACGGGTCCTGCTCCGCGAGGAGGGCGTGTCATTTCAACGCATAAAGACCTGGAAGACCTCCCGCGACCCGGACTACGCCGCCAAGAAGGCCCGCGTCGAGCACCTCTACGCGATCGCCGACGGCGAGGTCATACCCGAGGACGGCGAGCCCGAGGTCGTGTTCTGCCTGGACGAGTTCGGCCCCTTGAATCTCCAACCTCACCCTGGACGGCAGTGGGCAGAGCGCGGCGGACGGCACAAGGACCCTGACCGGGAACCCCGGGCACGCCGGCGGGCGACCTACACCCGCCCGCACGGCGTCAGGCACCTGTTCGCCGCCTACGACCTGAGCACGGACCGGCTCTACGGCCACATCAAGCCGAAGAAACACCGCACGCGGTTCCTGGAGTTCTGCCGCTACCTGCGCAGCCTCTACCCACCCGAGATCCGCATCGCGATCGTGCTCGACAACTACTCCCCCCACCTGAGCACGAAGAAGGACACCCGGGTCGGCGACTGGGCCGCGGCCAACAACGTCGAGCTCGCCTATACCCCGACCAACAGCTCCTGGCTCAACCGCATCGAGGCCCAGTTCACCGCCCTGCGCTACTTCACCCTCGACGGCACCGACCACGCCAACCACAAGCAGCAGGGCAGCATGATCCGCCGCCACATCATCTGGCGGAACAAGAACGCCGCCGACGAACGCCTTCGCGAGGTAGTCAACAGGGCGAACGTTGCCTGATGCGGCACTAGTTCCGCCATTACCCGCTCAACGGATGCTCTCGGCTCGCGTACGAGGTGATCTCCGGGTCAAGTGTGGTGTCCCGGCCGAACCAGACCTGCCCCATGGCTCCACCGGGGATCGGCAACGGCTCCAGCTCGTAGCGGCCGTTCAGCAGGGTCCGCCCGGACACACTGCCTCTCCATGTCCCGCTTTGGCGATATCGCCAGCCGCTCGGCGTGGAGGGCTGCGCTGGCCGCCATCGCCCGAACCAGCAAATCCCCAGTCGGGCGGAGGCAATTTCCGGGGGTGTCTCGCCAGGTAGTCGAGGTCTCCATCGTGGCGTGCTCGGCTAAGAAACCCCTGGGGGATCCCTAAGAAGCATTAGGGAGTCGGGACAGGTTGATCTTGCTGATGGGTTCGTATCGGATCGTGTTTCCGCAGCTCAGCCGCCTGACAGGGCAGATCGGCAAGGCTCGTTTGGGGCCTCGAATGGCCGACGCCCCCAACCGAGCCCCCAATGCCGCACCCAGCCGAGCCCCCACACGCGAGCTGACAACCACAGGGCCGGCTCGGCGGCGACGAGCGCCCACGACAGGCCCCTTTTCGACCGCTCGCACGGGTCGCCGCACAGCCCGCCGGCCACCGGGATTCCATACCGCTGCTGCACCCTTGTCAGCCTCCGTCAGGGCCGACAGCGCCGCCGACCTGGACTTGCCCTCGGTTCTCTGGAGACCAACTGCTGGCCCACCCGTCGGGTCAGGTCCTGTCAGGTCGTGTCAGGTCCTGTGAGGTCCTGTGAGGTCCTGTGAGGTCCGGTCAGATTCTGTCAGACAGCGGGCTTGCGGACAGCAGCGCCCGTTCTGCCTCACAGACACGGCGCAGCCTGACCGGAATCGCGGACCGTGGTCCTGTCAGGCGGAGTCCCGGTCTGACAGGTCCCGCGTGAGCTGGTCGGGGTGTGGTGGCATCGGCGCGCAGGAGCTGCACGAGCGCGGAAGCGGTGGCGGCGGACAGGTGGTGCCCGTCAGCGCGTAGCCGTCGGGCGAGGGCCTCGCGGTGGTGTCCGTGAGCGGTCAAGGCGTGGGCGGCGGTCCGGTCGGCCGGGACCAGAGCGACGATCTGCAGGCCTCGGTCCCGGACCAGTGTGGGTCGCCCGCCCGCCGGTCCGGGACCGCCGAACGCCGTCCGGGACCGCCGAGCGCTGGTCCGCCGAGGCGGGACCGCGACGGTGGCATCCCGGACCGCGGGCAGGCCTGCGCGGACCGGCAGAGGCGGTCCGGGACCGGTCCGCCAGAGTCCAAGACCGACTGTCAACGATGAACGCCGTGTCCCGGGTAGGCCGAGCCGTAGCTCTGCTTGCCGGCCCCGCAGGCGGTCCTTGCCGTCGCATACCGGCGACGATCTCGGGCAGGTTGTCGGCCGCCTCGACGCAGTTGCCACCATTGCCGCCGCTGCGGGCACCATTACCGACGGCACCGGCTCCACCCCCGCCGCCGACCGCCGTTGGCCCGACCGGCTCGCCGCCCGGATGCTGGCCGGCCCGCCCGAGGAACGGTTCGGCGTGCTCAACGCCGGCATCGGCGGAACCCGGCTGCTGCTCGACGCCGGCAGCCCGGGACAGGGCGTGAACGCGCTGGCTCGTCTGGAGCGCGACGTGCTGGCCCGGACCGGGGTGCGCACCGTCGTGGTGCTCGAAGGAATCAACGACATCCAGCAGGACCCCTCGCAGTACGACCCGGCGCAGCTGATCGCCGCGTACCGGCAGATCGCGCTGAGGGCCCACGACCGCGGGCTGCGGATCGTCAGCGGCACGATCCTTCCGTTTCAGGGCTGGCACAAGTGGACGCCCGAGCGGGAGGCCGTCCGGGCTGCGGTCAACGAGTGGATCCGTGGCACGGACTAGTTCGACGGCGTCGTCGACTTCGGCCCGCAAACCCGCGACCCCGGTCAGCCGCTGCGGCTCCTCCCCGCGTACGACTCGGGCGACCACCTGCACCCGAGCGGCGCCGGCTACCAGGCGATGGCTGACGCGGTGCACCTGAAACTCTTCCGTCCCGCGCTCTCCTTCCCCGGATAGTCGGCCCGGTCGACGCCGGATCCGGAGACGATGGCCGGGGCGCCCGGTCCACCCACAAGGGCCTCAGCCACCGACGGGAACACTCGCTTAGGGTGGGCCGATGACGAGGCACGCGGCGTCCGATGCCGGTGTGGCGCGAGCCAGCACGCTGCTGGAGGTCGGCCGGATCGAGGCGGCACGGCGGGAGATCACGGCCGTGTTGGCCGGCGATCCGGACAACGTCGAGGCGCTGTACATGTTGGCCCGCTCGTACCAGGCGGAGGACGAGTTCGCCGCGATGCGGGACGTGGCGGCGCGGGCCGTCGCGGTCGCGCCCGGGCAGCACGAGGGCCACCTGCTGCTCGCGTTCGCCCAGATCGGTGTGGAAGATCCGACGGCGGCGCGAGCCAGCGCGCTGGAGACCGTCCGTCTCGCGCCCGAGGACTGGCGCGGGTACGCCGCGCTGGCGCTCGCCTCGCTCAACCTCGGGCAGCCGCGCCACGCGTTCCGGACGATCAAGCGGGCGGTGGGTCTGGCCCCGGAGTCGGCCGGCCCGCACTACATCCGGGCACTCATGTTCCACTCGATCGGCTGGAACCTGTTCGCCAGCCGGTCGTACCGCCGGGCGCTGGCGCTCGACCCGGAGCACAAGGCGGCGCTCACCGGGCTCGGTCGCGTCGCGGCCACTCGAGGGCGGCTGGCGGCCGCCGCCGGGCATGTCAGCGCGGTACTGGCCGCGGAACCGACCAACCATGCCGCCCGTACCGAACTGGATCGGGTGGTCATCGGCGGCCTCGCTGGTTGGGCGATGATGTCGGTCTGGACGGCCGGCTTCATGGGCATGTTCGCCGTGCTTCCGTGGATGTGGCCGTTGGCGGTGCTGCCGCCCGCGCTGTGGTTGCTGTGGGCCGCCCGAACCTGGCGCGCCCTCTCTCCCGGCGCGCGGGCGTACGCCGAACACGTGATCCGCACGGACATCCGGGCCCGCGTGCGGCTGTTCGGGCTGGCCCTGTGCGCGCTCACCGCGGCCGGGCTGATCGTCACCGCGCTGCGCCAGGATCCGGACCGGCCGCCTTCGGCCGCCATCGTGGTTCCGATGGCGGCACACTTCCTGGCGCTGATCGTCAGCGGGGCGGCGGCCGTCACCGCCGACCGCAAGGTCGCCGGCCCGCCGCCCCTCGCGCCCGGATCCTCTGCTGGTCCGGGCACCTCTCCGGCGGGCACTTCGCCGGCGGGCGTTCGGCCGGCGGGCGCCTCGGGGCCGGCCCGGGGCACGTTCGGGCAACCGCGGGCCACCGACCTGCTCGCCGAGCAGCGCGAGGCGTCCTATGCGGGCCGGTGGGTGATGCGGCTGGTCCGCGCCGGAGCGCTGTTCGCGGTGGTGCCGCTGGTGATGAGCGCCGATCCGCCGGCGCCGTGGCCGGGCCGGGCGGTCGTCGGCACCGTCGCGCTGGCCGGCTTCCTCGGTTACGGCGCGTGGTCGCGGCGCCGGCTCATCCTCCGCCCCGGCCGGCAGAACGCCGCGCTCGGGATGCTGCTCGTCCCGCTGACCCTGGCCGCGTTGGTGGAGCTGGTCGCCATCGCGTTGGCTGCGGCCCTACCGTCCTCCGCGATGCCGCTGCCGGAGATTGTCGCCGTGCCGGCGTTCCTGGTCACGGGTGCGGGCCTGGTGGCCGGGCTGGCTTGGTTGCTCTACGCCGGGGCCCGTGGCCTCGGCCGCCTCACCCGCACCTCGCGCCAGGATTCCGCACCTCACCTTTAGGCGGAGTCGGAGGCGGGTGCTGGGGTGGTGCCTCCGCACCGTCCACTATCGCCAGTCGATGGCCGCCGCCTGCTTGCGGCCGACGGCCATCCGCATCGCGATCACGGTGTACGCGCAGAGCACGGCTAGCCCAGCCGACCAAGGGAGCTGCTCGCCCAGCTCATCGACAACGGATCGGTCCTCTGGGAGGAACGGGTCGAGCTCCGCCAGGCCGCGGCTGGCGGAGCTTGATGCCCGGCTCGGGTCAGCCCAGGCGCCGGCGATCTGCCTGGTGGTGGCGTTGAGCCGGTTGAACAGGTTCGTCACGCCGATCATGAGAACGATCGCGGCGAGGGCCTTCTCGTCGAAGTGCTTGGCGGCGGCGTTCCAGACGTCGTCGGACACGGCGTTCGGGCGGTCGGCCAGCCGGGTGGCGGCCTCGGCCAGGGCGAGCGCGGCGCGTTCGGCGTCGGTGAAGTATGGCGCCTCCCGCCAGGCAGCGACCGTGGCGAGGCGCTCGTCGCTGACGCCGGCCTTGCGGGCGGTCTTGGCGCCGGCGTCGACACAGGCGCTGCACCCGTTGATCTGGCTGATCCGCAGGTGGACCAGTTCCAGCGTCTCGGCCTCGACGCCACCGGCGTGGACCGCCTTGAAGACCGCCTGGATTGGCTGCATCGCGTCGGGCAGGACGACGGCGGGGTTCTTCATCCGTGGCTGCACGGGTACTCCTTCTCGTTGTGCGTGTATTCGGTTCCGGCGGGTTGACCGGCGGGCCGGGGCGGGTGTGACCGCCTCGGGGGGTAGAAATGCTTTTCCGCGGGGTGCCGGTAACCAGGCTGTGCCGGGTTCTGGCTGTGGGCTCGCCGGTTATCGACTGGCCGCCGCCACCCGTGCCGGCTGGGACGAGGCGGCGGTCGGACCGTCGGGACCTGCTGTCGGACGCAGCAGGTGCTTCCAGTCGGCGGGCCAGTTGGCCAGCGCGATCACTGCGGCGATCAGCAGGTGTGACGGTGCGGCCAGGCTCTGGGTGATCGGGTCGTGGTTGACGATGTGGGTGGTGACCGCACCGTCCAGCACGAGCACCAGGCCGGCCGCGCCGATGAACCGGAACCGCCGGTTGGGGATGAGCAGCATGACCGCACAGACCAGCTCGATCGTGCCGACCACGAACCGGAACCACGACGGGTAGCCCCAGTTCGTGAACTTCACGGCGTAGTCGGAACCGAGTGGCCATACCGGGCGCGGGTGAGTCAGTCGATCAAGAAGCAGGAGCGGCGAATCGGCGCGCGACTGTTCGATCGCACCAGCCGCACGGTCCGGCTGACGCCGTTGGGCGAGCAGCTCTACACGGATCTGAGGGCCGCCTACGGCCAGATCCGGACCGCTATCGACGCCGCGACCGCGGCCGCCCGCGGCCACACCGCAACCCTCACGCTCGGGGTCTTCGGCCCCCACGCCTATGAGCTCGCCGCGGTCATCGACCGCTTCCGTGCCCGCAACCCGCACTGCGAGATCCTGTTCCGTGAAGTGCACTTCAGCGACCCGTTCGGGCCGCTGCGGGCCGGGAAGGTGGACCTGCAGACCTGCTGGCTTCTGATACGCGAGCCAGACCTCACCGTCGGGCCGACTGTCCTCACCGACACGCTGATGCTCATGGTCGCCGCCGCACACCCACTCGCCACGCGCGAATCGGTATCCCTGGAAGACCTCGCCGACTGCGTCCTGCCACAGGTGACGCCGGCCGTCCCCGCGTACTGGGAAGCAGCGCTGATCCCCGCGCACACGCCCAGCGGCCGTCCGATCCCTCGCGGGCCGAGGGTCGCCACCTTCCAGGAGGCGCAGGCGGTCGTGGCCGCCAACCAGGCTGTCTGCGTCGTCTTCGCCGAGGCCAGCCGCTACTACCAGCGACCAGGCACCGTCTACCTGCCCATCCGCGGCGCCCCGCTGGGCCGCTGGGCGCTCATCTGGCGCAGCGCGAACGACAACCCACTCGTTCGAGCATTCGCCCAGACCGCCGCGGCGGCGCGATCCGACCGCGCCGCAACGGCCGGCGCAGCGGGTATCGGGTGACCGCGATACCCCTACCGGCGTTGCTCGGCAGGGGACGGGCCGCGGCAGAGCTTTGGATCCCGCCACCTGTACCGGCGCTGTAGCTGCTCCTGGAGGTGGCATCCGTACCCTCTCGCCATGATCAGCATTGCCCGGACCGCGCGGGCCGTCGCGGTGGTCTGGCGGGCCGGGCGAGCCGACCTGGCGGCGTACGTCGTGCTCGCGCCGATCGCGGGCGCGCTTCCGGTGCTGGCGGCCTGGCTTACCAAACTGGTCCTCGACCGGGTCGCGAACGCGTCCGGCGGCGCGATCCTCGGGGTGGCGACCGCGCTGGCGGTGGTCTCCGTCGGCCTCGCCGTTGTGCCGCACCTGACGAACTATCTGCGGGCGGACCTCGCGCGCTCGGCCGCCGTCGTCGCGCTCGACCAGCTGTACGCGGCGACCGACCGCCTCGCCGGGCTGCGCCGACTGGAGGAGCCGGCGTTCCAGAACACGCTCCGGCTGGCCGAGCAGGCCGGGCGGGACGGGCCCAGCCGCTGCGTCGACGGCCTGCTCGGCCTGGTGCAGGGTGCGGTGCTGCTGGCCGGCTTCCTCGGCACCCTCGTGGTGATCAGCCCGGTGATGGCCGTGCTGGTGGCGGCCGGCAGCGTACCCGCGCTGATCGCCGAGCTCCGGCTGAGCCGGCGACGGGCCGACATGCTTTGGGAGATCGGGCCGGGGGAGCGGCGCGAGATGTTCTACGCCAGCCTGCTGACCAGCTTGTCCGCGGCCAAGGAGGTACGTCTGCTGCGGCTGGGTGGGCTGTTCCGCCGCCGGATGCTCGCCGAGTTGGGCGCCGCGAGTGCCGCCCGTCGGGCCCACGAGCGCCGGGAGGTGCGCGTCCAGGCACTGCTCGCGGTGCTGAGCGCGGCGCTGTCCGGGACTGGCCTGGTGTGGGCCGTCGCCACCGCCCGATCCGGCGGGCTCACGGTGGGCGACGTGGCCGTCTTCATCGCCGCCGTCGCCGGGGTGCAGAGCAGCCTGGCCACCCTGATCGAGCACCTCGCCGGCATCCACCAGGCGATGCTGCTGCTCGGGCACTACGAGCAGATTGTCACCTGCCCGCCGGACCTGCCGGAGCCGGCCCGACCACTGCCGGTCCCCCCGCTGCGGCGGGGCATCGAGTTCCGCGACGTCTGGTTCCGCTACGGTCCGGACCACCCATGGGTGCTGCGGGGCGTGGACCTGTTCATCCCGCATGGACAGACGGTGGCCCTGGTCGGCCACAACGGCGCCGGCAAGAGCACCCTGGTCAAGCTGCTGTGCCGGTTCTACGACCCGACCCGGGGCGCGATCCGGTGGGACGGCGTCGACCTTCGCGAGCTAACCGTGGACGACCTGCGGGCCCGGATCGGCGCGGTGTTCCAGGACTACATGACGTACGACCTCACGGCCGCGGAGAACATCTGGCTCGGCGATGTCGACCCGGCCGGCCCGGACCACGTACGCGCCGAGGACGCCGCCCGGATCGCCGACGCCGCCCGCCGGGCCGGCATCCACGAGACCATCGAGGGCCTGCCCCGGGGGTACGAGACGATGCTGTCCCGGGTGTTCGAACTGGACGGCGATCGGGCGGACGCCGGCGTACTGCTCTCCGGCGGGCAGTGGCAGCGGGTGGCGATCGCCCGATCCGTGCTGCCCGCGGCGCGGGACCTGCTCATCCTCGACGAGCCGAGCGCCGGCCTGGACGCCGAGGCCGAGCGCGACATCCAGCTCCGTTTGCGCCAATACCGGGCCGGCCGAACCAGCGTCCTGATCTCCCACCGGCTGGGTACGCTGCGGGACGCCGACCTGATCGTGGCGCTCTCCGGCGGGCGGGTCGTCGAGGCGGGCCGGCACGAGGACCTGCTGGCGGCCAACGGCACCTACGCCACACTGTTCCGGATGCAGGCGGCGGGCTACGCCCCGGCCGAGGCGGGAACGCCGGCCGGCTGATCCGCGCGGGCAAGGAACGTTTCGAGCACGCCGTCCCGCCGGCCGGGCAGGTCGGCGAAGATCCGGTTGGCCCGCCGCGCGTACCCGTCCGCCGCCGCGCGCTCGCCACGGCGTTCCCGCACCCGGCCGAGCTGCCGGAGCGCGGCCGCCTCGCCGTACCGGTCGCCGGCCGCGCGGGCCAGGGTCAGCGCCTCCTCGCCGTCCCGGTCGGCCAGCGCCACGTCACCGATCCGAAGGTGCACCTCCGAGCGGCTGAGCAGCGCCTCCCACTCGTCCTCCCGGTTGCCGGTCCGCCGGCACAGCCGCAGGCCGGCGGTGAGTGCCGTCAGCCCGTCCAGGTGCCGCCCGAGTTGGCTCTGCGTCCGGCCGAGAGCGACCAGCGTCATCGCCTCGCCGACCGCATCATTGTGTTCGCGCCGCATCGCCAGGCAGCGGGTGAGGTGTTCGCCGGCGGCCGGGAAGTTACCCAGCTCGAACTCGATCTCGGCCAGGTTGTGCAAGGCCATCGCGAGCCATACCGGGTTCGCGCCGGCGAGGAGCCCGACCGCCGCCCGGACGAGGTCTGCCGCCCGCCGCGGGGACCCCGTACGGTGATGGAACCAGCCGAGGTTCTGCAGCGCCCGCCCCTCGCCTTCGCGATCACCCAGCCGGCGCCACAGCTCCAGCGCCGACTCCAACGCGCCACATGCCGCCTCCGGGGAGCCGGTACGCCAGTGCAGCGTCGCCCGCAGCGCGAGCACCTTGGCCCGGGCGGCATCGTCGTCGGCGAGCGTCGCCGCCTGCTCACAGACGGCGACCAGGGCATCGGCCTCCGCCCACCGGTTGCGCTTCTGCAGCCACACGGCCACGGACGGAATCGCCTCCACACACAGCCGGCTCAGATGCGGGGCCGCGTCGCAGGCCTGACGGGCGGCCGCGATGATCCCGGCCAACTCGCCGTCGACCCAGCGTACGGCGTCGTCGAGCGTGCCCAGCTCGACGACGGTGGGTCCGGTGGCGAGTTCGGCCGCCCGCTGCGGGCGCAACAGCTGGCCCGCGCGCAGCACCGTGGTCAGGTACGCGGTGAGCCCGCGGCGTACCGCGCGCTGGCGCTCGGCGGCCGGGTCCGTCTCCTCGGCCAGCTCCGCGCCGTAGAGCCGGAGCAGGTCGTGGAACCGGAACCGGGTCGGCCCGATCCCGTCCAGCAGGTGCGTCTCGGTGAGCCGGTCCAGCAGCGCCAGTGCGCGCCGTTCCGGAACACCGATCGTGACCGCGGCGAGCGGCGCCGGTATCTCCGGCACCCGCAGCAGGGACAGCGACCGGAAGACGGCCGCCGCCGTGCGGTCGTCCGGATCCGCGCTGTCGAGCAACTGGCGGTAGGTGTTCCAGAAGCTGGATCGGATGGCGAGGTCGTCCGCGCGCAGTTCGTCGAGGCGTTCCCGCTCGTCGTCCAGCCGATCCGCGAGTACCGAGACGGACCAGTCGGGGCGGGCCGCGAGCCGGGCTCCGGCGATCCGCAGCGCCAGCGGGTGCCCGTCGCACAGCCTCGCCAGGCGGTCCGCCGCGTCGGGGTCGGCCGCCCCCCGCCCGTCGCCGCAGAGGGTGTCAAGGAGCTGGCGCGCTTCGGCGTCGCTGAGCCGGTCCAGCCGGAGCCGGAGCGCGTCGAGGGTGCCCGCCGGTCGGCGGCTGGTGATGAGGACGGCGCAGTCCTGGCCAGCCGGGAGCAGGGGCCGGACCTGCTGCGCGCCGGCCGCGCCGTCCAGGACGATGAGCAGCCGCCGGCCGGCGGTCTCCGACCGGAACCGCGCGGCCGCCTCGGCCAGATCGAGCGGCACGTCCCTGGCCGGTACGCCGAGCGCGCGCAGTAGCTGACCGAGCGCCGGCAACGGTTCGACGCTGGGCATGCCGGGGGCTCCGCCCTGCAGTTCGAGGTACAGCTGTCCGTCGGGATAGTGGCTCGCGAGTCGGTGCGCGGCGCGTACCGCCAGGGTGGTCTTGCCCATCCCGCCCGGGCCGTGCAGCACGACCACCGACGGACCGGGCCGTGGCCGGTTCGCGGCCGTGCAGGCCCGCTCGATGGTCCGCAGTTCATCGACCCGGCCGACGAACGCCGCCGGGTCCGGCGGCAGCTGACGCGGCGGTTCGGCTGGGCTGGGCGGGTTACCGGGCCCGGGGGCCGGTTGCGGGTCGGCGGGCTCCTCGGCCGCGTCGGGGGTGGACAGTTCCGGGGCCCGCCGCAGGATGGCCTGGTGCAGCCGGGACAGTTCCGTTCCGGGTTCGAGGCCGAGCTGGTCGGCGAAGACCGCGCGGGTCTCCGCGTACGCCGAGAGGGCCGCCGGCGCGTCGCCGGACCGGTACAGCGCCAGCATGAGCTGGTGACGCAGCCGCTCCCGGTACGGGTGGGCGGTGATCAGCAGCCGCAGGTTGCCGGTCACCGAGGTGTGCTCGCCGAGCGCGAGGCGCGCCTGGATCAGGTCCTCGGCCAGCGACAGGTGCTGCTCCTCGAGCAGCGTGATCCGGGCAGCGAGTTCCGGCCCCGGGCGTACGTCCTCGGCCGGTCGGCCCCGCCACAGGTCCAGCGCTTCCCGGAACCGGGCGGTGGCGACGGCGTGGTCACCGTGGGCGAGGGCCGCGCGGCCCAGCTCGATCGCGGTCTGGAAGCGGTGCAGGTCCAGCTCTTCCGGGTCGACCCGCAGCTGATATCCGGCGGCGCTGGCGACCAACCGGTCGCCGCCGGCGTTCCCGCCGTCCAGCTCGGTCAGCAACCGGCGCAGCCCACTGGCGTAGGTGCGCAGGTTCGCCACGGCCGAGCGGGGCGGCTGGTCCCACAGCTCACCGATGAGGCGGTCCAGAGACACCCGCTCGTTGGCCGACAGCAGGAGAGCGGCCAGCATCGCCCGCTGCTTCTGCGGCCCGACGGGGACCGCCCGGCCGGCGGCGGTGATCCGAAGTGGGCCGAGCAGCTGGTATCGCAGGCTCAAGGCACCTCGGTTCTGGTTCGGTCCACCACGGCCAGCACCCTAGGAACGACGTACGACGATCCGCAACACGTCACGGGTAACGGTTGTATCGATGCTGTAGGTCGCCGTGTAGCCGGTCCGCCTACCGTCCGCGATCAGTCTAGATCCAGATTGGAGGTACACGATGACCCGTCACGTCGGCGCACTGGCGGACCGGTTCCTGGCGCTGATGCTGCCCAAGACCACCGCCTCGGCCGTCTGCCAGCCGTCCTGCACCAACACACCGATGTGCTGCCGGTACACCACCACCCGGTTCAAGTGGCGCACCTGCAACAGCTCGTGCCAGTGCTGGTGGGGTACGGACTGCTGAGCAACGCCCCGTGAAGGCGTCGCGGCCGGACACCCCCCCCCGGCCGCGACGCGCACGTGCCCATTCCCGTCAGGAGCAAACCGATGCCCATTGTCGTCGCCGTACTCGTCGTACTCACCACACTCACGCTGCTGAACCTGCTGCTCACGTTCGGCGTCATCCGGAAGCTGCGCGAGCACACGCAGGAGTTGGCCGCCGGCCGCCCGCCGGTGACCCTCTCGGTCGGCGCGCAGGTGCCGGACTTCACCGCCTCGACCGACGACGGGGACGTGGTGTCCATCGCCTCGCTGCGTGCGTCGGGTGGCCTGGTGGCGTTTCTCGCCCCCGACTGTTCGGGGTGCCAGGAGCAGCTGCCCTCGGTACGGTCGGCGCTCGCCGAAGCGCTCGACACCCCGGCGGCGGTGCTCATCGTGCTCACCCGGCTGCAGCCGGCGCCGGACCGTGAGGACCGCGAGCGCGCCGAGCTGGTGGCGGCGTTGGGCGTGCTCGACAGTCGGGCGACCATCGTCCACGAGCCGCTCGACGGGGCGGTCCAGTCGGCCTTCCAGGTCGCCGCGTTCCCCGCGTTCTACCTGGTCGACACCGATGGCCGGGTGGCCGGCGTCAGCAACAACGCCAGCCAACTACCCAACCTGTCCCCGGGGCGCGACGTCGTGCCCGCCGGGCGATGACCGCAGGGCGGCCCGCAGCCGTCGGATGACCACGCCCCGCACGAGCTCCGGCGGTAGCGCGCCGAAGGCCCGCGAGTCGAGGCTGTGCCGAGGCGCGTCCCCGAGGACGTAGACCTGTCCTGCCGGCAGCGCCGCCACCCGCTTGACCATCAACTGGGTGGCGGCGTCGGCGTCGCCCGCGGTGATCCTGATGCCGGGTGGCGGCAGACAGACGACGACGGCGCCGACCCGCAGCCGGCGCCGGAATCCCCGCCGGAGCACGAGGAGCTGGTCGCCATCCTGGTACGTCGGGGTCATGCTGTCGCCGTTGACCCCGACCACCTGGAGCAGGGCGCGGGCAACCAGCACGGCGATCCCGATCACCACGAACGAGCCGACCGTGATCAGCAGAGTGGGTCGATCCACCGCACCACGGTAGCGGAGCGGCAGCAGGGGAACAGCCGGGCTCGTTGTCGCCGACGGCGAGCGAATCAGCCAAGCCTGCTCACCGCCTCGCAGAGGCGAGCAACGACAAGGAAGCAGGAGAGCATGTCGTACCTGTTTGTGTTCAGCCGGTGCCTGCTCGCGCTGGTCTTCCTGGCGTCGGCCGCCAGCAAGCTACGCGGGCGGCCGGCGTTCCGGGCGTTCGCCGACTCGCTGCGGACCATGAACGTGCTGCCGGCGCAGCTGGTCGTCCCGGTCGCGGGCGCGGTGGCGGCGGCCGAGGCGACGGTGCCCCTGCTGCTGGTGCCGCTGCCCGGCGCCGCGGTGGCCACGGTCGGGTTCACGGTGGCGGCGGCGCTGTTGGCGGCGTTCACGGTGGCGATCGCGGTGGTTCTCCATCGTGGTGTGCCGGTGTCCTGCCGGTGCTTCGGTGAAGCCGCGGCGGCTCCGTTCGGCCGGCACCACCTCGCCCGCAACGTCGTGCTGACCGTGGTCGCCGGGCTCGGCGCGTACGCCTCACTCGGCGATCCCGGGGTGCCGATCCGGGCCGCGGTGCTGGCCGTACCGCTGGGCGCGGTGGGCGCGCTCATCGTCGTCCGCCTCGACGATCTCGCGGCCCTGTTCTTGCCGGCCACCGCGTCGGGGAGGCGCGGCCCATCGGGGTGGCGACCTCCGGGGCGGCCGGTCGGGCGGCTGACTCCACCGCTCCGACGCCGACCGGCGGGAGTGTCAAGGACCTGCCGGCGGGGTCATCCGAGCTGACCTGCCGGGTGCGCCGGGCGGACGGTCCGGCGACGGTACGGGTTGGCGTTGCCGCGGGCTCCCACCGGCCGCCGGTTGGGCCGTCGTGGCGGCGAGCGTACCCAGTGGATCGGCCAGCAGGGCCGAGAAGCCGAGTTCGGCGGCGCCGACCAGGGTGGCGTCGTCGCCGAGCGCCGAGGTGTGCAGCCGTACGCGCTCCCTGGCGACCGGCAGCACGTTGGCCGCGATACGGGCGCGGACCTGGCCGGCCGCGCCTGGGTACACGTCGCGCAGCATCCCTCCGAAGATCACAATGCCTGGGTTGAACAGGTTGATCAGGTTCGCCACCCCGATGCCGAGCCAGTCGCCGATGCGGTGCAGGGCGTCGCGGGCCACCGGATCACCGCGGCCGGCGTCGTCGACCACGGCGCGCAGGGCGTCGCGGCCGAACAGTTCGGCGGGCCGTCCGGCGGCGTCGAGCAGGGCCCGCTCGCCGACCTCCGCCTCCAGGCAGCCGCGGGAGCCGCATCCGCAGGGTCGCCCGTCGTACGGGTTCACCACCATGTGCCCGAGCTCGCAGGCGTATCCGCCCTCACCGTCCAGCAGCTTGCCGCCGACGATGATCCCGCCGCCCACGCCGACGTCGCCGTGCAGGTAGATCAGGTTCTGGAAGCCGACACCCGCCCCGCGTTGCTGCTCGGCCACGGCCCCGAGGTGGGCCTCGTTGCCCACCGACACGGGCAGGCCGAGCCCGAGCCGGCGGCTGAGTTCGGCGCCGAACGCCTGGTCCACCCAGCCCATGTCGGGTCCGAAGCGGACCATGCCGTCGCCCGGACGGATCATCCCGCAGTACGAGGCGCTGGCTCCGACGCAGACCGAGTCGGGCGCGGCCACCTCGTGCAGTTGCCGACCGAACCAGGCGAGGACCTCGACCACCCGTTCGAGGTCGGCCCCGGCGCGCGGTCGGGGCGCCCGCCGGCGGTCCAGGACGACCCCGCCCAGCCCGACCCGGGCGGCGACGAGCCAGTCCACGGCGACGTCGAACGCCAGCACGTACACCTGGTGGGACTCGGGGCGGACCAGCAGCGACGGTCGACCCGCTCGCCCGGTGTCGGTCGGCGCCTCCTCACGGACCAGACCGGCGGCGCTGAGTTCCGCGGTCAGCCCCATGATCGTGCTGCGGTTCAGACCCATCCGCCCGGCGAGGACGGCGCGGGAGGCCGAACCGCCCAGGTGGACGTGGCGCAGCAGGGTGCCGAGATTGCGTCGGCGGATCTCGTCCTGGACCAATCCGACCTCCGGCGGTGCGGCGGCGTCGCGGGGTCCCATTATTCCGGCGTCGGGCGGCGCGGGCGTACCTCCGGTGCCGGGTGACCGGTGGCAGTGCGGTGGAGCGCGGTGTTCCGCGAGCCGGCGGGGTGATGCGGGCGCACACCGAAAACCAGATCTGTCTTGACAAAAAAATTTGTCGGTGGGAAGGTGGGGTCATGTTCGACATCGCAGTGATCGAGGACCCGGCGGCGGCCGAGGCGTCGCTGGACCCGATGCGGGCCCGGCTGCTGGCCGCGCTCGCGGAACCGGCCTCGGCGACGATGCTCGCCGCCCGGGTCGGCCTGCCTCGGCAGAAGGTCAACTACCATCTCCGCGCGCTCGAGCAGCACGGCCTGATCGAGCTGGTGGAGGAGCGCCGCAAGGGCAACGTCACCGAACGGGTCATGCGGGCCACCGCGGCGTCGTACGTGATCTCGCCGGCGGCCCTCGCGGCCGTGCGGCCCAACCCGTCCGACGCGCCGGACCGGCTGTCCGCGCGGTGGCTGCTCGCGGTCGCCGCCCGGCTCGTGCACGACGTCGGCGCGCTCATCACCGGCGCGGACCGGGCGAAGAAGCGGGTGGCCACGTTCGCCATCGACGCCACCGTCCGGTTCGCCTCCGCCCGCGACCGGGCCGCGTTCGCCGAGGAACTGGCGTCCACGGTCAGCGCCCTGGTCAGCAGGTACCACGACGAGAACACCCCCGGCGGCCGCGAGCACCGGGTGGTGCTCGCCCTGCACCCCAGCGTCAACCCCACGTCCGGCAACGAATCCGAGGAGTCCTGACATGACCACCACGACCAGCCCGATCATCGCCGCGGCCCGCCCGACCGCCCGTACCGTCAGCGCCGCATCCCGCCGCCGTCGCCGGCGCGCGCTCGGAGTCGCCGCCGCGGTGGGCGCGAACAGCCTGCTCTACCTGGTCGCCCGCGCCGCCGGCGTGGACTTCACGCTCACCGACCCCGGGTCCACCCAGGCGCACCCGCTGATCCTGCCGGAGATCGCCGTGTTCAGCCTGGTCTTCGGGCTGCTCGGGTGGGGCGCCCTGGCGCTGCTCGAACGCGTCACCCGGCACGCCCGGCCGATCTGGGGCGGGCTCGCCGGGACCGTGCTGGCGGCCTCCTTCGTCCCGATCTTCATCGAGCGGGCCACCGTGGACACCCGGCTGATGCTCTGCGTGCTGCACGTCGTGGTGGCGGCCGCGCTGCTGCCGATGCTCCGCCCGGCCGGCACGGCCGCCCGCTGACCCGACCGCGACCTCCCGGCCACCGCCGGCCCGCCGGCGCCGGCCACCGCCACTTCACCCGATTCTCGACGACACCGATCACCGGAAAGGACGCCACATCATGGGACACCACTTCGAGCTGCAGAAGGACATCGAGCTGGCCGCCACCCCCGAGCAGGTGTGGGAGGCGATCGCCACCGGACCGGGTATCGACTCCTGGTTCATGGGCCGCAGCGAGGTGGAGCCGCGCGAGGGCGGCCGCAGCAGCCTCACCATGGCCGGCCACACCGACGAGGCGACCGTCACCGCCTGGGAGCCGGGCAAGCGGTTCGCCATCCGCTCTGAGTTCGGGCAGGAGGGCGGCTTCAACGCCATCGAATACCTGATCGAGGGCCGTGACCAGGGCGCCACGGTGCTGCGGCTGGTCCAGAGCGGCGTCCTGGGCGACAACTGGGAGACCGAGTACGAGGCGATGCAGGCCGGCTGGGACATGTACCTGAGGACCCTCGCCTCGTACCTCGCCCACTTCGCCGGCCGGACCGGTGCCCCGGTCGCCGCGTTCCGCCCCGGGGCCGGGACCCCGGAGCAGGTCTTCGCGGCGGTGGCCGGCGCGTTCGGCATCACCGGCCCGATCTCCGAGGGGCAGCGGGCCCGGCTCACCGTCGACGGCCTGCCGCCGATCGACGGGGTCGTCGACATCGCCGGTCTGCCCACCTACTTCGGCGTTCGCACCGACGACGCGCTCTACCGCTTCCTGCACTCCGGCACCGAACGCGGCAACGCGTTGGTCCTCGGCCACCACATCTTCGCGCCGGACCAGGACCCGGCCCGGGCCGAGCAGGCCTGGCAGCAGTGGGTGAACGCCCTCCCCATCGGCTGACCGGCCGGCGGAACCCCGCCGACAGCGACGATCAGCAGCGGCCGCTTCCCGGACAAACCGGAGAGCGGCCGCTTCCGTCGCCGGCCGCCGGGAAGCCCGTCAAAGCCGACGGTTCATCGACATCGGGTCACCGGCTCCATAGACTCCGGTCTCTCTGCTACCACAAGTCCAGGGAGGACCACGTGTCGAGGAAAACCCGACCGCACGCCATCCCGCAGCTGCTGCCCCGCCTCGCGGGCGTGGCGGCGGTGTCCGCCGCGCTGGTCGCCGCCGGTGGCGCCGCGGCGACCGCGGCGCCGGCCGCCGCGCCCGCACCCACGAAGGGCCCGTGCGCGTACACGCCGACGCCGGACGAGCCGGCGGCCCGGCCGGTACAGCTGCCGCCGGACCCCCGGCACACACCCGACCACGGCACCGTGCGGGTCACCCTGCGGACCAGCCAGGGCCCGATCGGGCTGACGCTCGACCGGGAACAGGCCCCGTGCACCGTGCAGAGCTTCCTGCACCTGGCCCGCCACAAGTTCTACGACCGGACGCCCTGCCACCGGCTCACCGCGTACCCAACTCTGAAGGTGCTGCAGTGCGGCGACCCGTCCGGCACCGGCGAGGGCGGGCCCGGCTACCGGTACGCCGACGAACTGCCCACCGACCTGCCGCCGGCGCCGACCGACCCGACCGGGGTCCGTCGCCTCTACGCCCGGGGCACCCTGGCCATGGCCAACGCCGGCCCGGACACCAACGGCAGCCAGTTCTTCCTGGTGCAGTCCGACTCGGCGCTGCGCCCCAACTACACCGTCTTCGGCACGGTCGACGAGGCCGGGCTGGCCACCCTGGACCGGATCGCGGCCGGCGGGATCGCCGCCACGCCCGAGGACCCGGCGCCGGTCGACGGTGCGCCGGCCCTGCCGGTGGAGATCTCCCTGGCCACTCGGGGGCGCTGACGCCCGACCCGGCGGGGCGGATCCCCGCCCCGCCGGCGAGGTCCCGGGGGCTTCGTCGCCTGCCGCCATGGTGGCGTCACCCCGCCGGCGCAGCTTCCGGCAGGGTGCGGCCGTCGGGACTCTCGGCGGCCGCCGCGGCAGCTTCGTCGTCGAGCGTGGTGATGCGTCGTACCGGTGACAGGATCAGCCACAGGGCGGCGGAGGCGCCGGCGACGCCGGCGAGGACGAGGGTGGGACGCAGTCCGATGGCCGTGCCCAGCCAGCCGCCGATCAGCGCGCCCAACGGCCGGATCCCGTAGTTGACGGTGCTGTACGCGCCGGCTGTGCGTCCCCGGGCGCCGTCGGGCGTGACCTTGGCGATCAGGGCGTTGAGGTTGATGTCCATGAGCATGACGCCGACCGAGGAGACGAACTCCACGCCGGCGAGCAGCGCGATCTTCGCCCCGGTCGGGCCGCTGCCCAGCGCCAGCAGCGCCAGCGGCGCCGGGAAGAGCGCGGTGCCGATGACAGCGGTGCGGCCAACGCCGATCGCCCGGGCCACGCGTGGGGCCAACGCCGCACCGGCCACGCCGCCGAGGGCACCGGCGCCCATGCCGAGTCCGATAGCGCCCGCCGACAGGCCCAGGTCGCGGCTGGCGTAGAGGACCAGCAGCGCCGTCGCGATGAACGTGAAGAAGTTGACGGTGGTGGTGGCGCCGAGGGCGGCGCGCAGCACGCGGTGCCGCAGCAGCAGCGCCAGCCCGTCCCGGATCCGCGTGCGGGCCGACGACCGGGTCGGCGCCGGTGGCACCCCGTCGGTCGGGATGCGCCCGATCAGCAGCGCGGATCCCAGGAACGACAGGGCATCGGCCGCGAGCGCGACGGGCGCGGTCAGGAGCTGCACGAGCGCCCCGCCGAGCGCGGGACCGGCGACGAACGACCCGGCTCGACTCAGGCTGAGTTTGCTGTTGGCGTCGATGTAGGCCGTGCTCGGCACGAGCGTGACGAAGAACGACGGGTACGCCATGGCGAACAGCACCGCGCCGGCACCGGTGAGCACCGCGACGACGAACAGCTGGGCCAGGCTGACCACGTCGAGCAGGTAGGCGACGGGCAGGCTGACCAGCACGGCCGCGCGGATCAGGTCGGCGACGACCAGCAGCCGCCGCTTGTGCGTACGCTGGTCGACCCAGGCGCCGACGAACACGCCGAACAGGTACGGCAGCCAGATCAGGGCGGTGAGCACGCCGACCTGGCCGGGTGTCGCGGCCAGCATGGTGACCGCGATGAGCGGAAGGGCGAGTTCGGTGATGCGGTCGCCGAACTGCGAGATCGCCTGGGCCAGCCAGAACGTGCGGAAGTGCCGGCTGGTGCCGACCGTACCGGGCGGGGCGGCGGTGACCGCGCTCATCCCTCGCTCCGCTCGTCGCCGCCGGGTTCCGGCAGGACGTACTGCAGCAGCCGTACGCCCCGCGCCCCGGCCGGCGCCTCGGCCTCCGGGCGCTGCACGTATCTGGCGATCAGGGCTTCGACGTCGTCGTTGAGCTGCTGCATCTCCTCGGCGGTGAGCATGATCCGGGTGTTGGCCAGGCCGGCGGCTCGCCGCCACTCGGTGTCCAGCCGCGGCTCGTCGTGCAGCAGCCACTGCTGCGGCAGTTCGGCGCTCTGGGCGAACATCTCGCCCTGGAGCTGGCGTGCCGCGTTCTGCCCGTCGGCGTCGTCGGGCAGGTTGAAGCGGAACCCCTTGGCCGCCGCCTGCCACCAGCGCTCGCGCCGGCTGGTCGCCCCGTCCCAGTCGGTCACCAGCCCGAACGAGGCCAGGTGACGCAGATGCCAGCTGACCACCGAGGGGGTGGCACCCACGTGCGGCGACAACTGGGTCGCGGTGGCCGGGCCGTGGCGTTGGAGATGGCCGAGGACGGCCAGCCGCACCGGATGCGCCAGGGCACGCAGCGCCTGCGGGTCGGTGATCTCGAAATCCCCGTACGGATTCTTGAGAGACATGTTTCGAAAGTAGTCTCTCACGTCCTCCTTGGCAACGGTCGAGCTCCCTGCGCCGTCTGTCGGATCCCGGCTACGAGCCGTTCTCGCCGCGCTTCTTCGCCGGCTGTTGGTGGTGGTGGCCGACGATGTGCGGCGAGGCGGCCAGCAGATACACCGCCAGCGTCATCACGATCAGGCCCATGGCCTCGACGGTGAGCGCTCCCGGGGCCAGCCGCAGCGTCCCGCCGAGCACGCCGATGCCGACCGCGATGCCGGCGAGCGGCTCGGCCGCGGCCAGCGGCGGGTAGGCGACGGACAGCGGGGCGAGGTCGTACGCGCTCTGCGCGAGCAGCGTGCCCAGCAACCCGATCAGCACCACGGCGTACGGCTGCCAGCTGGTCAGCAGCGCCAGCAGCCCCTCGGTGAACAGTCGGTGCGAGGCCGACTGGGTCAGCGCCGACTGGAGTCCGAACAGCATTCCCGCCCCGATCGACAGCATCGGCGCTTCCTGATTGGGGCGCAGCCGGCGCGCGGCACGGACGAGCATCCAGGTCAGCGCGCCGATGGCGGCCGCGGCCACGGCCCACTCCCAGGCCGCTACGCCCTCCGGGTTTCCTGGTCCGGGCTGACCCGCCACCAGGAAGGCGACCATGCCGACGGTGACGGCCGTGGCCACCGCCCAGTCGCGGCGCCTGAGGGGGCGCCGGGTCCAGAGCGCCGCGACCGACAGGGCGAACAGCAGGCGCAGCACCAGGACCGGCTGCACCAGCACGACCGAGCCTTGACCGAGGGCGAGGCCACTGAGCCCGCCACCCAGCAGGGTCGCCGCGAGTCCCAGCAGCCACAGCCGCTGCCGGGCGAGATGCCACAGCAGCCCTACATGCAGCGCCAGGCCGTCCGGGGCCTGGAAGGCGACCCGCTGCTGGATGACCGAACCGGTCCCGAGCAGCAGGGCGGCGCCGAGTGCAAGGATGAAGACCACCGAAGGTGGTACCCCTTCCGCACCCTCCGAAGCACCGCTCCCGGCCGGAGCTGCGCGGAACGACTGGCGTGCGGAGTGATCTCACCCATCACGCGTGTGAAGAAGCCGACGAGGCGTCGTGCGGGTGCCGCACTGACGGGATCAGGTGAGGATGTCGTAGATGCCGGCCACCCGCAGCTGCTGCTGCACGAAAGCGCTGAGCTCGCGTACGACCAGCGTCGTGCCGAGCTGCTGGGCGGCCCGGTGGGCGGAGAGCAGGGTCGTCAGGCCGGTGGAGTCGAGGAACGTCACATGCAGCATGTCCACCACCAGCTTCGGCGGACGACGTCGGGTGACCTCGTTCACGACAGCGGACAGCAGTTCGGCGGAGGTGGAGACATCGATCTCGCCACGGACATGGAGCAGCGTGGTGCCGTCCGCCGCGAATGACGTACTGATGGTGAAGTTACTCACGAGTCCCGTGTGCTTTCATCTGTCGACTGCCCCCACTGCTAGCCGTTGTCCCAGCACCCTATGCGCCTGACTGGCCGCTGAGAGATTGTCATCCGGCAACTAGCGCCCCGACCGCGGGACGCCGCGCCGCCTAGGCCGCCGAGGCGGCCCGGTACGGGCAGACCGCCGGGGTGAGCGAGCGGTGGCCGACCCGCCACCGTCCCGGTCTGCGCCACATCGGGTAGGCAGTGGTGCCGTCGGGGAGCGGAAACGGCTGGTCTGCGACGTAGCCGTGCCGCGCGTACAGGTCTCGCTCCGCGACGGTGGTCGCCTCCGTGTAGGCAGGGAGCAGGGCTTGGCCCATGCGGGCGTTGCTCATCGCCAACAGCGTGGCGGCGCGCCTGATCCGGTGGGGATTCGGCGCGACCGTGAAGAACGCCAGATGGTTGTGCGGGTCGGCGGGCCGGTGCGTGTCCAGCACGTCGTCGAGGTGGAGGAAACGGTCCAGGTAGTCGCCGCAGGCGACGGCGAGCCGCTCGCCATACTCGGTCGGGGCTGGCACGAGACCATACCGGTGCAGCCAGACCGCGGCGGCGGACTGGTCCTGCAGGAGATATGCCTCGCCGCAGAGGAGGGCGTGCTCGATCCAGACGCGGATGACGGCGGTGAGCACGTGACGCCGGTGGCGTTCGTCCGGTACGAGCCAGGCGCCGACGGCGCTGCCGGCGAAGGGGCCGACGACGAGGTCGACGATGTCGGGGATGTCCTGCCACCGGGCGCGGCGGACGGGCGGTGTGTGCACGAAGTTCTCCTGGTTGCTGATGGTCGGCGGCGTTCGGGTGCTGGGCGTGGCCGTCATCGCGGCCCGGAGCACCGGGGGGATGCCTGACTTTCGGGGCCCGTCGGCGAGGCCGTCCGGCTCGCCGCCGTGATGGGACGAACGCTCCCGAAGGCGACCGGGACGGGCGTGGCCGACCGATGCGGGGCCTCGGGCGGCGATGGCTGGTCCGCCGGTGCGGTAACTGGTGCTCGCGGCGGCGATCAGCGAGCGGATGCGTACCCGCGCCCAAGCGAGTTCACGCCCGGTCCCGCTCCGCCGGCGGTGACCCGGGTGTTCAGGCGGGTCTGGGGTCCGGTTGCTGCGCGCGCTCCGCGAGCGCGTCGCACCCACCGACGCACAGTTCGAGTGGGTGCAGGTCCGGGGCACTGACGGACGGGTAGGCGTCAGCCGGGGCGCCGGGGCCTGCGGGGGCGGAGCCGCTGGCGGCGGTGCGGGCCGGACCGGCGGGCGCCACGCCGGGGCCGTGGCCCGGCTCGCCCGGCCACCACGCCTGCGCCGCCGCATTCCCTGCCGGCTCGCCGCGACCCGCTGACGGCGATCTCCGTTCCGGCGACGGGGGCACCGGGTAGCCGGCGACCACGGGCGCCTCCGGGCGGGCGATCGTGGCGGGCGCGGTGACCGGCGGCGCGCCGGCGGACGCGGTCGGCGGCGTGGTCGCGACCGGATCGCCGGGCGGCGGCGTGGGTGCGGCGGGTGCGCCGATGATCGGCCGGGTCAGGTCGAGCATCGGGTCCAGGGCGGGAGGCAGGACGTCCACGATCGGCTCGGCCACCGGCCCGACGACACTGCGGACCGGGTCCAGCAGCCCGGTCCCGGAGATCGCCGCGACGACGGGCGAGGCGAGGTCCACGACCGGACCCGTCACCGGCGCGGCCGCCGCGACGACCGGGTCCACGGCCGGACGGACCGTGGCCTGGGGCGCGCGGCGTACCGGCGGCACCGCCGGCCGGTCACGCACCGGCGCCTGCCGGGCTGCCGGCCGCTGGTGCCTGCTCGGGACGGGCGCGTCGGACCGGCCGCGCCACTTAGCCAGGTGGGCGGCCCTCGGGTCGCTCGCGCCGCCGACGCGGGCCGCCTCACCCTCTGGGCGTGAGTCGGGCGGCGCGGGTGGCGTGCCGACCGGGAAGATGCTGAGGATGCGATCCGCGTCGTCGAGCAGGTCGCCGAGGAGGCACGGCCGAGCCGGCGCGGCAGCCTGAGCCGGATCGTCCGCGACCGTGTCGCCCAGGCCCCACGCGGCCAGCACGCCACCGAGCAAGAGGATGCCGCGCAGCGTCCACCGGGTCAGTCGACCTCGACACCGCGACAAAGGGCACCTCCGGAGGGAGCAGCTCTGCTCACGCCAAGGCCCGATTGTGCCTGGCGTGACCGTCCGGACACCGTCCGACACACGGCATGGCTGATTGCCATGGCTGTTTCCGGGTACGCAGGCGGGTCTTGACGAGTCGAGGGAGGCCCGATGAGTGACACCGGCGGAGGCCGTGCGGGCGGACGGGGCGCACCGGCCGAACGCCTGGCGGCGGACGTTACCGAGGTGGTCCGCGAGGAGGTGCGGGCGGTCCGGGCACAACTGGCGGACGCCGCGCGCCCGGCGGGTGTCGGTTTCCTGCTGCTGGCCGCCGCCGGTGGGTGCGTGGTGCTGGGGATCGGGGCGGCCTCGACCACCACGCTGCGCATGCTGGAGGCGCTGCTGCCGCGCAGGTTGGCGGCGGCGGGACTGACGGCCGGCTACCTCGCGGCGGCCGCGTTCCTCGGCAGCCTCGGCCTGCAGCGGCTGCGGGCGGCCGGCGGCAGCTCCGCCCGGCTGGCCGATCAGGTCGGGAATGCCGTGTCGAGCACCGCCGGTCGGGTGATGCCCGCCGGGACCGCCGCCGTCCGGGAGGGTTGGGAGCGGTGAGACGTGCGACGCCGTGAACGCCGGGAGCGGCCGTCGATTGGCTGACGCAGGGGAGGGAGCTGGCATGGGGGATAAGCACGAGCAGGCGGAACAGATGCGGCCCGAGGTGCCGTCGACCGTCGCCCGCTCCGACGACAAGGCGGTGCGGACGTACAAGAAGACGCTGGAGTCCGCCGAGGAGACCTACGGCGACGGGGAGCGGGCGCACCGGACCGCGTTCGCGTCGTTGAAGCACACCCACGAAAAGGTCGGTGACCACTGGGAACCGAAGGAACACAAGGGGCCGTCGGACCCGCAGGCGGCGCTGGGCACGCCGGTGTCCGCCGAACGGCGGCGACCCACCGCGCAGGGCGTGGACGTCAACGCCAGCAAGGGCCACCTCGACGAGGTGGCCCGGAAGGTCGGCATCGAGGACCCGGAGAACCTGAACAAGGACGACCTGGTCCGGGCGATCGAGAAGGCGAACGCCCGCGCCACCGCCCGGGCCCGCAAGCGCTGAGCCGTGCGGCGGGAGGCCGGCCGGGCTACAGCCGCAACCGGGTGGCGCGGTCGTACGTGTCGGCCGGGTCCTCGCCCTCGGTGAGGTCGAGGTCCTCGACGACCCGTCCGTCGTTGAGGCGGATCAGCCGGTCGCAGCGGGCGGCGATGGCCCGTTCGTGGGTGGCCAGCAGGATCGTCATGCCGTGCCGGTCGCGCAGGTCGAGCAGCAGGTCGAGGATCTGGCCGCCGGTCGTCGAGTCGAGGTTTCCGGTCGGCTCGTCGGCCAGCAGCAGCCGGGGCGCGCCCATCAGCGCGCGGGCGATGGCCACCCGCTGCTGCTGGCCGCCGGAGAGTTGGGCGGGCAGGGCCCGCTCCCGGCCGGCCAGTCCCACCGCGTCCAGGAGTTCCCGGGCTCGCGCGGCGTGATCGCCCCGCCCTCGCAGGGGAAGCACCGGCGCGATCACGTTGTCCAGCACGGTGAGCGCCGGCAGCAGGTGGTAGCGCTGGAAGACGAAGCCGACCCGCTGCCGGTAGCGGGCCAGGGCGGCGCGGCGCAACGCGGTGACCTCGACGTCGTCCACCGTCACGGTGCCCTGGTCGGCCTGCTCGATCGCGCCGATCATGTGCAGCAGGGTGGACTTGCCGGAGCCGCTCGGCCCGGTCAGCGCCACGACCGAGCCCGGTGCGATCTCCAGCGACACGTCGTCGATCGCGGTGAGCCGCTCGGTGCCGGTGCGGAACTGCCGGACCAGCCCGGACGTCCGGACCGCGCTGCCGGTGGTCGCGTCCATGGTCACTCCTCTGCGAGTAGTCGTGCGGTGGGGAGGCGGTGCAGCAGCGCTGCCGGGACGAGCGCGGCGAGGCAGGTGACCAGCATCCCGGCCAGCGCCACGGCGGCCGTCACCAGCGCCAGCGACGAGGGCAGCTCGCCGACCAGCCAGGCCGCCCCGCCCAGGCCCAGGCCCGCGCCGGCGAGCGCGCCGAGCGCGCCGAGCAGCAGCCCCTCGTACCCGATCAGGCGGCGCAGCGCCGCGTCGGTCCAGCCGGTGGCGCGCAGCGTGGCCAGTTCGGCGGCGCGGTCGCGGATGTTCAGGTAGAGCACGTCGGCGACCGCGGCCGCCCCGAGCAGCACCGTCGCGACCGCCGCCATGGCGTCCGCGCCACGCACGCTCAGCGACACGGTGTCGCCGAGCAGGCTGCCGACGATGGCGCCGCGGAAGGCGTACGCGGCGGCGGCGACCACGGTCAGCGCGGCCACCCCGATGGCCAGCGCGCCCGCGCCGAGCAGGGTGCGCCCGGGCGTGCGCACCAGGTTCACCAGGGCCAGGCCGGGCAGCGAGCGCGGGCGGCGTACCCAGCGGGCGGTGGCCACCGGCGGGCGCAGCGCGGCGGCCGGGTGGGCGCGTGCGGCCCGCAGCGCCGGCGCCAGGCCCGCGACCAGCGCCAGCAGCAGGGCTACCGGTACGGCGAGCAGCGCCCGCCGCCAGTCGACGACGATGTCCAGCGCGGCACCGAGCGGGAACGCCAGGCCGACCGCGAGCAGCCCGGCGGCCAGCCCCAGCGCGGTGACCTCACCGAGGATCAGCGCCCCGATCCGGCGGGCCGGCCAGCCGAGGCAGGCGAGCACCGCCAGCTCGGGTCGGCGGTCCCGGACCGCGGCGGAGACCGCGTTGCCGAGGAAGAGCACGCAGACCACCAGCACCAGCAGGAAGAGCGCGGCGCTCTTGCGGTCGACGGCCTTGACGATGACGGAGGCCACCCCGAGCGCGGACCAGTTCTCGGTCAGCCGCAGCTCCGGCCGGCCGAACGCGCCGGCGGGCAGCTCGACGGCCTGCGGGGCGGGCGACGAACCGAGGGTGATGTCGACGTCCAACCCGGTGGCCTGGGCGATGCGCTCGGCGATCAGGCGGACCCGCTCGGCCGAGCGTTCGCTGTAGCCGTGCACGTCGGCGACCCGGACCCGGATGGCGCTGATCGGTGCCTGGAGCTGCGGGCTGGTGCCGCCCTTGAGCAGCTCCGGCACGCTGGCCAAGTTGGTGAGCAGCAGGGGCGGGGCCGAGAGGTAGCCGGCCGGGTTGCCGCTCGGCTCCAGCGGCTGCCCGCCGAGCGTCGTACGGCTGCGCGCGTCGGCGCCCTCGGCCACCGGCGGCTCGTACGTCTCCAGGGGCACCTTGCCCAGATCGCTGAACCCGGTCAGCTTCTCCGGATCGAACGCCCCCACCGCCCGCCAGAGCCGGAACGCGTTCGGATCCTTCGGCAGCGCCAGTGGTCGTCCGGCGCGCGAGCCGCGGTCGTCGGCCAACCAGGGGCGGGCCAGCGGGTTGCCCGTGAACCGTGCCCCGTACAGGTCCGGCGCGACGGGCGGTTGCGCGGCGGCGCGCAGGGTGCCATCGGGCGACCGTTCGTACCGCACCTCACCGGACTGCAGCAGGTTCTGCAGTTGGCCGACGCAGCATCCGGTCCTGCTGAGCCCCGCGGCGAGCGTGGCACGGTGCCCGTCCGCCACGGTGGATCGGCCGTCGCCGGTGGGAATGCCAGCACTGCCGGCCAGCGTCTTCTCCAGGTCCAGCGCCGGCACGCCAGCGGGACTGACGCCCGGCAGCCGGGTGAGGCGGGCGGTCAGGGCCTCGTCGATGAAGGGCCTGGCGGTGAGCAGGACCGGCAGTTCCCGGTTGACTCCGGCGCCAGCTCTGGTCTCGGTGATCGTGTCGTCGGTGCGGATGGCGCGGCCCGCGGTCACCGCGTCGGAGAGGCCGACGAGGCGTTGCTCGGCGGCGGGGTCCACAGCGGCCAGCAGGAACGGCACGGTCAGGTCGTACGCCATGACGAGCCGGTCCGAGGTAGTCGTGGTGCCGTCGCCGTCGGTCGTGAGGACGCCGCGGGAAGCCTCGAACCGGCCGTCGGGCAGCAGCCGGACGACGTCGACCCACCAGTCCGCGCGTTCCGAGTAGGTCCCTGGTTCCCCGATCAGCGCCCATCTCGGGTCGCACACTGGCAGTGACCGCCCGTCCGGCAGCACCTCCCGCGGAACGGGTCCGCACGCCTCGTCGTAGGGATAGGACCGACCGTCCGAGTACGGTGCCGACCGGCTGTCGAATTCCACGGTGAGGCGGGGGTAGATGAGCGGGTTCTTCGTGACGTACACGTAGCGGGGCTTGCCCGGCGCGGCGGAGAGGCCACGTTCGGCGACGAAGGTCGGGTCGACCCGGATCACCTGGCGCGCGAGCGACCGGTCCACCGCGTCGGTCAGGTCGATCGGGGTCGGCACGGCAGTGGTGGAGTATCCGAGCATGGCGATGGGTGCCGCCACGTCGACCCCGGCGACCGCCTTGACCTGGTCGTACTGGGCGGTGGTGATGCCGCCGTAGAGCCCGGAGAGGTAGTTGGGGCGGACCAGCCCGCGTTCGGCCTCCAGGGGCGTGCGGGTCCCCTTCGGACGGACCAGGATGTCGTACGCGGCCCGGGTGCTCCGCTCCACCGTGCCGGTGACGTTCAGCCGGGAGGTGGTGGTGGCGCCGGTCAGGACGACGAAGCCGGTGGTGGCCACCAGCACGCCGACCAGCAGCGCCACCGACCGTCCCGCACGGTCGCGCAGCTGTCTCCAGACGAAGTTGAGCATGTCGCGCCTCCCCGTGTGCTGCTCCACACTCTGCGCGATACATTGTGACAATGCAAGACCCGACGGGCCGGACACGTCCGGACCGGATTGGAGGCAACGGTGGCGATCCAGCACGCCGTCCTGGCCCTGCTCGCCCGAGGCCCCAGCTACGGCTACGAGCTGAAGGGCGCCTTCGAGGCGGCGGTCGGCCCACAGTGGGGGCCACTCAACATCGGCCACCTCTACCAGATCCTCGACCGGCTCTCCCGCGACGGCCTCGTGGTCGCCGAGCGGCAGCCCCAGCCGGTCAAACCCGACCGGGTCGTCTACGAGATCACCCCGGCCGGCCGCACCGAACTGGACCGGTGGCTCACCGAGCCCAGCCCCCGCAGCGGCGGGTTCCGCGACGACTTCTTCCTCAAGGTCACCGCCGCGGCCCGCTCGGGTGACGCGGGGACCGTCCGGACCGTGCTCGGCAACCAGCGCGGCCACCTCATGCGGGAGCTGCGCAACCTGGACGGGCTGCGCCGCAAGACCGACGACCCGGTGGTCCGGCTGCTCCTCTCGGCCGCCACCCGGCACGTCGAGGCCGACCTCGCCTTCGTCGACGACGCCGAGTCGGCCCTGCTCGGCGACGGCGGGGCACTGCTCGCCACGCTGGCCGCCGAACCCGTCCCGACGCCCGCGGCCGGGACCGGGACGCGGGCGCACGGCGCCGGCGAGTCCCGCGCCGCCGGCTGAGCTCGACCGTCAGCGGATCACCACGGACCACCGTTGCGTGCCGTCCGCCCACAATGGTGTCGAGAGGTGGACATCTGCCGGCACATGGCCTTCGACGAGCTGGAGTCCACCCGATAGGAACGGCCGACCGTCAGGCGAGGCGTTCGATGGTGGCGGGGATCAGGCCGTGGCCGCGTGCCACCCCGATGAGTTGGCGGAGCACCCAGGGCAGCCCGTCGCCGCCGGCCGGCTCGGCGGTCACGTCGAGACACCAGGCGATGCCGCCGCCGACGCGCCGCAGGTCCCAGCGGACGTTCGTGTCGTTGACCCGGAGCCGCCCGGTGCCGACCACGCCGGGTCGCGCCCCGTCCGGGTCGTCCAGCCGGAGCAGCGCGCCCAGCCGGGCCAGCCGGCGGTCGTCCAGCTCGCCGGCGAAGAGGATCCGGTGCACGTCCGGGCCGGCGCTCAGTCGCAGCGGCGCGCCGGTGGCCAGCGGAACGTCGTCACGGAACCGGTCGCGCAGCTCGTCCTCGTCGGGCAGGTTGCCGCCGCCGAGCCGGCGGTAGGTCGCCTCGGCGGTGGCCCGGTCGACCGCCGCCAGCCGGGCGCGCAGCCGCGGATCGGTGCGGACCGCCCGGGCGTACGCGGCCGAACTCCACCAGCCGCCGTCGGCCGGTGTCCAGCCGGCGCTGCGCAGCCGTGCCGCGGAGAGGTCGTCGGCCAGGACGAACTCCTCGACTAGCAGCCCCGTCGCCTCGACCTCATCCGCCTCGGCCTGCAGCAGGTAGTAGTCGAGCGTGGCGCTGCCGGGGTGCCGGAGGGCGGTTTCAGCGGTCATTTCGGGACCGTATCCGCTGCGGCCGCCGATCGCGGGCAGGACACGACGGCACAGCGGCAGCCCGTCCCCGCGACGCGTCGCCGCCGGGGACGGGCTGCCGGTGGGTCAGGAGTTCTCGCTGGCGGTGCGGTAGCGCTCGACCTCGGACCACACCGACGACATGCCGGCCAGGCAGCGGTCGAACACCCGGGCGTGCTCCAGGTAGGCGGCCCGGTCGGGCCCCGGGTGCACGCACAGGTCGTCCTCGTCGTTGACCGTCCACGGCGGCACGTCGTGGCCGAGGGCGCCCGGCAGCAGCGAGGCGACGCCACGGGCGCCGAGTTCGCTGGTGAGCTGCCGCCGGACCGGACGGCCGAGCACGTCCGCGAAGATCTGCGCCCACACCGTGGAGCGCGCGCCGCCACCGGCCAGCCGCCACGGCCGGTCACCGACGTCCGCGCCGCTGGCCAGCACCCGGTCGAGCTGCACCCGGTGGTACTGCGCGACCCCCTCGATCACCGCGCGGGTTAGGTGCCCACGGCGGTGGTTGCTGGAGATGCCGAGGCAGGTGCCGGACGCCGACGGATGCTCGGGCGAGCCGTTGACGAACGGCAGGAACAGCAGGCCGTCCGCGCCCGGCGGCACCGCGGCCGCCTCCTGCAGCAGCTCCGCCGCGGCGACGCCGCCGGTCTGCTGGTGCGGGACCCCGGCGCAGGCCAGCCACTCGAGGTTCGCCGCCGACGTCGGGGCCACCTCCATGGCCAGCATCGTGGCCGGGTCCGGCATGAACGCGCTGAGCGTCACCTCCGGGGCGGGCGTGCCCGCGGGCACGACCACCCCGTTGATCGCCCAGGTGCCGACGATGATCGTCCCGTCGCCGAGTTCCCGGCCCCCCGCGCCGAGGGTGGCCGCCACGCAGTCCATGCACCCGGCGATCACCGGTAGGCCCTCGGGCAGCCCGGTGCGGGCGGCGGTCGCCGCGCTCAGTCCCGCGACCACCTCGTCGGACCGGCGCAGCGGCGGGAACCGGTCGAGGTCGGTGGCGGGCAGGCCGACCAGTTCGAGCGCGGTCGGCGTGTAGGCGCGGGTGTCGAGCGCGACCATGCCGAACGCGCTGGCGTCGCTGTAGTCCGCGCTGGCCACTCCGGTGAGCTGCGCGGTGACCCAGTCTTTGCAGGACAGCACCCACCGGGTGGCCGTGTAGCTGGCCGGCTCGGCGTCCCGCAGCCAGCGCAGCAGGACGGCGGGCTGGGCGGCCCACGGGATCGAGCCGGTCTCCCGGGCCAGCCGGCGGGCCCCCTCCGCCGGGATCGCCTGGACGATGTGCTGTGCCCGGCTGTCCGACGAGGCGATGGCCGGCCCGATCGGGCGCAGGGACCCGTCGACCGGGTAGATGCCGTTGCCGTGCGCGGCCACGCCGATGCCCGCCGGGGCGTACCCGTCGGCGGCCAGCTTGCCGCCGACCTCGGCGAGCAGCGCCAGCACCGTGTCCGCCAGCGCGGTCATGTCGACCTCGTGGCGGTGGGCGGTCACGCTGGTGCGCGGGGTGCGGGCGTGTACGACGGCCAGCTCGTTCCCGACGACGTCGAAGGCGGCCACCTTGGTGGCGGTGAGACCGACGTCGACCCCGAGGTAGCAGGTGTGCGGAATCGTCACGACGTCCTCCTGTCGCTCGTTCCGGTCGCCGGGGCGAGGTCCAATCCGCGGGGGCGGAAGCGCCGCAGCTCCGCCCGGTAGGCGGCCACCTCCGCGTCGGCCCGCTCGCGGTCCCAGCCGAGGTGCCGTACGGCGACGTCCGCGCAGGTCAGGGCCGTCGACACCGCCATGTCGGGGCCGAGGCCGACCAGCGTACGGCGCAGCAGCACGTCGGCCAAGGTCACCGCCCGTTCCTCGCGGAAGGCCATGACCACCTCGGCGGCCACCGCCCCGGTCCGCTCGTCCACGACCTCGGCCAGGGCCGGGTCGGCGACGGCGAGTTCGAGCACCCGACGGGCCCGGACTCCGTAGATGTCCAGCAGCCGGGCCGACTGGGCCGGGGTGAACGGGGTGGCCGACCGCGGGAAGTCCGCACGGAAGGCGTACCAGTCGGGGGTGTCGGCACCGGGCAGCGGCCGGGTCCGGGTGGTGCACCGCTGCCGAGGCCGGCCGAGCACCTTCATCGCCTCGTCGGTGGCGTCCTCGGCGAGGGCGCGGTGGGTGGTCAGCTTGCCGCCGATGATCGTCAGCAGCCCCTGGTACGCGGGCGCGTGGTTGAGCACGGTGTGCCCGCGGCTGATCTTGGCGTTGTCCGACACGCCGGCCGTGTAGGGCAGCGGCCGGATCCCGGCGACGCTGTAGAGCACGTCGTCCGGGGTGAGGCCGGCCTGGGGGAACAGCCGGTTGGCCTCGGTGAGCAGGTAGTCGATCTCGGCGTCGCTGGCGACCACCTCGTCCAGGTCCCCGTCGTACGTGAGGTCGGTGCTGCCGAGGACGTACCGGCCCTCCCACGGGAAGATGAAGATCGGTCGCTGGTCCGCCGCGGCCTCGAAGAAGATGCAGGTGTCCGGGGCGCCCGGGAACGGGTCGATGATGATGTGGCTGCCCTTGGTGCCGCCGTTGAGGCGCCGGCTCTCGACCTGGCCGTCGAGGATCCGGTCGATCCACGGCCCCGCCGCGTTGATGGTGAGCCGGCCGCGGATCTCCCCCTCATGCCCGGACCGGTCGTCCCGGATACGCACCCCGTGCACCCGCCGGTCCTCGACGATCAGCCCGGTCACCGTGGTGTAGGTCAGCACCCGCGCGCCCAGCCGCTCGGCGTCCAGCAGCAGCTCGACGCAGAGGCGCTCGGCCCACGGCACCTGGGCGTCGTTGAACAGCACGCCGCCGCGCAGACCGGTGCGGGACAGGTGGGGCCAGCGCCGGCTGATCGCCCGGGCGGACAGGCCCCGGCTGCGCCCGCGCCCCCGACCCACGGCCAGCACGTCGAACGCGGCCAGGCCGAGGCGGATCAGCGGTCCCGGTCGGCTGTCCCCGGCGTAGAACGGGATGAGCATGGGGTAGTCGTGCACCAGGTGCGGCGCGGTGCGGAACAGCAGGTGACGTTCGCGGATGGACTCGTGCACCAGGGTGAAGTCGTAGCGTTCGAGGTACTTGAGGCCGCCGTGGATGAGCCGGCTGGAGGTGGCCGTGGTGCCGGCGCCGATGTCCCCGCGGTCGACCACGACGACGCTCAGGCCCCGGCTGGCGGCGTCTCGGGCGATGGCGAGGCCGTTGACGCCGGCGCCGATGATCACGAGATCGACGATGTCACCGGCGTCGGTCTGGGGGTGTGACATGAGGAGCTCCCGGAGATGCGGGGTGCGGGCCCCGGGGACCCGCACCCCTGGCGATGATCAGGACGCGGAACCGGCCGACCGCTCCCGGAACAGCTCGTAGGCGTCCTCGGGCTTGGCGTCGTCGTGCACCACGGCGCGGATCGCGGCCAGCATGGCGGCCGGGTGCTCGCTCTGGAAGATGTTGCGGCCCATGTCGACGCCCGCGGCGCCCTCCTGCATCGACCGGTACGCCATGGTCAGCGCGTCGAGCTCGGGCAGCTTCTTGCCGCCGGCCACGATGATCGGCACCGGGCAGCTGGCGGTCACCGACTCGAAGCCCTCGTTGACGTAGTACGTCTTGACGATGTGGGCGCCCATCTCCGCGCTGATCCGGGTGGCGAGCCGGAAGTAGCGGGCGTCGCGGACCATGTCCTTGCCCACGGCGGTGACGCCCAGCACCGCGATCCCGTGCCGCTGCCCGGCGTCCACCAGCGCGGCCAGGTTCGCCACGGACCGGGACTCGTGCTCCCCGCCGATGAACACCTGGATCGCCAGCGCCGCCGCGTTGAGCCGCACCGCGTCCTCGATGTCCAGGGCGATGTGCTCGTCCGAGAGGTCCTTCAGCACGCTCGGGCCGCCGCTGGCCCGCAGCACGATGCCGGCGCTGCTGTGCGACGGGATGCTGGTACGCAGCGCGCCGCGGGTCATCATGATCGCGTCGGCGTCCGGCACGAGCGGGGCGATGTTGGTGTCGATCCGCTCCAGGCCGGCCATCGGCCCGAGGAAGTAGCCGTGGTCGAAGGCCAGCATCACGGTACGGCCGTTGTCGGGTCGGAAGATCCGGGACAGCCGGTTCTGCAGGCCCCAGTCCTGCGCGTGGGCTCCCTTGACGTGGAAGCCGGTGGCCGTGGGGGCGGTCCCGCCGAAGTCGCGGGCGTCGAGCAGACCGTCGGTGTCAGCCATTGCTGTTCTCTCCTGTGCTAGTTCCAGCGGTGGTCGCGGCCGCGGGTCGCAGCCGTCGACGGGATCGGGTGGTCGCGCCGGGGTTGCGGAGCGTTCCGCCCCCGGCGAGGAAGAGGACGAAGAGCACCAGGCCGCCCTTGAGCAGGTTCTGCGCGGCCGTGTTCCAGCCCACGAGGTTGACCAGACCGTCGAGCAGGATGAAGAAGAGCGCGCTGCCCCAGATGCCGACCGGCACCGCCCGGCCGCCCGAGATGAGCGTGCCGCCGATGACCACGACGGCCACCGAGTCGAGCAGGTAGCGCGTGCCCAGGTCGGGCGAGGGCGCGATGTAGGCGGCGAGCAGCGCGCCGGCCAGCCCGGCGAGCGCGCCGCTGGCCAGGTAGGTGATGGCGATGACCCGGGCGACCGGGACGCCAGCGCGTTCCGCGGCCGGCCGGCTCTGGCCGACCGCGAGCAGCGAGCGCCCGTACGTGGTGCGCCGGAGCAGCGCCACCACCAGCGCGGTCAGCGCGGCCACCGCGACGGCCAGCACGGGTACGCCGGCCGGGCGCAGGTTGAGCAGCCGGCGCAGCCCGTCGTCGGGCACCGCGGTGAAGCCGTCGGCCAGCGACAGGGTCAGCGACGAGGCGATCAGCCCGGCGGCCAGGGTGGCGATGATCGGCGGGACGGACAGTCCGAGGATCGCCACCACGCTGACCACCGCGACCGCCAGCCCGGTCCCGATGCCGGCCAGGATGCCGACCGGCACCGATCCGGTCGTCGCGGTCACCTGGACCGCGACGAACCCGGCGAGCGAGATGATCGGCGCCACCGACACGTCGATGTTGCCCGGCCCGGCGGTGATCACCAGCATCTGGCCGAGGCCGACGATGACCAGGTACGGGGCCAGGGACAGGGCGAGCGAGACGGTCTGCCCGCCGCCCTGGTTGGAGATGGCCAGGATCAGGACCCAGACCAGCGCGGCGGCGGCGAAGCCCCAGATCCAGGGGCGGGCGAGCGTACGGAGGGTCATCGGAGCACCTTTCCGACCACGACGCGGCCGGCGAGCACGGCCAGCACGATCACGCCCTGCACGGCCGACTGCATGTTCGACGGCACGTCGAGCAGGCTGAGGACGACACTGACCAGGCCGAGGGTGATGCCGCCGATGGCGACGCCCCATGGCACGGCGGTGCCGCCGGCGAAGGAGCCGCCGCCGAGGATCACCGCGGCGACCGTGATCAGCGTGTAGCTGCTGGCGGACGAGACGTCCCCACCGCCGGTCTGCGAGGCGAGCACCAGCCCGGAGAGCACGCCGAGCCCCCCGGCCACGGCGTACGCGACGACCCGCGCGGCCAGCGGTCGCAGGCCGGCCCGTTGCAGCGCGACCGGGTTGCTGCCCAGCGCGCGGACCCGCACCCCGACGGAGCTGCGGGCGGACAGCAGCCAGACCAGCGCGGCGACGGCGAGGATCGGCAGCAGCGGGGCGGGGAACCCGGCCGGCTGCCAGGAGCCGAAGCTGGCCAACCACTCCGGGGTGCTCCCGCCCGGGGTGGGCAGGAGGAACAGCCCCAGCCCCAGCCAGACGAACGAGGCGCCGAGGGTGGCGATCAGCGACGGCACCCGGCGCAGGTGGATCAGCGCGCCGAGCACCGCGTACGCGGCGACGAGGCCGAGCAGCAGCAGCGCGCCGGTGCCGGGGGAGGAGACCAGCTTCGTGGCGGTGATGACGGTGACCAGGCCGACGAAGTTGCCGATGCCGAGGTCGATGTCACCGACCGCCATCAGCACCATCTGGGCCTGGGCCGCGATGACCAGGGGAACGGTGGTCGAGAGGACCAGCGCGAGACCAGGGACGGTCAGCACCTCGGACTGCAGCGACGAGCAGACCGCGATCATGGCCACCATGGCGACCGCGCTGACCATGGCCGGTCCGGTGCGGCGCCACCCGGCCCGCGAGGGCAGTGCGCTCGCGACGAGGTTCGTCATCGCTGTGCTCCTGTGGACTCGGATTCGGCGAAGGAGACGGCGATGATCCGTTCCTCGGAGATCTCCGCGCCGGTCAGCTCGGCGACGACCCGGCCGGCGCGCAGCACGTACACCCGGTCGCAGTGCGCCATCTCGGCGTTCTCGCTCGAGTACCAGACCACGCTGCGGCCACCGGCCGCCTCCTGCCGGATGAGCGTGTAGAGGTCGGTCTTGGTGTGCACGTCGACCCCGCGGAACGGGTCGTCGAGCAGGACCAGGTCAGCCGTGGAGGCGAACGCCCGGGCCACGATGACCTTCTGCTGGTTGCCGCCGCTGAGCTCGGTCATGCCCGCGTCGGCGCCGCCGCGGATGGCCAGCCGGTCCACCCAGTCGCGGACCGCGACGTCCTCGGCGCCGGTGCGGCGTACGCCGTACCGGGCCAGGCCGCGCATCGCGGTGACGATGAGGTTCTCCGCCACGGACCACAGCGGCAGGACGCCGGAGCGCTGCCGGTCACCGGGCACGTACGCGCGGGTGCCCGCGACCGTGGTGTCCCGCCGCACGGGGCGCCACAGCCGTTCCAGCACCTGCTGCTGGCCCTGGCCGGCGAGCCCGGCCAGGCCGACGACCTCGCCCCGGCCCACCGTGATCGACACGTCGTGCAGGCCGTGGCCGGTGGCGCCGCGCAGGGTGGCGACGACCGGCCGCTCGCCGGCGGCCCGGGCGGGCGCGGGTGTGGCGGTGGGTTCCACCACCTCGGCGCCCATCAGGGCGAGCACGTCCTGCTCGCCGAGGCCGGCCGCCGGGCGCTCGGCGACGACCGCGCCGTCGCGCATCACCGCGACCCGGTCGGCGACCGAGAGCACCTCCCGGATCCGGTGCGAGATGAGCAGGACGGCCGTGCCCTGGGCGGTGAGCCGGCGGACGTACGCGTAGAGCGACCGCGCGGCGTCCGGGCCGAGCGACTCGGTCGGCTCGTCCAGGATCAGCAGCTCGAGCCGGTCGACCAGGCTCGCCCGGACGATCTCCACCATCTGCCGCTGGGCGAGCGAGAGGTCCTCGATCCGGTCCCGCGGCGCCACCCGGTGGCTCGGGAACATCTCGTCGAGCCGGCGGGCGACGGCCCTGCTGGCCGCCCGCCGCCAGCCCAGGCGGGGCAGGCAGTGCCGGGAGGAGACCCAGATGTTCTCGGCGACGGTGAGGTCCGGGCAGAGCGACGTCTCCTGGTAGGCCATCCGCACGGCGCGAAACGGGCCGGTGCCCGGCGCCACGTCCCGCGACGCCTCCTGCCCGCCCACGGTGACCGTGCCCTCGTCGCAGGCTTCGAGGCCGGCGAGGACGCGCATCAGCGTGCTCTTGCCGGCGCCGTTGTGGCCGACGAGGCCGAGCACCTCACCGGCGCGGACGTCGAGGTCCACGCCGGTGAGGGCCCGGGTGCGCCCGTACGTCCTGGTCACCCGCCGTGCGGTGACGACCGGGGGTGCCGGGGACGGCGTCCGGTCGCCCTGCGGCGGGGCCGCGTGCGACCCCACCGGCAGGTTGTCGACGTGCATGATGCGCTCCTTGGTCGCGGTCGGGTCAGCCGGCGGCCGTCGGGATCGGCGGCTGCACCGGGGCCGCGCCGCTCTTCACGGCCTCGACCTGCTGACGGAACAGCTCCTGCGTCCACGGCCAGGCGGCGTACTCGTCGGGCTTCAGCACGCCGGCCCACGCGGCGACGTCCTTCTGCTCCACCAGCACGATCGGGAAGGTCATTTCCTTCGGGACGTCCTTGCCGTCGAGCAGGTCGATCGCCTCCCACAGCGCGGCGACCGACTGGCCCGGGTCGGACATGACCGCGACCGAGCCGTTGTCGAGCTTGCTGTCCTGCCAGTACTTCAGCGCGCGGCCGTTGGTCTCGAAGGTGACGGCCGGGACCGGCTTGCCGGCGGTGGGGAAGGCCTGGGCGACGCCGTAACCGTCACCGCAGCCGATGACCCCGTCGACTTTCGGCACGCTCGACAGCACCCCGAGCACGGCCTTCTGCGCCTTGGCGCCGTCGCACATCCCGTTGACGGTCGCGGCGACCTTGACGTCCGGGTTCTTGGCCAGGATGTCCTGCGTGGTCTGGTACATCTCCGCCTCGGGCTGGGAGCCGACCACGCCTCGGCTGACGATGACCGTGCCCTTGCCGCCGATGCCCTTGACCAGCGGCTCGGCCGCGGCCGTCGCCCAGTCCTTGAAGCTGTTGAGCAGCACGTGGGCGCAGGGGGCGTCGATCGCCGAGTCGAAGACGACGACCTTGATGCCGGCGTCGCAGGCCTGCTGGATGACGGGCTTGAGCGCGGTCGGCGACGCCGGGTCGATCAGCAGCGCGTCCGGCTTCTGCAGCAGCAGGCTCTTGATCTGCGCGACCTGCTCGGTGGCGGAGTTCTCGCCGGGGGCGTTGACGACCTTGAACTTGCTGATCAGCCCGTCGTTCTGGGCCTTGGTGGCGGCGGCCTCGAACTTGGCGATCATCGTCTGCCGCCAGCCGTTGCCGATGAATCCGTTGCTCAGCGCGATGAACGGCTTGTCGCCGCTCTTGGCGTTGCCGCCGCTCGCGCCGGAGCCGCAGCCGGTCGCGGTGACCGCGACGGCCGCGACGAGCGCGGCCGCGACGGCGGTGCGCCGTCGCCGGGACGGGGGATGGGTACGCATGGTGGGGGCCTCCAGAGAGAGCGAAAACCCGCCGGGGCGGGAGTGGACGTGCTCAGTCAGCCGACCGCGGCGGGGGGCTGCGGTGAGGTGCAGTCATTACAGACCTGTAGTGACAGGCGCGCTAGAGCTTGATGACAAACGTGTTCCAAGTCACAGTGATGGCGGTTACGTTCCCGTATCGATCCGGCGCTCGGCGTGGCAACTCGGCCCGAAGCCTGTCATGACAGGGCCGGATGGTCGTGGCATGCTGTATCCGGTCGATGGGGAAGGAAGTCCATGACGATGACCTACCGGCGGCTCACCCGGGACGGGAGCGAGCCGCTCTGGATGCAGCTGATGCGGGAGCTGCGCGGCCAGATCGAGGCCGGCGAGATCGCGCCGGACCAGCCGTTGCCGTCCGAGGCCGAACTGACCGACCTTTACGGCGTCTCCCGCACGGTCGTCCGGGAGGCGCTGCGCGAACTCGTCCAGCAACGGATGATCTACAAGGTCAAGGGGCGGGGCGCCTTCGTCGCCCCCCGCAAGACCGAGCTGCGCTTCGTCGGCTCCGTGTCCGGCTCCGCCGACGACCTGCGGGAGTCGGGCCGCCGGGTCACCACCCACACCATCGGCCAGAGCCTCGGCGCGGCCGACCAGCGCGAGGCCGACCTCCTGCAGATCCCGGCGGGCGAGCCGGTCGTGCGGATGCGCCGACTCCGGCGCGTCGACGGCCAGCCCTGGCTGCTCGTCGACACCGCGCTGCCGGCCCGGCTGGTGCCCGGCCTGGAGCGCGCCGTGCTGGAGAACCAGTCGCTGTACGACGTGCTGCGCCGCCGGTACGGGTTGGAGCCCGTCGGTGCCGACCGCTGGATCGAAGCCGTCTTCCCCGAGCCCGAGGATGCCTCGCTGCTCGAAGTCACCACCTCGACGCCCCTGCTCGGCATCGAGTCCGTGGCCTGGCTGCGGGACGGCACCCGGTTCGAGGCCTACTACGCGCTGCACCGCAGCGACCAGACCCGCTTCTTCGTGGGCATCCGCTGAGCCTCCGGCGTGCTCGGAGCTCTCCGCCGGGTCGGCGATGTGGTGGTGTTGGCGGCGGACCGACACCGCCACATCGGCGAACCGGGTATCAGGGTCAGCGGGCCACCGCGACGGCGGTGACGACCAGGCCGCGGGCGACCAGATACCGTCCGCGCAATTCGGTCAGCGGTCGCCCACCGTCGGTACGCGTGCCGTCGACCAGCAGCCGCGCGGTGAAGGTGCCGGTGGCAGGTTCGACGGACAGTTCGGCGTCCTCGAAGCCGAGCCAGCGCCCGGTCAACGGGTACCACGCCTTGTAGACCGACTCCTTGGCGCTGAACAGCAACCGGTCCCAGTGCACGCCCGGGTCGGCGTCGCCGAGGCGGCGCAGCAGTTCCGGCTCACTCGCGACGGTCACCACCGCGGCCACGCCGTCCGGCAGGGGAGCGTGCGGTTCCGCGTCGATGCCGAGGCTGGCCAGCTCGGTGTCCCGGCCGACCGCCGCGGCCCGGTAGCCGGCGCAGTGGGTGATGCTGCCGACCACGCCCGCCGGCCACACCGGTTCCCGCCGCGGGCCGGAGCGGATCGGGGCCGGAGCGTGCCCGAGGCGGGCGAGGGCCTCGCGGGCGCACCGGCGAGCGGTGACGAATTCCCGACGGCGGGTCTCCACCGCCCTCGCGACAAGGTCCTCCTCGCCCGGGAATGGGGCCTCGTCGGCGAGGTCGGAGAACGCCTCGACGGGTACGGCCACCGGCGGCAGCAGCGCCTCGATCACGCCGCACCGCCCAGGATCCGCCGCATCGGCCGCGGCTCACCAGCGCGCCGGGACCACTCGCGCGGGTAGCCCAGCGACACCTCCTCGAAGCGCACCCCGTCGTAGTGGGTGGTGCGCGGGATGTGCAGGTGCCCGTAGACCGCCACGGCGGCCCGGTGGCGGACGTGCCAATCGGCGGTCCGGTCGGTGCCGCACCACTGCGCGAACTCCGGATACCACAGGACCTCGGTGGGTTCGCGGACCAGCGGCCAGTGGCTGACCAGCACCGTCGGCAACGCCGGGTCGACCGCGGCCAGCCGCCGCTCGGTCTCGGCGAGCCGGGCCCAGCACCAGGACTCGCGGTCCGGGTACGGGTCGGGGTGCAGCAGCATCTCGTCGGTGCAGACCACCCCGGCGTCGTACGCCCGCCGCAGCGACTCCTCCTTTGACGTCGTGCCGGGCGCCCGGAACGAGTAGTCGTACAACAGGAACAGCGGCGCGACGGTGACCGGCCCGCCCTCGCCGCGCCACACCGGATAGTCGTCCTCGGGGGTCAGCACGCCCAGGTCGCGGCACATCCGGACCAGCGCGTCATAGCGGTCCCGGCCGCGCAGCTGCACCGGGTCGGACGGGTGCGTCCAGAGCTCGTGGTTGCCCGGCGCCCAGATCACCCGGGCGAACCGGTCGCGCAGCTGGCGCAACGTCCGCTCCACGTGCCCGAACAGCTCGGCGACGTCGCCGGCCACGATCAGCCAGTCGTCCGCCGACTCCGGTCGCAGGCCGTCCACGATCCGGCGGTTCTCGGCGTACGACACATGGAGGTCACTGACCGCGAACAGCGCACCCGTCACCCGATCGATCTTGCCACCGCCGATCGTGACTGGATAGCCGCGCTTGTGCCGGATCGGCCGGGGAACGATGATGAGCCGCATCGGTGTCGCGACTCCGGCGGCGAGCAGGGCCGCACGGGCTGAAACGTCGACTCTTCACGGAAGGGACGACGGCATGCACCCGATGCTGCGTCGACTCGACGACCTCGCCGCCCACCTCGCTACCCGGCCGGACACCGTGGCGCTGCTCGGCCTCGGCTCGGCTGGCGCCGAGCACGACTGCCTGGACGCCCACTCCGACCTGGACTTCTTCCTCGTCGTCGCGGACGACGCCGCAGTGCCCCGCTACGTCGAGTCGGTCGACTGGCTGGCCGCGCCCTGCCCGGTGGCGTACAGCTTCGCCAACGAGCGCAACGGCCGCAAGGCGCTGTACGCGGACGGCATCTTCGTCGAGTACGCGGTCTTCACCGTGGACGAGTTGCGGCGCCTGCCGTTCACCGGCGCCCGGATGGTGTGGCAGCGACCCGACGCGCCCGCCGGGCTGGCCGAGTGTGGACCACCGGCGCGCCCCGCCACGCCGTACGACACCGTGGAGTTCCACCTCAACGAGGCGCTCACCAACCTCTACGTCGGACTGCACCGCGAGCTGCGCGGGGAACGGCTCACCGCGGCGCGGTTCATCCAGTCGTACGCGGTGGACCGGGTGCTCGCCCTGCTGCGGCTCACTGCCCCGGCGGCGGCGCACCGGCGGGACCCGTTCGACCCGAGCCGCCGGGTGGAGCGGGCGTACCCGCCGGAGGTGCTGCCGCTGGCCGAGATGGTGCCCGGCTACCGGGGCAACCGGGACGCGGCCCGGGTGACGCTGGGCTGGCTGGCGGCGCGCTTCCCGGTCGACCCGGTGATCGCCACCGCCATCCGGGCGCTGCTGGCCGCCGAGCCGGAAGGTTGACGGTCTTCCGGGCGCGGCTCAGGCGAGCAGGTCGGCGAAGTGGTCGGTGGCGCGGAGCAGTTCCCGGGCGATCGCCGGTTCCGCCGCGGAATGGCCGGCGTCGGGCACGATCCGCAGTTCGGCCTCCGGCCAGCGCCGCGCCAGGTCGTACGCCGACACCGGCGGGCAGCAGAGGTCGTAGCGGCCGTTGATGATGACGGCGGGGAGGTGGCGGATCCGGTCTACCCCGTCGAGCAGTTGCGTCTGGCTGGTGAAGAATCCGCCGTGCAGCGCGTAGTGGGAGAGGATCCGCGCGATCGGCAGCGCGTGCTCGTCGGCGGTGAAGTGCGCAAGCAGGCCGGGGTCGGGGCGCAGCGAGGAGTTCACCGCCTCCCACCGCCCCCATGCCGCCGCGCACGCCCGGGCCTCGGCGTCGTCGGGCCCGTGCAACCGCCGGTGGTACGCGGCCAGCAGGTCGTCCCGCTCCGCTTCGGGGATCGGGGCGATGAACCGGTCCCACTCGTCCGGCTGGAGGTGGCGCAGCCCGCCCTGGTAGAACCAGTCCCGCTCGCTGCGGCGCAGCAGCAGGACGCCGCGCAGGATCAGGCCGGTGACCCGGTCCGGGTGGGTCTGCGCGTACGCGAGGCCGAGGGTGACGCCCCACGAGCCGCCGAACACCAGCCAGGAGTCGATGCCGAGCCGCTCGCGGATCACCTCCAGGTCGGCGACCAGGTGCCAGGTGGTGTTGGCGCTCAGCTCGCCCAGCGGGGTGCTCCGGCCCGCGCCCCGCTGGTCGAACAGCACGGCCCGGTAGCGGTCCGGGTCGAAGAACCGCCGGGCCGCCGGGACGAGGCCGCCGCCGGGCCCGCCGTGCAGGAACACCACGGGTACGCCGTCCGGCCGGCCCGCCTCCTCCACGTACAGCTCGTGGCCGTCGCCGACGGCGATCCGGTGGGTGGCGTACGGCTCGATCGGGGGGTAGAGGCGGGGCTCCGGGGTGCTCATGCCGACCCATCCTGCCCGCCCGCGGCGGGCCGGTGGGGGCGGGCGGCGGTCAGCAGGCGTAGTTGCTGCCGAGGTTGTCCAGGAGGGCGTCCGCCACCCAGCCGGACACGCCGGTCGTGCTGTCCTTCAGGTAGGTCCACGTGTAGGTGGTGTGCCCGTTCGCGGTGACCTTGTCGCCGTTGGTGAAGCACCAGAAGTCGACGTTGTGGGTGTACTGCCCGTACCCCAGCGAGGCGCAGCTGGTGTGCGGGCCGGAGCGGATGTTGACGTTGCTGGCGTTGAAGAGCTGGCCGCCCGCGACGTCCACGTTGGCGCGGTAGTGGCTGCAGGACGCGCTGGCCGGTGCGGCCGCGCTGACGACGGCGACACCGGTGCAGGCGGCCGTCAGCGTGACGGCCGCCGCGAGGGAGGTAACCTTCCGCACGTTGATCAACCCTTCGAAGTCGGAGGGGCACGCAAAGTGATCAGAATATTTGCATGCTTCAAGATGCGGATCAAGGGGTCCCCGGCCGCAGTTTCCGCGGCCGGCTCCTGGCCGGCGCCACGGCGGGACGCCGGCCAGGAGTGGCCGGTGCTCAGGCGTTGGCCGGGATCCCGGCGTCCGGGTCCGTCGCCGGGTGCTCGGCGGTCCGCTCCGCGGCCTCCGCCTCCGGGGCGGTGCGTTGCGCCGGCGTCCGCACGGCGAACGCGTCGAACGGCTGTCCGTCCAACGACGCCCGCTCGGCGAACGCCTCCGCGGCGGGCCGTTCCGGACCCTCGGTACGCGCCGGCGCCGGCGCCGGCCGGTCGGCCGCGTCGGGGCCGGTGCCGGCGCTGACGGGGCGGGGGGAGACCTGCGGATACTCGGCCGTTGCCGTGCCCCCCGCGGCCGCCGCCATGACCGCCGCGGCGGCCAGATCGGCCACCCGCTTCGCCTCGCGCTGCACCCGCGCGCGGGTCTCCTTCGCGTGCTGCTCGGCGAGGTCCGCCGCCCGTCGGGCCTCGTCGAGCCGCTTGGTCTCGGCGGCCAGGTCCCGGCGCACCTCGACCAGGCGCTCCTCCAGCGCGGCGCCCTCCTGCTCGACCGTGGCGATCTCCTGGCGGCTCCGCTCCAGCTGCTGGCCGACGGTCCCCAGCTCGGCCTGGAGCTGCGCGAGGGCCTCCTGCCGCTGCTGGATCTCCTGCTGCACCGTGGAGAGCTGCTCCTGGTACGCCGCCGTCTCCTCGTCGGCCCGCTCGCGGACCTCCGTGGCGTACTGCTGGGCCTCGGCGACCAGCGCGGCGATGTCCCGTTCCGCGGCGCTGGCCCGGTCGGCCAGCTCCTGCTCGGCGGCGGCCCGCCGCTCGTCCAGCTCGCGGGCCATGGTGGTCTGCCACTGGGCCAGCTCCTGCTGGGCCTTGCTCCGGTTGGCCTGGACCTCCTGCTGGATCTGGGTACGGGCCGCCTTCACCAGCGCCTCGGACGCGGAGCGGGCCTGGTCGACCTGCTGCGCGCTCTGCTCGGCGATCCGCTTCGCCTCCTGCTGCGCCCGGTCGTGAGCGGCCTGGCCCTCGACGCGCAGCTTCTCGGCCGTCTCCCGGATCGCGGTGAGCTCCGCCTGTGCGGCGGCGCGCCGCTCCTCGTGCGCCTTCTCCTGCTCGGCGCGGCGCGCCGACAGCTCGTCCTCCAGCTCCCGCAGCTGGCGGACGGCCTCCTCCTGCGCCAGGGCCAGCGCCTTCTCCGCCTGGGTCTGCAGGTCGGTGGCGTGCTTGGTCGCGGTCTCGGTGATCTGCGCGGCCTGCCGCTCGGCCAGGTCGAGGATCTGCTCGACCATCGGACCGAGGTCCCGGAAGGACGCGCGGTCCACCTCGGCCGGTCGCTGCCGCAGTTCCGCCGCCTCGGCCTGGGTCCGCTGCACCTGCGTGGTCAGCTCCCGCACCTGCGCGTACGCCCGGTCCCGAGCGGCCGTCAATGCGGACAGTTCGGCGTCCACCTGCTCGACGTACCGGTCCACCTGGCGTTTGTCGTAGCCGCGCAGCGCCGGGTCGAACCTCGGCCGTGCGGACACGTCGTCGTGGGATGCGAACGGATCCTCGCCGTTGGACATTGCGCCATCCTCCGTCAGGTTCGCCGGCATCGGGCCGGCGGACGACCGCCCCGCAAGGGCATGATGAGGCGCAACGGTACCGCCGTCGGCGGGCGGGCCCCGCCCCACCCCGGCCCTCGGCCGCGCGGTGGGCGAGGGCCGGGCCGCAGGAGCCGGTCGGGCGCGATCACCACGGCCGACGGTGCGGCTCTGCGGGCCCCGGCCCGGCGTGCTGACCGGGCCGGGGCACGAGGTCAGACGGTTTTGGCGTATTCGCGCAGCAGGCCCGGCCAGCCGCCGTCGCTGCCCACCCCGTCGCGGACCTTCTCCCAGCCGGCGCCGTGTGCGTCCAGCCGGTCGTGCACCAGGTCGACCCGGGTGCCGTCCGCGACGGGGGTGAAGGTGACGGTGACCCGGCTGCCGGCCGCGTCGGGGTCGGGCACCTGCCAGTCCGAGCCGATCAACCAGGCGAAGACGAAGGTGCCCGGCGGGTCCCAGGTGAGCACCCGACCCCAGGTGCAGGTCTGGCCGGTCACGCTCTCCTCCCGGATGGCCCCGCCGGCCCGTGGCTCGACGGTGACCCGCTTCAGGTCGTCGGGGAGCAGGTGGTGCGAGCGGATCCACCAGCGGTCCAGGCCGGCGGTGAAGACGTCGAAGGCGTGCTCGGGGCTGGCACCGACCACCACGCTGGTGCGTACGGCGGTGCCCGGGTCGGTCTCTGCGCTGGTCATGGCTTCTCCTCGGGCGGGTTCTCGACGGCGTCCTTGAACGCCGCCAGGGACTGCTGCCAGAACGTGTCGAAGTAGTCGCGCACGGCCGCGAGGGCCCGCGGGTCCAGCGCGTAGACGCGACGGGTGCCGACGGCCGTCGAGGAGACCAGGGCGGCGTCCTTGAGCACCTTGAGGTGCTGGGACACCGCCGGCCGGCTGACCGGGAGGTCGGCCGCGATCTCGGCGACGGAGCGTGGCCCGGCGGCGAGAAGCTCGAAGACCGCGCGTCGGGTCGGGTCGCCCAACGCGTCGAGCATCCGTCCTTGGTAAGTGGCCACGAACGGTAAGTCTAGACTTTCCAAGTCGCCTGTCAACCGTTCTGGAGGTCCCGCCACGCCGTCGCCTCCGGCGACGGGTAGGCCAACTGGAACTCGGCCCAGTTGTTCCAGTACGCGACCGCGTCCACGTATGCCTGCTGGCGGAGCCAGGTGACGTGGTCCTTCATCGCCTGCGCCCGGCCCGTCCCCGTCTTGTCGGCGGTGGTCCGGACCAGCCCGTACTCCGGCACCAGCAGCCGGACCCCCGGGTAGGCCGCCCGCACCTTGCCGAACGCCGTGCCGAAGATCCGCGACGCCGGCCAGTACGTCGCGGTGTCCCGCGAGTAGCAGTCCACCCCGTAGTGGGTCATCCCCGGATAACCCCAGTCGGTCGGGTTGCCGCCGCCCTCGTCCAGCCAGTAGCGAGTGACGATCGGTCCGTGCCCGAGCACCCACTTCCGGTTCGGATGGGCGGCGACGATCTGCGACAGCCGGGTCCCCGTGGTCCGGTACGTCGCCGGGGTCACGTCGCCCATCGGCTCGTGGTACCAGGTCAGGTAGACCGGCCGGGCCAACCCGTTCAGCCAGGTGCTGAGCTGCTCGACGCTGTCCTTCCAGGACACGTGCATGATCGCCGAGGGCGCGTCGACGAACTTGCCGGCGTTCAGCGGGGGCAGTTCCGGCAGCTTGTCCCCGTCGGTGTCCACGCCGTAGTCGCGCATGTAGCGCAGGTTGGGGTAGTTGGCCACGATCTGTTGGGTCGGCGCACCCTTCTCGGTGCTCATCCCCACCAGCAGCGGCACGGTCACCGTGGTGGCGGCGGTCGCGGTCCGGCCGGCCGGGTCCCGGACCGTGGCGGTCAGGGTGACCGCGCCCCGGCCGGACAGCACAGTCACCGTGAACCGGCTGGGGTCGGTGGCGTTCGGCGTGACGGTCACCCCGGGCGCGGCGGTGGTCAGCTGAATGGTCAGCGGCACCGCCAGCTCGATGCGGACGGAGCTGTCGAAGACGCCGCCGGTGGGGTCACCGACCCGGCCGGAGAAGGCCAGCACTCGGGAGTCGGGATGGTAGGCGTCCACCACCACGGTGGCGGACTTCCCGGGGAGCAGGACGGCGGGGTTGGCGGTCACGGAACGGATGACGGGAGCGGCCATGGATGCCTCCGGGGTGTGCTCCAGGGCCCCGGGTCGCCCGTCGCTGGGCACCCAGGACGGCCCTGACCTGCGTAAATACCAGATTGCGTCGGCGCGACGGCATCGCCACCGGCGGCGGCAGATGGCGAAAGACCCGAGTTCTGCCCGCGTTTCGCGCCGCCGGCCCGACGGGCCGATCCGGAAACCGGCTGGCCGGAGCCGCCCGCGGCCCGCATCCTGGCTGGCGTGACGACCGACGTACGCGAGCTGACCGCTGCCGACTGGCCGCAGCTGTGGCCGATGCTGCGCGACATGGGCGTCGGCGACGAGCCCGCCGAGACCCACCGGGAGCGCTTCCTGCGCCTGCTCGCCGACCCGCGCTGGGCGCTGCTCGGCGCGGTGGACGCCGCCGGGCTGACCGGGTACGCCGCCGCCCAGGACCACGGGCCGCACCTGCGCTCCGGCGACGCGCACCGGACCGCCCGCCTGCACGACCTCTACGTACGCCCGGACGTGCGCCGGCACGGGGTGGGGCGGGCGCTGCTCGCGGCGGTGACGCGGTGGGCGGCCGGGCGGGTTCGCTACCTGGAGTGGCAGGCGCACCGGGAGCGGGCGGCGCCCTTCTACGAGCGGCTCGGCCACCGCGGCGAGCCCTGCCCGCAGCCCGAGTACCCGACCTTCATCGTCGACCTCGGCGGGCGCTGAGCCTCACGGGAGCGGGTGGGAGATTCCCCGGGCGTGGTCGGTGATGGCCGCGCCGACCACGGTGGCGGCCAGCGGCAGCACCTCCAGGCAGCGGCGCACCGCCGCGCCCATCAGCGGGTTCGGCACCCGCATGGAGAGCGTGCAGTGCGGCACCCAGCGCCCCGGCTGATAGTGCTCGACCAGGCCGATCCCGGCCCGGGCCAACCGGTGGTGCACCTGGGCGTGGTGGGCCAGCAGCTCTGCGGTCGGGGCCGGCCCGAGCCACAGCACCCGGCCGACGAACTGGCCCGCGTGCTGGAACTCCAGCCGCAACGGGGCGGCCACCACCATCCCGGCGAGCGCCTCGGCCACCCGCTCCGGGTCGAACCGGGGCGCCACCGCGAGCGAGACGTGGGGCCGGTGCCGCTGCTCCAGCAACGACCGCATGCTCTGCACGCCCTCGGACTCCAGCGCATCCCAGAGCACCCGGATCCGCCGGGTGGCGTCGGTGTCGAGATACAGCTCCAGCGCCGCGACCACGCGATCACCCTAGAGGTGAGGTTTGTCCGCCCCCGTGGGCGGTACTGCCTCCGGTGGCGGCACCAGCGGAGGAGGGTGGACGAGTGGACGTGAGCGACCTGCTGACCGAGGCGTACGACCGGCTGCCCGAGCTGGTGCGGTCGGCGGTCGACGGGCTGAGCCCGGAGCAGCTGCGCCAAGCCCCGGCGCCCGGAGCGAACACGGTGGGCTGGCTGATCTGGCACCTCACCCGGATCCAGGACCACGGCGTCGCCGACCTGCTGGGGGAGGAGCAGGTCTGGGTCACCGGCGACTGGGCGCGGCCCTGCGGGATGACCGCCGACCCGTACGACACCGGCTTCGGCCACGGCCCCGAGCAGGTCGCCGCGGTGAGGCCGGAGAACGGCCAGGTGCTCCTCGACTACCACGCGACGGTGATCGAGCGGACCCGGCGGTACCTGCGCGGGTTGCGCCCGGCCGACCTGGACCGGGTGGTCGACCCGAGCTGGGACCCGCCGGTCACCCTCGGGGTGCGGCTGGTGAGTCTGCTGGCCGACGACCTCCAGCACGCCGGTCAGGCCGCGTACGTGCGCGGGCTCATCCAGCGGGCCTGACCGTGGCTCGGGCCCGGCCCAGCGCGGCGTGGGCGAACAGGAGCGCCCCGTCGTCCGGCGCACCGCTCACCCGGATCGGGTGAGTTGGACTCACCTTCTCGTCGGGGATCCTGCGGGGACGACCCGCAGACGGGAGGGACCGATGGGCAGCTCGGCAGTGGAGCACCTGGAACGGCGGGTGGCGGGCCGGCACCCTGACCTGCCGGAGAACACGGCCGGCAGCCTCCGGCTCGACCTGCGCGACGGCGGGCGCACGGAGCACTGGTATCTGACCATCGACCAGCAGGACGTCCGGGTGTCCCGCTCCTCCGACAACGCCGAGCTGGTGGTCGGCGGCGACCGGGAGGTCTTCGACCGGCTCGCCGAGGGCGGCTTGAACCCGGCGGCGGCGGTGCTGCGCAACGACCTCACGGTGCAGGGCAACCTGCGGCTGCTGCTGACCCTGCGCCGCCTCTTCCCGGGCCCACCCGGGGCCCGGCACCCCCGCGAGGCCGCCTGCGGCGGGGGCGGTCGATGAAGCAGGAGCTGCTCCACGTCCTCGCCGGCAACTCCTTCGCCATGGGCGACGGGCAGGGCGACATGGAGGTCGACCCGTACGCGCCGATCGGCCTGTGGTCCTTCGACACCCGGTTCGTGTCCCGCTGGGTGCTCACCGTCGGTGGGCAGCGGCTGCACGCCCTATCCCGGGACGAACTGGCCTCCTTCGAGACCCGGTTCGTGCTCGTTCCCGGCACCGCCAGCCACTACGTGGACGCCGACGTGTCGGTGATCCGGCACCGGTCCCTCGATGACAGCTTCAACGAGCGGATCACCGTGCTCAACCATTCGGCCGAGCCGGCCGACCTCACCGTCCGCATGGAGATCGGCAGTGACTTCGCCGACACCGCCGAGATCCTCCGCCCCGCGCCGCGCCGGCCGGAAGTCACCGTCGACCCGGTCCGTCGGCAGCTGCGACTCTGCTACCAGCGGGAACGATTCACCCGGGAGACCCTCGTCACCAGCACCGAACCGGTGGAGATCGACCAGCACGGGATGACGTTCCGGATCCGGGTCGCGCCGAACGGCGAGTGGCAGAACGATCTGCACGTCGCCATGATCATCCGCGGTGCCAGCGGCCGGGACCTGCGGTCCAGCCTGGAATCCCACCGGCACCACGTCCGCACCGACATGCGCGAGGACCTCGCCCGGTGGTTCGACCACGCCCCGCAGCTCGTCGCCCACCGCGATTCCCTGGAGTCGGCGTACACACAGGCGCTGACCGACCTGGCCGCGCTGCGGTACATGCCGCTGTCGTACAGCGAACGGGTGCCGGTGGGTGGCCTCCCCTGGGCGATGTCGCTCTACGGCCGGGACGCCATGATCACCTGCCTGCAGACCCTGCCGTTCACCCCCGAGCTGACCCCGGCGACGCTGCACCTGCTCGCCCTGCTCCAAGGCGGCCAGCTCGACGACTACCACGACGAGGAACCCGGGAAGATCCTCTCCGAGCTGCGCTACGGCGAGGCGGCCGCGTTCGGCGAGCAGCCCACCGTGCTCTACTACGGCGCCGCCGACACCACCCCGCTCTTCGTGGTCCTGCTCGACGAGTACCAGCGCTGGACCGGCGACACCGACCTGGTCCGGGAGCTGCGCCACCCGGCCCGGATGGCGCTGGACTGGATCGACGCCTACGGCGACCTGTGCGGCGACGGCTACCTGCGCTACCAGTCGCGCAACAGCGTCAACGGGGTGGCCAACCAGACCTGGCGGAACTCGCCGGACGCCGTCGTGGACCGGCACGGCCGCGAGCCCGCGTTCCCGCGGGCCACCTGCGAACTCCAGGGGTACGCGTACGACGCGAAGCTCCGGGGCGCCCGGCTGGCCCGGGAGATCTGGGGCGACCCGGCGTACGCCGACCGCCTGGAGGCCGAGGCGGCGCGACTGCGCGAGCGGTTCAACCGCGACTTCTGGCTGCCGGACCGCGGCTACTACGCGTTCGCCCTGACCCCGGACGGGGAACCCGTCGACGCGCTCACCTCGAACCTCGGCCATCTCCTCTTCACTGGCATCGTCGAGCCGGAGCGGGCGGACGCTCTCGCGGCGCACCTGTGCGGGCCGGAGCTCTTCTCCGGCTGGGGAGTGCGCACGTACGCCGCCGGACAGCGGCCCTACAACCCGGTCGGCGCGCACCTGGGTGCGGTCTGGCCGTGGGACAACGCCATCATCGCGGCGGGCCTGCGCCGCTACGGCCACGACACCGAGGCGGCCCGGATCGCCGCCGGTATCTTCGCCGTGGCGGAGACGCTCGGCGGCTCGGTGCCCGAGGTGGTCGCGGGCTACTCCCGCGAGGTGACCAAGTACCCCGTCCAACTCCCGGCTGCCGGGCGGCCACAGTCGTGGGCCTCCGGGGCGCTGCTCATGCTGCTCGCGACCATGCTCGGGCTGCGCCCGTGCGACGACAACCTGCTGGTGGATCCGCAGATCCCCGAGGGCTACGGCCGGATCGAGCTACTGGACGTGCCGGGCCGCTGGGGCCGCGCCGACTGCTACGGCCGGGAGCGACCCGCCGACCGACGCCGTTCCCGGCGGACGGCCCGGGGCGCGGAGCCGTACCAGCGCAGCGGGACCGCCCGGTAGGCGGCCGACCCCGCCACGGCCAGCCCGGTGACGGCCGCCGCAGGGCCGTCGCTCACCGTGGCCCGGCCGTGGTGTCCGCGGGCTCGGCGGTGCCGCCGGCGGTGGGGGCCGGGACGGATCGGGTACGCCGGGTCAGTCCCCTGTCGACGCCGACGAACAGCAGCCCGAGCAGCCAGAACGCGAACGCGAAGCCGAGCGAGCTGAGCCCGACACCGTCGTAGCCGAGCTGCCCGGCGTCGACGAACGGGTACGGGTAACGATGCACGATCAGGCCGCGCACCAGGGCGAACCCTAGGTACGCCAGGGGGAACGCCAGCCACCAGGCCGCGTACCGGAGGCGCAGCCGGCCGCGCTGGTCGAACAGCACCCAGTCCGTGACCGCGAGCAGCGGCACGACGGTGTGCAGGAACTGGTTGCCCAGCGCCTCGCCGAGCGCCCGGTCGGGCTGGGCCATCGCGAACGGGCTGGCCGGGTTCGCCAGCACCAGGTGGTAGACCACTCCGGTGATGGTGATGTAGAGGGTCACCGCACCCTTGACCACGGACCGCGGCTCCGGGTGGCCCTGTCCGCAGCGCCATGCGGCGTACCCGGCGAGGACGCCGACCGCCACGTTGCTCTGGATGGTGAAGTAGGGCAGCAGCCCGGTCACCGTGGCCGGGCCGAGGGCGGTGAGCACGATGCCGGCCACCACGCTGAGCACGGTGGCCAGGCGAAGGAGGATCGCCAGTCGGCGACGCCGCGGGGTCACCGGGGCAAGCTACCAGCCCGCCCGGCGCAGGTCACCGAGCCGGGACCGGCGGCGGCGCCGGGCCGCACGGCCCGTGCCGGGGCGTGCTCAGTGCACGGTCGGACCCGCGGACGGCCCGTGCTGGGGCCGGGGCGTGCTCAGCGCACGGCCGTGCCGGCCGCGCCGGGCAGGCGCACCGACGGCACGGCCGGACGGATCGTCGATGGCACCGTTGCGGCCGGAGTGGCGGCAGTCGCCGGGCCACCGGCCGGCTGACGGTTGCCCCCTCCCGTGGGCGGTCTGCCGGGCTGCCCAGTAGCCCCGTTCTGGCGTTCTCGCTCGTCGAGCAGGCGCTCGCAGTAGCCGGCAACCTTGTCCCGGCCGCCGGCGATCGACACCAGGTCGGCGAAGCGCGGCGTCTCCAGCGCGCGCCGCCGGTTCTCGTCCGCCCTCGCCAGGTAGGCCGTGCAGAGCCCGGTGAGGAAGGACGGGCTGCTCGGCTGGCCGGTCGGACCGGCGGTCGGGCGGGGCGAGGCGCCCGGCGCGGTCCGGCCGGGGGAGGCGTCCGGGCCGGTGGTCGGCGAGGTCGGTCGCGCGGTGCCGGCGCTCGGCGTCGTGGTGTTGTCGCCGCCGTTGGTGAGGGGGTCCGGCAGCGTGCCCGTGGCGGCGGCCAGCGCCACGCCGCCGGTGGCGGTGGCCAGCAGCGCGGCGAGTGCGATCTTCGCGCCGAGCATGCTGGCGACGAACCGTCGTTCGGCCCGGGACGCCGCCGGGAGCAGTCCGGCGCGCGCCGCGCGGAACGCCTGCACGGCCGCCCCCTCGCCGGCGAGCTCGTGCGGCCGGGGGGCGGCCCGGACGGCGGCGAGGAGTCGGATGAGCACCTCGGGGCCGTCCTGCGCATTTACGACCGGACCGACGAGCAGTCGCTCGGCGGTCTCCTGGTCCATCCGGTGAATGGTCATCTCGTGTCCCTCAGCGCCGCCACCCGCCGTGACGTCACATGGGAAGGCCCAGCCGGGACCCGACCGGGTGGTGAGACCGCTCACCGCCGCGGATGGTCAGCCCATCGTCTTCGCCCCGTCGATCGACTCGCGGATGATGTCCGCGTGGCCGGCGTGCTGCGCGGTCTCGGCGATGACGTGCAGCAGGACCCGGCGCACCGACCAGCTCGCCCCCGGCTCGAACCAGGGCGCGGACGGCAGCGGGTGCGACCGGTCCAGGTCGAGCGTGGCAACCAGGGCGTCGGTCTCGGCGGCCACCCGGTCGAACTCGGCGAGCAACCCGGCCAGGGTCTCGCCGTCGGCCATCCGGAACTGCCCCACCCAGTCGATCGGCTCGCGCTCCATCGCCTCGGCCCCGCCGACGGCGAACCGCAGCCACCGCTCCTCGACGCACGCCACGTGCTTGATCAGCCCGCCGAGGCAGAGCTCGCTCACCGTGCTGCGCCGGGCCGCCTGCTCGTCGGTCAGACCCTGCACCGTCTGCCGAAGGAACCCGCGGTGCCCGCGCAGGCTGGCGAGCAGATCCGCCCGCTCACCGGTGATGACCTGGTCTGAGACGCTCATGCTGTCCGCCTTTCGCTTGATGACCGGCGACAGCGTACGACCGGCCCCGACAGTCTCCGGCCTCCACGCGGGACCGTCCCGGTTGCCGATTCGCCCGGTTGGCGGTGCACTGAATGACATGGGTGTCATTAGAGTGGGCACGTCCTCCTGGGCCGACCAGATGCTGGTGCGCTCCGGCTGGTATCCCCGCGCGGTCAACACCCCCGCCGGCCGCCTCGGCTTCTACGCCGACCGCTTCGGGCTGGTCGAGGTGGACACGTCGTACTACGCGATTCCGCTGCCGGAGACGGCGGCGGGCTGGGTGGCTGCCACCCCGCCCGGGTTCATCTTCGACGTCAAGGCGTTCCGCCTCTTCACCGGCCACCACACGCCGGTGGCGGCGCTGCCCCGGGAACTGCGGCCGGCGGGCGGTCCGAGCCGGATCCGCTGGCGCGACCTGCCCGCCGGGGCGTACGACGAGCTCTGGGACCGGTTCCAGGCGGCGCTGGCGCCGCTCGCGGCGGCCGACCGGCTCGGCGCCGTGCTGCTCCAGTTCCCGCCCTGGCTGGCCCGGGGCGACGCCGCCAAGCGGCGGATCCGGGAGGTGGCCCGGCGGTGCCGGCCCTGGCCGGTCTGCGTGGAGCTGCGGCACTCCTCGTGGTTCACCCAGGATGCCGTGGTGGACACGGTGACCTTCCTGCGCGAGAACGGCCTCGGGTATGTCTGCGTGGACATGCCGCAGGGCCACGCCTCGTCGGTGCCGCCGATCCTGATCGCCACCGCCGACCTCGCGATGGTCCGGTTCCACGGCCACAGCACCGCCTGGGAGAGCGACGACAAGCAGGACAAGCTCCGCTACGCCTATGGCGAGGAGGAGCTGCGGCACTGGTCCGAGCTGCTGCGCGAGCTGGCCGACCAGTGCGCCGAGCTGCACGTGCTGATGAACAACTGCTGCGGCGACCAGGCCCAACGGGACGCCGCCCGGCTCGCCGGCCTGCTCGGCGTCCAGACCCGGGCGCCGGCCGGCACGGGCTCCTGACCCGACGGTGACCGCGGCGGGCCGTCAGCCGCCGCCCCGCCGCCGCACTCCGGTCCGGCGGCGGGGAGATCGGTCCCGAGGCGTCAGCCGCGCCGTTGGACCCCCTCCGGGTGCATGCCGGTGGCCTCCTCCAGCGCGTTGTCCGGCAGGTCCCCGCCGGCCGTGTCGTCGGGAAAGGTCCGGGCGGAGGGCGCCGGATCCGGTGGCGCGCCCGGTCCGGCCTCGGCGGCCCGGGTCGGCTCCACCGAGCCGAAGCCGTGGCGTCCGGCGGCCGGGCCGCCCTTCGCCGCCCCGCGCGCCCGGCGCTCACCACGCCGGCCCTCCGGGACCGCGGGCTCCTCGCTGCCCTCGTCCATCGGCGAGTCCTGACCCGCGCCCCACGGCGGGTCGGCGTCGAAACCGTCCGTGGTGCCCCACGGCTTGCGCGACTCCGGCCCCCGCCCCTCGCCCTTCCCCGGTCGTTTCCTGCTGCTCATCGCCACCTCACCCTGGCTGGGTTCCCGTGCCCGCGCTGAATGCCCGCCACCGGCCCGGTCATGCCGGGCCGGTGGTTGGGTTGCCGAGCGGTCGGTGGCGCACCCCGTTGTGCGCCACGACCGCTGCGGGTCACCGGCCGGCCGTGACCAGGTGCCGCGTGGCGGCACCCATGGCGGCGACCTTGGCGATCTTCGGCCCGCCCATCACGGCAAGCTTGCCGACCTTCGGTGTGCCCATCACGGCGAACTTGCCGATCTTCGGCGCGCCCATCCCCACGGCCTTGCCGATCTTCGGCCCGCCCTTGCCGGCGGCCTTGCCGGCCAACTTCGACACGACCAGCAAGCTGCCGACCCGGCCGAGCATGCCGCGGAGCACCTGGCCCGGCTTCTGCTGCTCGCTCATGTACGCGGTCACCACCACCAGCGCGCCGGTCAGTGCCGGGACCGCCCACTGGAGCAGCTTCATCTGCCGCTGGCAGGCGGCGACACTCGCCGGCGTCTGGTAGCTCGGCTCGGTGGTCCCCTCGACCGGCGGCCCACCCGCCCGTTCCAGCTTCCGGCCGAGCATCCGGCTGTATCCGGTGACCGCCAGCGCGCCCACGGTCAGTGCCGTCTTCACCGCGCTGGCCTTGCCCACCCCGGCCTGCCTGGCCATCCGTGGGCTCTCGATGACCAGTTCGCCGACGGAGCCGGCCAGGTGGGCACCGATCGCCGCCGCGTTCACCGGGGTCCAGCGCGCCCAGCCCGCCGAGGCCACCGGCAGCCGCTGCGTCGAGTCGTCGACCCGAGCCGCCGCCCCGTTGACGCCGAGCGCGCCCATCAGTGAGCCGCCGAACCATGCCGCCAGACCCAGATCGTGCATCGACCGCAACGCGGTGTGCCGTTCGGACATCTGATCCCCCTCCGCCGTGTTCGGGCGGTGCGGGTTACCCACGTTCCGGCCGGCTACGCCCCCGGTGCGCGGGCGCGGCGGACCGCTGCCCGGATCGGCCGCAGGTCAGCGGTGCGGCAGGGCGGCCGCGAACGCGGCGACCCGGGCGGCCAGCGGAGTCGCGGCGCGTACCCAGGTGAAGTGGTCCAGCGGGGCGCCCGCCTCGGCCACCGGGTAGCGGTGCCGGGTCACCGTCGCGGCGGTGAGCTTGGCGCAGAGGTGGTCCAGCGTCTCGTGCGGGGTGTACTGGTCGTCGTCCACGCTCACCGCGAGGACCGGCGTACGCACCCGCCGCACCGCCGCCTCGGCGTCGACCCCGTCGAGCACGGGGAACCGGCCGGTCCGGGCGGTGTAGGCCCAGTCCCGGATCACCCCGCGGGCCTGCCGGCCGCCGAACCCCCAGCCCGGCCAGACACCGAGCAGCCGGGCCACCGCGGCGATCCCCTGGGTGTACGGCAGCACACCCCAGCCGCGCAGCCCCGGATACCCACGCCACCAGGGCATGCCGACCGCCACCAGGGCCAGCCCGTCCACCGCGTCCGCGTCGTGCAGGGCCTGGTGCAGCAGCGCGACCTGCCCGCCGAGGGAGTGCCCGAGCAGCAGCCGGGTACGGCCGTCCAGCCGGGGCTTGAGCGCGTCGAGCACCGCGCCGACGTCGGCGGCCAGCTCGGCGTAGCCGTACCGGCAGGTGCGGGCGGGGGCCGGGGTGCTCTCGCCGGTGCCCCGCAGGTCGGCCACCACGACGGCGAGCCCGGCCGCGCGCAGCGCGGCCGCCAGGGGCCGGTAGTAGCGGGCCCGGACGCCCATCGCCGGCCAGACCACCACCACCGGCGCGCCCGGCGGCCCGTCCGGCTCCGGATGGACCTGGACGCCGATGCGCGCCCCGTCGACGTCGACGAACTCCTGCGTGTACTCCCCGCTCACCGGCTCAGCGTACGGCGGCAAGCTACCGGTGGGTAGCCAAGGGGGTGCCTCACCGGGCCGCCGACACCGCCGGCCCGGCCGGGGCGGGCAGCTGCGCCCGGTCCCGCGCGGTCGGGACGAGCCGGTTTGCCGGGACGGCTCGTTCGATCCGGTCGACGGCGGCCAGCACCGTGGGCACGTCCAACTCGGCCAGCGCCGGGTGCAGCGCCACGCCGTCGCCCGGCGGGCGCGGCCCCACCCAGAGCGCCTGGTGCCACGGCCGGTCCGGCGGCGGCCCCCACAGCGCGGGCGACACCGGGCCGAAGAGCAGCACCGACGGGGTGCCGTAGGCGGTGGCCAGGTGGCCGATGCCGGTGTCCCCGGCGAGCACCAGCCGGGCGTGCGCCACCAGGGCTGCCAGTTCGCCGACGCCGGTCCGCCCGGCCAGGACCGCCTCCGCCGGCAGCCCGGCCCCGCGCGCCACCGCCTCGGCGATGCTCCGCTCACCCGGGCCGCCGGTGACCATCACCCGGTGGCCACGCGCGGTCAGCTCCCGGGCCACCGCCGCGAAGCGGGCCGGTGGCCAGCGCCGCTCGGCGGCCTTCGCCCCAGGGTGGACGAGGCTCACCCCGCTGGGCAACGCACCGGGGTCGGGGCGGCGCAACGCCAGGTCCGTCCGATCGGCTGGAATGCCGTACCAGGCCAGCAGCCGGCACCACCGGTCCACCTCGTGCTCGTCGGCCCGCCACGGTGGACCGTCGTGGTGCCCGGCCCCGTCGTTGGCGAACGCCAGCAGCCGACGCGGCCGGGCCTCGGCCAGCATCCGGTGCGACTGCGGGCCCCGGCCGTGCAGGTTGACCGCCAGCGCCGGCTTCGGGCCGGGCCACCCCAGGTGGCCCAGCCCGTCCGCCTCGACCAGGCGGTCCACCCCGCCGACCAGGTCGACCAGCGGGGCCAGCCAGCGCGGCGCGACCAGCGCCAGCTCCGCACCGGGGTACGCGGCGCGCAGCGCGCGCAGCGCCGGCACCCCGGCGGCGAGGTCGCCGACGCCGAGCGCACGCAGCACGAGAATCACGGGTACGACGACTCCTGCTCGGCGCAGACCACCAGCTCGCGTACGGCGCAGCCGGGCGGCTGGGCCAGGGCGAACATGACCGCCTCCGCGGTGTCGGCCGGGTCGTTGAGGATCGCGTCCGCGCCGGGCTTGTACTGCTCGTCCCGGTCGTCGAAGAACGCCGTCCGCATGCCACCCGGGATCAGCAGCGTCACGCCCACCGTCCCGGCCAGTTCGGCGGCGAGCGCGCGGGTGAAGCCGACCACCCCGAACTTCGCCGCGCAGTACGCGGTGGCGTCGCTGACCGCCTTGACGCCGAGCGTGGACGCCACGGTGACCACCGTGCCGTGTGCGCGTTCCAGGTGCGGCACGGCCGCCCGGACCACCGCGGCCGTGCCGAGCAGGTTGATCGCCACGATCCGGTCCCAGGTGTCGCCCGGCACGTTCGCCAGCCGCCCCGGCACGTCCATGCCGGCGGCGGTCACCACGCCGTCGAGGCCGCCGGCCTGCTCGGCGAGCTGGCGGGTGGCCGCCTCGGCGGCCCGGGCGTCGGCGAGGTCGCACCCGACCCAGGGCACCCCGTCGGCCGGCGCCTGCCGGTCCAGCACGTACGGCCGCCCGCCGGCCTTGCCGACCGCGGTCACCACCGCCGCGCCGAGGCCGCTCGACCCGCCGGTGACCAGGATGGACCTTCCGTTCATGTCCCTGCTCATACCGCCGCTCCCTTGACGAGGTGGAGGCCGCGCTGGCGCGCGGCGGAGATGGTGCCGGTGGTGGACCGGCCGGCCAGGTAGGGGACGGTGACGACCCGGCCGCCCCAGCGGCGGACCAGATCCGCCTCGGGCAGCTCCGGCCCGCCGTCCCCGGCGTAGTCGCCGCCCTTGACCCAGACGTCGGGCCGCAGCCGGGCCAGCACCCGGTGCGGGGTGGGCTCGTCGAAGACCACCACCGCGTCCACGCAGTCCAGGGCGGCGAGCAGCCGAGCGCGATCCGCCTCCGGGTTGACCGGGCGCTCCGGTCCCTTCAGGCCGCGTACGCTGCGGTCGGAGTTCAGGCAGACCACCAGGCAGTCACCGAGGCGGCTGGCCGCCTGGAGGGTGGCGAGGTGCCCGGCGTGCAGGATGTCGAAGCAGCCGCCGGTGGCCACCACGGTGCCGCCGTCGGCGCGTACCTTCGCCACCAGATCCTCGGCCGTGCGCGCAGCGGCCGCCGTCGGGCGTTGCTGCGGCGCGCGGTGCAGGCCGGCCGCCCCGCCCGCCGCCACGTACGCCGACGCGGCGGCCACCGCCGCGCCGACCGCCTCGGAGAGCGGCGCGCCGTCGCCGAGCGCCAGCGCGGCGGTGGCGGCGAACCGGTCGCCGGCGCCGCAGGTGTCCTCGACTTGGTCGGGAATGGACGGTGGCGGCACGACCAGCGGGGTGGTGCCGGCGTGGCAGAGCACCGCGCCGTCCGGGCCCATGGTCACCGCGACCGCGCTGACCCGCCAGCGGTGCCGCAGCTCGTGCCCGGCCCGGGTCGCCGTGGACAGCGCCGAGCCGGCCCCCGCGTCGCCGGTGAGCTGCCGCAACTCGGCGAGGTTCGGCGTGGTCAGCCGGACCCCGGCCACGGCGGCCGGGCCGCGCGGGTGCGGGTCCCACACCACCGGGGCGGACGCCTCGGCGAGCGCCGCGCGCAGTGCCGGCTGCCGGACCAGGCCGCGACCGTAGTCGCTGACCAGAATGGCCCGGGCCTGGGAGAGCACCTCCAGCACCGCCTCCGGCGGCTCGCCGGGTGGCTGCGGGTCGCCGCCCCGGTCCAGCCGGAGCAGCGTCTGTCCGCCCGCCCGCAGCCGGATCTTCTCGCCGGTCGCGCCCGGCAGGTGCATCGGGTAGACCGCCACTCCCGCCTCGGCCAGCAACTCGGCCAGGCGAGCCCCACCGGCGTCGTCGGCGAGCGCGGTGACCAGCGCGACCTCGGTGTCCTGGGCGGCGGCGAGCAGCGCGGCCAGGCCGGCCCCGCCGGGCCGGTCGACGGCCGTGCGCTCGTCCAGCACCGGTACGGGGGCGTCCGGGCAGACCCGGCCGACCGCACCGGTCACGTCCCGGTCCAGCAGGGCGTCGCCGACCACGACGAGCGGGCCGCTCACCGCTCCACCCACCCGGTGCCGGTGGACCCGTTGCGGTGGTGGCCGTTCCGCCCGTGGCCGTCGACGCCGTGTCCGGTGACGCTGCGTCCGTTCGCGCTCTGCCCGTTGGCGGCGTGGCCGTTGGCGGTGTGCCCGTCGCGGAGGACCGGGATGAGCGGTGGTGCCCACCCGGCGATGCCGGTGCCGCGGGGTGCGGCCACGGTCGTCGTGGGCAGCTGCCGGATCAGGGGGAGGGCCTGGTCGACGTACTCGCAGAGCAGGTGCGTGGCGACCAGGTGGAGCTCCTGCACCACCTGGCTGTCCGGCGACGGGACGGCGAGCACGTCGTGGCACCGCTCGGCGAGCGGGTTGGGCGCCGGGCCGGTGAAGGCCCAGCAACGCAGCCCGACCTCGCGTCCAGCCTGGGCGGCGGCGAGCAGGTTGGCGCTGGCGCCACTGGTGGACAGGAGCAGGAGGATGTCCTCCGCTCGACCGTGGGCGCGGACCTGGCGGGCGAAGACCTCGTCGTAGCCGTAGTCGTTGCCGATCGCGGTCAGCGCGGAGGTCTCGGCGTGCAGGGCGATCGCGGACAGGGGTTCCCGGTCGTCGCGGAGCTTGCCGACGAGTTCGGCGGTGAGGTGCTGGGCCTCCGCCGCGCTGCCCCCGTTTCCCGCGACGAGGATCCGTCCGCCCCGGGCGAGCGTCCAGGCCAGTTCCGTGCCCCAGTCGGCGAGCCGCTCGGCCTCCCGCCGGAACGGCAGCAGCGCCGCGGCCAGCCCGGACAGGTGCGCGTCGATCGGGTCGGGCCGGGGCATCAGGCCACCGCCCGGGCGGGACGGGCGACCGTGGCCACCGCGGCGTAGACCGCGCTGAGCTGCTCGGCGCAGCGCTTCCACGAGTACCGGCTGCGGATCCGGTCCAGCGCCGCCGTGGCGTACGCGAAGCGGCGCATCTTGTCGGTGAGGATCCGGCGGATCGCGGTGGCCAGCGCGCGGGGGTCGCGCGGCGGCACCAGGTCGCCGGTGAGCCCGTCGACGACGGTGTCGGCGATGCCGCCCACGTTGCTGCCGATCACCGGTACGCCGCAGGCCATCCCCTCCAGCGGGGTGAGCCCGAACGGCTCGTACCAGGGGGTGGCGACCAGCACGTCGGCCGATCGGTACCAGCCGGCCATCTCCTCCCGGGGCACCCCGCCGACCAGCTTGACCCGGTCGGCGACCCCGCAGGACTCGGCGAGCGCCCGCAGCCGCCGGGCGAAGGCATCGGCGGGGAGCAGTTCGGCCGGCGGGCCGCCGACCACCACGCATTCGGCGTCCGGCACCGCGGGCAGCGCCCGGACCACGTCCAGGAAGCCCTTGCGCTCCACCAGCCGGCCGACCGTGAGGATGCGCGGCCGGGCCGGGTCGCGCGGCGCGGCCGGACCGTCGGGTTGGAACACGTGCTGGTTGACGCCGGAGGGGACCAGCGCCATCCGGGACCGGGGTACGCCCATCCGGACCAGCTCGGCCACCTCGTCGCTGCACTGCACGACGACCCGGTCGACGGCCCGCCCGAGCGTCCGCTCGTAACCGATCCGCCCTGGTGGGCTGGTGTCCCGCGCCCCCTGGTGGCGGCGTTTCACCGTGCCGAGCGCGTGATACGTGAGCACGGTCGGCACCCCGGTCCGCCGGCCGGCGTGCACGGTGGCCAGCCCGCTCATCCAGAAGTGCGCGTGGGCCACGTCCGGGGTCCAGCCCTCGCGCCGCCAGGTATCGGCCAGCCAGCTGCCGAACTCGCCCATGTACGGCAGCAGTTCGTCCTTCGGCACCCGCCGGGCCGGGCCGGCCGGCACGTGGCAGACGTGGTAGCCGTCCGGGGTGGACACCGCGTCGGGCAGGGTGGGGGAGTCACGGCGGGTGTAGACGCGAACGTCGTGTCCCTCACCGACCAGCGCGGCCGCGAGTTCCGCCACATGGGTGTTCTGACCGCCGGCGTCCTCCTCGCCGAGTACGGCGAGCGGGCTGGCGTGCTCCGAAATCATCGCGATGCGCATGTCTCCTCCTTCATCAGCCGGTCCCAGTCGGCGAGGAACCGGTCGAGCCCGAAGCGTTCCTTCGTCACCTCGCGCGCCCGCGCCCCCAGCCGGTAGGCCGCGTCGCGGTCCTCGGCGAGCCAGCGGGCCGCCTCGACCAGCGTGTCCACCCGGGTGGAGAGCACCCCCGCGTCGGGCGACACGGCGTCCACCGCCTCGGTGGTGGCCAGCGCGATCACCGGTACGCCCATGGTCATCGCCTCGATCAGGCTCAGCCCGAGGGACGTCCACCGGCACAGGTGCAGGTACGCCCGCCGCCGCGCCACCGCCACGTGCATCTGCTCCTGCGGCAGGTCGTCGTGGCTGGCGAGCCGGTCCGGCGGCAGCCCGAGCCGGTCGGCCAGCCCCGCCACACCCATGCCGTAGACGTCCAGCGGGGCGACCGCGGCGAAGCGCGGCATCAGGTCGGTGCCGGTGACCCGCCAGCGGCGTACCGGCTCGTTGGTGACCACCGCGAGGCGGTCGAGGTCGCCGGTCCACTCCACGGCAGGCGGGACGATGCCGTGCTCGATGACGGCCGTCCGGGTGCCTCCGCTGTCCCAGAACAGCTCGTTGAAGTGCGTGACGTGGGCGATGAGCAGGTCGTCCCGGTCGGCCATCGGGTGGCGGGTCTGTGGCACGTCGCCCTTGGGGGTGTTGTGCTCGACGTAGATCGCGGGCAGGTCCCGGCCGGGGCGGCGGCCCAGCCACCGCTCGGCCAGCTCCAGCTCCTCCGGCCGCTGCAGGACGACCAGGTCGACGTCGGTGCGCCCCAGTTCCTGCGGGGTCACCTCGACAACGTTCGCCGGCCAGGCGTACGTCCGCGCCCGGCCCCGCCCGTACGGGCCGCGGTCGGGCGTGACCGGCACCAGGTAGCGGTGTCGGCCGTGCACGAACGAGGTCGTCCAGGAGCCGTGCACGTGCCACAGCAGAATGTTCATGCCTCTCCTCACGTCGGGCCGGTCGGGGCGCGGGGGACAGGTGGTCAGTCGGGCGGGGCGAGCAGCCGTACGGCGGCGACCACCTCGGCCGGTTCGACGCCGGCCAGACAGGGGTGCCCGGCGACCGGGCAGACGGCCGCGCGGGTGCCCCTGCAGGGCGCCCCAGCGTCGCCGAGGCGCACCGTCGGCACCCGGTACGGCCCCCACTGCCCGAACGGGACGGTCGGCGCGAACAGGCTGACCACCGGGGTGCCGACGGCGGCGGCGAGGTGGGCCGGCCCGGTGTTGCCGACCACCAGGCAACGGGCGCCCGCGATGACCCGGACGAGTCCGGCCAGGTCCGTGGCCCCGCCGAGGTCGATGCCGCCGGCGGCGGCCACCCGCGCCGTCAGGTCCCGCTCGTCCGGCCCGCCGGTGACCACGACCCGCCGCCCGTCGGCGACGAGAGCGGCCACGATCTGCGCGCAGCGACCCGCCGGGCAGGCCCGCGCCGGCACCGACGAGCCGGGATGCACCACGACGTAGTCGTCGGGCAGCCCGGCGACCGGGTTCTCCGGCGCCGTATCGGCCCCGGCGCCGGTCGGGACCGGCGAGTCCCGCAGCCGCAGTCCGGGTTCGTCGTCGGGGGCGAGGGTGTATCCGGCGGCGGCGGCGAGGGAGAGGGCTCGTTCGGGTTCGGGGATGCCGGTTGGTACTCGGTGGCGGGTGTCGAGGAGGGAGCCGGGGTAGTCGTCGCTGATGGCGCTGATGCGGGGTACGCCGGCCATGCGCAGGAGCAGGGCGAGGGGTAGTGGGGATTGGTGGAAGGAGGTGAAGATGACCGCCTCGTCGGCGGCGACGGCGGCGAGGCGGGTAGTCAGTCGCCGCATGTCCTGCGGGTCGACCGGCTCGGGGTTGCTGTCGATCCAGGGCAGTGGCCACTCGATGATCTCGTCGATGCCGGGCAGCAGTTCGGCCGCTACCCGGCCGCGTGGCCCGCAGAGCAGCACGACCCGGTCCGCTCCGGCGGCGACGGCGCGGATGCCCGGCCCGGTGACCAGCACGTCCCCCGCCGAGTCGCTGCGCACCACGAGGACCGTGCCGGCCCGCCCGGCGCGAGGCGCCACCGGCCGGACCGCCCGCATCCGGCGCAGGATCTCGTCCACCGCGGCGGGCAGGTCCCGGGCGACGGTCGGCGCCTCGGCGACCTCCTCCGGGCGGGTGACCGGGGTGGGGACCAGGATGCCGGTCGCCCCGGCGGCGAGCGCGGCCGTCATGTCCCGGCCGATGTCGCCGACCAGCGCGCACCGGGTCGGCGTGGTGCCGAGCGCCCGGGCGGCGGCGTGCACCAGGCCGGGCGCCGGCTTGCGGCAGGCGCAGCCGTCGGCGTCGTCGTGCGGGCACACCTGCCAGTCGTCGAACGGCCCGAGCAGCTCCTCGACCCGCGCGTGGACGGCGCGCAGCTGTCGCTCGGTGAAGCAGCCGCGGGCCAGGCCGGACTGGTTGGTGACCACGGCCAGACGCAGCCCGGCCGCGCGCAGCCGGTCCAACGCCTCCCGCGCACCGGGCACCGGGCGGACCTTCTCCGGGTCGCCGTTGTAGGGCACGTCCTCGATGAGCGTGCCGTCCCGGTCCAGCAGCACCGCGTCGAACAGGGCGCGACCGGACGGCGTCAGGTCGGACCAGCCGCCCCGGGCAATCGAGGTGGACATCATCGTCCCGCCCCGAGACCGTCCGCCGGGACGACCGCGCCGGCGGGCACCGAGCGGGCGCGCCACCAGCCGCGTACCCAGTGGACGACCGCGAGCGGCGGGATGAGCGCGCTGGTCGCCACCATGGTGACGACCTCGTCGCGGGTGCGCGGGCCGGGCGCGATGCGGACCCGGGCGAACTCGGCGGTGCCGGCCGCCCAGCCCAGCCCGGCGACGACGGCGGCCACCCCGAGGCCCCGCCGCCGGGCGCCGGGGCGGGCCACGGCACGCAGCACGGTGGCGGCCAGCGCGACCGCGCCGGCCGTGGCGACCGCGACGTGCCCGGGCCGCCGGCCCGGGGGCAGGTCCAGCTCGGTCCGCCAGTTCGGGCCGTACAGCCGGCGCAGCAGCGCGTCGTCGGCGTTGCCGCGCTGGGTGCGCAGGCTCACCCAGCGACTCTCGGGACGTACCGGATGGCCCACCCGGCGTTGGCCGCGCACCAGGTGCCAGCCGGCGAGCCGGACCCGGTGGGCCAACTCGGCGTCCTCCCGGTAGGCCCGGGGGAAGCGCTCGTCGAACCCGCCGACGGCCACGAGGGCCGCCCGGCGGTAGGCCATGTCCGCAGTGATCCACCGGCCCTCGGCCAGGCCGGCGGTACCGCGTTCCCAGTCGGTGGGGCGGCGGTCCGCCGGCAGCGGCACGGTCAGCACGCCCTGCACGCCGCCGACGGCGCCCGGCACGGCGAGGTCGACGCGCAGCCGCCGGGCCCAGTCCGGCGCCGGCACCACGTCGTCGTCCAGGAAGACCACCCACTCGCCGCGGGCCGCCCGCCAGCCCAGGTTGCGGGCCGCCGCCGGGCCCGCGCCGCGACCGGTCAGCACCTTCGTGTACGCCGCGAGCGCCCCCGGCACCGCCAGCTCCCCGGTCTCGTCACACCGGTCGTCGACCAGCAGCAGTTCGGGCTCGGGCAGGTCGGCGAGCTGACCGGCGAGGGTGTCCAGCAGCACGGCCAGGCTCGGCCGGCCGAGCGTGGGCACCACCACGCTGATCACCGGCCACCGCCCAGCGCCCGGCGGTGCACCGCGAACGGGCCGAGGGCGAGCAGGTCCACCGGCGCCGAGCCGAACAGCTCCATCGCCTCCCGTGGGGTGTCCACCATCGGCCGTCCGGCGGTGTTCAGCGAGGTGTTGACCACCACCGGCAGCCCGGTGAGCCGTTCGAACTCGGCCAGCAACTCGGCCACCAGCGGCTCGGTGTCGGCGTGCACGGTCTGCACCCGGGCGGTGCCGTCGACGTGGGTGACCGCCGGGATGCGGTCCCGCCACGGCGGCTTCACCCGATGCACGAAGAGCATGTACGGGCTGGGGTAGACGCCCTCGAAGATCTCCGCGAAGCGTTCCGCGCGGACCATCGGGGCGATCGGGCGAAACTGCTCCCTGCCCTTGACGTCGTTCATCCGCCGAGTGGTGTCCGGGTCGCCGGGGTGGGCGAGCAGCGACCGGTGGCCCAGCGCCCGCGGGCCGTACTCGCTGCGACCCTGGTACCAGGCGACGATGCCGTTGTCGGCGAGCACCCGGGCCGCCTCCGCGGCGATCGACGCCGGCCGGGTGTACGGCAGCGCCGCCCGGCGCAGCTCCGCCTCCAGCTCCTCGTCCGACCAGCCGCGGCCCAGGTCCGCCCCGGCCATCGGGGTGGACCGGTCGCCCAACTCGCCAGCCAGGTGCAGGGCCGCGCCCAGCGCGGTGCCCGCGTCGCCGGCCGCCGGCTGCACCCAGACGTCGCGATACGGCCCCTCGGCGGCGACCCGAGCGTTCGCCACGCAGTTCAGCGCCACCCCGCCGGCCATGGCCAGTGTGGCGGCGCCGCCGGAGGCGTCGTACAGCCAGCGGGACAGGTCGAGGACGACCTCCTCCAGCCGGGCCTGCACGCTGGACGCCAGGTCGGCGTGCTCGTCGGTCATCTCGCCGTCGGCGGTCCGCGCCTTGGCCATGGTGGCCCAGTCGATCCGGTCGATCCGGAAGCCACCGTCGTCGGTGACCCGGACCAGCTCGCGGAGCATGCCCAGGTGCCTCGGCCGGCCGTAGGAGGCGAGCGCCATCACCTTGTACTCGTCGCTGGAGTGCAGGAAGCCGAGGTGCCGGGTCAGATCCTCGTACAGCAGACCGAGCGAGTGCGGCAGCTGCTGCGCGTACAGGGGGGACAGCCGACCGTCCCGGTAGACGCCGGCCAAGTGGCTGGCCACCTCGCCGCGCCCGTCGAGGACCAGCACCGCGGTGTCGTCGCCGGCCGGTGGCGCGGCCAGGCCGGCGGACGCGGCGTGCGCCACGTGGTGCGGCACGAACCGCACCTTCTCCGGGTCGAGCCCGGGCAGCGCGGCGGCGAGGAACTGCGGCGCCCGCGCGGCGTAGTCGACCCGCAGCCAGTCCCACGGGTCGTCGAGGCCCAGCTCGGCGGCGTCCCGGGTGAGGCCGGGGTCGAAGGAGTACGCGACCGCGTCGAGACTGTCGACGTCGATCCCGGCGCTGGTCAGACACCAGGCGGCGGACAACTCCGGCAGCTCCCAGGCGGCGAAGGGCACCGGGCGCTTGCCGTGCTTGCGTCGGCTGAACCGCTCCTCTTCGGCGGCGGCCACCACCCGGCCGTCGACCACCAGGGCCGCCGCGGGGTCGTGGAAGATCGCGTTGATTCCGAGGACGCGCATGGGAATCCCCTACCCCCGCGAACCCCGCCTAACCTGTAGATCATCGACTTCTCCTGAGGAGATCGATGTCGCCTGTGGAGACTCGCATCAGTGACCAAAGTCCCTGGTCGGCGGGCCGGAAGCGACGAAGCTGAGCAAAGAGGCGCGGCCGGCTCCGGTTTTGTGACCCACCTCGCTCGAGTCGACCTCCGGAGGTGACCAACCGTGTCCACGCCCTCGCAATCCGCGCTGACCGGGGAGCGCCACGCCACGCCCCGCGCCACCGCCGGATCAGCGGTCGCCGGCCGGCAGCGGGGTCGCCGACACCGCTGGCTGCCGCCGCAGCACGGCGCCTGGCCGACGCTGCTCCTCCCGTACGCCACGGCGGTCTGCGTCACCGGCCTCCGGTGGCCGCACCTGCCGCTGCTCGGCGCCTGGCTGGCCGGCTACCTCTTCTCCTACTACGCCCTGCTGGCCGTGAAGACCGGCCGAACCGACCGGGTACGCCCGCAGCTGCTGCTCTACGGCGCCGCGGCCGCGCTGCTGGTCACGCCGGTGCTCCTCGCCCGGCCCGAGGTCCTCGGCTACGCACCGCTCTACGCCCTGCTCGCCGCCGTCAACGCCGGGCACGCCCGGTGGCGTCGCGAGCGGGCCCTGCTCAACGACCTCGCCGCGGTGGCGCAGAGCGTGCTGATGGTGTTCGTGGTGGCCACCGTCGCCGGGGTCCCGCCCGCCGGGCTGGCCGGGGTGGCGGGCGCGGTCGCCGCCTACCTGGTCGGCACGGTGCTCTACGTCAAGACGACGATCCGCGAGCGGGGGAGTGTCGGCTACCGGTGGGCGTCCGGGGCGTACCACCTCGCCGCGCTCGTCGTGGCGGCGGCCTGGTGGGGGCCAGCGGTGGCGGGAGTCTTCGCGCTGCTGCTGCTCCGCGCGGTGCTGTTGCCCGGCCGGCGGCTCGCCCTGGTCCGGGTCGGGCTGATCGAGCTGGTCGGCTCGCTGCTGGTGTTCGCCGCAGTGGTCGGGCACTGGGCCTGACGGCCGACAGGCCAGGCAGCCGCCTGGCGCGCTGTCGACAACTGTGGGTGACAGGCATCCTGGGAGGTCTGCTGTCACCCAGCGTGACGCCGCCGCCTGGCACCCCGTCCGCTGATGCCGCGGCCACAATCCCGTGACCAGCGGAAATTCGTGCGCTAGTCCCCGCGCCGAAACATCCTCCACTCGCCTTTACTCTGCAGCCATATGCGCACCGCTAAACCGTGGGTGACCGCTGCGTCCGTGGCTGCAGAGCAAAGGGCCCGCACCGATGGGTGCGGGAGGCCGGCTGTGGTTACCCGACGTGACCGTGGTCACGCCGGGTCGAGGTCGGCAGGGCGAGAGCCGGTGCCCGGGCATCTCCCGGCACCCGCCCCGCGCCGCCGGGCGGCTCAGCCCTGCAGCATGCCCGGGCCGAACACCTCGTACGCGATCCGCTCCGCCGGCACGCCCCGGCGCAGCAACCCGCCGCGGACCAGGGTCATGAACGGCACCGGCCCGCAGAGATGCACGTACGCCCCGGGAGCCAGCGGAATCCGCGCCGGGTCGACGAGCCCACTGGCGACCTCCGCCTTCAGCCCGGCCAGCTCGCCATCGGCGGCGTCCTCGTACCACAGGCGCACCGACAGGTTCGGCAGCTGCTCCTGGAGCCCGGGCAGTTCATGGCGCAACGCGTGCGCGGCGCCGGCCCGGTCGGCGTGCACCAACGCCACCTCGCGCTCGGGCGCGGTGGCGGCCAGGTGCGCCAGGGTGGCCATCGCCGGGGTGAGGCCGATGCCGGCGCTGACCAGCAGCAGCGGAGCGTCGTCGCCGACCGCGCTGACCTCGCCGAACGGCGGGCTCAGCCGGAGAATGTCGCCCTCCGCCACCCGCTCGTGCAGGTGGCTGGACACCATGCCGTCGGGCGCGCCGGCGGTGCCGGGCACTCGCTTCACCGTGATCCGCCAGTGGTCGGCGTCGGTCCGGCCGGAGAGGCTGTACTGCCGGATTTGCTGGCCCCGGCCACCGTCGAGGTCGACCGCGACCGACACGTACTGGCCCGGGGTGAAGCCGGGCACCGGGCCGCCGTCGGCCGGGACCAGGGTGAACGAGACCACGTCCGCGGTCTCCCGGGTCTTCTCCGCCACCCGCCACGGCCGCCACACGGAGCCGTGCTCCGCCACCCCGGCGACCGTGTAGAGCCGCGCCTCCCGGGCGATCAGCTCGCAGGCCAGCAGCCAGTAAACCTCGTCCCAGGCGGCCACGACCTCCGGGGTGACCGCGTCGCCGAGCACCTCGCCGACCGCGGCGAGCAGGTGCCGCCCGACGATCGGGTACTGGGTGGCGGTGATGCCGAGCGCGGCGTGCTTGTGCGCGATCCGGTCCATGATCGGCCCCCACGACACCGTGCTGCCGCCGATCAGGTGCTCGGCGTACGCGACCACCGCGGCGGCGAGCGCGGCCTTCTGCTGCCCGGTGGCCTGGTTGCCCCGGTTGAAGATGTCCAGCAGCTCCGGGTGGGCGTCGAACATCCGCTGGTAGAACCGGCCGGTGATCGCCTCACCATGGGCCTGCACGGCGGGCAGGGTAGCCGCCACCACCGCTGCTGAGGATTCCGAGAGCACTACTACTCCTTGAGACGGGGAACGGGTCGAGCCCACTGAACAGGAATCTGAGATTCCGCTTCAGGGTCGAAGGTCCTGGCCGGGGAATGATCCAGGTCACCCACCAGGTCCGGCCGGTCGGCCCGTGTTGCGCCGCCCCGCCGCTGGCTACGGTCGAGGAGTGAAGCTCAACCGGGCGACGGACATGGCTCTGCGGATCGCCATGTTCACCGCCGCGTCTCCGGCCCGGACGACCGTGGAGGAGCTCGCCACCCAGCTCGCGCTGCCCCGCAGCCACGTCGCCAAGGTCGTGCAGCGGTTGCAGCGGCTGGGTGTGCTGGTGACCATCCGAGGCCGCTCCGGCGGGGTGGCCTTCGCCGAGCACGCCGGCGAGCTGACCGTCGGGCGGGTGGTCCGGGCCTTCGAGGGGGACGACGAGGTGGTCTCCTGCGAGCAGCCGGCCTGCCCGCTGGTCGCCGGCTGCCGGCTCCGTGGCGAACTGCGCCGGGCCCAGGCCGCCTTCCTCGCCGTGCTCGAGGAGGTACGCCTCGGCGACCTCGTGGACGGCCCCACCGGCCGGATCCTGCTCAGCCTCGGGGCGCCGCCGGCCCGCGGCGCGAACGTCGGGTCATAGGCCATCGCCGGGCCCGCCGAGCGGTTCGGCCTCGGCGTAGAGCCGCTCGAACCAGCCCGTCGGATCGCCCTCAACGGGCACGCGGGAAGACAACCGGCGGGTCGGATGGTTGTGCTCCACGGACGCCTCCTCGCCTCCGGACGCCCGTGACCGGGCGGGGGCACAGACCCCGGACGCACCCTAACCGGACGCCGCACCCACCCGGTGCCACGGCTCTGTCGGATCGCCGGGCTAGGCTCGCTGCGGCGCGCCGCGCGAGGCGATCAAGCCGGCGAGCGGTACCACACCGCCGAGACCTGGGAGTACGACCAGTTGACCGCACAGCCTGAGACCCTGTACGGGGCCGACGACCTGACGCACCTCGAGGGGCTGGACGCCGTCCGCAAGCGCCCCGGCATGTACATCGGCTCGACCGACAGCCGTGGCGTGGGTCACCTCGTCAACGAGATCCTCGACAACTCCACCGACGAGGGTGTCGGGGGTCACGCCACGAAGATCGACGTGATCCTGCACGCCGACGGCTCGGTGCAGGTCGACGACGACGGCCGGGGCATCCCCACCGACGTGCACGCCAAGTCCGGCATCTCCGGTGTGGAGCTGGTCTTGACCCGGCTGCACGCGGGCGGCAAGTTCGGCGGCTCGGGCTACAAGACCTCCGGCGGCCTGCACGGAGTCGGCGCCTCCGCGGTCAACGCGCTCTCCCGGCGGTTCGACGTCACGGTCCGCCGCGGCGGCAAGGTCCACTCGATGTCGTTCCGGCACGGCGTACCCGGGATCTTCGACGGGGACGGCCCGGACGCGCCGTTCACCCCCGGCCCCGGGCTGCAGATCGTCGGTGCCATGAAGCGCCGCCAGCCGACCGGCACCTCGATCCGCTGGTGGCACGACCCGCGCTACTTCGAGACCGGGGCGAAGCTCGACACCGAGGCGGTCCGGCTCAAGCTGCGCAACACCGCCTTCCTCGTCCCCGGCGTGGCGTACCGGTTGCGCGACGAGACGGGGGAGGAGGTCGTCGAGGAGAACTTCCACTTCCCCAACGGCCTCACCGACATGGTGGAATACCTGGCCCCGGCCGGCGACCGCGCCGTCTCCGGCACGCTGCTGGTCACCGGCGAGGGGACCTACCGGGAGAACGCCGCCGACGCCAACGGCGTGATGCAGTCCAACGTGCAGCGCCGGGCCGAGGTCGAGGTCGCATTCCGCTGGGGCACCGGCTACGACCGCACCGTCGAGTGCTTCACCAACACCATCCGCAACGCGCACGGCGGCACCCACCGCAAGGGCTTCGAGCGCGCCCTGGTGCGTACCCTCGCCGAGGCCGCCCGCAACACTCGCGGCCTGCTCAAGCCCAAGGAGGACGCGCCCACCCTGGACGACGTCCTGGAGGGCATGACCGCGGTGGTGCACGTGCGGATCCCGGAGCCGCAGTTCACCTCGCAGACCAAGGACGAGCTCTCCACTGCCGGCATCACCAAGGTGCTCCAAGGCCTGGTCGAGCAGCACCTCAAGGCCTGGCTGGAGGACCGGAAGACCAAGGCCGAGGCCCGTACGGTGCTGCAGAAGATCGTCGACGCGGCCCGGGTCCGGCTCACCCAGAAGCAGCAGAAGGACGCCGCCCGGCGCAAGACCGCCCTGGAGGGCGCGTCGATGCCGGCGAAGCTGGTCGACTGCCGGGCCACCGGGGTGGACCGCAGCGAGCTGTTCATCGTGGAGGGTGACAGCGCCCTCGGCACCAGCCGGATGGCCCGCTCCTCCGAATACCAAGCCCTGCTGCCCATCCGCGGCAAGATCCTCAACGTGCAGAAGGCCAACCTCCAGCAGGTGCTGGACAACGCCGAGTGCGCGGCGATCGTGCAGGTGCTCGGCGCCGGCTCCGGGCGTACCTTCGACCTGTCGGCGATGCGCTACGGGCGGGTGCTCATCATGGCCGACGCGGACGTCGACGGCGCGCACATCCGTACCCTGCTGATCACGCTCTTCGCCCGGTACATGCGGCCGCTGATCGAGGCCGGCCGGCTCTACGCGGCGATGCCGCCCCTGCACAAGATCACCACCAAGGGGCGCAACCCGCAGACCATCTACACCTACACCCAGGCTGAGATGGAGGCGACGGTCCGCAAGCTGGAGAAGGCCGGCAAGCAGATCGTCACCCCGATCCCGCGCTTCAAGGGCCTCGGCGAGATGGACGCCGACGAGCTCTGGGAGACCACCATGAACCCGGCCACCCGGGCGGTCCGCCGGATCACCCTCGACGACGTCGAGGCCGCCGAGCAGATCCTCGAACTGCTCATGGGGGAGAAGGTCGAACCCCGCCGCAACTGGCTGATCGACTCGGCGGACCGGGTCGACCGCGAAGCCATCGACGCCTGACACCGGGTTCTTTTCGGAAGGAAAGCTGAACCATGGCACGCCGTAGGGACGACCGCGCCCGCGCCGACCTGTCGGCCTTCGACCAGGCCGGGGCGCGGGTCTTCGACAACCCGCTGGTCACCGAGGTCTCCGACTCCTACCTGGAGTACGCCTTCTCGGTCATCCACTCCCGCGCCCTGCCGGACGCCCGGGACGGCCTCAAGCCGGTGCACCGGCGCATCCTCTGGTCGATGTACGAGCAGGGCCACCGCCCCGACCGGGGGCACGTGAAATCTGCCCGAATTGTCGGGGATGTGATGGGAAAGTACCATCCGCACGGCGACGCCGCCATCTACGACGCGATGGTCCGCCTCGCCCAGGACTTCTCGCTCAACGCGCCGCTCATTGACGGGCATGGCAACTTCGGCTCCCCGGACGACGGCCCGGCCGCCGCCCGGTACACCGAGGCCCGGATGTCTCGGGAGGCGATGCTGCTCGTCGGCGAGCTGGGCGAGGACACGGTCGACGTCGAGCCCAACTACGACGGCTCGCTCACCCAGCCCACCGTGCTGCCGGCCGCCTTCCCCAACCTGCTGGTCAACGGCGCGTCCGGGATCGCCGTCGGGATGGCCACCAACATGATCCCGCACAACCTCGGCGAGGTGGTCCAGGCCGCCCGCTGGCTGATCAACCACCCGGACGCCACGCTGGACAAGCTCATGGAGTTTGTCCCCGGCCCCGACCTGCCCACCGGCGGGCTGCTGCTCGGCCTGGACGAGGTGCGCCGGGCGTACGAGACCGGCCGGGGCGTGGTGCGGATGCGCGGCCGGGTGCAGATCGGCCCGCTGGAGGGCAGCCGCGGCCGGCAGGCCATCACGGTCACCGAGCTGCCGTACGGCGTGGGCGCGGAGAAGGTCATCGCGGCCATCACCAACGAGGTCAACAAGACCAAGCGGCTCAGCGGCATCGCCGACGTCAAGGACCTCACCGACCGGGAGAACGGCACCCGCCTGGTCATCGAGTGCAAGGTCGGGGTCAACCCGCAGGCGCTGCTCGCCGACCTCTACCGGCTCACCCCGCTGGAGCAGTCCTTCGGCGTGAACAACCTGGTCCTGGTGGACGGCCAGCCGCAGACCCTGGGGCTCAAGGAGCTGCTGGAGGTCTTCCTGGCCCACCGGTACGAGGTGGTGACCCGGCGCAGCGCGTACCGCAAGCGCAAGCGCGAGGAGCGGCTGCACCTGGTCGACGGTCTGCTGATCGCCCTGCTCGACATCGACAAGGTGGTCAAGTTGATCCGGGCCAGCGAGGACGCCCAGGCCGCCAAGGACGGCCTGATGCAGAAGTTCAAGCTCTCCGAGATCCAGGCGACCTACATCCTGGACACCCCGCTGCGGCGCCTGACCAAGTACGACCGGCTGGAGTTGGAGGCCGAGCAGGAGAAGCTGCGCGCCGAGATCGCCGAGCTGTCGAAGATCCTCGACGACCCGAAGGTGCTGCGGAAGCTGGTCTCCGACGAGCTGGCCGCCGTGGTCAAGCAGTTCGGCGCCGAGCGCCGCACCACGCTGGTCGACGGCGACCTCAAGGAGGTCCTCGCGGCCTCCGTGCCGGCCGGGCCGCTGGAGGTCGCCGACGACCCCTGCCAGGTGATCCTCTCCGCCACCGGGCTGGTCGCCCGGACCGCGGCCGAGTCGGAGGAGGCCGCCGAGGCGCGCCGCCGCTCCGGCCGGGTCAAGCACGACGCGGTACGCGCGGTGGTGCACTCCACCGCCCGCGGCCGGGTGCTCCTGGTCACCAGCGCCGGGCGGGCCTTCAAGATCGACGTACTGCCGCTGCCGGTGCTGCCCGAGCAATCCGGCACGGTGTCACTGCGTGGCGGCATGTCCGCCGCCGAACTGGTGCCGCTGGAGCCCGGCGAGACGGTGGTGGGGCTGGCGCCGCTCGGCCCGTCCGCCGAGGGCTCGCCCGGCCTGGCGCTGGGCACCCGACAGGGCGTGGTCAAGGTGTGCGCGCCCGAGTGGCCGGTCCGCTCGGACGAGTTCGAGGTGATCTCCCTGCGCGACGGCGACGAGGTGATCGGGGCGACCTGGCTCGCCGACGGCGCGGAGGCGCTGGCGTTCATCTCCTCGGAGGCGTCACTGCTGCGCTTCGCCGCGTCCCTGGTGCGGCCGCAGGGCATCAAGGGTGGCGGCATGGCCGGCATCAACCTGCCGGCCGGGGCGAGCGCGGTCTTCTTCGGCGCGGTCCGCACCGACGACCCGGGGCACGGGGAGCCGATGGTGGTCACCTCGACCGGGGCCACGGTCAAGGTGACGCCGTTCGCCGCGTACCCGGCGAAGGGGCGGGCGACCGGCGGGGTGCGCGCGCAGCGATTCCTCAAGGGTGAGGTGGACCTGGCGGTGGCCTGGGTGGGCCCGCGCCCGGTCGGCGCGACCGCGAACGGCGATCCGGTGGAACTGCCGCCGGCGGATCCCCGCCGCGACGGTTCGGGCTTCGCCGTCATGCTCGGCCCCACCGTCGTCGGCCACCAGATCGAACGCGACTGACCCACGCGCTGCGGGGGCCGGCGCTCACGCCGCCGGCCCCCGCAGCGTTTCCCGTCCCACCCGTCCCGCCCGCTGGCTGGCGGTGATCATGAAGTTAGCGGTGACGGAACAGGCATTCCGTGCGGCCAACTTCATGATCACCGGGGCGAGTCCGGCGAGTCCCGGGGAGGGAGGTGGGGTGGGGTGGGGTCAGAGTTCGGGTTCGGGGCCGCGGCGGGATTCCGCCGTGGTGCCGCGGAGGCGGGCGATGAGGCGCATGCCGTGGTAGATGATCAGGGCGGCGGCGGTGCCCAGGGCGATGCCGTTGAACGACAGGTCGCCGGCGGTGACGGTGTAGTTGGCCGCGCCGACGATCACCGCCACGGCGGCGGTCATCAGGTTGACGGGGTCGTGGAAGTCGACCCGGTTCTCGATCCAGATCCGCGCGCCGAGGATGGCGATCAGGCCGTAGAGGGCGGTGGTCGCCCCACCCAGCACACCGGCCGGCACGGTGAGGATGAGGGCGCCGAACTTCGGGCTCAGCCCGAGCAGCACCGCCGCCACGCCGGCCACCCAGTACGCGGCGGTCGAGTAGACCCGGGTCGCCGCCATCACGCCGATGTTCTCCGCGTACGTGGTGGTGCCGGAGCCGCCGCCCGAGCCGGCGAGCACGGTGGCGATGCCGTCACCGAGGAACGCCCGGCCCATGTCCCGGTCGAGGTTGCGGCCGGTCATCGCGGCGACCGCTTTGACGTGCCCGGCGTTCTCCGCGATGAGCACCAGGATCACCGGGATGACCAGCACCACCGCCCGCACGCTGAAGTTCGGGGCGTGGAACTGCGGCAGCCCCACCCAGGCGGCCTCCTTCAGGGCGGTGACCGCCTTCGGGTCGAGTTCGCCGAGCACGGCGGCGAGCACCCAGCCGACCACCACGCCGAGCAGGATGGAGAGCCGGGCCAGGAAGCCCCGGAACACCACCGTGGCGACCAGGATCGCGACCAGGGTGACCACCGCGATCAGCGGCTGCGCCTTCACGCCCGTGCCGCTGCCCCCGCCGTCCCAGGCGACCGGGGCGAGGTTGAGCCCGATCAGCGCGACGATCGCGCCGGTGACCACGGGCGGCATGAACGCGTCGATCCATCGCGCGCCGGCCCACTGCACCACCGTGCCGACCAGGGCCAGCACCGCGCCGACCACCACGATCCCGCCGAGCGCCGCCGGAATGCCACCGCCGGTCTTGGCGGCCAGCACCGGGGCGATGAACGCGAACGACGAGCCCAGGTACGACGGCAGCCGGTTGCCGGTGATCAGCAGGAACAGCAGCGTGCCCAGCCCGGAGAAGAAGAGCGTGGTGGCCGGCGGGAAGCCGGTGATCAGCGGCACGGTGAAGGTGGCGCCGAACATCGCGACGACGTGCTGCACGCCGACGCCGACGGTACGCGGCCAGGAGAGCCGCTCGTCGGGATGCACCACGTCGCCGGGGCGGATGGAGCGGCCGTCGCCGTGCAGGCGCCACGGGGACCAACGGGATCGCGGCTCGGTGGGGGACTGGGACATGCTGCGCCCTTCGCGTCGTCAGGTGACGGGGGCGTGATCGACCCTGAGAGTCGTTTCTAGCACGTCACCGATCCGCGCCCGGGCGCGGTCGGCCGGATCCCGGACCACGAACGTTCGCCGAGGGCGGCCGATCCGCCCGGTGGCGTCCGGCGGCGCGGCCGGGCGGCCGTCAGGCCACGCCGGCGGGGCGGAACTGGACGCTGACCCGGGGGCCGACCGGGCGGGCGGTCTTCGGGATGGCGTGCTCCCAGGTGCGCTGGCACGACCCGCCCATCACCACCAGGTCACCGTGGCCGAGCGGGAAGCGCAGGCTCGCGCCGCCACCCCGGGGCCGCAGCAGCAGCGGGCGCGGCGAGCCGAAGGACACGATGGCCACCAGGGTGTCGCTGTGCGCCGAGCGGCCCAGGGTGTCGCCGTGCCAGGCCACACTGTCCCGGCCGTCCCGGTAGAGGCACATGCCGGCGGTGACGAAGGGCTCGCCCAACTCGGCCGCGTAGTGCCGGGTCAGCGCTTCGCGTGCCGCGGTGAGCACCGGATGGGGCAGCGGCCGGCCGGCGGCGTACCAGCAGAGCAGGCGGGGGACGTCGACCTCGCTTTCGTACATGGTGCGGCGCTCGGCCCGCCACGGCACGTCGCGTAGCAACGTGTCGAGCACCCCGTCGGAGCCCCGCACCCAGCCCGGCAGGTGGTCGACCCAGGCTCCGCGGCTCAGCTCGTGCCGGCGCAACCGGCCGGCGAGCGGGCCCAGGGTCGGCCCCTGCTCGGCGAAGTCGAGCATCGAGGGCTGGTACGCGACGTCGGACACGCCGCCGATCCTACCTCCTTCTCGAACAGACGTACGACGACGCGATGCGCGACGCCGGAGCGTCCCGATGACCGGGCGACACGCGACGCCGGAGGGCGCCGATGACGGGGCGACACGCGAGGTCGGAGCGTCCCGATGGCCGGGCGGCGCCACGGCGCGGGCGGCGGTCCGGGGCGCCGGCGGGTAGGGTGCCCGGCGGCGGCGTCGCGGTGGAGCGCCGCCCCGGGTGGTCCCGGTGCCACCCGTCGCCGACGCCCGAGGAGGGGACGCGTGCTGGTGATCCTGCTGACGGTCGGGCTGCCGGCATGACCAGCGCGCCGACCATCGTCCGCGCCGTCCGGCTGCCGTCGCTGACCGGGTTGCGCTGGATCGCCGCCCTGCTGGTCTTCGGCTTCCACGCCGGGACCATGCGGATCGTCGCCGAGCCCGACTACAAGGCCGTGGTGGACTGGCTCTTCGCGCTCGGCCTATCCGGTGTGGAGTTCTTCTTCATTCTCAGTGGATTCGTGCTGGTCTGGTCCTACCGGGACGGTGAGCCCCGGCGTACCTTCCTGCGCCGCCGGCTGGCCAAGATCTACCCGAACCACCTGGTCACGTTCGTGGCGGCGCTGCTGGTCGCGTTCTGGTTCGCCGATCCGGTCGCCCCCTGGGCCGCGCTGGGCAACCTCACCCTGACCCAGGCGTGGAACCCCACCCCCGGCTACTTCTACAGCGTCAACACGGTCAGCTGGTCGCTCTCCTGCGAGCTCGCCTTCTATCTGTGCCTGCCGTGGGTGCTGCCGGCGCTGCGCCGCACCCGCCCGGGCGTGCTCTGGGCGGTGGTGGTCGCCGCACCGCTGCTCATCCTGGCCCTGTGGCCCGGCCAGCGCCTGGTGCCCGAGGAGAGCCGCTGGTGGTTCGCCCAGATCTTCCCGGTGGTGCGGTCGCTGGAGTTCTGGATGGGCGTGGCGGCGGCCGAGCTGATGCGCCGGGGCCGCTGGCGGGGTCCCGGGCTGACCCCGGCCACCGTGCTCTTCGTCGCCACCTGGGTGGTCGCCGCGCAGTGGGTCCGCGCGGAGCTCTGGGCGGCCCTGCTCGCGGTGGCGTACCTCCTGGTCATCACCGCCGCGGCCGACGCCGACGTGCGCGGGCGGCGCACCCCGTGGCGGTCCCGACCGATGGTCTGGCTCGGTGAGGTCTCGTTCGCGTTCTACCTGGTGCACGTGCTGGTGATGCAGACAGTGCTGCGCCTGACCGGGCACTGGGGCGAGGGGCTGCGCGGCTGGTGGGGCCCGCTCGCGGTGCTCGGTTTCCTGCTGGTCAACCTGCTGCTCGCCGCAGCCCTGCACCGCTGGGTGGAGATGCCGCTGATGCGCCGGCTGGGACCGCGCCGCCGGGACCGTCCGCCGGCCGCCCCCGCCGTGGCGCCCGGCGAGCCGGTCGAGGTCCGCGTCCCGCGGCCCAGGTCGATCGAGTACGCCGGGCGGCGCGACCCGCACTGAACGGGCCACAGCCGATCGGCGGCGCCCGCTGGCCCTGTCCACCCTGGCCGGTGCGCAAGTCCACCGGCGGTGCGACACGCCCGGCGATGGTGCGATACGGCCGTTTCGGCGGTAATTTGGGCACGTGCTTCCGATCGCGCTCACCTGTCCCGTGTGGTGGGTGGCGCGCTGGACGGCGCGGATGCTGGCCAGCCTGGCCGTGGTCGTCGCCTGCTCGCTCGGCGCCGCCACGTTGCCCCTCGGCCCGGCCGCGACGGCGCACGCGGCTTCCCCCACGGTCGCCGTCGACCGCGCGGCCCTCGACGCCGGGCAGCTCGGCGACGTCCGGTCCACCGGGGTCGACCGGACCCTCCGGGCGCTGATCCGCTGGTCCGACCGGGCCGCCCACGCGGTCGCCCGGGCCGGCGCGGGATCGTCCGGTCCCGCCGCGCGGATCGGGACCGGATCGCCCGAGGCGGCCGGGTGGACGGCGTCCGGCTCCGCCGAGGCCGACAGCGCCGTGGCGGCGGGTCCGGTGGCAACGCGGGCGGCCGCCGCCGGCGACCGGCAGGTCGGCCCGGTCGACGTCCTGGACCCGATGGTCCGGGGTGTTGTGGTCGCCCCTTCCGACCGGCACCGCGTCCTGGTCGGGCTGGTCCCGGCGACCGTCGGCTCCCGGGCCCCGCCCGCCCGCTGACGAGCCCGGCGGGTCCGCCCGCCCACGCCGTACCACCGAACCTCACCCCGCACCCGCCCGGCGGCCCGGCGGCAGCCGTGACCGGTCGCGCCCCGCCCCGCCGGCCGTGCGGACCTCTCCACCACATCGTTCCGTTAGGTGCCGACCTTGAAGCAGACCGTTCTCCATCACTTCCTGACCGAGATTCCCGCGGCCGCCGCCATCTGGTCGGCCCTGCTCGTGCTCGCCATGGCCGTGCTCGCCGCCCTGGTCGCCCGGCCGGAGCGGGACACCCCGCCGGATCCCGTCCCCGACCCGGCCGCCGAGGAGGCGGCCCGCCGCGCCGACCTGCGCCGCTACGCCGAGGAGGTGGCGGTGGCCGCCGCCGGGGCCGCGCAGACCGCCCGCCGGTGGCGCGAGCAGTGGCTGACCGCGCACGACGAGCTCGACCGGGCCTGGCGGGCGTACGACGAGGCCGAGGCGGCCGCCCGGCGGTTGGCGGGGGCCACGGTGCTGCGCGCGCCGCGGACGCCCCGGACGCCGGCCGAGTACGCGGCCCGGGAGCGGTGGCTGCACCACGCCGCCATGACGGCGCACTGGCGGGGCGACCTGACCGCCCGGCAACTCGCCGACGTCCTCGCCGGCCGCAACGGGTGGGATCCGCGCCGGCACCCGGCCGAGCAGGAGATCGTCCTGGCCCGGGCGGTACGCGAGGGCCGGCGGGCCCACTGGCGGGCGGTCGCCGAGCGGGAGCGGCGGGCCTGGCGGGACGCCGAGCTGGCCGCCGAGGCGGCGCGGGTGCTGGCCGTGGAGGCGTACGCGGCCGCCGAGGCGGTCCGGCCCGAGGCGGTTCCGGTACGCCCCGCCGAGGCGGTGACCCAGACCCTCGCCCCGGTGGCGGCCGGCGCCGCCGGGGTGCCCGCCGCGCGGTGGCGGCCGGCGCGGGTCGGCTGAATCGTTATCCGATTTGGGTGAGCCCGGTCACGGCGACCGGGAAAACGGTCATCCGGATCAGGCCGGGCGATCGAGCCCCGCAATTCCCCTGCGATCGGCGCCCGGATGTCCGAAAGTGGCCCCTACGGTTCCCGCTAAAACGGTCGTCCCATTGAGTCACGTCAGTGACCGGCTGTTCCGGTCTCGGTAACGATGGTTGACGTTTACGCAGTTGGGAGCGCTTGGCAGGCCGGGTGCCCACCGGTAGTGTCAGCGCGTCCGGCGCGGTTTCCGATCGCAAGTGGCGACGCCGTGCCGACCCGCTCAATCGTGATCTCACGAACCGGGGACCCAGTGCAACACCGGGGTGAATCCGCGAGCCGACGCCCGCGGTAGGGCCTACTTCCCGCCCGAATCCGTCAGCTAACCCGGTAGGCGGCCACGGAAGGAGTTCCAACCTCGTGCGAACCACCCCCCGATCCTCCCCCCGCCTCCACGGCGCCACGGTGCCGGCGCTCGCCTGACCGGCGAGTTCCGGTAACCGACCCCCGCAGCCCGGCCCGCCGGGCGCTCTTTTCCCGCGGCCACCCGCCCCAGCAACGCGCGTGAGCTCCTCCGCGCGTCGGGGCGACGTGTGCCGCTCCGGCCCCCCGTGGAGGAACACGTGAAGCACCACCTGAAGCGTCAGCTGCGGCGCCTCGCGAGCGAGCGCCCGTACCAGATCGTCGCCGGCTCCGCCGCGGCCCTCGTGCTGGCCGGCGGCGCCAGCGCGGCCCTGGCCAACACCAACGACGCGCCCGTCCGGCAGGAGACCACCGCCGCCGTCGCCGAACTGGCCCCGCGCCTCGGTGACGTCGCCACCCGGAGCGAAGCCCGGGTCGCCGCCCCGTCCCCGACCGCTTCGCCCAGCGCGTCACCCTCGGCGAAGCCCAGCTCTGCCAAGCCGGACCCGGACGTCACGAAGACCGCGAAGGCGAAGCCGAAGCCGCCGTCGACCAAGGTCCTCGACTACTCCTACGAGGCGCAGACCGCCTACTGGAACTGCGGCCCCGCCGCGGTGCGGAACGCGCTCAGCGCGAGCGGCGTCGAGACCACCCAGGACGCGATGGTCGCCCCGCTGAACGCCGGCGTGAACGGCACCAACTCCGCCGAGGACACCACCCGCGGGCTCAACCAGATGGTCAAGGGCAGCCCGTACCGGACCCACATGATCCCCGGCCAGGCCGCGACCCCGGCGCAGATGGACCAGCTCCAGGCCGACGTGGTCAAGGCGATCACCGACGGCCGTGGCGTGGTGGTCAACATCGCCGGCTCCGCCACCGACACCGACGGCGGCTGGCACTCGTTCCCCGGCGGCCACTACATCGCCGTGATCGGCTACAAGGACGACGGCCGGACCGTGCGCATCGCCGACTCGGCGAACCCGGCGCTGCCCGAGTACTGGATCACCACCATCGATCTGGCGAACTGGGCGGGCACCCGCGGCTACTCCGCCTGATCCCACCCCGGCACATCGGGCACCGGCTCCTTTCGCCGGTGCCCGACGTCGTATCCGGGTCCGGTCTCGCGCCTGGTGTCCGTCCGGTGGCACACTGCGCCGTATGGGTGACGAGACGGGTACCCGCCATCTGCTGCTGCTGCACGGCATGGGCGCCACCGGTGAGGTGTGGCTGCCCTGGGCGCCGCTGCTGGAGCGCCGCTGGGCGGGGCGCTGGCTGGCGCCCGACCTGGCCGGCCACGGCTGGTCGCCGCCGCTGCCGGCGTACTCCTTCGAGGCCCTCGCGGGGCGGGTGCTGGCCGGGCTCGGTCCGGTCGCCGAGCGGCTCGGCCCCCGGGACCGGCTGGTGGTGCTCGGGCACTCGCTCGGCGGGGTGGTGGCGCTGGCGCTGGCCGCGCGGGAGCGGCAGCTCCCGATCGACGGAGTGGTCGGGCTCGGCCTCAAGGTCGCCTGGTCCCCGGCCGAGCTGACCAAGGCCCGCGAGCTGGCCGAGCGGCCGGTGACCTGGTTCGCCAGCCGGGACGAGGCGGCCCGCCGCTACCTACGGGTGGCCGGGCTGACCGGGCTGTTCGCCCCGGACCACCCGGTCGTGGACGCCGGACTGCGCCGCGAGGACGGCCGCTGGCGGCTGGCCATGGACCCGGCCGCGTTCGCGGTGGGGGAGCCGCAGCTGCCCGCCCTGCTCGCCGCCACCGACGTGCCGGTGCTGCTGGCCCGGGGCGAGCAGGACCCGATGGTGAGCGACGCGCAGCTCAAGGAGCTGGGCGTGCCGGTGATGACGCTGCCGGGGCTGGGCCACAACGCGCACGTCGAGGACCCGGAGGCCGTGCTCGCCCTCCTCGACGCGTACCACTGACCGCCGTCAGGCGGTGGGTGACAGCGGCGAGCCGTCCGGCGCGACCGGGTCGGCGGCGCGGGGGGCCGGCGCGGTCCAGCCCGGTTCGAGCTGCCGGCGGGCGGCGTCGAGGAACGCCTCCGCGTACGAGTCGGCGGGGAAGTCGCCCAGGTAGCGGGTGCGGGTGGCCCAGCGCGCGGCGGCCTTCGGGTCGGTGTCGAGCAGCTCGGTCAGCACCTCGTCCACGTTGGACATGTCCCGGCGCAGCACGTAGCCGGAGCCGGCCAGGGGGAACCGCGCGACGAACTCGTCGCCGTCGGCGCCCATGTCGGTCACCGCGTACGGCTTGCCGGAGTAGAGGTAGTCGGAGATCACCCCGGAGACGTCCGAGACCAGCGCGTCGGAGCGGTTGACGCAGTCGGTCAGGGTCAGCTCGCGGGTGGCCGCCGCGCCCCACACGTGCTCCCGGCCGGTCTTCGCCTTGTCTGCGGCGAGCAGCTCGGTGAGCCGGGCCAGCTGCCGCGCCGAGGCCGGGTTCTGCGCGGTGTACGGGTGGTGCCGCAGGATCACCGTGGCGCCCCGGTCCAGCAGCCGGCGGAGCACCGTCTCGGCCACCGGCAGGGAGCAGTAGTTCGCGTCGGCGTGGTGTCCCGTCCAGGTGGGGGTGTAGAGCACCGTCGGGTTGGTCAGGCCGCGGGCCGGCTCCCGGCGTACCTCGATCGCCTCCACCTGGGGACGGCCGACCACCACGAACTTCTCGGCGGGGATCTCCACGCCGGCCCGCGCGTACCGCTCGATCGCCGCCTGCCCGGCCACGAAGATCCGGTCGAAGATCGCCGACACCGGGTTGGCGCTGGGCGCCTTGTCGCTGTCCCCGTGGTGCAGCTGCACGTGGGTCAGGTGGGAGAACCGGATGCAGTGGCTGTTCTTCGCGCCGTGGTTGACGTAGAACGCCGCCCGCAGGCTGGGCACCAGCGCCTCGTCCATGGCCTTGAGGGTCGGGCAGAAGACCACCGGCGCGCGGGTCGCGGCGGCGATCGTCGGCAGGAACTCCGGCTCCCGCAGCATGACCAGGAACGGCCGGCCGATCCGTTCCAGATAGGGCAGCCACATGGTGACCTGGTATTCCGACCCAGGCGGGGCGGAGAAGTGGAGCACGAACTCGGGCTGGTGGCGGCGCAGCGCCCGGCCCACCGGGCCGCCCCCGGCCGGCGGCCGGAACCGCCGGCGGGCCAGGTCCAGCCCGACCGCGCCGCACCCGACGCCGACGAGCAGAGCGGCGACCAGCGCCAGCCAGGCCGGGAGGGCCAGGCCGGCGGCCACCGCCACCACGGCGAGCAGCACCAGCAGCGCGTCACCGAGCCGCGCGGCCACCAGCGGCGTCCAGGTGCGGACCGGCAGGTTGGCGGCGCGGATCTCCAGCGCCCCCGCCTCGCGCAGCGGCCCGACCAGCAGCACCAGGCCGAGCAGCACCAGCGCGGTGGCGGCCAGCGCCGGCTCGAAGCCGGCGTCGAGCCGGCGGGCGTAGCCGACCAGGATCCCGGCGGCGACCAGCACCGACTCGGCGACGCCGTCGGCGGTGGGTCGTACCCGGCGCTCCCATGCGGCGGCGGCCAGGGCGGCGACCGCGATCGCCAGCCCCCAGCCGGTCGCCCCGGTGAGCGCCACGACGAGGAACGCCAGCACCGCCAGCCCGGTGGTCAGTGCCCGGGCGAGCAGCTTCCGGACCAGGTCACCACGCATCGCTACCACCCCGTCCCGCTGGTCGCCCGGCCCGGCGTCGGCGCCGGGTGCGGGTCCGGCTGGGCCGGCACCACGGCGACCTGCTCGCCGGCCGCCGCTGGCTCGCCCGGCGCCCGGCGGACGTCGATGACCTGGCCGGTCAGGTCGGAGATGAGCACGTCGAGGGAGGCCTGCGCGACCGCCTCGGCGGAGAGCAGGGTGTGCTCCGGCTCCTCGCCGAACGCCCTGGTACGCATCGGCGTGGCGGTGCGCTCCGGGTTGACGCAGTTGACCCGTACGCCGAACTCGGCCCACTCGTCGGCGAGCGCCTGGGTCAGGTTGACCAGGGCGGCCTTGGTGGCGGAGTAGAGCGCGTACCGCGCCCGGCCCCGGGTGTAGGAGCTGGAGGTGTAGAGCAGCAGCTGGCCCTTGGTCTGCTGGAGGTACGGCAGGGACTGCCGGGCGATGGTGACCGGGCCGACGAAGTTGACCTGCAGGAGCCGGTCCATCGTCGCCTCGTCCATCTCGGCGAGGGCGCCCTTCTCCAGGATCCCGGCGGTGACCACCACGTGGTCGATCCGGCCGGTCGCCTCGAAGGCGATGGTCAGCGCGGCCGCCACGTCCTCGGCGCGCTCCACGTGGGTGCCGGTGGTGGAGCGGCTGAACGGGAAGACCTGGGCACCGTAGCGGCGGGCCAGCTCGGTCAGCTCGTGGCCGATGCCGTAGCTGCCGCCGAAGACCACCACGGTCCGGCCGGTCAGCTCCTCGGTGTAGCTGCGGTGGTCGGTCACCCGGGGCGTCTGCGCGGCGGCGAGCTGGAAGAGCTTGTCCGCCAGGTGCACGTCGACCGGGTGGGTGACCTTGATGTTCTCGTCCGAGCCGTCGATCACCTTGATCGGCGTGCCGGGCAGGTAGCGCAGCACCACGCCGCAGTCGTCGGTGGCGGCGAAGTCCGGGTCACCCGCGGCCCGCCGGTACGCCTCCCGGATGGTGCCGGACCGGAACGCCTGCGGGGTCTGGCCCCGGCGCAGCGCGGCGCGGACCGGGATGTCGGTGATGCAGTCGTGCTCGTCCACCTGGATGATCGTGTCGGCGGACGGGATGGCCACGTCGACCGCCGAGTAGGTCCAGAGGGCGTTCACGCACTCGCGGATGATCCGGCCGCTGACCAGCGGTCGCACCGCGTCGTGGAAGAGGATGTTGCAGTCCTCGGGGCCGATCACGTCCAGGGCCAGCCGGGTGGTGGCGTTGCGCGTGTCGCCGCCCTCGCCGATGAAGGTGACCTTGCGGAAGCCGGCCTGTTCGACGATGCGTTCGGCGTCGTGGACGTGGCCGGCCGCCATCAGCACGATGATCTGGTCGATCTCCGGCGCGGCCTCGAAGACCGCGAGGGTGTGCTCGATGATGGGCTTGCCGGCGACCTTGAGCAGCTGCTTGGGAATGCCCAGGCCGAGCCGGGTGCCCGTGCCGCCGGCCAGGATCACCGCCACGGTCCGGCTGGGGCGCCAGGGGGCGGGGGCCGGCGCCGTGGCCGGATGCTGGGTCATGCGGTCCTCACCGTTGTCACCAATGTTGCTCAAGGGTTCACCGAGCCGGGCTTGCGGGAGTCGTCGCGCGGATCCGCCGAGCGCTCGGGTCGTACGACCATAGCTCCCGGCCCGGCCCGAACGACGCGGGACGGGCACCCCGGCCGATACGTCGGGGTGCCCGTTTCCGCACTACTTGCCGCTCGTGAACGCCTCGTACTGCGCGATCACGTCGGCGGTCGGCCCGTCGGCCCGCATCACGCCCGACTCCAGCCAGATCGTCCGCTCGCAGGTCTCCTGGATGGTGCTGAGCTGGTGGCTGACCAGGAAGACGGTGCCGGCGCTCTCGCGCAGCTCGCGAACCCGCTGCTCGCTGCGCCGGCGGAACTTCCGGTCACCGGTGGCGAGGGCCTCGTCGATGAGCAGCACGTCGTGGTCCTTCGCCGAGGAGATCGCGAAGCGCAGCCGGGCCGACATGCCGGAGGAGTACGTCCGCATCGGCAGCGAGCCGAAGTCGCCGCGCTCGTTGATGCCGGAGAACTCGATGACCTCAGGCGTCCGCTGCTTCACCACCTCGGGCGAGAAGCCCATCGCCAGCAGGCCCAGCGCCACGTTCCGCTCGCCGGTGAGGTCGTTGAGCAGGGCCGCGTTGACGCCGAGCAGGGCGGGCTGGCCCTGGGCGTAGACGGCGCCCCGGGTCACCGGCAGCAGGCCGGCGATCGCCCGCAGCAGGGTGGACTTGCCCGAGCCGTTGCTGCCGATGAGGCCGATCGCCTCGCCCCGGTAGGCGGTGAAGGTCACGCCCTTGACGGCGTGCACCTCCCGCACGGTGGGGGCGGGCATCCGGGTCAGGATCCGCTTCAGGGCGCTCACCGGCGTGTTGGTGTTGGCCGAGCCGGCGCCGTGCACCCGGTAGATCACGTGGGCGTCGTCGACGATCACCGTGGGGATGCGCCGCCCGTCGGCCGTCGTCTTCGCGTGCTGGGGGAGGGTGGTGGTCTCAGCCACGGCCGTACTCCGTTTCTCCGCGCCAGAAGTAGAGGTAGCCGCCGACGCCGATCACAGCGGACCAGATGGCCGCCATGACCCAGAGCCGGGGTGCCGACGAGCTCAGCGGGGCGTTCTCCATGAGCGCGTGCCGGACGAGCTCGATGTAGATCAGCAGCGGGTTGGCGTGCACGATCTCGATCGCGATCGGGTTGTGGATGTTCTGGGCGAACTTGTCCACGCTGTAGAGCACGCCGGAGCCGTACATCCAGGTCCGCATGATGAACGGCATCAGGTTCTTGATGTCGACGATCTTGGCGCCGACCCGCGCGAGTCCCAGCGCCAGGCCGGCGTTGAAGATCGACTGCAGGATCACCGCGGGCACCACGAGCAGCCACTCCAGGGTGATCGGCTCGCCGGTCACCAGCACGATGCCGACCAGGACCACCATGGCGGTGACCAGGTGCTGCAGCTGGATCAGGGTGGCCGCCAGCGGCATGGTCGCCCGGGGGAAGTGCATCGCCCGGATCATGCCCAGGTTGCCGCTGATCGACGACACCCCGGTGGAGACCGCGGCCGAGGTGAAGGTGAAGACGAACAGGCCGATGCAGAGATACCCGATGAAGTTGCTGACGCCGCCGCGGGTGTTGAGGATCACACCGAAGATCAGGAAGTAGACCGCCGCGTTGGTCAGCGGGGTCAGCACCTGCCACAGCCGGCCGAGCCGGGCCGTGCTGAACGACGCCACCACCTTGGCGTTCGCGTACGCCGCGATGAAGTGTCGGTAGGACCACAGCTGCCGCGTGTACGCGGCCAGAGAGGGGCGGGCCCCGGCGAACGTCAGGCCGTAACGCTCGGCGAGCTGCCTCTGCGTCAGTCCTGCGTCGGGGTCGGCCACCGCCGTGTTGGCCATGGGTAGGCGCTCCGATCTTTCGGTGTGCGGGATGAGCGCGACAACGGAAGGTGGGGCGCGAAGCCGTCGCCCCGCCCGCTCGCTGGACGCAAGGTAGTCCATGGGTACGTCGCGACGCAACCGTTCCGTCGCTGCGCTACATTGTTCCACGTGGCGACCGAGAAGAGGCGTGCTCCGGCCGGCGCGGCGGTGCTCCGAGACGACATCACCAGCGCGATCCGGGACGCCGTCATGCACGAACTCGCCGTCGTAGGCTACGCACGGCTGTCGATCGAGGCGGTGGCCCGGCGCGCCGGGGTGAGCAAGGCGGCCGTCTATCGCCGCTGGAGTTCCAAGCTCGACCTGGTCCTGGAGATCGTCGGGTCGGTGGCCGGCCAGCGCCTGCTGCTGCCGGACACCGGCAGCCTCACCGGCGACCTCGAGGTGGTCTACCTGATCATGTCGCGCGCCCTGCGCCACCCGCTGGCGTCCCAGATCATCCCGGACCTGCTCGCCGAGGCCGCCCGCAACCCGCAGATCGGGCAGACCCTGCAGGAGGTGCTGCGCAACAACCAGCAGGCGCTCGGGGAGCGGCTGATCGGACTCGCCGTGACGCGGGGCGAGCTGACCGCGATCGACCCGGTCGCCGCCACCGACCTGATCGTCGGCCCGCTCTACTGGCGGCTGGCCATCGCGCGGGTGCCGCTGGACCCCGCCGAGATCCCCCGGCTCGCCGCGGCCGTCGCCGGCGCCCTCCAGGCCGCCTGCCAGACGCCCCTGTCGAGCCAGGACGAGGGGCAGTTGGTTGCCCAGCAGCAGTGACGCACCCGCCCCACACGTCCCACCCGTACCGCCCATCCCACCCGAATCCGTACCGGTTAGCATCGCGGCCGGACGAGCTCCAACCGACAGGAGGAAGCCCATGTCTGGGCCCAATGCAGAGTTCATCCCCCCAGCCAGGCCGGTGATCGGCGAGGCCGAGATCGAGGCGGCTGTGCGGGTCCTGCGCAGCGGGATGGTCGTCCAAGGCCCTGAGGTGGCGGCCTTCGAGCAGGAATTCGGCGACCTCGTCGCCGGCCGCCACTGCGTGGCGGTCAACTCCGGCACCTCCGCCCTGCAGTTGACCCTCATGGCCCTCGGCTTCGGCCCGGGCGACGAGATCATCGTGCCCTCGTTCTCGTTCGCCGCGAGCGCCAACGCCGTCCGCCTGGTCGGCGCCACGCCGGTCTTCGTGGACATCGAGCCCGGCAGCTTCTGCATCGACCCGGCCGCCGTCGAGGCGGCCGTCGGGCCCCGCACGGTCGCGATCATGCCCGTCCACCTGTACGGCCACCCGGCCGCCATGGACCGGATCATGCCGATCGCGGAGCGGCACGGCCTGGCCGTGGTCGAGGACGCGGCCCAGGCGCACGGGGCCAGCCTCGGTGGCACCCCGGTGGGCGCCTTCGGCACCGCCGGCTGCTTCAGCTTCTACCCGACGAAGAACATGCACAGCCTCGAGGGCGGCATGATCACCACCGCCGACGCCGGCGTCGCCCGCACACTGCGGCTGCTGCGCAACCAGGGCATGGAGCAGCGGTACGCCAACGAGATCGTGGGCGCCAACATGCGGATGACGGACGTGGCGGCGGCGATCGGCCGGGTGCAGCTGCGCCAGCTCCCGGAGTGGACCGCCCAGCGCCAGGCGAACGCCAAGTTCCTCGACTCGAAGATCACCGGCATGGTGACCCCGCCGGTCGCCGACGCCGCGGTGCACGTCTACCACCAGTACACGGTCCGGGTCCGGGGTGACCGGGACGCGGCCCAGAAGCGCCTCACCGAGCTGGGCATCGGCAACGCCGTCTACTACCCGACCCCGATCCACCGGCTGAAGCCGTACCTCACCGAGGACGGCCAGCCCGGCCCGTGGGACCTGCCGGAGACCGAGCGGGCCGCCGCCGAGGTGGTCTCGCTGCCGGTGCACCCGTCGCTGAGCGCGGCCGACCTGGAGCGGATCGCCGAGGGCGCGAACCTCGCCGGGGGCGCCCGATGAGCCGCGGCAAGCAGCTGCGCGCCGGCCTGATCGGCCTGGGCGCGATGGGGCGCAACCACGCCCGGGTGCTCTCCGGCCTGGACGGAGTCGAGCTGGTCGGCATCGTCGACCCCGCCGGTGACCCGACCGGGCAGCTCCGCGCGCCGGTGCTGCCCACGCTGGAGGACCTGCTCGCCCTCGGCATCGACTACGCGGTCGTGGCCTGCCCCACCGCGCTGCACGAGCCGATCGGCGTGGAGCTGGCCCGCAACGGGGTCAGCGCCCTGATCGAGAAGCCGCTGGCGCAGTCGGTGGAGGCGTCGGTCCGCCTGGTCGAGGCGTTCGAGACGGCCGGCCTGGTCGCCGGCGTGGGCCACATCGAGCGCTACAACCCCTCGCTGCAGAACCTGCGGGTGCGCCTGGAGGCCGGTGAGCTGGGCGAGGTGTACCAGGTGGTCACCCGGCGGCAGGGCCCGTTCCCGCACCGCATCGCCGACGTCGGCGTGGTCATGGACCTGGCGACCCACGACATCGACCTCACCGGCTGGGTGACGGGGCGGGAATACACCTCGGTGTCGGCCCGCACGGTGTCCCGCAGCGGCCGGCTGCACGAGGACATGGTGGCCGCGGTCGGGCAGCTCACCGACGGCACCATGGTCAGCCACCTGGTGAACTGGCTGAGCCCGCTCAAGGAGCGGTCCACCGTCATCACCGGCGACCGGGGCTGCTTCGTCGCGGACACGCTCACCGCCGACCTCACCTTCTACGCCAACGCGGCCATCGACATGGAGTGGGAGGCGCTGCGGACCTTCCGCGGTGTCGCGACCGGCGACATGATCCGGTACGCGATCCCGAAGCGGGAGCCGCTGCTGGTCGAGCACGAGCGCTTCCGCGACGCGGTCGAGGGCAAGGAGAGCGACATCGTCACCCTGCGGCAGGGACTGCGGACCGTGCAGGTCGCCGCCGCACTGCTGGAGTCCGCGTCGGCCGGGGTGACCGTCTCGGTCGCGCCGTCCGACAGCGGCGACCCGCTGCCGTCCGCCGTCGCGTCCTGACGGCCGGCGGCACGAGGAGACAGGGCACCTGATGGAAGCCGGTAGCACGCCGCGCCCGACCCGGGGCCGCGTCGTCATGCTCGTCGACAATGGCGTGCAGGGCGACTCGCGGGTCCAGAAGACGGCCCGTTCGGCAGCGGAGGCCGGGTGGGACGTCGTGCTGCTCGGCATCCTCAGCAACGGTGCCCAGGAGAACTGGTCGATCGGGGACGCGCGGGTCCGGCTGATCCGCGTGCCCCGGTCGCTCGGCCAGCACCCCAGCCAGTTCCACCGCTCGCTGCGCCGGCCGCTGGCGTACCCGCCCGGGCGGCACGGCGGCTACCGGATCCAGCGGATGAAGGCGTGGCAGGCGGCGATCGAGGAACGGCGGGTGGCCCTCGCGGTCGCCCGCCGCACCGGCTCTGCCTCGCTCACCCAGCGCCTCGGCGGTCTGCTCGCCCCGCCGGCCTCGCTGGCCGCCAGGGCGCTCGGCCGCTGGGCCAAGTTCCGCGGCGGCGAGCTGCACCGCCTACGGCTGCGCCAGCAGGACCCCGACAACCTGATCACCCGCACGTCGATCCGGTTCTGGCAGACGCTGCTCGGCCCGCGCAGCTGGCGCCGGCTGGACCGCGGGCTGTGGGACTACGAGTTGGCGTTCGGCCCGGTCATCGACCAGCTGGCGCCGGACATCATCCACGCCAACGACTTCCGCATGATCGGCGTGGGTGCCCGGGCGGCCCGGCGGGCCCGGGCGCGCGGGCTCGGCACCAAGCTGGTCTGGGACGCGCACGAATTCGTCGGCGGGGTGCTCGGCCGCGCCGACAACCCCCGCTGGCTGCCCGCCCAGGTCGCCCACGTGGAGGAGTACATCGGCGCGGCGGACGCCGTCATCACCGTCTCGGCGACCCTGGCCGAGCTGCTCCAGCGCACGCACCGGCTCCCGGTCCGCCCCGACGTGGTGCTCAACGCCCCGCCCCGGCCGGTCACCGGCGTACCCGACGACGGCGGCACGGACGTCCGCGACGCGTGCGGCATCGACGCGGCGACGCCGCTGCTGGTCTACTGCGGCGGGGTGAACCCGTCCCGGGGCGTCGAGTTGATGATCGACGCGTTGCCGCAGCTGGAGAAGCTGCACGTCGCCCTGGTCACCCTGCACCCCACGGCGAGCAACGCGGCCTCCGAGGCGTTGCGGGCCCGGGCGGTGGAGCTCGGCGTCGCCGACCGGGTGCACCTGCTGCCGTACGTGCCGCACTGGCGGGTGCCGGCCTTCCTGGCCAGCGCCGACGCCGGCGTCATCCCGATCCACCACAAGCCCAACCACGAGCTGGCGCTGATCACGAAGTTCCTCGAGTACTCCCACGCCCGGCTGCCGATCGTGGTGAGCGATGTCCGCACGATGGCCGACACGGTCCGGGAGACCGGCCAGGGCGAGGTCTTCCGCGCCGAGGACGTCGCGGACTACCTCCGCGCGGTGCGGGCGGTGCTCGCCGACCCGGCCCGCTACCGGGCCGCGTACGACCGCCCCGGCCTGCTGGACGGGTGGACCTGGGAGGCACAGGCCGAGGTGCTGGAAGGCGTCTACCGCCGGCTCCGGCCCGACCTGGCCCCGCCGGCCGCGGCGCCCACCGGGGCGGCGGTCGCCGCGGGCTGACCCGCACCGGCACGGGCACCTCTCGTGCCGCCGGTCGCCCCACCACTGCCAGACGACCTCGGCCGGCCCGCGTGATCCGGGCCGGCCGAGGTAGTTCGTACGCCTATGCCTGGCGACCCGGCAGGAACAGCTCGTCGAAGTCGTGCCGGACCACGCTCCAGTCCCAGGTCTTCGTCGCGTGCCCGGCCGCGGCGGCGCCCTCCGCCCGCCAGACGTCCTCGGTGGCGGTCGCCGCCCGGATCCGCTCCGCCGCCTCCGCCGGAGTGCCGACCACCCAGTCGGCGGGGAACAGCGTCCGGGCACTGGCCTCCCGCCCGGCGAAGAACGGCCAGTCCCGCGCCACCGGGACCGCGCCGCTGGCCGCGCCCTCGACCAGGGCGCAGTGGAAGCTCTCCCGCACCGAGCTGCTGAGAATGACCCCGATCCCGCTGAGCACCCCGGGCACGTCGTCGGTGTGCCCGATCCGGGTCACCGCGCCGGACGGTTCCAGCTCGGCCAGGTCCGCCGTCAACTCGGCCTGGTACTGGCGGACGGACTCGCTCGCCTTCGGGTCAAGGCCGCCACCGACCAGCACCAGCCGGTACCGTTCGTCGTCCGCCCGCAGCCGGCGGAGCACCTCGATCGCCCAGCGCGGGTCCTTGGCCACCGCGCTGGTGCCGATCAGACCGAGCGTGAACCGGGCGGACGGCTCCTTCGGGCGGTCGTACCGCCGCAGGTCCATGGCGTTCGGGATGACGTGCAGTCGGGGAGCCTGCTCCCCGGTGAGCGCCGGCACCACCTCGCAGGTCAGGTCCCGGAGGTGGTCCGAGACGAAGACCAGGTCGTCCACCCGGGAGAAGTCGATCAGGTGGGGCCAGAAGCTGAACGCCTCGAAGCTGTGCAGCCGCATGACCACCCGGGTGTCGCCGGGGTCGACCAGGGTGGTCATCCCGGCGGCGGCGACGCACCAGTCGACGAAGAGGGTGTCCGCCCAGTCCAGATGCGGCCGCAGCCACTCCTCGACCCGGTTGCCGTACTCGCTCCGGCCGGCGACGAGATGCTCGACGATGCCGGCCGGGTTGTGGGTCAGCGGCGCCGCGACCGGATCGTCGGCCAGGTGCAGGTAACGCAGCTCGACGCCGGGCGCCTCGGCGTACCGCTCCTTGATCTCCCGCAGGAAGTGGGCGTTGCCGTTGGTCATGATGAGCAGGCGCAGCGGCCGGTCCGCCGGGGGTGCGGCCGCCGGCGTCGCCCGACCGCGCGGGGTGGCCATCGCCCGGGCGGTCGCGCTGGCCCGCAGCGGGGCCAGGAACTCGGCCGGCCGCTCGGCCAGCGGTGAGCTGAGCTGGTCGAAATGCGGCACCCGGTGGAACAGCAACCGCATGGCCTTGTACAACGACTTCGCCGCCCGGGCCTGCTGGCGGGGGAGGAACTCGTCGGCGAGCGCGAGTTCGGCCGTGACCGCCTCGGTCAGGCAGACCGGGACGCGACCCAGGTCGAGCTCGGCGCTGGCCTCCCGGGTCAGCAGGTCGGCCCGGCTCTTGCGGCCGCCGATCCGGCCGGTCGCGGCGGCGGTCGTCGCCGCCGCGAGGCGGGGGGCGTCCGCCTGCACCGACCGCAGGTGCACCCGGTACGCGAGGGCCACCCGCACCCGTTCCGGCAGACCGGGGGCGGCCACCGCCGAGCGCCACAGCCGACCGCCGACGCGGCTGCGCAGCACCGCCGGCGCCATCGCCGCCTCCAGCGACTCCCGGGCCCCGGTCACCGCCGCGCGCCGCGCCCCGCGTACCACGATGCCGGCCCGGGCGGACAGCCGCTCCGACGCCCGCCGGGCGACCCGGTGCGTCCCCTCGTGGCGGGCCCGGACGATCCGCCCGGCCGCCCCGATCCCGTTGCAGGCGTCCGCCCGCGGCTGCCGCTGAGCCATCTCCCACACCGCGTGCACGGCCGTCGAATCGAGCGCGACCAGCACGTCGGCCGTCCGCACCCAGCGGCGGGTCCACGGATCGGCCCAGGCCCGGACCCAGAGGGCGCGGGACGGCTGGGTGATCCGGGCCAGGGCCCGGCGCAGCCGGGGGTCCGCCGGCTCGGCCGCGAGCGTGCGGACCTCGGCGAGACCGGGCTCCAGGGCCAGCGCGTCCGCGTCGACGTCGCCGACGATGCCGACCGAGGCGCCCTGCGCGCGGAACCGACGCAACGCCTCGACCAGCACGGACTTCTGCTGTGGCCGCTCACCGGCCACGATGAGCACCTTCGTCATGCCTGTCCGCCTTCGCTGGAGGTGCCGTCACTGCCCGGGCCGGTCGCCGCTCCGGTGACCATCGCGGTCGCCTCGGCGACCGCGGGGGCGAGCTGCGCGCCGCGGGCGAACCGGCGGGCGTGCGCCTGCGCGGCGGCCCGCTGCTCGTCGGTCGCCTCGACGGCGAGCCGCGCCGCCGCCGTGAACGAGTCCGCGAGCCGGCGCGGGTCCAGCCCCACCGCTCCGGTCCACAGGGGATGGCCGGCGAGGACGGTGGCGGCGTCATGGTCGACCTCGTGCGCCGACACCACCGGCAGCCCGCTGGCGGCGTACTCGTAGACCTTGCCGGAGGTGACGAAGCGGCCACCCACCAGCATCAGCACCAGCGCGTCCCAGCGGCCGTAGGCGGCGGCGACCTCCGCCTTGGCCAGCGGCCCGCCGAACTCCACGCCGTCGCCCGCGGCGGCGCGCAACAGCTCCATGTGCGCGTTCGCCTCGCGCAGCGCGCCCGCGCCGATGTGCCCGCGCACCTCGAACCGGCTCCGGGCGAGCAGCGGGTCCTCGCGGCGCGCCATGCGCCAGGCGGTGAGCACCGAGTCGAGCAGCGCGGGCGCGAAGTTGATCGACCCGAGGTAGCCGAAGGTCAGCCCCGCCTCCGGATCGGGGCGGTGCGGGGTCGCCGGCACGCAGTCCTCGTCGTAACCGTTGCGCACCACCCGCACCCGGTCGCGCAGCGCCGGGTAGCGCTCGCGGTAGAAGTCGGCGATCGGCTCGTTGACGCACCACACCGCCCGCGCCTCGGCGAGCACCTTCTCCTCCCAGCGGCCCGCCGCGGAGTCCTTGGTGAAGGCCGCCCCGCCGCCGATCACATCCACCGACCAGCCGTCGCGGAAGTCCACCACGTACGGCACCCGGTACTCCTGCCACAGCCGCCAGGTCGCGGCCAGGTTGACGTACGGGGCGCAGGTGGTCATGAGCAGGTCCGCCGCGTGCTCCTGGTGGACGCGCAGCACCGCCCTCTCCAACTCCGGCCGCCAGCCACCGAAGACCGGCTCAGGGAAGATCCGCAGCTCCTGCCGGCGCTGCTGCTCAATCCACCGCTGCGGGTGCAGCGAGCGGGCCTCGGAGAACGCCCTGATGTCGGTCTCCAGGTCCGTCCGCGCCAGCGGCAGCCGCTCGATGACGATGCGCGGGTCGACGCCCTCGGAGAGGGTGTGGTCGAGCCCGTACTCCCGCTCCCAGGACTCGTCCGCGATGGTGATCACCGTGACGTCCCAGCCCGCCGCGGCGAACTGGTTGGCGGTCTCGCGCATCCGGTAGGCGGAACTCTTGGCCGCCGGCGGAAAGCCGATGGCCAGGTAGATGACGTGTGGCCGGGCGCCCCGGCGGGGACGGCGGCGGCCGGCCCGGGTCAGGGCCGCGAGGGGGGAAAGTCTGCTCTGCATCGTGCTGCTGGCGATCTCTTCCGGCAGGGATTGAGGGGTGTCGTGCGTGGGTCAGGCGAGGGCGTCGGCCAGGACCTCCACCACGCGGTGGGCGGCCCGCCCGTCGCCGAACGGCTCGCCGCGGGGAGCGGTCGGGGCCGGTCGGGTCAGCGTCGCCGCCAGGGCCGCCGTCCCCAACTGGTGGGGGTCGGGCACGAGGCGGTTCCAGTCGCCGTCGAGGGTCTCCGGCCACTCGGTCTGCGGGCGCAGGGTGGTGCACGGCCGGCCCAGGAGGTATGCCTCCTTCTGCAGCCCGCCGGAGTCGGTGACCACGCCCACCGAGCCGAGCACCGCGGCCACCATGCCCGCGTACGGCAGGGGGCGGCCGACCCGCAGCGCGCCCCGGTCCAGCTTCACGCCGTGCTCGTCGGCCCGGGCCGTCAGCCGGGGGTGGGCGAGCAGCGCCACCGGCACCGGCAGGGCCGCCAGCGCGTCGACCAGGGCGGCGAGCCGCTCGGGGTCGTCGGTGTTCTCCGCCCGGTGCAGGGTGGCGACCAGGTACGGCTCGGTGGGGTCGATCCCGGCCGGCAGCGCGGGTGCCGGCTGCGCGCCGGCTAGCACGGTGTCCCGCACGGTGAAGCAGACGTCGACCATGACGTCGCCGACCAGCACCGACCGGCCCGCCAGGCCCTCGGTGGCGAGGTGCCGCATGGCCTCCTCGGTGGGCGCCAGCAGCAGGTCGGCGGCGTGGTCGGTGAGCACCCGGTTGTGCTCCTCCGGCATCCGCCGGTTGAACGAGCGCAGCCCGGCCTCCAGGTGCGCCACCCGCAGGTGCTGCTTCACCGCGGACAGCGCCCCGGCCAGGGTCGAGTTGGTGTCGCCGTAGACCAGCACCCAGTCGGGCCGTTCGGCCGCCAGGACCGGGTCGAGGGCGGCGAGCGCCTGCCCGGTCTGCACCCCGTGGCTGCCCGAGCCGATCCCGAGGTGGACATCGGGCGCCGGGATGCCCAGACCGGTGAAGAACACGTCGGACAGGTCGGCGTCGTAGTGCTGGCCGGTGTGCACGATGACGTGCCGATGCGCCGTGCCGGCGAAGGCGGCGGCGATCGGTGCCAGCTTGACCAGCTGGGGTCGGGCGCCGACGATGCTGACGACCTTCACGTGGCGGTACTCCAAGTCCTGCAGGCCGGCGCGGGCCGATGTCGTGCCGCGGGTCCGGGCCCCGACGCGCGGGCCGGCGCTGATCATGCGCTGCGGCTACCTTGCAACAGGGAGTCTAGCCAGTCCGGGACAGTGACTACCGTAGACTCGCCAGGCCCCCGCAGGGGCGGGAGACGACGGGGAGGGACACGGGCCGGATGATGTCCACAGGTGCCGACGGCGCCCGGCGCGGACGAATCGTGATGCTGGTGGACAACGGCGTCACCGGTGACTCCCGGGTCCAGAAGTCCGCCCGCTCCGCCGCCGCGGCGGGCTGGGAGGTGATCCTCCTCGGCCGGTCGCCGTCCGGGCTCCCCGAGACCTGGCACCTGGGGGAGGCCGAGGTCCGGCTGCTGCCCGTGCCGGCCACCCTGGCCAAGCACCGGCACGAGTACCGCCGCCGCTGGTTGCGCGCGCCGCTGGCGTACCCGCCGGGTGGCCTGGCCGCCCACCGCAAGCAGTGGGTCCGCGCCTGGCGGGCCGACCTGCGCCTGCGCGCGGCCCGCTCCGGCGCCTCGTCCCGGCTGCGGGCGGAGGAGAAGGCGGCCGGGCTGCTGGAGCGCTGGGTCGACTTCCGCGCGGCCCAGCAGAAGCGCTCGCCGCGGACCCTGCACGGGCCCTGGGACCGGACGTACACGGCGTTCTGGCAGCGGCTGATGGGCGACCGGGCGTGGCGGCGGCTGGCCCCGGGCCTATGGGACTGGGAGCTGGCGTTCGGGCCGCTGATCGACCGGCTGAAGCCGGACCTGATCCACGCCAACGACTTCCGGATGCTCGGGGTCGGGGCCCGCGCCAAGATCCGCGCCCGGGCCCGGGGACGCGACATCAAGCTGGTCTGGGACGCCCACGAGTTCCTGCCCGGCGTCCGGCCGGTCGCGCACAACGCCCGGTGGCTGCCGGCGCACGCCGCCCACGAGCGGGAGTACGCCCCGTACGCGGACGCGGTGCTGACTGTCTCGGACTCGCTGGCCGAGCTGCTGCGCGCCACGCACCGCCTGCCCGAGCTGCCGACGGTGGTGCTGAACGCCCCAGAGGCGCAGCCCGACCGGCCGACCGACGACGGCGAACCGCTGGACCTGCGCGCCCGGTGCGGGCTCGGGCCGGCGGCGCCGCTGGTGGTCTACAGCGGGGCCGCGGCCGAGCAGCGCGGGCTGGGCACGATGGTCGAGGCGCTGCCCCAGCTCGACGGCGTGCACGCCGCGTTCGTCGTCAACAGGCCGGACGGGGACTACGTCCAGGGGCTGCTCACCCGGGCCGCGGAGCTCGGGGTGGCCGACCGGGTGCACGTGCTGCCGTACGTGCCGCACTGGCAGGTCGCGCCCTTCCTGGCCGGCGCCGACGTCGGGGTGATCCCGATCCACCACTGGCCCAACCACGAGATCGCGCTGATCACGAAGTTCTTCGAGTATTCGCATGCCCGACTGCCGCTGGTCGTCAGCGACGTGAAGACTATGGCGGCGACGGTGCGCTCGACGGGCCAGGGCGAGGTGTTCCGGGCGGAGGACGTGGCCGACTACGTCCGTGCCGTTCGTCACGTGCTGGCCGATCCGCAGCGCTACCGGGCGGCGTACGAGCAGCCCGGGCTGCTGGCCGGCTGGACGTGGGAGGCGCAGGCGCGGGTGCTGGACGACCTGTACTCCCGGCTCCTGCCGGCCGCGCCCGCCGGCCCCGCCGGCCCTGCCGCCGAGGCGGGTACGGCCGATGTGCGGCACCATGGAAGGACGGGGAGCACCCTTTCCGCCTGAGCTTCGCCGACCGCCGGCCCGGTGCCCGCCGTGGCCACGACACCCGACCGAAGAAAGCGCGATGCGACGAGACGTGAAGTCCACCGGCCCCACCGACGCGAGCGGGGCCGACTGGTCGACAGGATCCGCCGACAACGACAGCAGCTCCATCACCGGGCCGCAGGAGACCGCGCAGCGGGAGGGTCGGCGGCCCCGCCTGCTCTACCTCGCGTTCTTCTTCCCGCCGAGCCGGGGCAGCGGGGTGTTCCGGGCCCGGGCCACGGCCAACCACTACGCCGAGGCCGGCTGGGACGTGACCGTCATCACCGCGCCCCGGGAGTTCTTCAGCTACTACCTCGACGGCGGCAGCGACGAGACCCTGGAGGCGACGGTCGACCCCCGGGTACGCGTCGAGCGGCCCCCGATGAACACCTACCACTGGGAGACGGACGTCCGCCGGTTCAGCCGGCTGCGCAAGGCCATGCCCGTGGTGGCCGACCGGTTCTACCGGCGGATGCAGCGGTGGTTCCTGCCGGAGCACTACATCGGGTGGATCCCCGGGCTGTTGAGCCGGGCGTTCAAGCTGCACACCCGCCGCCGCTTCGACCTGGTCATCGCCACCGGCAACCCGTTCGTGTCGTTCGCCGCGGCCTGGTTCCTGGGCAAGACATGGCGGGTGCCCTACGCGGTCGACTACCGGGACGCCTGGACCTTCAACCAGTTCACCGAGCAGGTCCGGTTCGGCCCCGGCACGCGTACCGCCTCCTGGGAATCCCGCATCGTGCGGGACGCGGCCGAGGTCGTGTTCGTCAACGACGGCATGCGGCAGTGGTACGCCGATCAGTACCCCTTCGCCGCAGACCGGATGACCGTGGTGCCAAACGGCTGGGAGCCGGAGTTCGTCGGTCGTCCCGAGTTCCAGCCACCGGCGCCGGATCGTCCGCTGCGCTTCGGCTACCTCGGCACCGTGACCCCGTACCTGCCGCTCGACGAGCTCTTCGAGGGGTGGCGCCTGGCGCGCAAGGATCCGGTGCTGGCCGACGCCGAACTGCACGTGCACGGCCATCTGGGCTTCTTCGCCCAGACCGCCGAGGAGTTGCGCGAGCGGTTGGCCGCCCACGAGGACGCCGGGGTCCACTACCGCGGCTCGTTCGGCAAGGCCGACGTGCCGCGGGTGTACGGGGAGACCGACGCGCTGGTCTTCTGCGTCCCCGGCGCGAAGTACGTCACCTCGGGCAAGGTGTTCGAGTACATGGCCTCGGGCAAGCCGATCGTGTCGGTGCACCGGCCGGACATCGCCGCGTCCGAGGTGCTGGAGGGCTACCCGCTCTGGTTCGCCGGTGACCGGCTCGACGCGGAGACCGTGGCCGAGTCGTTCGTGGCCGCGGCCAAGGCGGCCCGCGAGCTGGACCCGTCCCGGCACGCCGCCGCCCAGGCCCACGCCGAGAAGTACACCCGGACCGCGACCCTGCAGCCGTGGGAGGCCCGGATGCGCGCGCTGGTGGAGGAGTCCCGTTGAGTGCGAATGCCCATAAGGTCGTCTTCCTGGCGCTGGGCCCGCACCGGGTCCGGGCCGCCGAGCGGCACGTGGCGCAGCTGACCGCCGACGGTGCGCGGGTCGAGCTCGTCGCGCCCGACCTGCCCGAGTGGCGCGACGTCGACGTGCCGCAGGACGTGGGGGTCCACCGCGTCGACGCCCCCGACCCGCGCGCCGCGACGCGTGCCGCCCGGCGGCTGCTGCGCGACCGCAGCGGCCCGCTGCATGACGCCGACCTGCTCGTGATCGGCGACCCGTACGCCTTCCCGGCGGCCTGGGACGCTGTCGCGCGGCGGCCGGACCTCGCCGTCGCCCTCGAACCGACGGCGGACCCGGCCCGCCGCCCCGCCCCCGCCGACCTGGCCGTCGTCACGCCCTGGTACCCGTCGGCCAACAACCCGCTGGCCGGCGCCTTCGTCCCGCCCACCATCGGCGCGGTGCGGGCCGACCACCCCCGGATCTCGGTGTTGCACACCGAGGACTGGCCCTACCGCTACGACGCGCCGAACGTCGAGGCGATCTCCGTCGCGGCCGACCGGCTGGCGGCCCGCGTCGGCCCGGTCATCGAGGACACGGCGGCGGGGGAGGTCACCCGGGTTCCGGTGCCCATCTCGTCCAAGCGCGACTACGCCGCCTGGGCCCTCGGCCACGTCGAGGCCATCCGCCGGACCCTGCCGACGGGGCGGATCGAGGCCCCGCTCGTGCACGCCCACACGGGCATCTACGGCGGGGTGGTCGCCCAGCGGCTGGCCCGGCCCGACGCCCGGATCATCGTCACCGAGCACGCCAGCTTCCTCTACAACATCTTCAAGCAGCCCGCCGCGCGCCGGCTCTACGAGGAGGCGCTGCACCGGGCCGACGTGTTCCTGTGCGTCAGCCAGCACCTGCGCAACGAGATCCGCGACCAGTTCCCGCACCACGCCCACAAGCTCCGCGTCATCCCGAACGCGATCGACTTCAGCGACTTCACGCCGCGGCCGAAGCCGCCCCGGGACCTGCTGCGCTGGCTGTACGTCGGCCGGCTGAGCACCCAGAAGGGCGTCGACCGGGTGCTCGCCGCGTTCCTCGCGATCGCGGCCGAGGAGCCGGCGGCCACGCTGACGCTGGTCGGCACCGGTCCGCTGGTCGACCAGATCCGCGCTGAACTGGCCCGCAGCCCGTACGGGGACCGGGTGGACCTCCGCCCGGCGGTGCCGCCGGCCGAGGTGCCCGAGCTGATGCGCACGCACGACCTGCTGGTGCACGCCAGCCCGGCGGAGACCTTCGGGATGACCGTGGTCGAGGCGGTGGCGTGCGGCACCCCCGTGCTGGTGGCCGAGAGCCTCGGCCCACAGGAGACGCTGGGCGGGCTGAACGGACGCGCCGGCCTGCTGGTCGAGATCAGCGAGGACCCGGCGGTGCTGGTCGAGGGCTACCGGGAACTCCGCAAGCGGATCGACGAGCTGGACCTGCCGGCCGCGAGGGCCAGCCTGGTCGAGCGGTACGGGCGGGATGCGGTGGCGGCCCGGCTCCGCGAGGTGTACGCGGCCCCCGAGCCCGCCCCGATCGAGGTGACCACGCCGGCCGCCCCGGCGCAGGTGGCCGCGCCGGCCGCCGCCGAGGTCGCGCCGTCCGGCCAGGACGACCCGGACGCGCCGCGGGTGGTGCTGGTGGCGATCAGCCCGCCGCAGTTCAAGGTCGTCCGGCAGTACGTCCGGCGCCTCATCGAGCGCGGCTACGCCGTCGACGTGATCACCAACGACCCGCTGCAGTGGCGCCGCTCGGAGGTCGACAAGCGGGTCCGCCTGCTGCGCCTGGACACCGCGGAGCGCAAGCGGCCGGTGCTCTGGACCGAGCAGCTGTTCGTCTACCGGGCGCCGGGGAAGGCCCTCGCGGTGGCCCGTAAGCGGGCTCGCGGGAAGGACGCGCTCTGGCCGGAGCTGGTCGTGTCCCGGCTCGAACGCGGCCACGCCTCGGCCGCGCGCTGGTTCCACACCTCGGTCTTCTACCCCGGCTACCGGGTGGTCCGCTCCCAGGTGCTGTGGCGGATCGTGCGCCGGGACGTGCTGCCGAAGCTGGACCTGGCGCGGACCGAACGGGTGGTGGTGGCCGGCGTCTTCGGCGTGTCGATCGGGTGGCAGCTGGGCCGCCTGCGACCCGACCTCACAGTCACCACGTCCCTTGTGCCGCCGGAGCCGGTGTCGCCCTGAGCGCCGCCCGACCCTCACCGGACAGGCCGGCCGGCGGGGTCGAATCATCCGCAAACCGGGCAAGGTGAGGTGGCGGCAGATCGGGGCGAGCCTCGCGTAGACTCGCGACGGCTCGCCGGCCGGTTACGGCGTGTCAGGTCGACGGCCCCGGTCGGCGCGGGCCGTCCCCTAGGCGAACCAGCGGTTCCCAGAGAGGCGGAAACGGGCACGATGGCGATGGACGGCACTGCCGCGCAGCCGCGCGGGCGGGTTGTCATGTTGGTCGACAACGGCGTCAACGGTGACTCCCGGGTGCAGAAGGCCGCCCGCTCGGCCGCCGAGGCCGGCTGGGAGGTGGTCCTGCTGGGCCGGTCCCCTGGCAGCCTGCCGCAGACCTGGCAGCTCGGCCGGGCCGAGGTGCGCCTGCTGGCCGTGCCCGCCCCGCTCGCCCGTCGCCGGCACGAGTTCCGTCGCGCCTGGCTGCGCTGGCCGCTGGCGTACCCGCCCAGCGGGATCGCCGCGCACCGGCAGCAGAGCGTCAAGGCGTGGCGGGCGGACCTCGCGGTGCGGGCGGCGCAACTCGCCGTGGCCGACCCGGCGACGCCCCGGCTCGGCCTGCGTCGGCGCGCGCTGCGGGCCGAGGAGGTCGCCGCCCGGGCGGCCGGCAAGTGGGTCTCGCTGCGCTACTGGATGCTGACGCAGGCCCACCGCCGGCGGCGCTTCCGCAACCCGTGGGACCGGGCGTACACCCTCTTCTGGCAGCTGGCGAAGGGCGACGGCGCCTGGCGGCGGCTCGAGCCCGGCCTGTGGGACTACGAGCTGGCCTACGGGCCGGTGGTCGACGAGCTGCGACCGGACCTGATCCACGCCAACGACTTCCGGATGCTCGGCGTGGCCGCCCGGGCCAAGATCCGCGCCGCCGCCGAGGGCCGGGACGTCAAGGTGGTGTGGGACGCCCACGAGTTCCTGCCCGGGCTCAAGCCGTGGCAGGACAATGCCCGCTGGCTGCCCGCGCACCGGGCGCACGAGCGGGAGTACGCCCCGTACGCCGACGCCGTGATGACGGTCTCGGACGGCCTGGCCGAGCTGCTGCAGCGGGAGCACGGGCTGGCCGAGACGCCGGACGTGGTGTTGAACGCCCCGGCCGCCCACCACGAGGAGCTCGTCCCGGACGCCCCCGCGCCGGACCTGCGGGCGCTCTGCGGGATCGGCCCCGACGTGCCGCTGCTGGTCTACAGCGGGGCCGCCGCCCGGCAGCGCGGCCTCGACATCATGGTCGACGCGCTGCCCCAGCTGCCCGGGGTGCACGTGGCGCTGGTGGTCAACAAGCCGACCGGGCCGTACGTCTCCGGGGTGCTGGCCCGCGCCGCGAAGCTCGGCGTCGCCGACCGGGTGCACGCGCTGCCCTACGTGGCACACTGGCAGGTGGTGCCGTTCCTGTCCGGCGCCGACGCGGGGGTCATCCCGATCCACCACTGGCCCAACCACGAGATCGCGTTGATCACCAAGTTCTTCGAGTACTCGCACGCCCGGCTGCCGCTGGTGGTCAGCGACGTGAAGACGATGGCCGGGACCGTGCGGTCCACCGGCCAGGGTGAGGTGTTCCGCGCCGAGGACGTGGCCGACTACGTGCGGGCGGTGCGCGCCGTCCTGGCCGACCCGGCCCGCTACCGGGCCGCGTACGACCGCCCCGGCCTGCTGGCGAACTGGACCTGGGAGGCGCAGGCCGAGGTGCTCGACGGCGTCTACTCCCGGCTGCTGCCGGGCCGGCCCCGTCCGGCCGCAGCCGGCACGCCGGCGGAGCCGGGCGCGCAGCCGCCCGTGGGAGCCGCCCGGTGACCGAGCCCGACGTGACGGTCATCACGGCCGTCTACAACACCATGCCCTACCTCACCCGCTGCCTCACCTCGCTGGTGGAGCAGACGATCGGGCGGGACCGGCTGGAGGTCGTGGCGGTGGACGACGGTTCGACCGACGGCAGCGGCCGGGAGCTGGACCGGTTCGCCCGGCTCTACCCGGGCACGGTCAAGGTCGTCCACCAGCCCAACTCCGGCGGGCCCGCCGCGCCCAGCAACCGCGCCCTGGAGCACGCCACCGGCCGCTACGTCTTCTTCATCGGCTCCGACGACTACCTCGGCCCGGAGGCGCTGGAGCGGCTCGTCGCGGCGGCGGACCGGTACGACTCCGACGTCGTGCTGGGCCGGACCGTCGGGGTCAACAGCCGTAACATCCACCAGGCGGTCTTCGCCCGCAACGAGCCCGACCTGGACCTGTTCGACTCGGCGCTGCCCTGGTCCCTGTCCAACACCAAGCTGTTCCGGCGGGACCTGATCGAGCGGTACGGGCTGCGGTACCCGGAGGACATGCCGGTCGGCAGCGACCAGCCGTTCACCATCGAGGCCTGCGTCCGGGCCCGCCGGATCTCCGTGCTGGCCGACTACGACTACTACTACGCGGTGCGCCGGCTCAACGCCCGCAACATCACCTACCGCAGCCGCCACCTCGAGCGGCTGCGCTGCGCCGAGTCACTGGTGGAGTTCGTCGCCGGCCTGGTTGAGGCGGGCAAGCGCCGCGACGCGATCCTGGTGCGGCACTTCAGCTGGGAAGTCGCGAGGCTGCTGGAGAACGACTTCCTGGCGCTGGAGCGGGGCGTGCAGGAGCAGGTCCGGGCCGGCGTGCGCGCGCTGGTCGAGCGGTACCTGACCGACGAGATCCGCGACCAGCTGCCGATCCAGGCGCGGGTACGGCTGGGCGCCGCCCGGTACGGCGAGCTGGCCGACCTGCTCGCCGTCATCCGGCAGGACGCCGAGGAGGGCATCCCGCCGGCCGTGGTCGACGGGGACCGCTGGTACGCCGGCTACCCGGGATTCCGCGATCCCCGGCTCGGCATGCCCGACCGCTGGTTCGAGGTCACCGACCGGGTCGCCGACTGGATCGCCCGGCTGGACACCGTCTCCGTGTCGTTCCTCGGCAACCGGGCGCTGGCGGTGACCGCCCGTAGCCCCCGCGGAGACCTGCCGCGGCTGGCCACCGCGGTCCGGCTCCGCGCCGGCGAGACCGTCAGCGCCGACGCCACGGTCGAGGCGGACGGCGCCGGGACCCTGGTGCGGGCGCAGCTTCCGCTGGCCGGGCTGCTCGCCGGCGTCGCCCCCGGTGGCGAGCTGCGGGTGGTCCGGGCGGAGGTCGAGGCGTTCGGTACCGTTGGTGAGACGGCCCTGCGCGGACCGGCGCGGCCCGTGCCACAGCGCACGGTGCAGCGGCGGGGAGGCCACCTGCACGTCCTTACCGCCACGACGAACCACAAGGGTGAGCTCGTGATCGCCGTAGCACCTCTGACGCCGCGCCGGCTGCTGGCCCGCCTGCGGCGCAGGCTTCCACTAGGAGGAAAGAAGTAGCCATGAACATCTGCGTCGTCGCCCTGGGCAAGATCGGGCTGCCGCTCGCCGTGCAGTTCGCGTCCAAGGGCCACCGGGTGATCGGAGCGGACGTCTCCGAGCGGGTCGTGCAGCTGGTCAACGACGGCGCGGTGCCGTTCCCCGGTGAGACCGACCTGGACACCAAGCTCAAGGAGGCCGTGTCCGCCGGGCTGCTCAGCGCGACCACCGACACGGCCGCCGCGGTCGCCGAGTCCGAGGCCGTCGTCGTGGTCGTGCCCCTCTTCGTGGACGCCGAGGGCGTGCCGGACTTCGGCTGGATGGACGACGCCACCCGGGCCATCGCCCGTGGCCTCAAGCCGGGCACCCTGGTCAGCTACGAGACCACCCTGCCGGTCGGCACCACCCGCAACCGCTGGGCGCCGATGCTGGAGGAGGGCTCCGGCCTCACCGCCGGCAAGGACTTCCACCTGGTGTTCAGCCCGGAGCGGGTGCTCACCGGCCGGGTCTTCGCCGACCTGCGCCGCTACCCGAAGCTGGTCGGCGGCATCGACGAGGCGTCCGCCGCGCACGGCGTGCGCTTCTACGAGGCGGTGCTGGACTTCGACGAGCGGGCCGACCTGAACCGCCCGAACGGTGTCTGGGACCTGGGCTCGGCCGAGGCGTCCGAGCTGGCCAAGCTCGCCGAGACCACCTACCGGGACGTGAACATCGGCCTGGCGAACCAGTTCGCCCGGTTCGCCGACACGGTGGGCGTCGACGTCACCAAGGTCATCGAGGCCTGCAACACCCAGCCGTACAGCCACATCCACCAGCCGGGCATCGCCGTCGGTGGGCACTGCATCCCGATCTACCCGCGGATGTACCTGTGGAACGACCCGGCCGCCACCGTGGTCCGCTCGGCCCGTGAGGCCAACGCCGCCATGCCGCAGTACGCCGTCGACCTGCTCGCCGCCGCGTACGGCGACCTGACCGACGTGGGCGTGCTGGTGCTCGGCGCCGCCTACCGCGGCGGCGTGAAGGAGACCGCCTTCTCCGGCGTCTTCCCGACCGTGGAGGCGCTGCGGGCCCGGGGTGCCAAGCCGTACGTCTCCGACCCGATGTACACGAACGAGGAGCTGGCCGCGCACGGCCTGCCCGGCTACGACGGCGAGCCGGTCGGCGCCGCCGTCATCCAGGCCGACCACGCCGAGTACCGCACCCTCACCCCGGCCGACCTGCCGGGCGTGACCGTGCTGGTGGACGGGCGTCGGGTGACCGACCCGGCCCGCTGGGAGGGCGTCCGCCGGGTGGTCATCGGCGGCTGACCCCGGCCAACGCGACGCGGGCCCTGACCGGATCACCGGTCAGGGCCCGCTCTCGTCGACGGGGCCGGCCGCCCGCCGCTCAGCCCTGGGTCAGGCCCGCCGGAGGGTTGTCGACGTCCCGGGAGACGACCTCGCCCTTCTCGTCGACCCAGCCCTTCGGCCGCGCCGGGTTGCCGACCACCAACTGGTACGGCTTGACGTCCCTGGTGACCACCGAACCGGCGGCGATCATGGCGTACTCGCCGACCTCGATGCCGCAGACCAGGGTGGCGTTGGCGCCGATCGAGGCACCTCGCCGGACCAGGGTCGGGGTGATCGTCCAGTCCGGGTTCTGGGCGCGCGGGCGGAAGTCGTTGGTGAACACCGCGGACGGCCCGACGAAGACCTCGTCCTCGATGGTGACGCCCTGGTAGACCGAGACGTTGTTCTGGATCTTGACGCGGTCGCCGACGGTGACGTTCGCGTCGACGTACACGTTGCGCCCGATCACGCAACCGGCACCGACCTGGGCGCTCGACCGGATGTGGGCCAGGTGCCAGACCTTGGTGCCGTCGCCGACCTGGGCACCGTCCTCCACGTCGGCCGTCGGGTGGACGAACACGGACGGGGAACGGTCGTTGGTGTCAGTCATCAATCAACTCGCATCGTCGGGCGCGCCGTCGCGCCAGCGGAGCCGTGCGTCGGACCGCGCCGGGGGACCGAGGCGGCCGCGCGGGCCGGGACCAGCCGACACCCGGCTGCCTGCATCGGCCGGCCGATAGTCGGACTCGGCGTAGCATAACGAGCCCCCTGCCGCGCGGCGCCGCCACCGGGTCGGCGGCCGGTCAGCGCGCCGGGCGGGTCACGGGGAGTATTTCCACTGCAGGCTCAGGTAGGTGCCGTACCAGGCGGAGACGAGCACGAGGAAGCCGAACACGGCCAGCACGGTGCTCCGTCGCGCCTTCGTCAGCCCCACGGCGACCGGCAGGAGCAGCGCGAAGGCGGGCATCAGGTAGCGGCCCTTCGCCCAGAAGTAGTTCTCCGTGCCGATGCTGATCAGGAAGAACGTGACCGAGTAGACCACCAGGGGCAGCGGGTAGCGGTGCAGCACGAGCAGCGCGATCAGCACCACCGCGACACCCAGCAGCAGGGCGGACACGTACATGGGCAGCGAGGTGGGCGCGATCAGCACCTTCTTCAGCGTCTTGACCGTCGAGGCGCCGCCGTCGAAGCCGATCCGCCAGTACTTCTCCTGCATGGTGAAGTAGGCGCTGGGCGAGCCCAGCCGGTGCCCGATCCAGGCCAGGTAACCCAGGTAGCCGAGCGGGGCGAGCGCGGCCCCCACCCATGGCCGCCAGCCGTCCTGACGGCGGACGATCGCCACCAGAGCGGCCAGCCCGACTGCCGCGATCAGGGTCGTGGCGGTCGGGCGGGCGAGACCGGCGACGAGGCAGAGCAGGCCGGCGGTGAGCCACTGCCGGCGTAGCACCGCGTAGAGCGTCCACGCGACGAGCGCGGTGAACACCGTCTCGGTGTAGGCCATGTTCTGCACGATGGCGTGCGGCAGGACCGCCCAGAGGGCGACCAGGATCAGGCCCACCCGGCGCGAGCCGAGGTGCGCGCCGACGGCGTAGATGCCCCACGCGGCGGCCAGGCCGGCCGTCCAGGCGACGATCAGCGCGGCGACCGGGGTGGAGAACGGGGTGACGGCGGCGACCGCCGCGATCAGCCCCGGGTAGAGCGGGAAGAACGGCAGGTTCGGCAGCGTGCTGTGGGACTTCGGGTGGTGGCCGACCAGCCCGGTGTCGTACCCGTCGTCGGCGATGCCCACGTACCAGATGCCGTCGAAGCGGCTGTGCAGCAGCGACCAGAAGTCCGCGCCCGACCGGTGGGCGAAGAGCGCGAGGACGACCAGTCCGCTGAGCCGCAGCAGGGCGTAGAGACCCATCGCCGCCAGCGCCGGGTGACGGTGCCAGCCCCGTCCCGGACGCTCCTCGGCCGCGGCGTCCGTCCGGCCCGCCGCGTCGGCGCGGGTCCGCGTGTCGACCGGGCGTTGCTGCGGGGCGGTGGGGGCGTCGACGTCGTGGCGGAACGACCCGTCGTACGCGGGGGCGGGAGCGGACACAAGGCAGAACCATAGCCCACCGATTCGGCCCGCCCCACCCATGGCGTGCCCGGGGCTCCCGCCGCGCGCGCCGGTCTGCCACGATGCGTGGGCAGCAGGTCGAGGGACGGAGGCACGGGTGCGGATCCTCCTGGTCGAGGACGATCGTCGGGTGGCCGGCGCCCTGTCGTCCGCGCTGATCCGGCGGGGCTACGAGGTGGAGCACGCCGCCACCGTGGAAGCCGCGCTCTCCGCCGCCCCCTGCGACCTGGTGCTGCTCGACCTGACCCTGCCCGACGGGGACGGCACCGACCTGTGCCGGGAGTTGCGCCGGCGCAGCAGCCAGCTCGGCATCATCGCGGTGACCGCCCGGGGCGAGGAACGCGACCGGGTGCTCGGCCTCCGGCTGGGCGCCGACGACTACGTGGTCAAGCCGTTCTCGATGGTGGAGCTCCAGGCGCGGATCGAGGCGGTGCTGCGGCGGGCCGCCCACACCGTGCCGGAGCGCAACCTGATCGAGGCGGGCGCGGTCCGCATCGACGTGGGCGGCCGGACGGTCAGCGTGGCCGGCCGACAGGTGACGCTCACCCGCAAGGAGTTCGACATCCTGCTCTCCCTGGCCCGGCAGCCCGGCGTGGCGGTGCCGCGGGACCGGATTTTGCTCGACGTCTGGGGCACCACCTGGGCGGACCGGCACACGGTCGAGGTGCACGTCGGCTCGCTGCGGGGCAAGCTCGGCGACCCGACGCTGGTGGAGACCGTACGCGGGGTCGGCTACCGGCTCCGCGGCGAGTGAGGGGGCTGGGGTGCGGCGCCGTCTGGTGATCAGCTACCTGCTGCTGATGGTGCTCGTGCTGCTGGCCCTGGAGACGCCGCTGGCGGCCACGCTGGCCACCCGGGAGACCGACCGGGTTCGGGCCGACCGGCTCGCCGACGCGAGCCGGTTCGCCTCGCTCGGCGGCCCGGCGCTGCGCGGCGGCGGGGCCGGCCCGCTCGACGGCGAACTGGCCGCCTACGACGACCTGTACGGCATCGGGGCCGCGCTGGTCGACCGGGACGGTCGTACCGTGACCGCCTCGGTGAGCTGGGAGTCCGGCCCGGGGACGGCCGCCGCCCTGGACACCGCGCTGGCCGGCCAGCAGTTCAGCGCACCGGACTCGGTGTGGCCCTGGGTGGACGGGCCGGTGGTGGTGGCGGTCCCGGTCACCGACGGCGGCGAGGTGCTCGGCGCGGTGGTCACCGTGACTCCGCCCGGCAACGTCCGGCGTACCGTGGCCTCCTGGTGGCTGCTGCTGGCCGCGATCGGCCTGCTCGCGGTGCTGGCCTGCGTCTCGACCGCGTTCGGGCTGGCCGGCTGGGTGCTCCGCCCGGTCACCGAGCTGGACGCGGTGACCCATGAGATCGCCGAGGGTGACGGCACCGCCCGGGTACGCCCCCGGCTCGGCCCGCCGGAGCTGCGCCGGCTGGCGGCGAGCTTCAACAACATGGCCGACGTGGTGTCCGACGTGATGGACCGGCAGCGGGCGTTCGTGGCGCACGCCAGCCACCAGCTACGCAACCCGCTGGCCGCGCTCCGGCTACGGGTGGAGGAGCTGGGACCGAGCCTGACCGACGACGACGGCCGCGCCGAGCACCGGCTGGCGCTGGAGGAGACGGATCGGCTGGCCACCCTGCTCGACGCCCTGCTCACCCTGGCCCGGGCCGAGCGGACGGAGAACCAGCGGGTCAGCGTGGACGCCGCCGAGGTCGCGGCCTCCCGGGTGGCGGCCTGGCTGCCGCTGGCCCGGCACCGGTCCATCGACCTCCGGCTCGACACGGTCGCGGCGCCGGCGTACGCCCGGACCGTGCCGACGGCGATCGACCAGGCGCTCGACGCGTTGATCGACAACGCGGTCAAGTTCAGCGACCCCGGCGGCGAGGTGACCGTGGCGGTACGCCCGGCCGACGGGGGGATCGCGTTGCAGGTGCGCGACACCGGCCCGGGCATGACGGCCAGCCAGCTCGGCCAGGCTACCGAGCGGTTCTGGCGGGCACCGGACGTGCAGAACGTGGACGGGGCGGGGCTGGGGCTGACCATCGTGGCGGTGCTGGTCGACGCCTCCGACGGCCGGTTGACGATGCGCCAGGGCCAGCCCCGGGGCCTGGTCGCCGAGCTGTGGTTCCCGAGCCCGGACGACCCCGCCGCGGAGCGGGGGAGCGGCGCCGGCGCGACCGGCACCGACCCGGCCGAGCGGGTCCGCTCGGCCGCCGGCTGAGCCCGCACCGCCGCCGGTTTGACGCGGCACCGGCGTCAGGGTTTGGTCGACCGGTACCAGCCCGCCGCGCCCGGGTGCAGGGGGAGCGGGGTGGTGACGATCGCGGAGCGGGGACTCATCCGGCCGGCCGCCGGGTGGGCCGCCGCCAGCTCCTCCCGGCGGTCCATCAGCAGCCGGGTCAGGTCCCGCACCAGCGCCTCCGGCAGGTCGGCGCGGACGATCAGGTAGTTCGGGTTGGCCACCGTGCTGACCGGGTCCACGCCGTACACCGAGAGGGGGATGTCCCGGGTCACGTACACCTGCCCGTACCGGCGGCGCAGCGGCTCGGTCCACTCACCCAGGTCGACCACCCGGATGGCGGTGCTGCCGGCCAGCTCCGCGACGCCGCGCACCGGCAGGCCGCCGGAGAAGAAGAACGCGTCGATCCGGCCGGCGCGCAGCGCCGCCACGGAGTCGTCCAGGCCGAGATGCTCCTGCCGGACCTGGTCGCCGCCGAGCTGCGCCACCTCCAGCAGCCGCATGGCGGTCACCTCGGTGCCGGAGCCGTCGGCGCCCACCGACACCCGCCGGCCCCGCAGGTCGGCCAGCGTACGTACCGAGCCGCCGGCGGTGGTGACCAGGTGCAGCAGGTCGTCGTAGACCCGGGCCACGGCGAGCACGGCGGGATGCTCAGGGGACCGGGGCGGCAGCACGTCGGCCTGGGTGAAGCCCAGCTCCGCCGCGCCGGAGCCGACCAGCCGCACGTTCTGCGCGGAGGCCGCGGTGACCACCACGCTGGCCTGCACCCCGGGCAGCTCCCGGTTGAGGATCGCCGCCAGCGACTGGCCGAAGGCGTGGTAGACGGCGGTCGGGCTGCCCGTGGCGATCCGGATCCGCACCGGCCGGGTTGGCTCGTCCCGGCAGCCGGCCAGCCCGCCGAGGGTCGACACCAGCAGCAGTACCAGGGCCGCCGGCATCGGGGTCCGCCGCCGGCCGCGCACAGACCAGCGTCGGCTCACGGGCTGCACTCTGCGCCGTGCACCCGCCGCCGCGCAAGCCCAACCGGCGGGTAGCTGTACCCGCCCGGCGCGGTGGGGGCGGCTGGTCCCGGCAGCGGCGCGGGTGGGCTGTGCCGGGTGAACGGCTCAGCAGGCCGGCGCCGGGGCGAGGGTGGCGCTGTCCACGATCCGTGCGCGGTGCGGGCCGTTGGGCACGCTCACCAGGAAGCAGCCGCCGCCGGGCCGGAGCACCGCCGGGACGTCCAGCAGCGCCGCGCTGCGGACCAGCACCGCGGCCAGGTCCCGATCGGTGAGCCGGACACCGAGGCAGTGCCGGCGGACGTGCCGCCCGCCGGCCAGCAGTGCCGCGCGCCACGCCGCGGCGGCCAGCCGGGGCCGCCACACCCGCCGGGCCGGGGAGGCGCCGGGGACCGGGCCGCCGAGCAGCTCCCGGCGGCCCTGCCGCCAGCCGGCCTCCAGCAGCATCGCGTACGCCGTGCGGTGCTCGCGGGGCACGGAGAGCCGGTGCAGTTCGTAGCGGCGGCGCAGGCCGCCGGTGGTCAGCTCGTGCTCCACCGGCACGTCCAGGCGGCCGAGCAGCTGCCGCATCCGGTGCGCCGCGGCCTCGTGGTTGAACTCGGCCACCCCGCCCCGGTAGGTGCCGGTGTCGGCGCGGCGGCCGTCGATGGCCGGGGGCGGGGTGCAGCGCACCAGGCAGGCGACCTCGAACGCGTCAGCCAGGGTCAGCCAGTCCAGCGGTGGGGGCGGCAGCGAACGGTGCGGCCGGTCGAGCAGCGTGGAGTCGGAGGCCATCGGAGGAACTCCTTGTCGGCGTCGGGGTTCCCCTACCGTGGCCCCCTGGCCGGCATGGCGAAACCGCTGCGCCCGAGCCTTGAGCAAAAATTGCGGCTACAGCTCCGTAACCACCACGTCGATCTGGCGTGGCCGGCCGGACACTGCCGGCTGCTCCTCGACCGTGTACTTCAGGTCCCGCAGCGCGCCCACCAGAGCGGCGGGGGTGCGCGGCCGGGCGCCGGCGGTCAGCAGGTCGCGGACCAGCCGGCCCTTGGTGGCCTTGTTGAAGTGGCTCACCACCGACCGGGTCGGCGCCCCGTCGACCTCGCGCTCGTGCAGCACCCGCACCGTCACCGTGCGCTCCGCGACCGCCCCGCGTGGGGCCCAGGTGGCCGCGTACGCGCCGGAGCGCAGGTCCAGCACCGGCCCCCGGCCGGCCGCCGCCGCCATCGCCGGCTCCAGCGCCCGACGCCAGTACGCCGACAGCGCGCCGATCCCCGGCAGCCGCGCCCCGACCGGGCAGCGGTACGGCGGGATCCGGTCGGCGAGGCGTACCGCGCCCCACAGGCCGGAGCTGATCAGCACCGACCGGCGGGCCAGCCGTTCCGCCGTGGGCGACAGCGAGGCCAGGTCGAGCGCCTCGTAGAGCACCCCGGTGTAGATCCGCCCCGCCGGGGCGGTCGCCGCCGCGCGGAGCCGGGCGTTGCGGCGCAGCTCGCCGCCCTGTCCCTCGCTGAGGCCCAGCGCGGCCCGGGCCGCCGCCTCGTCCGGCCCGGCGCAGAGCGCGACCAGGGCGGTCAGCACCTCCTCCCGGGCCGGGGTCAGCTCCGGCAGGGAGAGCCGGGACAGGTCCAGCCGCCGGCCGGTGCCGGCCTCGGCCTTCCCCTCGGACGGGGGCAGCAGGATGAGCATCGGCTCAGCCTACGGGCCACCCTCAGCGCCACGGCCGCACGGCGCTCTCCGGGTGGTACACGCGATAGCCGCCCACCTCGGCGACCACGGCCGCGTCGGCCCCGTCGCCGAGCCAGCGGCGCAGCGCGCGCTCCGCCGACGACCCGGCCTCGAGCACGTACCCGGGCCGGGCCGCCCGCCCGACCTGCCGCCAGTACGGCGGGTAGCGGTTCTGCCCCGGGGTCAGGTTGCCGTCGAGCACCCCGCAGGCCACCGTCTCGCCGGTGTTGAAGATCAGCCGGTTGCAGGTCCAGTAGTCCCCGTACACCTCGTGCAGCCCGGCCCCGCGCACCGCGTCGGCCAGCTCGCGGGCCCGCCGCTCCTCGGCCCGCAGCGACGGCGCGTCCGCGACGAACGCCACGGTGGCCGCGAGCGTGGCGGCGGCCAGCGCGGCCAGCACCAGGTGCGCCGCCGCGCCGCCGATCCGCGCGGCCACCCCCGCCGTGCCCCGCCAGGCGTGCGCGGCGGCCAGCCAGATCGGCCACAGCACCGCCGGCAGCGAGATCTGCAGCACCGACAGGTAGCGGGCGTTGCCCAGCGGGTCGGTCGCGGCGAGCGGGCTGCGCACGTACAGGAGCAGGGTCAGCGCGGCCCCGACGACCAGGGCGAGTTGCGCGACCGCCCGGACCCGTCCGGCGGCGACGGCGGCCCGCCGGTACGCGACCAGCCCCAGCACGGCGGCGGCCACCAGCAGCACGGGGTAGAGCAACCCGAACCACTCCTGCCACCGGGCGCAGCCGGCCGCCCGGCACAGCCCGCCGGCCAGCGGCACCCCCTCCAGCAGGCCGCCGTGCACCCGGTCCGACCAGGACGGCACCGCGCCCGGCCGGGTGCTGATCTGCCGGAACACCGACAGCGAGTCCTGCCCGGGCGGGGCTACCAGGTTGTCCTTGATCATCGGTGCGACCCCGAGCAGGAAGCCGGCGATCAGCAGCACGCCGGGCCAGCCGACCAGGTCCCGGGGCGCCGCCCAGAACAGCACCAGCCCGGCCGCCGCCAGGTAGGGCACGATCAGCCAGTCCGACCAGAGCGCCAGGCCAGCGAGCAGCCCGAACACGCCGGTGGCCAGCCAGCGGTGCCGCACCCGGCGTTCGCCGAGGGCCACCGCGATCAGCAGCATCGCCAGCACCGCCGGCTTCACCTCCGGTCGGCCGCCCACCACGGTGAGCTGGTCGCGGACCACCCGCTCCGAGCCGAGCGCCAGCAGCCCGACCACGAAGGTGGCCAGCCAGGGGGAGAAGAGGCGGCGGGTCAGCCGGTAGGCCAGCCAGAGGAAGACCGCGTAGAGCGCCAGCAGGGGCAGCCGCAGCACCGGCCAGCTCGGCCCGGCCCACCGGACCAGCGGCGCCGCCAGGTACGACTCCAGCACGCCCATGTAGTGCTGGCCGTACAGGAAGACCGGCCGCTCGTGGCCGGCGGCGATGTGCAGCGCGGCGAGGCCGAAGGTGGCCTCGTCGCTGTTCGAGGTGGGCAGGGTCAGCAGCGTCAGGACCAGCCGGTAACCGACCCCGGCCGCCCCGAGCACCAGCGCGACGAGCGCCGGCCGGTCGAGCGTGGGGTGCCACCACCCGCGGTGCTGCACTGCTGTCGACACGACCAACGCCCCCGTCGTCGTCCCGACCGCAGTTTTTCACGGTGCCGCCCGGGGGCGGGGCGGATCGGCGGAGTCGGGCCGGCCGCACTCGCGTGGCCGGTGTCGCCCCGGTGTGGCAGGGTGGCAGCGTGCCCGCCACACCTGCCGGAGACCTCGCCGTACCGCGGCTGCACCGGGCCGCACGGATCGAGGACGCGGTCCACAACCTGGTGGCGCGCCGGCTGCGGCGCACCGGGTGGCGGGTCAACATCATCGCGTACGCCGGGTACGGCGCCCCGGGCTGGGCGCGGGTGCTGTGCCGGGTGCTGCTCGGCCGCCCGGACGTCCGGCAGCGGGCCCGACCGGAGAAGGTTCGCGGCTGGCGCAGCTTCGCCACCCTGCCCGCCAAGTACGCCACCGTGACCATCGAGGCCGGCGACGTACGCCACGAGACGACGGCGGACCGCAGCGGCTTCGTCGACACCGTCATCGAGGCCGACTTCACCCCCGGCTGGGCCTCCGTACGCCTCAGCGTCCCCGACGCCGAGCCGGTGGAGGCTCTGGTCCGCGTGCTCGACCCGAACGTCCGGTTCGGCATCCTCTCCGACATCGACGACACGGTCATGGTCACCGCGCTGCCCCGGCCGTTGCTCGCCGCCTGGAACACCTTCGTCCTCGACGAACACGCCCGGGCCGCCGTGCCCGGCATGGCGGTGCTGTACGAGCGGTTGGTCACCGCCCACCCCGGCGCCCCGGTCTTCTACCTGTCCACCGGCGCCTGGAACGTCGCCCCGACACTCACCCGGTTCCTCTCCCGGCACCTCTATCCGGCGGGGCCGTTGCTGCTCACCGACTGGGGGCCGACGGCCGACCGGTGGTTCCGCAGCGGCAAGGAGCACAAGCGGGCCACCCTGGCCCGGCTGGCCCGGGAGTTCCCGGACGTCCGGTGGCTGCTGATCGGCGACGACGGGCAGCACGACCAGGAGATCTACCGCGAGTTCGCCGCCGCGCACCCGGACAACGTGGCCGGGGTGGCGATCCGCCGGCTGTCGCCCACCCAGTCGGTGCTCGCCGGTAGCCTGCCGGCCGCGCCCGGACGCCCCTCCGCCGGCCCGGTGGGGCAGAAGTGGCTCGCCGCACCGGACGGTGCCGGGCTCTGGAAGCTGCTGCGGGACGCGGGCCTGGTCTGACGTATGCCGGTCCCACACGCAAGGAACGCGAGAAGGAGTTATGAGCGACACAACCGCTCCCGGCTTCGACCGCGTGCGAGGCCAGCGTCGTAGCTGCAGTCATGCGCGCGGCGGCGTTGCGGCGCAGCTCCCGGCTAATCGTCGCCGGCGAAAGTCCCGGTGCCGCAGATCCGGGCCACTGCCAGCGGGCCGTCTTTGACCGCCGCCAAATGGGCGGACACGGCGATGCCCAATCTGGGAGCCGAGCCAACGGTGCCGTGCGGTCGCTCATCCTGGGTAGGGGGCCCAGCGGTGCCGAAGTGTGCTGGAGAACCGGCGCGTGACGGTGTGGCGCCTCATGCCCGAATGCTGACCAGATGTACGCTTTCGCCATGCTTGCAGAGGATCTGAAGCGGCGTGTGAACGCCTACGACTTCATTCGGCTGATCGCTGCTGTTGAGGTTCTGCTGGAGCACACATCGAACCACCTCGGCGTCCCGTTTCTGTGGCACCGGTCAGGCGACGCGCTCTGGGTATACGAGGGCTTGCATACGTTCTTCATCATCAGCGGCCTTTTCGTCTTTCGGTCCGCTGACCGACTGATGGAACGGGACCGAACCGGCACCTGGTGGCGCGACTTCTACGAGAACCGGGTCCTGCGAATCGGGCCCGCCCTGTGGGTTTACGGGGTGATCGCGGTGATCTTCGTAGTCGCGGTCGGTGCCGCCGCCTCCTCCGACATCGCTTCCGTCCGTGGCGTCTCCTGGATCCTGTCGATGGCCTTCCTTGCGCCGTTCTACAGCCCTGGCTTTCTGGAAGATTTCGGGGTCGGAAACGTCAACGGCAGCCTGGCGGCAATTGCGGTCGAGGTCTCTTTCTATGTCTTCGTTCCGCTCCTCGTGCTTGCCAGTCGCCGGATCAGGATCCGAGTCTTCTTGGGAGTTCTCCTCACGGCCGGTGCTGTTACCTGGGTGCTGTCACCCGGCGTCGACGGCATGGCCGGAAAGCTGTTGAAGGTCACCTTCCTGCCCTACCTTTGGTGGTTCGGTCTCGGCGTCGCCTGGTACTTGTGGGGCCTCAAGCATGTCCGTCTGACCTGGCCCCGTGCCGCGGTTGCGGCAGCCGTCTACATCGCCGCAGTCCAAGCAAACGAGCACCTCTTCGATATCCCGCTGGTCGCCCTGATCAAGGGGCTCGCCCTCTCTTACGTCGTTGTGTGCGTGGGCGAGCGCGGACCGCGGGCGTTCGAGAAGTTCCCGAAGCGATTCGGTGACCTCAGTTACGGCAGCTACATCTGGCACATGCTGATTGTGAACGCCATCCTCTGGTGGGGCCTGGACAGCCACCTGCCCGAATACACGGTGGCCTTCGTCGTCTTGGCGGTCTCCCTGACCCTCGCGGCGTTGTCGTGGAACTTCGTCGAGAAGCCGGCCTTGAAGCGAAAGCGGGTGAGCTCCCGCTCCGGACGCGGCCTCAACGAAGGTACGCCAGCGGATGGGATCGGGCCGCAGCCGAAGGCGCCTAGTGTCCTGAATCGGTAATTCGTTGCTAACGCCGCTCGAATCCCGACCATCGTGTTCCGCGCGACTTCAGGGGACGATGACCACACCTGCCGCCGCCTGACCACGGTCAGTCCCGATGGAGCCAGAGGACGCCGAGCGGGGGGAGCCGCAGCGTCGCCGAGGCGGCCATCCCGTGCCAGGGCACGCTCTCCGCGTGCACCGCGCCGAGGTTCCCCACCCCGGACCCGCCGTAGTGGTCGGCGTCGGTGTTGATCACCTCGGTCCAGGTGCCGCTGGCCGGCAGGCCGACCCGGTAGCCCTCCAGCGGCCGGGCCGAGAAGTTGGCTACGCAGACCAGCGTGGCGCCGTCCGGGGCGATCCGCACGAACGAGACGCTGTTGTTGGCGACGTCGTCCCCGGCGATCCAGCGGAAGCCGGCGGGTTCGGTGTCCTGCGCCCACAGCGCCGGGGTGGCCCGGTAGACCCGGTTCAGGTCGCCGACGAGGCGTTGCACGCCGGCCCGCGCCGGGTCGTGCAGCAGGTACCAGTCGAGGCCGCGCTCCTCGCTCCACTCCCGGTCGTCGGCCAGCTCGCAGCCCATGAAGAGCAACTGCTTGCCGGGGTGCGCCCACATGTACGCCAGGAGCGCCCGCACGTTGGCCAGCCGCTGCCAGGTGTCGCCGGGCATCTTGCCGACCAGGGAGCCCTTGCCGTGCACCACCTCGTCGTGGCTGATCGGCAGCACGTAGTTCTCGCTCCAGGCGTACGCCAGCGAGAAGGTGAGCTGATGGTGGTGGTGCTGCCGGTAGATCGGGTCCTTCGAGGTGTAGAGCAGGGTGTCGTGCATCCAGCCCATGTTCCACTTGAAGCCGAAGCCCAGCCCGCCCTCACCGGTCGGGCGGGTGACGCCGGGCCAGGCGGTGGACTCCTCGGCGACCATCACCACCCCGGGGTGGTGCTTGTAGACGGTGGCGTTGGCCTCCTGGAGGAACGCGATGGCCTCCAGGTGCTCCCGGCCGCCGTGCACGTTGGGCACCCACTGGCCCTCCTGGCGGGAGTAGTCCAGGTAGAGCATCGATGCCACCGCATCGACGCGCAGCCCGTCAGCGTGGAACTGCTCGCACCAGTAGAGCGCGTTGGCCACCAGGAAGTTGCGCACCTCCCGGCGGCCGAAGTCGAAGACGTACGTGCCCCAGTCGGGATGCTCGCCGCGGCGCGGGTCGGGGTGCTCGTACAGCGGGGTGCCGTCGAAGCGGCCCAAGGCCCACTCGTCGCGCGGGAAGTGCGCCGGCACCCAGTCGAGGAGCACCCCGATGCCGGCCTGGTGCAGCCGGTCGACCAGGTAGCGGAAGTCGTCCGGGTCGCCGAACCGGGCGGTGGGGGCGTAGTAGCCGGTGACCTGGTAGCCCCAGGAGCCGCCGAACGGGTGCTCCATCACCGGCAGGAACTCCACGTGGGTGAACCCCATGCCGGTCACGTACTCGGTGAGCTGCTCGGCCAGTTCCCGGTAGCCGAGGCCCGGCCGCCAGGAGCCGAGGTGCACCTCGTACACGCTCATCGGCTCCTGGTGCGGTCGCCGCTTCGCCCGCCGCTCCAACCAGGCGGCGTCGCCCCACTCGTACGTCGAGTGGTGCACGACGGAGGCGGTGGCCGGCGGCACCTCGGCGCGGGCGGCCATCGGGTCGGCCTTGTCCCGCCAGTGCCCGTCGGCGCCGAGGATCCGGTACTTGTAGCGGGCCCCGGCCGGCACGCCCGGCACGAAGATCTCCCACACCCCGCTGGCGCCGAGCGAGCGCATCGGCCAGCCGTCGTCCGGCGCCCAGCCGGTGAAGTCGCCGACCACCCGCACCCCGCGGGCGTTGGGCGCCCAGACGGTGAACGCCACGCCCTCGTCGAACACCCGGGCGCCGAGCGCCTCCCAGAGCCGCTCGTGCCGCCCCTCGCCGATCAGGTGCAGGTCCAGCTCGCCGAGGGTGGGTGGGTAGCGGTAGGGGTCGTCGAGCACCGTCCCGTCGACCTCGACCCGGTAGTCGAGCACCTCGCCGGGCAGCACGGCCTCGAAGACGCCGACGTCGTGCACCCGTTTCATCGGGTGCCGCTCGTCGCCGACGAGCACGACCACGTCGGCCGCGCCCCGGCGCATGGTCCGGACGGTGGTGCGCCCGGCCGCCGGATGCGCGCCGAGCACGGCGTGCGGGTCGTACGCCTCGCCGGAGATCAGCTGCTCCATCGTTCGTCATCCTCCACGGCCGGTGCGGTCGGGGCGGTGCCGCCGGACAGGTCGGCGGGCACGTCCTCGACGGTCAGGTCGGGCGCCGCCGGGTGCTCCGGTTCCGGTGCGGCCGGCGCGTCGGGCCGCCGCACCGTGAAGACGTGCGCGGGTTGCAGGTACGGGTCGAGCCGGACGGCGTTGCGCTGCCCCCACTCGTAGCTGACCCCGGACAGCTCGTCGTGCACGGTGAAGCGTTCGTGCCAGTCGAGGCCGAGCGCCGGCATGTCCAGCGTGGTGTTGCCCCACTGCACCTCGCGGGAGTCGAACGAGCAGACCACCAGCACCGTGTTGCCGGTGTCCGGGTCGTGCTTGGACCAGCAGAGCAGGGCCGGGTTGTCGATGTCGTGGAAGCGCAGGTTGCGCAGCCGGTGCAGGGCGGGGTTGTCGCGGCGTACCCGGTTGAGGGTGGCGATGAACGGGGCGAGCGAGCGGCCCTGCGCCTGGGCCTCGGCCCACTCTCGGGGGCGCAGCTCGTACTTCTCGTTGTCCAGGTACTCCTCGGCGCCGGGGCGGGCGACGTGTTCGAACAGCTCGAAGCCGGCGTACATGCCCCAGGAGGGGGAGAGCAGCGCGGCCAGCACCGCCCGGATCTTGAACATCGGCGGGCCGCCGTGCTGGAGCGACTCGTGCAGGATGTCGGGCGTGTTGGGCCAGAAGTTCGGTCGCATGTAGTCCGCCGCCGCGACCAGCTCCGCGCAGTACGCCCGCATCTCCGCCGCGCTGGTACGCCAGGTGAAGTACGTGTACGACTGGGTGAAGCCGATCTTGCCGAGGCCGTGCATGATCGCCGGGCGGGTGAACGCCTCGGCGAGGAAGAGCACGTCCGGCTCGACCTTCTTGACCTCCCAGATCAGCCAGTGCCAGAAGTCGAACGGCTTGGTGTGCGGGTTGTCGACCCGGAAGATCCGGATCCCCTCGCCGACCCAGTGCAGCACCACCCGCAGGATCTCCGCCCGGATCCCCTCCGGGTCGTTGTCGAAGTTCAGCGGGTAGATGTCCTGGTACTTCTTCGGCGGGTTCTCCGCGTACGCGATGCTGCCGTCGGCCCGGGTGGTGAACCACTCCGGGTGCTCGGTCACCCACGGGTGGTCCGGGGCGCACTGCAACGCCAGGTCCATCGCCACCTCCAAGCCCTGCTCGGCGGCGGCGGCGAGGAAGTCGCGGAAGTCCTCCGGCGTACCCAGGTCGGGGTGGATGGCGTCGTGGCCGCCCTCGGCGGCGCCGATCGCCCACGGCGAGCCGACGTCGTCCGGCCCGGCGGTGAGCGAGTTGTTACGGCCCTTGCGGTTGACCCGGCCGATCGGGTGGATCGGCGGCAGGTAGAGCACGTCGAAGCCCATCGCCGCGACCCCGGGGAGCCGCTCCGTCGCGGTCCCGAAGGTCCCCGACCGGGCCGGCGCGTCGACGGTGGCCGGGATCGCCCCCTCGGAGCGGGGGAAGAACTCGTACCAGGCGGAGAAGAGGGCCCGGGGCCGGTCCACCCAGAGCTGGTACTCGTCGCCGGTGGTGACCAGCTCCCGGACCGGGTGGTCCCAGAGCAGCGCGGCCAGGTCGAGCGCCGGGACAACCCGCCGGCGCAGCTCCCGGTCGTCGTCGCGCAGCGCGGCCGCCGCCGCCCGCACCCGCGCCCGGTCGGCGTCCGGGACCAACTCCAGCGCCGCCTCCAGCACCCGGGCGCCCTCGGCCAGGTCGTTGGCCAGCTCCGCCGCGCCCTGGCCGGCGGCCAGCTTCTTGGTGACCGCGTTCTGCCAGGTCAGGTACGGATCGTGGAACGCCTCGACGGCGAATCGCCAGGCACCGACCGCGTCCGGCCGGATGGTGGCGTGCCAGCGGTCCTGGCCGGGCTCGCCGGGCCGCATCCGGGTGAACGGGCGGGCCACGCCGTCCGGGCCGAGCCACACCACGTTGCAGCCGAGCGCGTCGTGTCCCTCGCGGTAGGCGCGGGCGGACACCGGGACCAGCTCGCCCACCACCGCCTTGGCCGGGTAGCGACCGCAGGAGACGACGGGGGAGACGTCTTCGATCGGGAACCGTCCACTCACCGGTTCAACCTACTGCGCGAGATCGCTTCGCGCTCGGGTCGAGGCGTGCGCCACCTGTCGGGCCTACGCGGAACCCGTCCGACACGTATCATTGGTAATACGTGTCACGAGGAGGCGGGATGAAGCTCAACAGCAAAGGCCAGGTGACCATCCCCGCCGCCCTGCGTGCCCGGCACGGGCTGCACGAGGGCGACGAGGTCGACGTCGTCGAGGAGGGTGGCGCGCTGCGAATCGTGCGGGTGAGCGGCGCGGAGAGCCGGGGGCAACGCCTGGTCCGGCACATGCGCGGGCGTGGGGGAGCCCGACAGGCCGAGGGGATGTCCACGGATGAGTTGATGGAACTGCTTCGTGGCGAGTGAGCTGGTCCGGGCCGTCCCCACCCGATCGGATGACGCGGCCACCACCCTGGTCGACACCAACGTCCTGCTGGACATCTTCACCGAGGACCCGCGCTGGGCCGAATGGTCGGGCAACGCCCTGGCCGCCGCCCGGGACAGCGGCGCCCTGGTCATCAACCCGATCGTGTACGCCGAGGTGTCGGTGCGTTTCGCCAGCATCGAGGAGCTCGACGAGGCGCTGCCGGCCGCGGACTTCCTGCGCGAGGAACTGCCGTATCCGGCGGGCTTCCTCGCCGGCAAGGCGTACGCGAGGTACCGCGCGCAGGGCGGCACCAAGCGTTCACCGATCGCGGATTTCTACATCGGAGCCCATGCGGCCGTGTGCGGCTACCGCCTGTTGACCCGGGACGGTGCCCGCTACCGTACGTATTTCCCCAAGCTGGCGGTTGCTTCGCCCAGCACCTGAGCGGTGGTCAGCCGGCGGCGCCCACCGACCGGTACACCTCCAGCGTCCGCTGCGCGATCGTGTCCCAGGAGAAGTGCTCCACGGCCCGGCGTCGCCCGGCGCGGCCGAACTCCGCGGTGCGTGCCGGGTCGGTCAGCAGCTCGTTGAGCCGGGCCGCCAGGTCGGCCACGAACCGCGCCGGGTCCAGCGGCCGGCCACTGCCGTCGCTGGCCTGGTCGATCGGCACCAGCAGCCCGGTCTCGCCGTCGACGACCACCTCGGGGATGCCGCCGGTGGCGGTAGCCACCACGGCCGTCTCGCAGGCCATCGCCTCCAGGTTGACGATGCCCATCGGCTCGTACACCGACGGACAGGCGAAGATCGTGGCGTGGGTGAGCACCTGGATCACCTCGTGCTTGGGCAGCATCGCGGCCACCCAGACCACCCCGGAGCGGTTGGCCCGCAGCTCGGCGACCAGCTCCTCCACCTCGGCCGCGATGTCCGGCGTGTCGGGGGCGCCGGCGAGCAGCACGAGCTGGGTGTCGGCGGGCAGCTCCCGGGCCGCCCGCAGCAGGTACGGCAGGCCCTTCTGCCGGGTGATCCGCCCGACGTAGACCACGCTGGGGCGGGACGGGTCGATGCCGAGCCGGTCCATCACGTCGGTGCCGAGGTCCGGGGCGTACTGCCCGGTGTCGATGCCGTTGTAGACCACCCGCACCCGGTCCGGGTTCACCGCCGGGTAGGCCATCAGGACGTCCCGCCGCATTCCCTCGCTGACCGCGATCACCGCGTCGGCGGACTCCACCGCCGTGCGCTCGCACCAGGAGGAGAGTGCGTACCCGCCGCCGAGCTGTTCGGCCTTCCACGGCCGCAGCGGCTCCAGGCTGTGCGCGGTGACCACGTGCGGCACCCCGTACAGCAGCTTCGCGGTGTGTCCGGCCAGGTTGGCGTACCAGGTGTGGCTGTGCACCACGTCGGTGCCGGCGCAGCCGGCCGCCATCTCCAGGTCGACGCCCATGGTCCGCAGCGCCGGGTTCGCGTCGGCCAGTGCGGCCGGCTCGGCGTACGCGGTGACGCCCGGCTCGTCGCGTGGTGCGCCGAAGCAGTGCACCCGTACGTCGGCGAGGCGGCGCAGCTCGCGCGCCAGGTACTCGACGTGGACCCCGGCCCCGCCGTACACCTCCGGCGGGTACTCCCGGGTGAGCAGATCAACGCGCAGCCGAGCGGAATCCGTCATGCCCGGCACCCTAGTGCAGTTCCGCGCCGCGCACCCGGTGCAGAACTGTGCCCGTACGAGTGGTGAACTTGGGGCGGGATCGATAGCGTCTGAGCATGGCTGCCAAGGTGCTCGCGATCGTCCTGGCCGGCGGGGAGGGCAAGCGCCTGATGCCCCTCACCACCGACCGCGCGAAGCCCGCCGTCCCCTTCGGCGGGATGTACCGCATGGTCGACTTCGTCCTCTCCAACCTGGCGAACGCCGGCTATCTCAAGATCGTCGTGCTGACCCAGTACAAGTCCCACTCGCTGGACCGCCACATCACCCAGACGTGGCGCATGTCGACCATGCTCGGCAACTACGTCACCCCGGTGCCGGCGCAGCAGCGCCGCGGCCCGTGGTGGTTCGCCGGCTCCGCCGACGCGATCTACCAGAGCTTCAACCTGATCAACGACGAGCAGCCGGACTATGTGATCGTCTTCGGCGCCGACCACATCTACCGGATGGACCCGCGGCAGATGGTGGAGGCCCACATCGCCTCCGGCGCCGCCGTCACCGTGGCGGGCATCCGCCAGCCGCTGTCGATGGCGGACCAGTTCGGCGTGATCGAGGTCGGCGAGGACGGCCGGCGGATCCGGGCCTTCCGCGAGAAGCCCACCGACGCGGTGGGGCTGCCCGACGCACCCGACCAGATCTACGCCTCGATGGGCAACTATGTCTTCACCACCAGGGCGCTCTGCGAGGCCGTCGAGCGCGACGCCGAGGACAAGACCAGCAAGCACGACATGGGCGGCAGCATCATCCCGATGCTGGTCGAGCGGGGCGAGGCCAACGTCTACGACTTCAAGGACAACGAAGTGCCCGGCAGCACCGACCGGGACCGCGGCTACTGGCGGGACGTGGGAACGCTCGACTCGTTCTACGACGCCCACATGGACCTGATCAACGTCCACCCCGTGTTCAACCTCTACAACTTCGACTGGCCGATCTACAGCAACCAGCCGCCGTACCCGCCGGCCAAGTTCGTCCACGCCTGGGGGGAACGGGTCGGCCGGGCGGTCAGCTCGATGGTCTCGCCCGGGTCGGTGATCTCGGGTTCGCTGGTGGAGAACTCGATCGTCTCGCCGAAGGTGAAGGTCCACTCCTGGGCGCACGTGGACGGCGCGGTGCTCATGGAGGGTGTCGAGATCGGCCGACACGCGGTGGTCCGACGGGCCATCCTGGACAAGAACGTCTACGTCCCGGAGGGCGCCGAGATCGGCGTCGACCTGGAGAAGGACCGCCAGCGCTACACCGTCTCCGACAACGGCATCGTCGTGATCGGCAAGGGCCAGACCGTCGAGCCCTGACCGCCGTCCATCTCTTCGAGGAGGTCCCCGCAGTGGCCCACCCCCGTGCCGGCCAACCCGCCGAGCCCGCCGACCTGGTCGACGTACCCCGGCTGGTCACCGCCTACTACGCCGAGCACCCCGATCCGGCGGACGCCGCGCAGCAGGTCTCCTTCGGCACCTCCGGCCATCGCGGGTCCAGCCTGAGGAACGCCTTCAACGAGGACCACATCCTCGCCGTCACCCAGGCGCTCTGCGAATACCGCCGGGAGCGCGGCGTGGACGGGCCGCTGTTCCTCGCCCGGGACACCCACGCGCTCTCCGCCCCGGCGGCGGTCAGCGCGCTGGAGGTGCTCGCCGCCAACGAGGTCACCGTGCTGCTGGACAGCCGCGACGGCTGCACGCCGACCCCGGCCCTGTCGCACGCCATCCTCACGCACAACCGCGGGCGGACCACCGGCCTCGCCGACGGCATCGTGATCACCCCGTCGCACAACCCGCCGGACGACGGCGGCTTCAAGTACAACCCCACCCACGGCGGGCCCGCCGACACCGACGTCACGAAGTGGATCCAGGACCGCGCGAACGCCATCCTCACCGCCGGGCTCAAGGAGGTGAAACGCCTCCCGTACGCGCGGGCGCGCGCCGCCGACACCACCGGGGAGTACGACTTCCTGGCCCGGTACGTCGACGACCTACCGGCCGTGCTGGACATCGCCGCGATCCGCGACGCCGGGGTGCGCATCGGCGCCGACCCGATGGGCGGGGCGAGCGTGGCGTACTGGGGGGAGATCGCCGAGCGGCACCGGCTCGACCTGACGGTGACCAACCCGACCGTCGACCCGACCTGGCGGTTCATGACCCTCGACGGCGACGGCAAGATCCGGATGGACTGCTCCTCGCCGAACGCGATGGCCTCGCTGATCGCCGCCCGCGACCGTTACCAGGTCTCCACCGGCAACGACGCCGACGCCGACCGGCACGGCATCGTCACCCCCGACGGCGGCCTGATGAACCCCAACCACTATCTCGCCGTGGCGATCGGTCACCTGTTCCGGACCCGGGACCAGTGGGGGCCCGCGGCGGCGGTCGGCAAGACCCTCGTCTCCTCCTCGATGATCGACCGGGTGGCCGCCGACCTGGGTCGTCCGCTGCTGGAGGTGCCGGTCGGCTTCAAGTGGTTCGTGCCCGGCCTGCTCGACGGGGCGGTCGGGTTCGGCGGCGAGGAGAGCGCCGGCGCGTCCTTCCTGCGCCGGGACGGCGGCACCTGGACCACCGACAAGGACGGCATCCTGCTCTGCCTGCTCGCCGCGGAGATCATCGCCAGCACCGGGCGCAGCCCCAGCCAGCACTGGGCCGAGCTGGCGGAGCGCTTCGGCGCGCCCGCGTACGCCCGGATCGACGCGCCGGCCAGCCGGGAGGAGAAGGCCGTGCTCGGCAAGCTCTCCCCGGAGCAGGTGACCGCGACCGAGTTGGCCGGCGAGCCGATCACCGGCATCCTCACCACCGCCCCCGGCAACGGCGCGCCGATCGGCGGGCTGAAGGTGACCACCGAGTCGGGCTGGTTCGCCGCCCGGCCCTCCGGCACGGAGGACGTCTACAAGATCTACGCCGAGTCGTTCCAGGGACCCGAGCACCTGACCCGGATCCAGGACGAGGCGAAGGCCCTGGTCGACGAGGTGCTGTCGAAGGCCTGAGTCCAGCTCCTGGGCGCCGGCGCGCAGCGGTCAGCGGGGCGGGGGCAGCTCGCGCCGGCTGAGCTGCTCGCGCAGCTCGTCGGGAAGCAACTCCCGGAGCTGGTCGGGCAGCAGCGGCAGGTCGAGCAGGCTGAGCTTGAGCTGGCTGCGTTCCTGGTAGCGGCGGGGGTCGAGCCGGACGACCAGGCCGGCGTCGCGGACGTACCGGGCCTCCACCGCACCCTCGGTGGCGGCGTCGCGGATCACGAGGCCGTCGACCTCGACAGCCACCGGCGCCGAACTGGGCCGGAGGTCGAACCGGATGCTCTCCTCGGGGGAGAACACCACCGATCGGGAGATGCCCGACATGGGCGCCGAGGGCGTCACCACCACCGCCTGGGTGGCGGGCGACACCAGCGGCCCGCCGGCGGCGTAGCTGTAGGCGGTGGAGCCGGTGGGTGTGCTCACCACCAGGGCGTCGCAGCGGTAGTAGCCGTACTCCTGCCCGTCGACGGCGAGGCTGGCGGTGACGAAGCCCAGGCCCGGCTGGCGGACCAGGGCGACGTCGTTGAACGCCACCACGTCGTCCCCGCAGACGTCGCAGGCCAGGCAGGCGTGCGACTCGACGGTGAAGTCGTGCGCCACCAGCCGGTCCAGCGCCCGCGGCAGGTCCGGCGGCTCCACCTCGACCAGGAAGCCGACCCGGCCCAGGTGCACCCCGAGCACCGGCTTCGGATCATGTACCGCCGCGCGCAGGGCGCCCAGCATGGTGCCGTCCCCACCGATGCTGATCAACGCGTCCGAGCGGGCGGCCAGCTCCGGCCCCGGGACCGGCTCCACGGAGGACGGGACCCGGTGCCGGTCCTCGGCACGGACGGCCAGCGTCTTGCCGTGCCGGGCCGCCCACCGGTCGATGATCCCGACCACCTCGGAGACGTCCCGGGTGGGATGGAGGACCAGCCCGAACACATACCCCGCCACCGGTACAGCTCACCACAGGACCGGGGACAAGGCGCGCAAACCGGGCACGACGACGCGGGCGAGGGCGGTCCGTGGCACCGCCCCGACCTTCCGCCAGGTATCGCCCTCGCCGCCCGGACCGCCGACTCGCCGGGCCGGCGTGGCTTTGCTGCCCGTGCCGCTGACCTGCTAGTTTGCCGATCTGGTACCGGCGTCGAACCGGCGCGGGCAGCGAACCGACGACAGCCCCGGTCGCCGAACGGCGCCGGGCGCCGAGCATCGGGAGATCATGTGGAAAACCCCTCCAGGATCGCGCCGGCGCGGTTGTACGTCCTCGACGGCCTGCGGCTGGTCGCCGCACTTCTCGTCGTGGCTTTCCACTTCACCGTGTTCTCCCGGCCCTGGGGTGTCCCGAACGGTGCCGCACTACCCGCGGTGGTCCCGGTCACCCAGTTCGGCTGGCTCGGCGTCTACCTCTTCTTCCTGATCAGCGGTTTCGTGATTTGCATGAGCGCCGAGGGGCGCGGCCTGGCGCAGTTCGCCACCGCCCGGATCACCCGGCTATACCCCGCGTACTGGTTCGCGGTGCTCGCCACGACGGCGGTGGTCGCCCTGTGGCCGGTCGTCACCAGGCCGCTGCGCCCCGGTGACGTGTTGACCAACCTGACCATGTTCCAGGAGCTGCTCGGCGTGCCGAGTGTCGACGTCGTCTACTGGACCCTGACGGTCGAACTGCGGTTCTACCTGCTCTTCGGCGTGTTCGTGCTGCTCCGCGGCTACACCCCGCGCCGAGTGCTGCTCTTCGCCGCGGGCTGGCTGGTCGCCGGCCTCTTCGCCGCGGACGTCCCGCTGCTGGCCAAGCTGCTGGTCCCCCGGGACTCCGCCTTCTTCGTCGCCGGCATGGCGCTGTACCTGATCTACCGGCACGGAGGCAACCTCTACCTGTGGGGCCTGGTCGGGGCGTCCTGGCTGGTCGCGCTGGAGATGGTGAGCACGGTGACGCCGCGCGGCCCGGTCCACAACCCGTTCTCCCCGACCGAGGTCGCCATCGTCGAGGCGGGGCTGGTCACACTGTTCTTCCTGATAATCGCTGGCGTGGCCACGCATCGCCTGGCGGTCGGTTGGCGCTGGTTGACCCTCGCCGGGGCGCTGACCTATCCGCTCTACCTGCTGCACGAGTACGTCGGCTGGACGATGATCCACTACGTCCGTGCGGTTCTGCCACCGTGGGCCGCAGTCCTCGTCGTGCTGGCGGCGCTCCTGGTGATCTCCTGGCTCGTGTACCGGTACGTCGAAAAGCCGCTCTCCGGCTGGTTGCGGCGCCGGTTCCGGGCGAGCCGGTTGCCGGCGACCTTCCTGCAGCAGCCACCCGCCGACCGGCCGCCATCTCAAGGGACCGGGTCGACGTCGGTGCCCAGGCAGTCGGAACACCGGTCGCCGGTGACCGACGGAGCGCTGGCCCTGATCCCGCGGTCGAACTCGCACTGACCCGGGCGCGGCGGGCAGCTCCCCTGGACCGGTTCCGGGCCTTGAGCCGGGTACGGGGGACGTGAGCAGGGCTTTTCCATCACCATGCCCGGTTTCCCTCGTTGGGTGAGCGAGGTCCTCGCACGATCACCCGAGGCCGCAGCGGCCGACCAGGCAGCGTGGCGGCCCCGCGCCCTGCCTAGGCCGAGGGGAGCCATGCCCGCACCGACGACCGGAGCCGTCCTCGTCCGACGGCCGGACGGCAGCCTCCGGAGCCGGCTCGCCGGGCTGCTCCCCAGTTCCTTCTATCGACAGGTGTCCGCACTGACCCTGGCCACCGCCGCGTCCCAGGTGGTCTCCCTGATCGCCACCGTGCTGTTGGCCCGGCTGTACGCGCCGGTCGACTTCGGGCAGTACTCCATTGCCTTGGCCGCCGCGACGATCCTCGCCACGGTCGCCACCCTCCGCCTGGAGATGGCTGTGCCGCTGGCCGAGGACGACCAGGAGGCAGGCATGGTGGCCTTCGCGGCGGTCCTGCTGTCGGCCCTGGCGGCCGCCGGCCTGCTCGCCGTCCTCATCGTGGCGATGTTGCTGACCGGCCGACCCTGGTTCGACCTCGGCGCCGGTACCTCGGTCTGGCTGGTGCCACCAGCTGTCGCGGCCGTCGGCGCGTTGGCGGCGTTCCGCATGCTGCTCAGCCGTCAGCAACGGTTCGGCGCGATCAGCCGGAGCCGGTTCACCGCTTCGCTGGTGCAGAACGCCGCGCAACTCGGTGCAGGCCGGCTGGGCCTGGGCGGAGTTGGGCTATCGCTCGGCTTCGTTTGCGCGCAGGTGTGGAACACCGTGTCGATGTGGCGGGGATCAGGTTTGGGCATGCTCCGGCTGTCGACCTGTGGTGCCGCAGTGGTGAAGTGGCGGCGGTTCTCCCTGATGCTGCTCTGGCCGAGCCTGCTCAACACTGTGACCGTCAGCGCCGTGGCCCCCCTGGTCGCCCTCTGCTATGGGGTGACCGTCTCGGGCCTGTTCGCCTTCGCCATCCGCATCGTCGCCCTGCCAGCGACGTTGGTCGGGCAGGCCGTCGCCACGGTCTTCTACCCGAAGATGGCCGAGCAGGAACGCGCCGGCGTCGACCAGGAGCCGGCCATCCAGCGCGCGATCACCGGGCTGACCATGCTCGGCACGCCGTTCTTCGGGCTGGTCATGCTCCTCGGGCCGGACCTGTACGCGATGTTTTTCGGCGAGCAGTGGCGCGCGGCGGGCCTCATCTCCGCAGTGCTCGCCCCCTGGCTTGCCGTCTCCTTCGTCTCCTCGCCGCTGAGCAGCCTGATGACAGTGAAGAAGCAGCTGACCCGGCTGCTGCTGCTCTCGGTTGTGGAGGCCGCGCTGCGCCTCGGAGCGCTGGCCGCGGGGGTGCTGAGGGACCGGCCGATGATGGGGATCGCGGCCTACTCCGTCAGTGGCGTCCTGATCTGCCTCTACTACGTCCGTTGGTCGCTGCGGATCGCCGGTTCACGCCTGCGGTCCTGGGCGTGGGGCAACCGGCGCTACCTGCTGGTCGTCGGCGTGGGCTATCCGGCGCTGCTGCTGCTCCGGGAGCCGCTGCCGCGTCCGCTGCACGCGGCCCTGGCCGGCTCGCTGACGGTGGCCCTGGTCGGCTGGGCGGCGGGGTGGCTCTACCGCCAGGGCCGCAGGCCGGGCGGGGCCCCGCCCCGGGAGGCGTCGCCCGGCCACATCGCGCCGGCCGGTGTCGGCGCCGCCGAGTGACGGCGTCCCCTCGGTTTCTCGTGATACGGAGAGGAGACGCGGTGACCTGGTCGACGGAGCGCGTGACGCTGGCCATCGGCCCGGCGAACTACGCCGGGCAGGCTTACCACTGGGCGGTCGCGGCGCAGCGGCACCGGGGTGTGCCGGCCACCTCGTTCGCCTTTGACCTGGCGCCCCCCGGCCGGCGGCGCCACGGCGATTTCCGCTTCCCCGTCCACCACCGGGTCCCCGCGCACCGGCTCACCACGCCCTGGGGTCGGGCGGTCCGGCTGAGCCGCGCCCTCCGTACGGCGACCCACGTGGCCGTCGACGGATTCCTGCCGCTGAGCGGGCCCGACCTCGAGGCCGACCTGCGCGGGCTGGTCGGACAGGGCCGTCGGCTGGCCCTGATTGCGCACGGGACCGAGGTGCGGGACCCGGAGGCCCACCGGGACCGGCTGCCATTCTCCTACTACGCCGACGCGGATCGGGGCTGGGTGGACGCGGTCCGCCGCGCGGCTGGCAACCGGGCGCTCGCCACCCGTCTCGGCCTGCCGGTCTTCGTCAGCACCCCCGACCTGCTGCTGGACCTCCAGTCTGCCACCTGGCTCCCGGTGACGGTCGATCCCCGGCCGTGGTCGACCGCGCGCCCCGCGCTCGCTGGTGGCGGCCCGCCCGTCGTGCTGCACCGACCCAGCCGGAGCCTCCCGCCGATCAAGGGCACCGAGCTGGTCGACCCGATCCTGCGCGACCTCGCCGCGCGGGGGCTGATCCGTTACCTGCGTCCGGAGAGCGTCCCGCACGACGCCATGCCGGCGCTGGTGGCGCAGGCTGACGTGGTGGTCGACCAGATCCTGACCGGCAGCTACGGCGTCGCCGCCGTGGAGGGACTTGCCGCCGGACGCCTCGTCGTCGGCTACGTCTGCCCCGCCACGCGGGCGCTGATGCCGGAGGACCCGCCCGTGGTCGACGCCCCGCCGTCGACGTTCGGCGAGGTGATGAGGCGGATCGTCGCGGACCCGGAGAGCTTCGCCCGGCGCGCGGCACAGGGGCCGCGCTTCGTGCGGCGCTGGCACGACGGGCGGACCGCCGCCGCCGTCCTCGCGCCGTTCTGCGGGGTCACGGCAGCGGAGACGGCCGCCACGGCGGGCGGCGGGCAGAGTCCGTCTACCACGATAAACGTGAAAACGCGATAAATCATGATATTCCACTTTAGGCTGACACCACGCTTCGTCGGCAGGAAGGCAGTGCAACCGATGCGATGCCGCTGCGAGCTCTATCTCGGCGCCCAGGTCACCGGTGCACCGTACGGTCCGCCGACCGGCCGGCGAGCCAACCTGCTGTCGCGTGTGGAAGGGACGGAATGCGGATGCGACTGCTGATCACTGGCGGCGCCGGCTTCATCGGCGCGAACCTGGTCCGGATCGCGGCGGCCGATCCGACCGTGACCGACATCCGGGTGCTCGACGACCTCTCCACCGGCAGCCGGGCCAACCTGGCCGGCCTCGATGTGGAGCTGCGCGAGGCCTCCATCCTGGACGAGACCCGGCTGTCCCGGGCGATGACCGGCCGGGACGTGGTCGTCCACCTGGCGGCGATGTCCAGCGTGCCCGGCTCGATCCAGGAGCCGGTCGCCGCGCACAGCGCCAACGCCACCGGCACGCTCTGCGTGCTCGAGGCTGCCCGCCGGGAAGGGGTCCGGCACGTCGTGCTGGCCTCGTCGTCGTCGGTGTACGGGGCCAACCCCGAGCTGCCGAAGAGCGAGCTGACCTGGACCAGCGCCCTCAGCCCGTACGCCGCCGGCAAGCTCGCCACCGAGGCGTACGCCTCCGCGTACCAGGCCTGCTACGGCCTGCCTACCCTCGCCTTCCGGTTTTTCAACGTCTACGGGCCGGGGCAGCGCCACGACCACACGTACGCCGCGGTCATCCCCCGGTTCGTGCACGCCGCGCTGCGCAACGAGCCGGTGGTCGTCTACGGCGACGGCCAGCAGACTCGGGACTTCACCTACGTGGACACGGTCTGCGAGGTCATCCTCGACGCCGTCCGGCGCCACGTGCACCATCCCCTACCGGTGAACCTGGCCTACGGGACCCGGACCGACCTGCACGCCGTGCTCGCCGAGCTGGAGCTGATCCTCGGCCGACCGGTCGCCCGGCGATACGCCCCGGCCCGGGTGGGGGACATCCTGCACTCCGAAGCGGACAACAAGCTCCTGCGTCAGCTGTTTCCGCAGGTGGAAGCCGTACCGCTCGGTGACGGGCTCGCTGCCACCGTGGCCTGGCACGAGGCGCAGCTTCCCCTGCGGGCTCAGTTGGTCCCACCGTCCGAGCGCCAGGTCCAGCCGGTCGTCGGCTGAGGCGACGAAGGGGAGGTCCAGTTGGTGTACCTGCGAGAGAGCAGCAAGGTCGGGGCGCCGTTGGCGGTGGCCGATGCGGGTGGCGGTCGTCACCGCCTACGGCCCGGCATCGGGCCGGCCGACGGTGCGCGGGTGCCGGCGCCGCGGCGCCCGCCATCCCGGCGGCCGTCGCTCGCCGGCGGTCTCGCCGTGGTCTACGTGACGAGCGTGCCGTTCGACGGGCTGCCGCTCGGTGACCGCAGCGTGCCGTTCGTGGTGAGCCTCGTCTTCGTCGTCGCCGCGCTGGCCGACCTGCTCCGGCCCGGGCGTCCGCCGGCCGGTGGGACGCCGCTGGGGCTGGCCGCGGTCGCCGCGCTCATGGTGTGGGCGGTGGCGTCTTACTTCTGGGCGTTCGATCCGGACGTCTACCTGCTCCGCCTGCCGACGGCGGCCCTGGTGGCGATCGTGACGGTGCTGCTGCCGGCCTTCCTGGGTCCGGTGTGGCGGGCGGCCGTGTGGGGCTACTGCGCCAGCTCGACCATCCTCGCCGTCGCGGTGCTGCTGGCGCCTGCCGACATGTACGCGCAACGTCGCACGGCCTCGGGGAACGCCAATGACGTCGCGGCGTTCCTGGCGATGGCGGTGGTCATGGCGTTGCACCTGGCCCTGACCTCCCGGGCCCGCTCGACCTGGTGGGGTTTCGCCTTCGCCGTGCCGTGCGCCGTCGGTCTGGTCGCCACCGGCTCGCGTACCGGGGCGGTGGCCGTGGTGGCCGGCACCGTGCTGGTCCTCGTGCACGCGCTGTGGAAGCACCGCGCCGTCGCCGTGGCCCGGATGCCCCTGGTGGTCGGGGCCGGCCTGCTCATCGCACTCGGCCTCTCGACGCAGTACGTCCCGCCCCGGCTCACCTCGCTCTTCGACTCGGTCGAAACCGGCGAACTCTCCGGGCGGGAGTACATCTGGTCGGCGGTTCTCTCCGACGGCCTGCGCCTGCGCGGCGTTGGGCTCGGCAACTCGCAGAGCTACCTCGAAGGGGTGCACGGGATGCACGCGGTCACGCACAACGTGGCGCTCGGCCTCATCCTCGAACTGGGCCTCGTCGGGCTGGCGCTCTTTGCCGTTGTCGTCCTCGTCGCTGTCGCACAGGCCCGCCGTTCGATCTTCCGTCCGATGCTGCTGCCCCTGGGCCTGGTGATCTGTGTCATGTCGACGACCCTGTCGCTGGAATGGCGCCGGTCGCTGTGGCTCGTGGTCGCCTTCGCGCTCACCACTTACCCGTCGCTCCAGCGGGCCGGGGAGCGACGGTGAGCCGCCCCCGGGTGCTGCTCCTGGCACCCACCAGCACGACCGGCGGGATCGCCTCCTGGGCGGCCATCCTGCTGGATCGGGCCCGGCGGACGGACTTCCTGGTCGAGAACACCTCGCGGCACTTCGCGGTGCTCGGCGAGCGGGAAACCGTGCGGCACCGGTGGCTGGCCGGCCGGGCGGCCGTCGCTCGGGTGTGGCGGGTACTGCGCCGGGCGCGCGCGGAGGCGGTGGACGCTGTCTACGTCACCTCGTCGCCCGGACTCGGCTTCCTGCTGCGCGATCTCCCGTTGGCGCTCGGCCTGCGGCTGCTGCGCCGGCCCGTCGTCGTCCATCTGCACGGCGGCGACCAGGCGAGGTTGTTCGGCACCGGCGTGCTGCGCCGTCGGTTCACGCTCTGGGCCCTCGACCGGGTGTCGCTGGTCGTGGTCATCACCCGGCCGATCGAACACTTCCTGGCTCGGCGACTGGCCAACACCCCCGTCCGGTACCTGCCGAACATGCTGCCCGACGAGTACTGGGCGCAGGCATGCCCGCCCGAGCCGCGGCGCCGCGACCAGGGACTCACCCTCGCGCTGGTGGCCTGGCAGGCGGCCGCGAAGGGCACGTTCGCCGCGTTGCACGCCCTCGCGCTGCTGCCCCCGGACGTCCGGCTGCTGCTGGTGGGGCAGGCCTCCGCGGAGAACGCCGCCGCGATCGAGGCCACCGTCGAGGAGTTGGGGCTCACCGCTCGCGTGGTCGTCACCGGACCGCTCGACCGGGCTGGCGTCGACGCGACGCTTGCCCGTACGGACGTCCTGCTCCTGCCCTCGGCCACCGAGGGGTTCCCGATGGCGGTGATCGAAGCCATGGCGCATGCCGTCCCGGTGGTCGCCACCCGGGTCGGAGCCATCGCCGAGATGGTGGGGGAGACCGGCCCGGAACCGTGTGGCCTGCTCGTCACGGCGCGCCCCGAGGACCCGCGCTGTCCGGCCGACCCCGCCGAACTCGCCGACGCGGTCCGTCGGTTGTCGAGCGCGCCCGGACTGGCTGCGGCGCTCGGCGCGGCGGGCCGACGCCGGGTCGGCGCGCACTACCTGGTCAGCGTCGTGCTGCCCGAGTTGGAGGACCTTATCGCGGCGGTGGCGTCGGGGCATTCGGTCAGTCGGTCGGCCGGTGCCGGGACGGCCGTCCCGCCCGCCCGATCCGACGCCGGGACGCCCAGGCGGACCGCGGTCGGACGGTGAGGGGCGAGATGCGAGTACTCATGGTCGGCCCGTTCCCGCGGGACATGGCGTCACCCACCGGGGGCGTGGAATCCGCCACCGTCAACCTGGTCGCCGGACTGGCCGCGCTCGGCGGCGTGGACCTGGAGATCGTCGGGAACCCGGGCTCGGGCGGCCCGGCGGAGTCCGTCGACCTCCCCGTCGGCCGGGTGCGGTACGTGCCCTGTGCCGGCGGGTGGGCCGGCTGGCGGCGCGACCTGCACGGCCCGTTCCTCCGGGCCGCTCGCCGGGAGGCCGACGTGGTCCACGTGCAGGGATACGCCTCGATCGCGGCCCGACTGCCCGGCTCCCTGCTGACCGTGCACGGCATCGCTGAGCGGGACACCCTGCTCACCCGCCGCGGCCCGGGCCGAGTGCCCCGCGCCGCAGTGGCGTACGCCCTGGAAGGGCTGCCCCGGCGGAAGGCCCGGCGGGTGATCGCCATCTCCGCGCAGGTGGCCCGGCGACTGCCGCGGGCCGAGCGGGTCTGGCAGATCCCGAACGCCATCGACCCGGTCTTTTTCACCGGCGTGGAACCCGCGCCGCCCGCCGATCCCACGTCATTCCTGGTGCTCGGCCGGATGACGCCGCTCAAGGACGTGGCCGGCGTGATCCGGGCCTTCCGGGCGGTCGCGGCCGCCACCGGATCCGCCCACCTGGTCATCGCCGGCAGCGGCATGGACGGCGAGTACGCCGCCTACTGCCGTCGACTGGCCGAGAAGATCGGGCTGCGGCGGAGCGTGACGTTCCTCGGCCAGCAGTCGGTCAAGGACACGGCCCAGCTGCTGCGCGAGGTTGGCACGTTGGTGCTCTTCTCCAGGCAGGAGAATGCGCCGATGGTGGTCGCGGAGGCGCTGGCGTCCGGTCGGGGGGTGGTGGCGACGAAGGTCGGCGGGGTGCCCGAGATGCTCCGCGGGCTCCCCGGTTGTCACCTTGTCGCGCCGCGGGACGGGGACGCCCTCGCCAGCCGGCTGCTGCGCCGGTGCGCCGGCGACGACCCGCACGCGGCGGTGGCCCGGCGTCGCGGCGCGCACCGCTACCGACCCGACGCGGTCGCCCGGGCAACCCGCGCCGCGTACGCGGAGCTGGCGGGCGGCGGCCCGGCGGAGCATGACGCGACGGCGGCGTCCGGCGGCAGGGGTACGGACGAGTGAGCCCGTCGGTTGGCGGCGCGGGTGTCCCGCGTCCATCACGGCAGGCGCCCCGGCCGAGCCGCCCGCCCCGGCTGCTCGTCGTCGCGTACCACTTCCCGCCGGCCGAGGCGGTGGGCGCCCGGCGCCCCGCGGCGCTGGCCCGGGCGGCCGTCGCGGCGGGTTGGGAGGTTCGGGTGCTGTGCGCGGGCGGACCGGACGCGACGGTCGACGGCCTGGCGCCGGCGGACGTTGTCCGGGTCCGCTCGTGGCGGCTGCCGTCCGGCCGGTTGGGCGGCGGCGCTGCAGCCGTCGGTCTGCCCGTCAGCGGCTCCGCCTGGCCCCCGGGACGTGGTCGTCTCGCGCCCGCCAGGATCGCCGCGCCGGTCCGGGCAGTCGCCCGCGAGATCCTGCACCTGCCCGACCCGGAGGCGGGCTGGATCGTCCCCGCAGTCCGCGCGGGCCGGGCCCTCTGTCATCGCTGGAGCCCGGACGTCGTCGTGGCCAGCGGACCACCCTTCTCGGTGCTGCTCGTGGCGGCGCTGCTGGCCCGCCGGCTGGGCGTGCCGTGGGTGGCGGACTACCGCGACCTGTGGACGGTCGGCAACGAGTACTGGGGGCACGGCCGCTCGCGGATCCGGCGGTTCCTCGACCACCGCCTGGAACGCCGGATGCTGCATACCGTCGCCCGCTGCGTGACCGTGTCGGAGCCGTTGGCGCGTACGCTGCGCGAGACGTTCGGCGTCCCGGCCGACGTCGTCATGAACGGCGTCGACGGGCGTCCCCGGCCCACCGGCCCGACGACCTCCCTGGTGGCCCCTGACGTGGATCCGTCGTCGCTCGTGCTTGTGCACACCGGGCTGCTCTACCCGGGACGGAGGGATCCCACGCCGCTGCTGCGCGCGGTGGCGCTGCTCGGCGACGACCGGCGCCGGGTACGCGTGGTACTCGCCGGCCCGGAGACCGCGGCGGCCCACGAGGCGGCCGCGAGGTGCGGGGTGCCGGACGTGGTCTCCGTCGTCGGGCAGGTCTCCGCGGTGGACTCGTGGCAGCTCCAGGCCGCAGCCGACGTGCTCGTCCTGTTGATGTGGGACGACCCGCGGGACGCCGGCACGGTGCCGGGCAAACTCTTCGACTACCTGCTGGCAAGGCGGCCGATCCTGATGGTGGGCCACCCCGACGGGGTGGCGGCCGACCTGATCCGCTCGCGTGGCGCCGGAGTGGTGCTCGGCGATCCGGTCGCGATCGCCGCCCGGCTGCGGGACTGGCTCGCGCTGAAGGAGCGGACCGGCCGGATCGAGGCGCTGCCGGAGAACGTCATGGACGGTCTGTTCCGGGAGGACCAGATGCGGGGCTACCTGGACCTGCTGGCCACGGTGGCGGGTCGGGAGCGTGCTCCAGCGACGGCCGACGTGGTCGCACGGTCCTGATCGAGGGACCTGTCCTCGCCCGGCCCGCCGGGCGAGGACAGTCCTGACGATCACCGTCCTCGCAGGTCACGGCCTTGGTGCTGGTTGCCCGAACTGCTGGTATCTGCCACATATTCCGATACTTGACGGCTATTGCCTCGTTCTTCAAGGAGGCCGTCCGACACGGTCAGGCAGGCCGGGCGGAGCCGCTACGACCGGCGCACCGCCGACCCGATGTGAACAGGAGCGTCAGTGACAGACTCGACCACCGGCCGCCGGGTGCTCATCACCGGCGGGACGGGTTCCTTCGGCCGGACGATGGTGCGCCGGCTCCTCGACCGTGGCGTCGCGGAAGTCCGGGTGTTGAGCCGGGACGAGGCCAAACAGGACGCCATGCGCCGGGAGATCGGCGACGACCGGGTGCGTTACCACGTCGGGGACGTACGCGACCTCCAGTCGGTGCTGCTCGCCAGCCGGAACGTCGACTACGTCTTCCACGCGGCGGCCCTCAAGCAGGTGCCCTCCTGCGAGTTCTTCCCGTTGGAGGCGGTGCGCACCAACATCGCCGGCAGCGCCAACGTGGTGGAGGCGGCCGAGGCCAACGACGTGTCCTCGGTGGTCCTGCTCAGCACCGACAAGGCTGTCTGCCCGGTGAACGCGATGGGGCTGAGCAAGGCACTGATGGAGAAGGTCGCCCAGGCTCACGCCCGGAACCACCCCGGCAGCCGGACCGTGGTCTCCTGCGTCCGCTACGGCAACGTCATGTACTCCCGCGGTTCGGTCATCCCGCTGTTCATCGAGCAGATCAAGGCGGGCCGGACGCCCACGGTGACCGACTCCGGGATGACCCGCTTCCTCATGTCGCTGGCCGAATCGGTCGAACTGGTCGAGCACGCGTTCCAGCGGGCCAGCTCCGGCGACGTGTTCATCCGCAAGGCGCCCGCCTGCACGATCGGCGACCTGGCCGAGGCGATCTGCCAGCTCTTCGGGGTGCCGGCCAAGCTGGACGTCATCGGCGTACGGCACGGCGAGAAGCAACACGAGACGCTGGCCACGCGGGAGGAACTCGCCCGGGCCGAGGACTTCGGCGATTTCTTCCGGGTGCCGATGGACACCCGGGACCTGAACTACGCGCTCTACGTCTCCGAAGGAGAGCTGCGGGACGTGCCGGTCGCCGACTTCACCTCGGCCAACGCGCCCCGGTTGGCCGTACCGGAGATCGTCGAGCTGCTGAAGACGCTGCCTGAGGTGCGGGCCGAGCTCGCGCTGCGGGACCCGGTGCTGGCGTGCTGAGGCTCGCCGTCACCGGCGCCGGCGGGTTCCTCGGCTGGCACGTCCGGGTGCTGCTGCACGCCCTCGGTTGGCCGGAGCCCGTCCTGGTGAGCCGGGCGGACCTGGCCGACCCGGCAGCGGTCGCCGCGAAGGTCAGCGGGGTCGACCGCGTGCTGCACCTGGCCGGGATCAACCGCGGCGAGCCGGCGGAGGTCGCAGCCGGCAACGTGCGGCTGGCGGCGCAGCTGGCCGAGGGTCTGCGGCGGGTCGCCGTCCCGCCCGGGTCCGTGGGCTACGCGAACTCCGTCCAGGCCGGCAACGGCAGCCCGTACGGGGACGCCAAGGCCGCCGCGGCGGAGCTACTGGCCGACACCGGCCTGCCGCTCGACGACCTGCGCCTGCCGAACCTCTACGGCGAGCACGGCCGGCCCTGGTACAACTCCGCGGTCGCCACGTTCTGCCGGGTGCTCGCCGACGGCGGCGCTCCTGACGTGCACGGCGATCGCGAACTGGAACTGGTGCACGTCACCGACGCCGCCGCCCGGCTCACCGGCGTACCGGCCGGCGGCTCCTGGGATCCGGCGATGCCGGTGCTGCGGATCGGCGTGCCCGCGCTCGCCGATCGGCTCACCCGCCTCGCCGCGACCTACCGCAGCGGCGACGTGCCGTCCCTGGTGGACCGCCACGAGGTCCGGCTGTTCAACACCTACCGCTCGCACTGCTTCCCGGACCACTACCCGATGCCCTTGACCCGGCGAGCGGACGCCCGCGGCGAGCTGGTCGAGACGGTCCGGGTGCACGGCGGTGGGGGACAGATCTTCTGCTCCACCACGCGGCCGGGAATCACCCGTGGGGAGCACTTCCATCTGGCCAAGGTGGAGCGGTTCGTGGTGCTACGCGGATCGGCCGAGATCAGCCTGCGCCGGGTCGGTGACGACGAGGTGGTGCGGTTCCGGGTGTCCGGGGACGAGCCGGTGCTGGTCGACATGCCGACCATGTGGGTGCACAAGCTGGTCAACACCGGCACCGACGAACTGGTCACCCTGTTCTGGACGAACGAGGTGTTCGACCCGCAGCGGCCGGACACCTGGCCCGAGCCGGTGGAGTCGCTACGGCCACAGCCGTTGGCGGTCGCGGTGTGAGGACCGTTGTGGTGGAGCGGAGAGGAGCGGCATGACCCGGATCATGACCGTGGTGGGCACCCGGCCGGAGATCATCCGCCTGTCCCGGGTGATCGCTCGGCTGGAGGACACCGTCGACCATGTGCTGGTGCATACCGGCCAGAACTGGGCCAGCAGCCTCTCCGACGTGTTCTTCACGGAGCTGCGGCTGCGCGAGCCGGACCGGTTCCTGCGGGTCGACACCACCTCGCTCGGGCGGGTGCTCGGCGGGGTGCTGATCGGCATGGAGGAGGCCATCGCCGAGCTGCGGCCGGACGCCCTGCTGGTGCTCGGCGACACCAACAGCTGCATCGCCGCCCTGATGGCCCGTCGGATGCGGGTGCCGGTTTACCACATGGAGGCGGGCAACCGCTGCTTCGACCTGAACGTGCCGGAGGAGACCAACCGCCGGTTGGTCGACCACGTCGCCGACTTCAACCTGGTCTACACCGAGCACGCCCGGCGCAACCTGCTCGCCGAAGGGCTGCATCCGCGACGCATCCTGCACACCGGCTCGCCGATGCGCGAGGTGCTTACGCACTACCTGCCGGACATCGAGCGCTCGACCGTCCTGGACCAGCTCGGGCTGGATGAGGGCGGGTACTTCCTGGTCAGTGCGCACCGGGAAGAGAACGTCGACCGGCCGGACCGGCTGGGCCGGCTGCTCGACTGCCTGCGGGCCGTCCGGGACGCCTGGGGCCTGCCGGTGCTGGTGTCCACCCACCCGCGTACCCGCAAGCGGCTGGAGGCGCTGGCGGCCGACGCGTTGACCCTCGACGGGATCACCTTCCACGAGCCGTTCGGGCTCATCGACTACGTCCAGTTGCAGCGCCGGGCCCGGTGCACCCTCTCCGACAGCGGCACCATCAGCGAGGAGTCCGCGATCCTCGGCTTCCCCGCGGTGACGCTGCGCGAGTCGATCGAGCGGCCCGAGGCCCTGGACGCGGGCGGCATCGTGATGACCGGCCTCGACCCGGCCGGGGTCGTGGAGGCGGTCGGCGTGGTGACCGCGCAGGTCGCCGCCGACGGCGTCCCCTGCCCGGCCGACTACCAGGTGACCGACACCTCCCGCCGGGTGGTCGACTTCATCCTCTCCACCGTCCGCCGCCACCACGACTGGGCCGGCATCCGTCGCTGACCGTCCGAGCCATGACAAGCTGACCCGTCCAGGCCACGGGAAAGAGGGCCGGGGACCACCAGGTCCCCGGCCCTCTTCCTGCGCGGTCAACGGCCGATGACCGCCTGCACGGTCCGGGCGAGGATCAGCAGGTCGCCGAGGAAGCTGCGGGTCTCGACGTAGCGCACGTACATCTCCACCTTCCGCGGCAGCACCACCGACACGTAGTACTCCTCCGGCCGCGGCGCCCGGGCCAGCTCCGCCGACTCGTTGCGGTACGCGATCGATGCCGGGTCGGTGATGCCGGGACGCACCGAGAGGATGCGCCAGCGGGCCAGCGGCGGCCAGCAGTCGACGTATCTGCGCACCTCGGGACGCGGACCGACCAGGCTCATGTGGCCGATCAGCACGTCGAAGAGCTGGGGGAGTTCGTCGAGCTTGCTCGCCCGCAGCAGCCGCCCGACCCGGGTGATCCGATCGTCGGTGTCGGAGGTGACGGCGGCGCCGGGTCCGGTCCGCATGGTGCGGAACTTGTGGATGTGGAAGGTGCGCCCGGCCCGGCCGGCGCGTTCCTGACGGAAGAGCACCGGCCCGCCGTCGTCCAGCCGGATCGCCAGGGCGATCAGGGCCAGGACGGGCGCGCAGAGGACCAGGGCCGCCGCCGCGACGGCGACGTCGAAGAGCCTTTTGATCATTGAAGCACCTTGTGGACGGTGGTGATGACGCGGTCGACCTGCTCGTCGGTCATGGCCGAGAAGATGGGCAGGCTGACCACGCGCGCGAACTCGGCGCTGGCGACGGGGAACATGGCATCGGCGAGTCGGTACCGATGCCGCCAGTAGGTGTGCTGGTGCAGCGGGATGAAGTGCACGCTGCACCCCACGCCGAGGCGGGACATCTCCTGGATGAAGTCGTCCCGCCCGGGTGCCGCCCCGGGGTGCAGGCGGACCACGAAGAGGTGCCAGGCGTGCACGTCGCCGGCGGGGGCCGGGACGGGCAGGTCGAGCGGGAGTCCGGCGAACGCCTCGCGGTACCGGCGGGCGATCGCCTCCCGGCGCGAGCGCATGGCCTCCGCGCGGTCGAGCTGGACCAGGCCGAGCGCGGCCGCCGGATCGGTGAGGTTGCACTTCCAGCCGGCCTCGACCACGTCGTACCGCCAGGCCGGCCGGTCGCTGCGGTACCGGTCGAAGCCGTCCCGGTCGAACCCGTGCAGCCGGGTGGTGCGGATCCGCCGGGCGAGGTCGGGGTCGCGGGTGACCACCATCCCGCCCTCGCCGGTGGTGATCGTCTTCGTCGCGTAGAAGCTGAACACCGTCGCCGCGCTCGTTCCGGCTCCGACGGCGACGCCCTGGCTGCTCGCGGGGAACGAGTGGGCGGCGTCCTCGACCACGGCCAGCTGGTGGCGCTCGGCGAACGCACGCAGCTCCGCCGGGGCGACGAGTTGGCCGGCGAAGTGGACGGGCAGCACCGCGACGGTCCTCGGCGTGACCTTCCGGGCCGCGTCGACGAAGTCGATGTGCAGGGTCACCGGGTCGACGTCGACCAGCACCGGTTCGGCGCCCAGGTGCACGACGACCTCGGCGGTGGCGGTGAAGGTCCAGGTCGGCACCAGCACCTCCATGCCCGGCCCGACGCCGAGCGCCTCCAGTGCCAGGTGCAGGCCGGCCGTCGCCGAGTTCACCGCGATGGCGCTGACCCCCGGTCCACACGCCTCGGCGAACCGCTGCTCGAAGCGCGGCACCAGCGGCCCGCTGGAGAGCCATCCTGAGCGGAGGGCGGCCGTGACGGCAGCGATTTCCTCCTCGCCGATGTCAGGCAACGCGAAGGGAAGCCTGCTGTCGTCCACCGGAACTCCTCTTTGGTGCCTTGCGTCCGTTTTGCCTTGCCGGAGGTTAAACTCCGTTCGCCCGTTCTGGTGACTATTTGCCCATTTGTGAATCTTGTTCGTGAGGTGACGCATGCGGGTCGGTCTGCTGACCCAGTGGTACGACCCCGAGCCGGGGCCGGCGGCGCTGCCGGGCACGCTCGCGCGCGGCCTCGCCCGACGCGGCCACGACGTCCAGGTGCTCACCGGCTTTCCGAACTACCCGACCGGCCGGCTGGCCCCGGGCTACCGGATGAGCCGGCGGCAGGACGAGGTGGACGCCGACGGGGTGCGGATCCGCCGGGTCGCCCTCTACCCGAGCCACGACGACTCCCCGCTACGCCGCCTGGCCACCTACGGCTCCTTCGCCGCCTCGGCCCTCGCCTCCGGCACGGACGCCCTGCGTGGCCTGGACGCGCTCTGGGTGAGCAACTCCCCGATCACCGTCTCGTTGCCGATGTGGTTCGCCCGCTACGCGCAGCGGATCCCGGTGGTGCTGCACGTGCTCGACCTGTGGCCGGACAGCGCGCAGGCCAGCGGCTTCCTCGGACCAGGGCGGCGGGGGGCGCTGCTGGCCCGGGGCATGGCCGGCTGGTGCACGGCGATGTACCGGTGCGCCGCCCAGGTGGCGTACATCTCGCCCAGCGTCGGTGAGCTGCTGCTCCGGCGCGGAGTGCCCGAGCACAAGCTGGTGCACATCCCGATGTGGGCCGACGAGAACCCGTGGGCCGCTCCGGGCGACCTCCGTGCGGAGCTGGGCCTGCGCGACGACCAGATCGTCCTGGTGTACGCCGGGACGATGGGGGAGGCACAGGGGCTCGACGCCCTCGTCGACGCCGTGGCGATGGTCGACGACCCCCGGCTGGTCTGCCTGTTCGCCGGCTCCGGGGTGTGCGAGGAACGCCTGCGCCGGCAGGTCGCGCAGCACGGGCTGCCGAACGTGCGGTTCCTCGGCCGGCTACCGGCCGAGCGGATGCCGGCGCTGATGCGCACCGGGGATGCGCACGTGGTCAGCCTCCGGCCCACCGGGATGTCGGCGTACACGATGCCGAGCAAGGTCCAGGCCATCCTTGCCGCCGGCCGCGCACTGCTGGTCGCGGCGGACGGTGACGCCGCGGCGGTGGCATCGGCGAGCGGCGCCGGGATCACCGCCCGACCCGGCGACCCCGGCTCGATCGCCGACGCCGTCCAGGAGGTGTGCGCGTTGGGACGCGAGAAGCTGGACCTGCTCGGCCGTGCCGGGCGGGAGTTCTACGACCGGGAGTACTCCGTGGCCTCCGGGGTGCGACGGGTGGAGGAGGCGCTGCGCGCCGCCTGGTCGGGGAGGCGCCGATGAGTCCCGCGAGCCCCGGCGACCTCGACGTCCTGCGCCCCGGTGACGTCCGCCCGGCCGCGGCGTTGCACGTCCGCGCGTTCGACCGGTTCTTCCTGTCGACTCTGGGCGAACCCTTCCTGCGCGAGTTCTACGCCGGCTTCGTCCGGGATCCCGACGCGGTCACCGCGGTCGCCCGGAACCCGGAAGGCCGCCTGGTCGGCATGGTCGTCGGCACCGTCGCCCCGGAGCTGTTCTTCCGCCGCCTGCTGCGGCAGCGCGGCCCGCGGCTCGCGCTGGCGAGCATGCCGGCGGTGCTACGCCGTCCGGCGGTCGCACTGCGGGTGCTGCGTGGGGTCGCCTACCGCGGCGGTGTGCCGGTCGAGACCCGGGGCGCCCTGCTCAGCTCGATCTGCGTCGACCCAGGAGCCGAGCACGGTGGGCACGGGCGGCGGCTCGTCGATGCCTGGTGGCAGGGGGTCCGCCAGCGGGGGGTGACCTCGGCGTACCTGACCACCGACGCGGACGGCAACGACCGGGTGAACGCCTTCTACGCGCGCGCGGGCTGGACGCTGCGGGGCAGTTGGACCACCCGCGAGGGACGGCGGATGAACTGCTACGGCATCGCGGCCACGCCCTCCGTGCCGCGTGTGGGCGAGCCGGCCGGCTGATCGGTACAGTGCGGCGACCGGCGGCGTGAGAGCCGCCCCGACCGCAGGGAGTACCCGCTGTGTTGCACCTCCGGGTGATCGCACCTCCGGACCGGTCGTCCGAGGTGATCGACCTGCTCGCGGCGGAACCCGGCGTCACCCACCTCGTGGTGCTGGCCGGCGCCGCCCGCCAGCCGGCCGGCGACTACATCACGTGCGACGTGGTCCGGGAGAGCGCCGACAACGTGCTGCGCCGGCTCCAGGAACTCGGCGTCGAGGCGCGGGGCGGCATCGCGGCCGACGACGTGGAGCTGACCCTCTCGGCGGCGGCGGACCGGGCCGCCCACGACGCCCCCGGGCACGGCGAGGACGCCGTGGTGTGGGACGAGATCGCCGCGAAGACCGGGGAGCAGACGGTCCTCACCGGCACGTTCCTGGCGCTGATCATGGTGGCCACGATGATCGCCGGCATCGGGGTGCTGCTGGACCAGCCGATCCTCATCGTCGGCGCGATGGTGGTCGGCCCGGAGTTCGGCCCGCTCGCCGCGCTCTGCGTGGCCCTGCTGCGCCGGCAGCGGCAGGTCGTCGTCCGTTCGGTCAAGGCCCTGGTGGTGGGCTTCCTGGCGGCCATGCTGATCACCGTGCTGAGCACCTGGGCGTTGACCTCGGCCGGGCTGGTCAGCCGGGACATGCTGCTGGCCGACCGGCCGCTGACCGACTTCATCTGGCGTCCCGACGCGCTGTCCTGGGTGGTCGGCCTGCTGGCCGGCGTCGCCGGAATGCTCTCGTTGACCTCGAAGAAGTCCGGTTCCCTGGTCGGCGTGCTGATCTCGGTGACCACCGTGCCGGCCGCGGCGAACGTGGCGGTCGCGGCGGCCTACGGGGTCTGGCCCGAGGCGGCGGGCTCGGCCCTCCAGTTGGTGATCAACCTGGCGGCGATCGTGGTGGCCGGCCTGCTCACCCTGCTCGCGCAGCTGTGCTGGTGGCGGCGGGTGGCACGGCGGACCGGCCGGAGCGTGCCGCGGCAGCGGGCCGACCGGGAGCCGGGGCGGGTCAGCGCCAGTCGTCGCCCGCCGCGAGACGCCGGCTGAGCAACGCCGCCAGCGGCATCGACTCCCCGTCCCGGCCACCCCGCCCGACGACCAGCGGCGGCGGGGACGGCTCGGGGTCGGCCCCGAACAGCCGCGACCGGAGGCTGGGCGGCATAGTCAGCAAGTAGAACCGCCCCTCGGCGTCGACCGCCCGGCTGCGCGCCCGATCCACGTACCAGCCGGTGAGCCGGGTGCGGTAGCGGGCGCGACCGTCGTAGGACGTGACGGTCAGCCGGTCCGGGCGCAGGCCGCGCCGGGTCGCCTCGGCCGCGAACCGGGCCACCAGCTCCGCCGCCTCGGCCTGCTCAGTGGCGCGCTGCCGGGCGTCGGCCTCGGCGTGTGCCCGCACCGCGCGGCGCTGCCGCTCCCGCCACTCCAGGCCGTCATCCGTCACGCGTGCCACGGTACGCGGGCCTCGCCCGCCCGCCGCGGGTCCGACTCCCCGGCTGGGCGCCCCGGTCACGCTGTCGAGCTGACTCGTTCCCGACATCGGCCCACCGATGCGGTCGCGACGTCAGCTCGACAGCGTGTGGCACTCAGGCCAGGCCGGCGCGGCGCAGCGCGTCCGCCATGGCGCTGTTGGCCGGGGCCGGCGCGCCAGCGCCCCGCCCCTGCCGCTGAGGAGACCCACCGCGCGAGCCGCCCCGGTCCCCGCGTGGCGCGCCGCCCTGGCCGCCGCGCTGACCGCCGCCGCCCTGGCCGCCCCGGCCACCGCCGCCCTGGCCACCGCGCTCCCGCCGGCCGTCGGCCGGGCGGTCACCGCCGGCGGGCGCCTCGTCGTCCAGCCGCAGGGTCAACGAGATGCGCTTGCGGGGCACGTCGACGTCGAGCACCCGGACCCGGACCACGTCGCCGGACTTCACCACGTCCCGCGGGTCCTTCACGAAGGTGTGCGACATGGCCGAGACGTGCACCAGGCCGTCCTGGTGCACGCCGACGTCGACGAACGCGCCGAACGCCGCCACGTTGGTGACCACGCCCTCCAGCACCATGCCCGGCTTCAGGTCGCCGAGCGTCTCGACCCCCTCGACGAACGTGGCCGTCCTGAACTCGGGGCGCGGGTCACGGCCGGGCTTCTCCAGCTCGCGCAGGATGTCGGTGACGGTGGGCAGGCCGAAGGTGTCGTCGACGAAGTCACCGGCGCGCAGCCCGCGCAGGATCCCGCTCTGCCCGATCAGGGCGCGCAGGTCCTGCCCGGTGTGGGCGAGGATCCGCCGCACCACCGGGTACGCCTCGGGGTGCACGCTGGAGGAGTCCAGCGGGTCGTCGCCGCCGGGGATGCGCAGGAAGCCGGCGCACTGCTCGAACGCCTTCGGCCCGAGCCGGGGCACCTTCTTCAGGTCGGTCCGGGTGCGGAACGGCCCGTTGGCGTCCCGGTGCAGCACGATGTTCTCCGCCAGCCCGGCGCCGATGCCCGAAACCCGGGTCAGCAGGGGAGCGGAGGCGGTGTTGACGTCGACGCCAACGCCGTTGACGCAGTCCTCGACCACCGCGTCCAGCGAGCGGGACAGCTTCACCTCGGACAGGTCGTGCTGGTACTGCCCGACGCCGATCGAGCGCGGGTCGATCTTCACCAGCTCGGCTAGCGGGTCCTGCAGGCGGCGGGCGATGGAGACCGCGCCGCGCAGCGACACGTCCAGGCCGGGCAGCTCCTGCGAGGCGTACGCGGAGGCGGAGTAGACCGACGCGCCGGCTTCGGAGACCACCACCTTGGTCAGCGTCAGCTCCGGGTGCCGCTTGATCAGGTCGCCGGCCAGCTTGTCGGTCTCCCGGCTGGCGGTGCCGTTGCCGATTGCGATCAGCTCCACCTGGTGCGCGGCGGCCAGCTTGGCCAGGATGTCGATCGAGGCGTCCCACTGCCGGCGCGGCTCGTGCGGGTAGATCGTATGGGTGGCGACGACCTTGCCGGTGGCATCCACCACGGCCACCTTCACGCCGGTGCGCAGGCCCGGGTCCAGGCCCATGGTCGGCCGGGTGCCGGCGGGCGCGGCCAGCAGCAGGTCGCGCAGGTTGGTGGCGAACACCCGCACGGCCTCCTCCTCGGCCGCCTGCCAGAGCCGCATCCGCAGGTCCGCGCCGAGGTGGATGAGGATCCGGGTGCGCCAGGCCCAGCGCACCGTGTCGGTCAGCCACTTGTCGGCCGGGCGCCCCTGGTCGCTGACGCCGAACCGGCCGGCGATCGCCGCCTCGTACCGCGTCGGACCGCTGGCCACCGCGTCGGCGTCACCCTCCGGCTCCGGGTCCATGGTCAGGTCGAGCACGCCCTCCTTCTCGCCGCGGAACATGGCGAGGATCCGGTGCGAGGGCAGCTTCGGGTACGGCTCGGCGAAGTCGAAGTAGTCGGCGAACTTGGCGCCGGCGCTCTCCTGGCCGTCGCGTACCCGGGCGACCAGCCGGCCCCGCGACCACATCTGCTCCCGGAGCGTGCCGATCAGGTCGGCGTCCTCGGCGAAGCGTTCGATGAGGATGGCCCGGGCGCCCTCGAGCACGGCCGTCGCGTCGGCGAACCCCTTGTCGGCGTCGACGTAACCGGCGGCCGCCTCCCGGGGGTCGTGCGTCGGGTCGCCGAGCAGCGCGTCGGCCAGGGGCTCCAGCCCGGCCTCGCGGGCGATCTGCGCCCGGGTCCGCCGCTTCGGCTTGTACGGCAGGTAGATGTCCTCCAGCCGGGACTTCGAGTCGGCGGCCATGATCTGCGCTTCCAGGGCCTCGTCGAGCTTGCCCTGGGACCGGATCGACTCCAGCACCGCGGCGCGCCGCTCGTCCAGCTCGCGCAGGTAGCGCAGCCGCTCCTCGAGGGTGCGCAGCTGCGCGTCGTCGAGCGAGCCGGTGGCCTCCTTGCGGTACCGGGCGATGAACGGCACGGTGGCGCCGCCGTCGAGCAGCTCCACGGCCGCCCGTACCTGACGTTCGGCGACGCCGAGCTCGTCGGCGATCCGCTGATGAACAGACTGGGTCACGATCTGATCCGCCTTCTCGGGTGGGTTCCGCCGTGCATTCTGCCGCCCGCCCCCGACGCCCCGCACCACCCCCGCCCATGGCGCGTCGCCGCCGCCGGAGACACCCGGCGCCATCCCCGCCCGTGCCACCGGACCCGTCGCTGGTGATCGGTCCGCTGCGCTACGGTGGGCGATCATGGAGCAACCTGCGGATCCGCGGGCCCGGCGGCTCTTCGGCGGCAGCGCCCGGGCGCTGGGCGACCTGGCCGCCAGCCCGTTCCGGGCCGACCGGGACCGGATCGTCGCGTCGCCGTTCTTCGCCCGGCTGAACGGGGTGACCCAGGTGGTCAGCCCGGGCGGGTCCGGCCTGCTGGTGCACAACCGGCTCACCCACAGCCTGAAGGTCGCCCAGGTGGCCCGGGCGGTCGCCGAGCGGCTCACCGCCGAGGAGGCGCACCGCGCGCTGCTGGAGAAGCTGGGCGGCTGCGACCCGGACGTGGTGGAGGCCGCCGCGCTCGCCCACGACCTGGGCCACCCGCCCTTCGGCCATCTGGGGGAGCGGGTGCTGGACCGGCTGGCCCGCCAGCGCCTCGGGCTGCCCGACGGCTTCGAGGGCAATGCCCAGTCGTACCGGATCGTCACCAGTACGGAGATCCGGGGCGCGGCGACCACCGGCCTGGACCTGACGGCGGCGGTCCGGGCGGCGATGCTGAAGTATCCGTGGACCCGCCTGGACCATCCGGACCCGCACCCGCGGCACCTCGACCCGACGCCCCGCGGCGCGGCTGCCCCGCCCGACGACCCGGAGAGCGGGTCGGCGAAGTTCGGCGCGTACCGGACCGAGCTGGACGATCTGCGGCAGGCCCGGGAGCCGTTCGCCGGGCGGATCCCGGACTGGCAGCAGACGCCGGAGGCGTCGATCATGGACACCGCCGACGACATCGCGTACGCGATCCACGATGTGGAGGACTTCTACCGGGTCGGGGTGCTCCAGCAGGGCGCGGTGGCCGCCGAGCTGATGGCCTGGCAGCGGGAGAGCGGGCACTTCCGCTCGATCACCGGCGCCGCGCTGACCACCGCCGGCCGGCGCCCCGGCGCGGCCATCGAACGGCTGCGCCGCCAACTGCACCGCAAGGACGCCTGGATCGCCGACGACGAGGCGTTCGCCGCCGCCGTGGAGCACGTCCGCGAGGAGTTGGTCGAGGGGCTGCTGGCACTGCCGTTCGACGGCTCGATCGAGGCGGAGCAGTACGTGGCCCGCTTCTCCGCCCGCTGGTCGACCCGGTTCGTCGAGGCCATCACGGTGACCCCGGAGCCGAACGTCCGCTCCGGCCACGTGCTGCTCGCCAAGGCGCAGTGGCACGAGGTGCAGGTGCTCAAGTTCGTCCACCACCGGTTCGTGCTGGCCCGCCCCGACCTGGCCCTGCACCAGCGGGGGCAGGCGCGGCTGCTCGGCACCCTGGTGGAGGCGCTCTGGGAGTGGCTGCTCGACCCGGAGGAGGAGTCCCGGTTGCCCCGCCGGCTGCACGACCTGGTCGAGCTGGCGGAGGCGGAGCTGCACCCGCGTACGCCGGACCGGATCGGCCGGGCCCGCGGCCGGGCGATCGTGGACTTCGTCGCCCAGCTCACCGACGGGCAGGCGGTGGCGATGCTGGACGCCCTCTCCGGCCGCTCGGGCGCGCTCTGGACCGACGCCTTCGTGCTCTGAGCTCAGGCGACCGCCTGCCACCAGCCGTCCACCGGTGGCGGGTCGTCCACCGCGACCCGCTCGCCGGGGCGCGGCACCGCCAACCGGACGTCGCGGGCCTTCGCCTCGGCCCAGAGCCGGTCCACCGGCTCGGACCAGTCGTGCAGGGCCAGGTTGAAGGTGGCCCAGTGCACCGGGACGAGGAGGTCGCCGCGCAGGTCGAGGTGGGCGGCGACCGCCTCCTCGGGGAACATGTGGATGCTCGGCCAGGCCCGGTCGTACGCCCCGATCTGCATCAGCGTGACGTCGAACGGGCCGTGCTCCGCGCCGATCCGGGCGTAGCCGTCGAAGTAGCCGGAGTCGCCGGTGTAGAAGACCTTGCGGTGCGCCCCGGCCACCACCCAGGAACTCCACAGGGTGCCGTCGCGGCGTAGCCCGCGCCCGGAGAAGTGCTGGGCGGGGGTGGCGGTGACGGTCAACCCGCCGACCCGGTGGCTCTCCGACCAGTCCAGCTCGACGATCCGCTCCTCCGGTACGCCCCACCGGTCGAGGTGGGCGCCGACGCCGAGCGGGACCAGGAACGGTGCGGACTGGTGGGCGAGCAGCCCCCGCACGGTCGCCAGGTCCAGGTGGTCGTAGTGGTCGTGGGAGATGAGGATGGCATCGAGGCGGGGCAGCTCGTCGAGGCGTACCGGCGGCTGGTGGATGCGGCGCGGCCCGATCCGGGCGGACGGCGAGCAGCGGTCGCTCCACACCGGGTCGACCAGCACCCGGTGCCCCTCGATCTCGATCAGGGCCGACGCGTGGCCGTACCAGACGATGCCCAGCTCGCGGGCGGTGTCCGCCGGGGCGGGGTCGGCCGGCCGCAGCAGCGGGACGGAGCCGTCCGGCCGCCGCTTCTGCTTGCCGAAGATCAGCTCCTTGAGCAGGTTGCGGCCCGGGTCGGCGACCATCGTCCGGGTGCCCGCCGGGTTGTGGAAGGTGCCGTCGCGGAACTGGGGGGAGCGGGCGGCGCGGGCCGCCCGGGCGCCGGCGAGCCGGCCGCCGAGCTGCAGGGGCACGTCCCGGCCCACCCAGGCCACCCCGGCCAGCGCGGCCACCCCGGCCATCCGCCACAGCCGGCGGCCCAGCGCCCGCTCGACTGCTTGTTCCTCCGCTGCGCTCATCGCCGTCCCCTCCCGTGTCCCGCCGACTACACGGTAGCCACCCGCACGCCGGTTCGCTTCCGGGCTCAGCGCCGCCGGCGCCGCACCGCCGAGCCGGCCGCCGCCGTCGCGGTGCCCAGCGCGCGGATCACCTGCGGCAGGTCCGGCAGCCAGCCGCCCCGGACCGCCTCGCCGGTCGGGTTCGGGGCGAACACGATGCCCTCGTGCGGCCCGATCGGCTGGTTGCTCAGCCCGGCGAGCCGCATCAGCGGCCCCACCAGCACGTCGTACACGCCGGGCAGGACGGTGAAGCCGAACCGGAAGAACAGGTTGAGCCGGCCCACCGACACCTCCCGGCGGGGGCGGTCGGCGCAGTGCACGATCGCCCGGGCCACCCGCTCGGGAGTGGTGATCGGCGGCGGGGGGCGGCCGGTGCGGCCCAGGTAGTTGGCCGCCTGGCGGTAGACCGGCGTGTCCACGCTGCCCGGGTTGATCAGGCAGATCCGGATGCCGGGGGTCTCCCGGGCCTCCTGCTGCAACGTCCGGGTCAGCCCCTGCAGGCCCCACTTGGCCGCCACGTAGCCGCTCATGTACGGCGCGGTGATGTGCCCCAGGACCGAGCCGGTGAGGATCAGGGTGCCCGCCGAGGCGGCCCGGAACCGGCCCAGCGCCACCCGGGCCACCTCGGCCGCGGCCAGCAGGTCGGTACGCACCACCTGCTCGAAGACCTCGCTGGGCACCTCGTCGAAGCGGCCGTACGCCATCACGGCGGCGGTGTGCACCCAGGCGTCGATGCCGTCGAACTCGGCCGCCGCGGCGTCGGCCAGGTCGGCCAGCGCGCCGGGCGTGCCGACGTCCATCGGTACGCCCAGCACCGCCGCGCCGGCGGCGCGGCACTCGTCGCGTACCTCGGCCAGGGTGGCGGGGGAGCGGGCCGCCAGGACCAGGCGGTCCCCGCGACCGGCGAACTCCCGGGCGGTCGCCCGGCCGATGCCGCTGCTCGCGCCGGTGATCACCACCGTCCGGCTCACGGCGCGAGCACGACCTTGACGCAGCCGTCGCGCTTCTGCTGGAACATCTCGTACGCCTGCGGCGCCTGCTCCAGCGGCAGCCGGTGGGTACGCAGGTCCTCGACGCCCAGCGGGTCGTCGTCGCCGGTGAGCAGCGGCATGATCTCGTCGACCCAGCGGCGTACGTGGCACTGCCCCATGCGCAGCTGGACGCCCCGGTCGAACATCTCCATCAGCGGCATCGGGTCCAGCTCGCCGCCGTACACCCCGGAGACGGAGACCGTGCCGCCGCGCCGGACGGCCTTGAGCGCGGCGTGCAGCACCACCAGGCGGTCCACGCCCGCCCGGTCGGTCATGGCCTGGGCCAGCTTGTCCGGCAGCAGCCCGGCGGCGGTCTGGGCCAGCTTGCCGTGCCAGGTCAGTGCCCTCATGCCCGTTCGTCCCCTCGTCGGTGCCGTCCATCGGACTGCTACCCGGGAGGAGGGACTTGAAGCGGCTGCCCGGGTCCAGGTGCGGCACCCGGTGCCCGGCTGCTCGACGAGCCAATGTCCCAAACGAGTCAGCCTGGCGTGGCGGGGTGCCCGGGAGAGGCTGATCCGGACGCGACATCACAGACGGCTCAGCTCGACAGGAAGCGGTCGAACACGTTCCGGTCCGCCGCGTCGCGCCGTACCCCGGAAGAAAGGCCGACCGCCGCACCCCGGAAGTGGGGTGCGGCGGTCGGTGGGTCGGACGGCGGGCGGACCCGCCGCGGGCTCAGGAGCCGGGGGTGCCGGCGCGCTTGGACGTCGCCTTGAGGTAGTCCCGGTTGAGCCGGCCGATGGTGTTCAGCGGGATGCCCTTCGGGCAGGCCGCCGCGCACTCGCCGATGTTGGTGCAGCCGCCGAAGCCGGCCTCGTCGTGCGCATCCACCATGCCGATCACCCGGGTGTACCGCTCGGGCTGGCCCTGCGGCAGCAGCGAGAGCTGGGTGACCTTGGCGGCGGTGAACAGCATGCCGGAGCCGTTCGGGCAGGCCGCCACGCAGGCGCCGCAGCCGATGCAGGCGGCCGACTCGAAGGCGGCGTCCGCGTTGTTCTTGGCCACCGGCACCGAGTGGGCCTCGGGGGCGCTGCCGGTCGGCGCGGTGATGTACCCGCCGGCGGCGATGATCTTGTCGAAGGCGTTCCGGTTGACCACCAGGTCCTTGACGACCGGGAAGGCCCGGGCACGCCACGGCTCGATGTCGATCGTGTCGCCGTCGGAGAACTGCCGCATGTGCAGCTGGCAGGCGGTGGTGCCACGCTGCGGCCCGTGCGCCTCACCGTTGATCATGAGGCTGCACATGCCGCAGATGCCCTCGCGGCAGTCGTGGTCGAACGCGACCGGCTCCTCGCCCTGGAGGATCAGCCGCTCGTTGAGCACGTCGAGCATCTCCAGGAAGGACATGTCCGGGGACACGTCGTCGACCTGGTAGGTCACCATCCGACCCTTGTCCTCAGGGCCCCGCTGGCGCCAGATGCGCAGGGTCAGATTCACTTGTAGCTCCGCTGCGTGGGGTGGACGTATTCGAACTGCAGGTCTTCCTTGTGCAGCACGGGCTGGTCGCCGGTGTACTCCCAGGCCGCCACGTAGGCGAACCGGTCGTCGTCGCGCTGCGCCTCACCGTCGGGAGTCTGGTGCTCGGCCCGGAAGTGGCCGCCGCAGGACTCCTCGCGGTGCAGGGCGTCGATGCACATGAGCTCGGCCAGCTCGAAGAAGTCGGCCACCCGGCCGGCCTTCTCCAGCGACTGGTTGAGCCCCTCGCCGTCGCCCGGGACGCGGACCCGCTGCCAGAACTGCTCGCGCAGGGCCCGGATCTCGTCGATCGCCTTGCGCAGCCCGGCCTCGGTGCGCTCCATACCGCAGTGCTCCCACATGATCTGGCCCAGCTCGCGGTGGAACGAGTCCACCGTCCGGTCGCCGTTGATCGAGAGCAGCTTCTGGATGCGCTCCTCCACGGCCGCGCGGGCGGCCACCACGTCCGGGTGGCTGGCGTCGACCTTCTCGAACGAGCCGGCGTTGGCCAGGTAGTTGGGCAGGGTGTTCGGCAGCACGAAGTAGCCGTCCGCCAGGCCCTGCATCAGCGCCGAGGCGCCGAGGCGGTTGGCGCCGTGGTCGGAGAAGTTCGCCTCACCGATCACGAACAGGCCCGGGATGCTCGACTGGAGGTCGTAGTCGACCCACAGGCCACCCATCGTGTAGTGCACGGCGGGGTAGATCCGCATCGGGACCTCGTACGGGTCGTCGCCGGTGATCCGCTCGTACATCTCGAAGAGGTTGCCGTACTTCGCCTCGATGGCCTTGCGGCCCAGCCGCTGGATGGCGTCGGCGAAGTCCAGGTAGACGCCGAGCCCGCCCGGGCCGACGCCGCGGCCCTCGTCGCAGACGTTCTTGGCGGCCCGGGAGGCGATGTCCCGGGGCACCAGGTTGCCGAAGGAGGGGTAGATCCGCTCCAGGTAGTAGTCCCGCTCGTCCTCGGGGATGTCCTTCGGAGCGCGGTTGTCGCCCTTCGCCTTGGGCACCCACACCCGGCCGTCGTTGCGCAGCGACTCGCTCATCAGGGTCAGCTTCGACTGGTGGTCGCCGGAGACCGGGATGCAGGTCGGGTGGATCTGCGTGTAGCAGGGGTTGGCGAAGTGCGCGCCCTTGCGGTGGGCCCGCCAGGAGGCGGTGACGTTGCAGCCCTTGGCGTTGGTGGACAGGTAGAACACGTTGCCGTAGCCGCCGGAGGCGAGCACGACCGCGTCGGCCAGCTCGGTGGTGATCTCACCGGTGACCAGGTCCCGCACCACGATGCCGCGCGCCCGGCCGTCGACGACGACCAGCTCGAGCATCTCGTGGCGGGCGTTCATCTCCACGTTGCCCAGGCCGATCTGCCGCTCCAGGGCCTGGTACGCGCCGAGCAGCAGCTGCTGGCCCGTCTGGCCCCGGGCGTAGAAGGTGCGCTGTACCTGCGCGCCGCCGAACGAACGGGTGTCCAGCAGGCCGCCGTACTCGCGGGCGAACGGGACGCCCTGGGCGACGCACTGGTCGATGATGTTGACCGACACCTCGGCCAGCCGGTGCACGTTCGACTCCCGGGAGCGGAAGTCGCCGCCCTTGACGGTGTCGTAGAAGAGCCGGTGCACCGAGTCGCCGTCGTTGCGGTAGTTCTTGGCGGCGTTGATGCCGCCCTGGGCGGCGATCGAGTGGGCCCGGCGCGGGCTGTCCTGGTAGCAGTAGGACTTGACGTGGTAGCCCTGCTCGGCCAGGGTGGCCGCGGCCGAGCCGCCGGCCAGGCCGGTGCCCACCACGATCACGGTCAGCTTCCGGCGGTTGGCCGGGTTGACCAGTTTCGCCTCGAAGCGGCGGCGCTCCCAGCGGGTCTCGATGGGGCCGTCCGGGGCCTTGGTGTCGGCGATCGGGTCGCCTTCGGTGTAGAGATCCATGTCAGGCCACCAATCCGGTGAGTACGGCGAACGGGACCACCAGGTAGCCGGCGACCAGCACGACGGCGAAGACCAGCGCGGCGCTCCGGGCCCGGCGCTCGCCCTTCGGGGTCTGCTGGCCGAGGCTGCGGAACGCGCTGAACGCGCCGTGGCGCAGGTGGAAGCCGAGCGTGACGAGGGCCAGGACGTAGAAGAGGGTGACGTACCAGCGTTCCGGGGCGAAGTCGGCGACGACGTTGCCGTACGGGTTGGCCGGGTCGCCCTGAGGGTTCAGGTGACCGGTGGTCAGGTCCAGGATGTGGTAGATCACGAAGAGCAGGATGATCACCCCACCCCAGCGCATGGTGCGGGCCGCGTAGTTCACGTGGATCTTGCGGCGGTGCGCGTACGGCACCGGGCGGGCGGCGTGGGCGCGCATCGACAGGACGGTGGCGGCCCCGATGTGCGCGAGCACGGCCACGGCCAGCACGGTGCGCTGGATCCACAGGTACCAGGTCGACGGCAGCAGCGGCGTCCCGATCTCGCGCAGCCAGTGTGCGTAGTGGTCGAAGGACGTCTCGCCCGTGAAGACCTTCAGGTTGCCGAGCATGTGCAGGATCAGGAACAGCACCAGGAGAATGCCCGTCACCGCCATGACGACCTTGAGGCCGACGTTCGAGCGGATGGGCGACCGAGTTTTCGTGATTACCACGCGCCCGACGCTAGGAGCACTTCGATCAGTCGTCCAATGCATCGACTGCGCAGTCTTGATAGCCATAAGCTATGTAGATGCAGCTCCATCAGCTCCGGTACTTCGTTGCGGTCGCAGAAGTACGACATTTCACCCAAGCTGCCGACCTGGTGGGCATTACCCAGCCCTCGTTGAGTAAGCAAATTCACGCCCTGGAGACCGACCTCGGGGCCCCGTTGTTCGAGCGGGTAAGGGGCAACATCGCCCTCACCGCGGCCGGCGAGGTGCTGCTGCCGCTGGCCAAGCGGATCCTCGCCGACGTCGACACCGCCACCCGGGAGGTGCAGGAGTTGGTGGGGCTGCGCCGGGGTCGGGTCCGGCTCGGCGCGACGCCCAGCCTGGCCACCTCGCTCGCGCCCCCGGTGCTGCGCCGCTTCCGCGACGCCCACCCCACCGTCGACCTGCGGGTGGAGGAGGGCGGCTCGCAGGACCTGGTCCGCAACCTGCTCCGCGGCGACCTCGACCTGGCGCTGATCATCATGCCGGCGGCGGGCACCGACCCGGGGCTGCGCGCCGACCCGATCCTGCGGGAGAGTCTGGTGGTCGCCTCGGTGGACCCGCTACCGGCCGACCCGGTCACCGGCGAGCTGCGCATCACCGACCTGCGCGACGAACCGCTGGTGATGTTCCGCGAGGGCTACGACCTGCGCGACGCCACCCTCCAGGCGTGCCGGGAGGCCGGCTTCGAGCCGCGGCTCTCGGTGGACGGCGGCGAGCTGGACGCGGTGCTCAGCTTCGTCGAGGCGGGGCTCGGCATCGCGCTGGTGCCCGGCATCGCGGTGGCCCGCCGGCCCGGCATCCGGGTCACCCGGCTCGCCCGGCCCGGCGTACGACGGACCATCGCGGTGGCCCGCCGCCGCGACGTGGTGCCCACCCACGCCGGCCGCGAGCTACGCCGCATCCTGCTGGAGTACGTCCACGACGCCACCGTCGGCAACGAACTCCCGCCGGGCGTGGAGCCGCTCTAGATCGCTGTGGCGGGGCAGCGAACTGCCTGTGGCGCGGGTTACATTCCGGCTGCCTGTCCATTTCAGACCCCAGGGGGCACCTGATGGCACGACAAAGGCATCTGTGGGCTCGGCTCGCCATTGTGGCGGCCACCCTGATCGCGGCGGCCGGGGCGGCATCGCCAGCCGCCGCGGCGCCGACCGCCGACCTTCACGTCACTGCACCGGACGTCACCATGGCCGCGGACTCCGCCGGCAAGCCCGTCCACCTCACCCTGACCAACCATGGCCCCGCCGACGTCCCCGTCGCGACGCTGGTCGTGGACACCCGCGACCTGGACACGTCGAAGGTTCGCGTCGAGCCGGTCCTCTGTGATGAGCCGCAGTCGGGGGTCTACGAGTGTCACTCGGCCAGCCTCGAGATGGACGTCGTGCCGAGCGGCATCGCCCTCGACTGGCCGTTCATGATCACTCGGCTGCGGGGTGCCAGCGGGGACGCCGGCTCGATCACCTTCACCGCCAGGCACGACGGCACGGACCCGGAGCCGGGCAACAACCTGGCCCGCGTCGGCGTGACCATCGGTGGTCACGGTCCGGACCTGATCGTCAGCGCCGGCGACGTGCGGCACGCCGGCCGGGTCCTGCCCAACGGCGACACCGACGTGACCGGGCCGCTGCACCCCGGCGAGAACGGGCTCTTCGGTTACCTCGTGCGCAACGTCGGCGACCGGCCTGCCGCCGGGATCAAGCTCACCGCGAAGCTGCCCGCGCATGTCACCTTCACCCGGGTCGGCAAGGGTTGTGCCCTCGCCCCGGGCCGGGGCTCGATGACCTGTACCTATCCCGACCGGGTCCTGGTGCCGGCCGGCGAGGACCAGGGCGACGACTCCGTGCTGTCCGCTGTCGACCTGGTGAGGGTCGCGGCCGGCACGACCGCCCCGGTCACCCTGACCGGCGGCCTGATCACCGTGGAAGCGCTCGCCGCCGGCCCGGCCGAGGCTGAAGCGCCCGGCCGCACCGACGCCGCGCCGACCGGTGCGGTGGAGACCGAACCGTCCGGCCCCGCCGAGCCGACCCGTGCGGCGGACGCCGAACCGCCGGGGCCGGCCGACGTGGAGCCGTCACCTCCGGCCGTCGCCGGGTCGTCGCCTGCGACCAGGAGCGGCGAGCCGCAGGATGCCCAGGCGGGCGTGGCCACCGAGCTCGATCCCGGCGACAACCGCGACGGGTTCCAGGTGGCGGTGGTCGCCGCGCCGTCGGGCGGCGGATCCGGTGGTGGCGGCAGTGGCGGTGGCACCGGAGGCGGCACCCTGCCGATCACGGGTGTCCAGGTGGGACTCATCGGCGGGATCGGCGCGGCTGTGGTGCTGGCCGGTGTCCTGCTGCTGCTGGCCGGCCGCCGGCGGCGTGTCGTGACGGCGGTGCCGACCGCCGAGAAGCCGGGGTCGTGAGCCCGGACGGGCACGGGGTCACGGTCGAGAGACCGCCCCCGCGCCCGTCCGTCCGGATCGGCTCAACGCCCCTCGGCGTCGTCCATCGCCCGGTAGATGCGCTGCTCCGACACCGGGTACGGGGTGCCGAGCGCCTGGGCGAAGACGTTCACCCGCAACTCCTCGATCATCCAGCGGATCTGCCGGACCGCCGCCGACTGCCGCTTCGCGGGCGGCAGCGCGGCCAGCAGGTCCTGGTACTCCCGCTGCACCACGGCGATGCGGTCCTGCTGCTGCTTGTCCCGCTGCGGGTTGCCGGGCAGCCGGTCCAGCCGGCGCTCGATCGCGGTGAGATAGCGCAGCAGGTCGGGCAGGCGGGCGTACCCGGCCTCGGTGATGAACCCGTTGTGCACCAGGCCGCCGAGCTGGTTGCGGACGTCGGCCAGGGCGGCCACCACGGCCAGGTTCTTCGTCGCGCCGAGCCGCTGCTCCACCGCGTACCCGGCGGCGAGCACCTGACGGACCCGGCCCATCACGTCGACCACGGTGTCGACCAGGTCGGCGCGGACCCGGTCGCGCAGCGCGGCGAACCCGGCGGCGTCCCAGGCCGGCCCGCCCGCGTCCGCCATCAGCTTGTCGATCGCCGCGCCGGTGGCGTCCTCGATGAGCGCCTGCACCCCGCCGTGCGGGTTGCGGCTGAGCGCCAGCTTGGCCTCGTTGCTCAGCCGGCCTTGAAGGAACTTCGCCGGCGACGGCACGGTCAGCCGGAGCAGCCGCCGGGTGCCCGCCCAGTGCGCGGCCTCCTGCTCGGCCGGGGAGTCGAACACCTTCACCCCGACCGTGGCGCCCTCGTCGACCAGGGCCGGGTACGCGGTCACCGCGTACCCGGCGCGGACCTGCTCGATGGTGCGCGGCAGGGTGTCGAGGCTCCACTCGGTGAGCCCGGTCCGGGCCACGTCCGGCGCGGCGGCGGCGACGACCTGGCGTACCTCCTGGCGGAGCTCGCGTTGCAGGGACGGCAGGTCCTTGCCCTCGGCGACCGGCTTGTCGTCCTCGCCGAGCACCCGGAAAGTGACCCGCAGGTGCGGCGGCAGCTTGGCCAGGTCCCAGGCGTCCGACGGCACGGTCACCCCGGTCATCCGGCGCAGCTGCCGGGTGAGCGCGTCGAGCAGCGGCTCCTCGCCGGGGGTGATCGCCGCCAGGGCCGCCCGGGCGTAGTCGGGCACCGGGACGAAGTTGCGCCGGATCGCCTTGGGCAGCGACCGGATCAGCGCGATGACCAGTTCCTCGCGCAGCCCGGGCACCTGCCAGTCGAAGCTCTCCGCCGGCACCTGGTTCAGCAGCGGCAGCGGTATGTCCACGGTCACCCCGTCGGTCGGCGTGCCCGGGTCGAACGTGTAGGTCAGCGGCAGGGTCACCCCGTCGGCCCGCCACTCGTCCGGGTAGTCCGCCTCGTCCACCCCGCCGCGACCCGAGTTGATCAGCAGCTCGCGGGTGAAGGTGAGCAGGTCGGGCTGCTCCCGGCGGGTCTTCTTCCACCAGGAGTCGAAGTGCCGGCCGGAGACCACGTCGGCGGGGATCCGCTCGTCGTAGAACTGGAAGATCGTCTCGTCGTCGACCAGGATGTCCCGGCGCCGGGCCCGGTTCTCCAGCTCCTCCACCTCGGTGAGGAGCCGCTGGTTGTCCTGCCAGAACTGGTGGTGGGTCTGCCAGTCGCCCTCCACCAGGGCGTGCCGGATGAACAGCTCCCGGGACAGCGCCGGGTCGATCCGGCCGAAGTTCACCTTGCGGGAGGTGACGATCGGGACGCCGTACAGGGTGACCTTCTCGTAGGCCATCACCGCGGCCTGCTTCTTTTCCCAGTGCGGCTCGCTGTAGCTGCGCTTGACCAGGTGCTGGGCGAGCGGCTCCACCCACTCGGGCTCGACCCGGCCGGCGACCCGGCCCCACAGCCGCGTGGTCTCCACCAGCTCGGCGGCCATCACCCAGCGCGGCGGCTTCTTGAACAGCGCCGAGCCGGGGAAGATCGCGAACTTCGCCCCGCGCGCGCCCAGGTACTCGTGCTTCTGGGCGTCCTTGAGCCCGATGTGGGACAGCAGGCCGGGCAGCAGCGACTGGTGCACCTTCGGGGTGTCGATCTCCTCCGGCAGGTCCGCACCGGCGCCGCGCCGGCCGCCGTCGGTGTCGGCCGCCGGCCCGCCGCGCCGGCCGCGCCGCCCCTCACCCGGTTCGGGCGTACGCAGCACCTGGCGCAGCTGGCTGACGATGTCCTGCCACTCGCGGACCCGCAGGTAGTTGAGGTACTCCCCCTTGCAGATCCGGCGGAACGCGCTGGACGACAGGGCACGCTGCTGCTCGCGCAGATAGCGCCACAGGTTGAGGAACGCGACGAAGTCCGACTCCTTGTCGGCGAACCGGGCGTGCGCCTGGTCGGCCTGGGCCTGCTTCTCCGCCGGCCGCTCGCGGGGGTCCTGGATGGAGAGCGCCGCGGCGATCACGATCACCTCGGTGGCGCAGCCGTTCCGCTCGCCCTCCAGCACCATCCGGGCCAGCCGCGGGTCGACGGGCAGCTGGGCGAGCCGCCGGCCCAGCGGGGTGAGCCGCTTCGCCGGGTCGGCCTCGGCCGGGTTCAGCGCGCCCAGCTCGTGCAGCAGATTGACGCCGTCGGTGATGTTGCGCCGGTCCGGCGGGTCGATGAACGGGAACGCCCCGACGTCGCCGAGCCCGATCGAGGTCATCTGGAGGATGACCGAGGCGAGGTTGGTCCGCAGGATCTCCGGGTCGGTGAACTCGGGCCGGGACTCGAAGTCCTGCTCGTCGTAGAGGCGGATGCAGATGCCGTCCGAGGTACGCCCGCAGCGCCCCTTGCGCTGGTTGGCCGACGCCTGCGAGATCGGCTCGATCGGCAGCCGCTGCACCTTGAGCCGGCTGGAGTAGCGGGAGATCCGCGCGGTGCCCGGGTCCACCACGTACTTGATGCCGGGGACGGTCAGCGAGGTCTCCGCGACGTTGGTCGCGAGCACCACTCGGCGCCCGGTGTGCGGGGCGAAGACCCGGTGCTGCTCGGCGGTGGAGAGCCGGGCGTACAGCGGGAGGATCTCGGTGCCCAGCAGGGACCGTTTCTTCTGCACCAGCTTGCCCAGCGCCTCCGCGGTGTCCCGGATCTCCCGTTCACCGCTGAGGAACACCAGGATGTCGCCGGGTCCCTCGGCGGCCAGCTCCTCGACCGCGTCGCCGATGGCCTGGATCTGGTCCCGGACGTTCTCCTCGTCCCCGTCGTCCTCCTCCTCGGCCTCGATCACCTCGACCAGCGGCCGGTACCGCACCTCGACCGGGTAGGTCCGCCCGGACACCTCGACGACCGGCGCGGGGTTGCCGTCGGCGTCGGCGAAGTGCCGGGCGAACCGGTCGGTCTCGATGGTCGCCGAGGTGATGACCACCTTGAGGTCGGGTCGCCGGGGGAGGAGCTGCTTGAGGTAGCCCAGGATGAAGTCGATGTTGAGGCTGCGCTCGTGCGCCTCGTCGATGATCAGCGTGTCGTACTGGCGCAGCATCCGGTCGGTCTGCAGCTCGGCCAGCAGGATGCCGTCGGTCATCAGCTTGACCAGGCTCTGCTCGCTGACCTGGTCGGTGAAGCGCACCTTGTAGCCGACCACATCGCCCAGCTCGGTGCCGAGCTCCTCGGCGATCCGGTCCGCCACCGTACGCGCGGCGAGCCGCCGGGGCTGGGTGTGCCCGATCAGCCCGTTGATCCCGCGGCCCAGCTCCAGGCAGATCTTGGGGAGCTGGGTGGTCTTGCCGGACCCGGTCTCGCCGGCCACGATCACCACCTGGTGGTCCCGGATCGCGGCGGCGATGTCGTCCTTGCGCTCGCTGACCGGCAGCTGCGCCGGGTAGGTGACGGCCGGCACGGCGGCCCGCCGGGCGGCCAGCCGCGCCTCGGCCCGCGCCACGTCGGCGGCGATCTCGGCGAGCGCCGACTCGCGCCGCTGCGGGTCCCGCAGCTTCCGCACCCCGTCCAGCCGCCGCTGGAGCCGGCGCTGGTCACGGAACATCAGGGGGGAGAGACGGCGGTGCAGGTCGCGGGCGGTCTCGGGCGCGGCGGGTACGGCTGGATTCTGCATGTCGTGGCCAAGGATAGGCAGCCGCCGGGAACAGCGCCCCCGGGTTATCGCCGCCGGACCGCGTCCCGCGCGCGCCGTCCCAGGTCGCGCTCGGTCACCGGGCTAAAGTGGCCGCCGATCGAGGTCGACGACGGGACGGGATGATCATGCGCGACACCGACCGGGCACTGGTCCAGGCCGCCACGGCCGTTGCCAAGCTGCGCTGCCGCAGCGACAACCACACGGTCGCCGCCGCCGCGCGGACCACCGACGGCCGGGTCTTCACCGGCGTGAACGTCTACCACTTCACCGGCGGACCGTGCGCCGAGGTGGTGGCGATCGGCGCCGCCGCCACCCAGGGCGCCGGCGACCTGGAGACCATCGTCGCGGTGGGGGACCGGGGCCGGGGGGTCATCCCGCCGTGCGGCCGCTGCCGCCAGGTGCTCCTCGACTACTTCCCGTCGATCAAGGTGATCGTCGGCCCGCCCGACGGCCTGCACGCCGTCCCGGTGGCCGACCTGCTGCCCGAGACGTACGTCTGGTCGGACCACCAGGTCGACGTGCCGGCCGTGCCGCGGACCGGGGTGTGGCCGATGCCGGTGGTGCCGGGCAGCCGCCAGGCCACGGAGGACTGAGCCGGGTCAGTCGCCGGCGGCGGCCTCGAGCATCGAGCGGGGCACCGGCACCTGCTCGAAGCGAACCTGGCCCTCCGGCACCATCCAGCTCATCACCTGGGCAACCAGCCGCCCGGCCCGTACGGCCGGGTCGTTGGCGTAGAGCTCGCGGGCCATCTGCGGGTCCACCGACAGCACCACGAAACCGCGGATCCGCTCGTCGTCGCCGCCGAGGAAGGGGCCGGCCGCGAGGACGGCGCCCTGCTCCACCAGCCCGGCCTGGTGGGCCAGGTGCGCGTCCTGCAACCGGTCGGCCGCGTCCCGAGGCAGCTCGGGCGGGTCGTCGGGACGGACCAGGAGGACGATGGTGTGCTGGTCGAATCGCATGACCCCAGGGTAGGAGTGCAAACCGGTCCAAAAGGGGCTACCCCGAGGTCCGGGCCTGCAGGGCGCGGATCGACCAGTCGAGGACCGGGGCCAGTAGAACCGGATGGTCTTGACCGTCAGCCCGGTCCGTCGGGCCAGGTCGCCGATCGAGTAGCGCGTCTCGCCGTTCATGTCCCGCAGCCTCTCGCCTCCCCCTGGTGGAGGCGCAACCTGCCGTTCTCCAGATCGACGGTCCCGAGTTAGGTCCGCCTAACTTCCTCCGCTAAGGTAAGGCGAACCTAATCCGAGAGGGAACAACCCCGTGACCACCGTCGCCGTCCGGCCCGCCCAGGTCGACGCCCCGACCCGCCGCCGCGCCGGTCGTCGCGTCGCGGTGGCCCTGGCGGCGGCGCTCCTGCTCGCCGTCGCGCTGCTGGCCAGCCTGGCGCTGGGCAGCCGCCAGCTTCCCGTCGACCAGGTGTGGGCCGCGCTCACCGCCCCGGACGGCGGGGAGGCCAGCACGATCGTCCGGGAGCTGCGCCTGCCGCGTACCGCCCTGGGGGTGGTCGTCGGCCTCGCCCTGGCGGTTGCCGGGGTGCTCTTCCAGGCCGTCACCCGCAACCCCCTCGCCGAGCCGCGCATCCTCGGGGTCAGCGCCGGGGCGTCCTTCGGCGTGGTGCTGGCGATCGCCGTCTTCGGCGTGAGCACGCTCACCGGATACGTCTGGTTCGGCATCGCCGGCGCGCTGCTGGCCGGCCTGCTGGTCTTCGCCGTCGCCAACCGCACCCGCGAGGGCAGCAGCCCGGTCACCCTCGCGCTGGTCGGCGCGGCCCTCGACGCCAGTCTCGGTGCCGTCGTGTACGCGCTGCTCAGCATCGACGCGCGCACGTTCGAGGACTACCGCTTCTGGGTCGTCGGCGGGCTCACCGGCCGGGACGTCGGAGTCGCGGGGCAGGTACTCCCGTTCGTCCTCGCCGGGGCGGTGCTGGCCGCCGTGGTCGCCCGGGGCCTCGACGCGCTCGCCCTGGGCGACGACGTCGCCCGCGGCCTGGGCCACCGCATCGCCCTGGTACGCCTCGGTGCCGGCCTCGGCGGTGTGCTGCTCACCGGTGCCGCCGTCGCCGCCGCCGGGCCGATCGCCTTCGTCGGGCTGGCCGTGCCGCACCTGGCCCGAGCCCTGGTCGGCGCCGACCACCGGTGGACCCTGCTGGTCGCCGCGCTGCTCGGGCCGGCGCTGCTGCTCGGCGCCGACATCGTCGGCCGGCTCGTCGACCCGCCGGGCGAGGTGCCGGCCGGCATCGTCACCGCGCTGATCGGCGCCCCGCTGCTGGCCTTCCTGGTCCGCCGCGCCCGGGTGGTGACGGCATGAACGCCGCCGGCGGAGGCATCGTGAGCGCGCCGACCACCGCCCTGCCCGGGCGGTCGCTGCTGCGGGTCGGGCCGCTGGCCGTCCAGGTGCGCCGCCGGCCGGCGCTCGTCGCCGCCACGCTGTTCCTGCTGCTCGTCGGCGCCCTCGTGCTCAGCCTCTCGCTCGGCACCCCGTACGTCGCGCCGGCCGACGTGCTGCGCGCGCTCTCCGGCGCCGGCACCCCGTACGACCTCGTGGTCCTCGACCTGCGACTGCCCCGCGCGGTGCTCGCGGCGCTGGCCGGGGCGGCCTTCGGCGTGGCCGGCACCCTGATCCAGAGCGTGGCCCGCAACCCGCTCGCCAGCCCCGACGTCGTCGGCGTCACCCAGGGCGCCGGGCTGGCCGCGACAGTGGCCCTCACCAGCGGCGCGGCCGCCGTCCTGGTGGCCCCGGCGGCGCTGCTCGGCGGCCTGGTCGCGGCGGTCCTGCTGTTCGCCCTCGGCTCCCGGCACGGGCTGGCCGCGCAGCGCTTCGTCCTCGCCGGGGTGGCGGTGGCGTTCGCGTTCCGCGCGCTCACCGAGGTGGTGATGCTCACCGCCGACCCGATCGACGGGCTGCGCGCCCAGATCTGGCTGATCGGCACCCTGGCCGGCAAGGGCTGGACCGAGACGGTCTGGATCGCCGTGACCCTCGCCCTGCTGCTGCCGGTGCTGGCCTGGGCCGGCTGGGCGCTGCGCAGCACCGCCCTGGACGACGACACCGCCCGGGGCGTCGGAGTGCGGCCGGTGGCCCGGCGGATCGGCCTGGCCGCCACCGGCGTGCTGGCCGCCGCCATGGTCACCGCCCAGGTGGGCGCGGTGGACTTCGTCGCCCTGGTCGCCCCGCAGGTGGCCCGCCGGCTGGTCCGGGCGGAGCGGCCGCCGCTGCTCTGCGCGGCGCTGCTCGGGGCGTTGCTGCTGGTGCTGGCCGACCTCGCCGGCCGTCGCCTCTTCGCCCCCACCCAACTCCCGGCCGGCGTGCTCACCGCCGCGATCGGCGGGCCGTACCTGATGTTCCTGCTGCTCCGAGGGAGGCGGTCGTGACCACGCTCTCCACCCGCGACCTGGTCGTCGGCTACGAGGGCCGGACGGTCCTGGACGGGCTCGATCTCGACCTGCCCGCCGACGCGTTCACCGTGATCGTCGGGCCGAACGCCTGTGGCAAATCCACCCTGCTGCGCACCATGGCCCGGCTGCTCACTCCGCGACGTGGCACCGTCCTGCTCGACGGCGCGGTGATACGCGACCTGCCGACCCGCGAGGTGGCCCGCCGCCTCGGCGTGCTGCCGCAGAGCCCGCTCGTGCCCGAGGGGATCAGCGTGGCGGACCTGGTCGGCCGGGGCCGGCAGCCGTACCAGAGCTGGTGGCGGCAGTGGTCCGCCGAAGACGGCCGGGCGGTCGAGCAGGCCATGGCCCTGGCCGATGTCGCCGGGCTCGCCGACCGCCCGGTGGACACCCTCTCCGGCGGGCAGCGCCAACGGGTCTGGATCGCCATGACCCTCGCCCAGGACACCGACGCGCTGCTGCTGGACGAGCCGACCACCTTCCTGGACCTCGCCCACCAGGTCGAGGTGCTCGATCTGCTGCACCGGCTGCGGACCGAACGCGGCCGCACCGTCGTGGCCGTGCTGCACGACCTCAACCAGGCCGCCCGGTACGCCGACCACCTGATCGCCATGCGAGCCGGCGCGGTGGTCGCCGCCGGTCCGCCGCGCGAGATCCTCACCGCCGACCTGGTCCGGGAGGTCTTCGGGCTCGACTGCGTCGTCGTGCCCTGCCCGGTCACCGGCGCCCCGCTGGTGGTGCCGGGCCTCACCCACACCTCGGCCGTACCGGCCACCACGCCGGCCCCGGCCGGCGCCTCCGTCGGCGACGCCTGAACGCGTCGACCCGTACCTCGAGAAAGGACCCTCATGCGTCGCCTTGCCGCCGCTCTCACCGCGGCCCTCGCCCTCGGCGTCGGCCTCACCGCCTGCGGGGAGAGCGACCCCGCGCCCGGTACGGCCACCGGGGAGACCCGGGAGATCACCCACGCGATGGGCACCACCAAGGTGCCGGCCGAGCCGAAGCGCGTGGTGGTGCTCGACACCGACAAGATCGACACCGCGCTCTCGCTCGGAGTCACGCCCGTCGGCGCGGCGGTCGCCGGCCAGGCGAAGAGCTGGCCCACCTACTTCGGCGCGGACAAGCTCGCCGGCATCAAGGAGGTCGGCGTGCTCACCGAGCCCGACCTGGAGGCGATCACCGCGCTCAAGCCCGACCTGATCCTCGGCAGCAAGTTCCGCCAGGAGAAGTTCTACGACGAGCTGTCCGCCATCGCGCCGACGGTCTTCACCGAGAAGGTGGGCATCACCTGGAAGGAGAACTTCCTCCTCGACGGCAAGGCGCTCGGCAAGGAACAGCAGGCCAAGGACCTCCTCGCCCAGTACGAGGCCCGGGCCAAGGAGTTCGGCGGCAAGCTCGGCGACGCCGCCAACCGCAAGGTCTCCATCGTCCGCTTCATGCCGACCGAGATCCGGCTGTACGGGCCGGACTCGTTCTCCGGCATCGTGGTCGGCGACACCGGCCTGGGCCGCCCCGAGCGGCAGCTGCTCGCCAGCAAGGAGGACAAGCGGATGGACCGGGTGAGCCCGGAGCGGATCGGCGAGGCCGACGGAGACGTCATCTTCGTGACCGCGTACGGCGAGAAGGCCGCCGCCGAGCAGGCCAAGGTCACCGGTGGCACACTCTGGAAGAACCTCCCCGCGGTCAAGGCGGGCAAGGCGCACGTCGTCTCCGACGAGATCTGGATGACCGGCATCGGCGTCGGCGCCGCCAACAAGATCCTCGACGACCTCGAGAAGTACCTCTCCGCCTGAGCCGTCCCACCGTCGCGCCGGCCAGGCACCACGACGCGCCGGTTCCCCGATGTGGCGGTGTCCGGGCAAGCCCGACACCGCCACATCGCCGACGTGACGCTAAACGAAGGCGCCGGGGAAGGGTCAGGCGGCCGTGGACCAGATGGCGCGGAAGGCGGCGGCCTCGCCGGCGAGCCACTGCTCGACCTGCTCGGGTTTGACGTCGGCGGGCATGCGGTGGGCCTCGCCGCGCCGGACGTCAACCAGCACCGGCTCGGCGTGCGGCAGGACCGCGTCCATGTGGCGGGCCATCAGGTGCAGCGTCGCCAGGGCGGACTCCTCGCTCGGCGGGGCCTCATCGAAGTGCAGGCGGATCGCCTCGGCGCGCCCGTCGGCGTAGCGGACGCCGAAGTGCGGGTTGATCTTGACGGGAAGGTCGCCCAGCATTGCCAGGGCGTCCCGGGTCTGCGCCAGGTCGACGCCCGCCGGCTCGCCGAGGGAGCGCAGCCAGGCCGCCGCGCCCGGGACGAGGGCCTCGTAGAGCGGGCGCCAGCGCGGCTTGACCAGGTCGGCGACCTGGGCCAGGTGAGTGCCACCGGTGTGGAAGGCGACGTCGGCCTTGAGCGCCTTGACGAACTGTCCGTGCGGGTTGAAGCCGGACTTGCTCGCCCGCTGCCGGCGCAGGCCCCCGACGAAGGTGGCCTTGGTGGGCCCGGTGCGATCGACGTACCGGGTGAAGCCGAGGAGGGTGGCGTAGGGAGTCAGAGGGGCGGTGGAGGTGGGCGCGGTCACGAGCATCCTCCCAGGTCAACGGCTCGATTAGTACATACATTCTAATCGACGGGTCTGACATCGCCCAGGGATCGGACGGGCCGGAGGTCAGGTTTCTCGACGGCCACTACGGCCGGCCCCTGCCGGGTGGCGGTGGCCATCGCCAGGTGCCGGGTTAGCGCGACCCCGGCGAGCAACGCCAGCAGGCCGCACACGCCCAGCCAGCCGAGGTGGGCGTAGGCCCGGACCCCGAGCCAGGAACCCGCGCTGCCGCCGAGGTAGGCGCAGGTCATGTAGGCGGTGTTGACTCTGCTCCGGGCCTCGGGGCGCAGGGTGTAGTTGCGGACTTGGTTGGCGACCATGCCGGATTGCATCGCGACATCGAGCAGCAACGTGCCGAGCACCAGGGCCGCCAGGCCCCTCGCCCCACCCAGGCTGGCGAACGCGAGAACGGCCGCCGAGATGCCGACGCCGACCAGGCAGGCCAGGTTGACCACATCGCTGCCCCGACGGTCCACCTGGCGTCCGGCGACCGGGGTGCAGAGCATGGTCGCCGCGTTGACCAGGGCGAGCATCCCGACCGCCGGTGCGCCCAGGCCGTACGCCGGGCTGGTCAGCAACAGTGCCAGGCCGGTCCAGACCGCGGAGAACCCGGCGAAGACGGTCGCCTGGTAGAGGCAGGAGCGGCGCAGTTCGGGCTCGGTGCGCAGCAGGCGTAGCGGCTCGCCCAGCAGCGCCGGGTACCGGTGCCCGGACGACGGTCGCGTCGCCGGCAGCACGCGGGCCATGACCACCGCGATGAGCAGAACGGACGCCGCGGCCGTCAGGTACGGCGCCCGCCAGCCCCACCAGTCGCCGATCGTTCCGGCGGCAGTACGGGACAGCAGCATGCCACCGATCGAGCCGCTCAGCAGCGTGCCGCTGACCACGCCACGCTGGTCGTCGGCCACCAGACCGGCCGCCATCGGGCCGATGATCGGGGCGACCACGGTGGCGATCCCGACGAGGGCGTTCGCGCCGACGAGAAGCGGCAGCGTGGGTGCCACCGTCGCGGCGAGCAGTCCCAGCCCGCTGAGGCCGAGCAGGATGGTGATCAGCGGGCGGTGGGGGAACCGGTCGCCGAGCGGCACCAGCAGGAACACCCCGGCGGCGTAGCCGAACTGCACTGCGGTCACCACCAGGGTGGCCGAGTCCGGGCTGACCCGCAGGCCGGAGGCGACCAGTGGGGCGACGGTCTGTGGGAAGTAGATGTTTCCGACGGCCACCCCGCAGGCGAGGGCGAGGAGCAGCAGCAGCCGGCGGCTCACCGCAGCCTCGCCAGCACCTCGACCCCGGCCGCCAGGGACGTTCCGCCGTGGGCGGGGCCGGGCCGGCCGGCGAGAGCCCGGTGACCCCGATCGATCGCGGCGGCCGTGCGGCCGTCCCCAGCCGTACGCCGAGCGGCCGGGATCGACAAGTTGATCTCGTGTGTCATGCCTGCCAGTCCACGGCAGGGGTGGGCCGCCGCCCAAAGGATGTAGCGTATGGCTTAATGATCAGCTTTGCGCTCGGCGTCGAGGACCTCGCCGACACCCGGTTCGCGATCTCGCCGCTCCACGAGACCGTGCTCAGTCTCCGGGTGCTGCGCGAGCCGGGACTGCACGCGCTGCACCTGCCGTGGCGCCGGTCGGTGCTCGGCAGCCTCGACGGGCTCGACACCGGCCTGCTGATGTCTCTGGTCGGACCGGACCGCGCCGTTCCGGATTTCCTCACCCCCCGACCGGCGAGCTTCGCCGCGGCCTTCGACGACGAACTGGCCGGGGTACGCCGGACGCCGCCGGATGTCGTGCGCCGCGACCTGCTGGCCGTGTACACCCGGGGCCGGCTGCCGGACGTACTGCAGGAGGCCACCGGCGGCGGCGATGCGGGCGTCCGCCGGCTCCGGGAGGCCGTCTGCGACCTCCTGGCGCGCTACTGGGAGATCGCCATCAGGCCGGCCTGGCCGCAGCTGCGACTCGGGTTGGAAGCCGACATGACCTACCGCGCCCGGCAGTTGGCCGTGGGCGGCGCCCGCCTGCTCTTTGCCGACATGCACCCGAACCTGCGTTGGCACGACGGCGTGCTGCACATCGACAAGATGATCGGCCGGCACCGCGTCGCCGCCTCCGGCCGGGGCCTGCTGCTGGTGCCATCCGTGTTCGCCCACAAGCCCGCCCCGCCGGTCAGCCGGGACGAACCGCCGGTGCTGGCGTACCCGTGTCGCGGCGTGGCGACGCTGTGGGCGCCGACGCCGACCACGGACGCCGGCGCCCTCACCTCGCTTCTCGGCGCGCCCAGAGCGCGCCTGCTCGGCCTCCTCGACGAGCCCCTGGCGACGGTGGAGATCGCCCGCCGGCTCACCGTGACGCCCAGCGCCGTGTCGCAGCACCTGCGGGTGCTCCACGCGACCGGACTGATCACCCGCACCCGGGACGGCCGGCACGTGCTGTACCGGCGCAGCCCCCTCGGCGATCAACTGGCCGGCCAGTCCCCCGATCGGTGACCCAACGAGGCCCTACAGTTGCCCGACGGCGGTGATCCGCACGACCGCGGCCCCCGCCTCGTCGGAGGCGGCCAGGTCGACCTCGGCGCTGATCCCCCAGTCGTGGTCGCCCTCCGGGTCGTCCAGGATCTGGCGTACGGTCCACCGCTCCCGGCCCTGCTCGATCATGAGCAGCGCCGGCCCGCGGGCGTCCGGCCCGACCCCGATCTCGTCGTACGACTCGAAGTACGGCTCCAACGCGTCCGCCCACGCGTCCGCGTGCCACCCGTGCTCGGCGTCCAGCTCCCCGAGGAGATCCCAGCGGCGCAGGGCGGCCAGCTCGACCCGGCGGAACAGCGCGTTGCGGACCAGCACCCGGAACGCCCGGGCGTTGCGGGTGACCGCCGGCGGCCGGTCGTCCAGCGACGCGGCGACCGCCTCGACGTCGGACGGGTTGCGCAGCCGCTCCCACTCGTCGATCAGGCTGGAGTCGACCTGGCGGACCAGCTCGCCGAGCCACTCGATGAGGTCGACCAGCTCCTCGGTCTTGGCGTCCTCGGGGACGGTCTGTCGCAGCGTCTTGTACGCGTCGGCGAGGTAGCGCAGCACGAGGCCCTCGGACCGGGACAGCCCGTAGAACTGCACGTACTCGGGGAACGTCATGGCCCGCTCGTACATGTCGCGGACCACTGACTTGGGGGAGAGCTGGTGGTCGGCGACCCAGGGGTGCCCCTGCCGGTACATCTCGTACGCCGACTCCAGCAGCTCGGCCAGCGGCTTGGGCCAGGTCACCTCGTCGAGCAGTTCCAGCCGGGCCTCGTACTCGATGCCCTCGGCCTTCATCGCGGCGACCGCCTCGCCGCGGGCCTTGAACTGCTGGGCGGAGAGCACCTGGCGGGGGTCGTCGAGGATCGACTCGATCACCGACAGCACGTCGAGCGCGTACGACGGGGACTCCCGGTCCAGCAGCTCGATGGCCGCCAGGGCGAGCGGCGACAGCGGCTGGTTGAGCGCGAAGTCGAGCTGGAGGTCGACGGTGAGACGGACCCGCCGGCCCTGCTCGTCCGGCTCCGGCAGCTCCTCGACCACGCCGCCGGCCCGCAGCGCGCGGTAGATGGCGATCGCCCGGCGGATGTGCCGCCGCTGGGCGGTCCGGTCCTCGTGGTTGTCGGTGAGTAGGTGCCGCATCGAGGCGAACGCGTCCCCGGGCCGGCCGATGACGTTCAGCAGCATCGAGTGGCTGACCTGGAAGCTGGAGATCAGCGGCTCCGGCTCGGCCTCCACCAGGCGGTCGAAGGTGGGCTTCCCCCAGCCGACCGAGCCCTCCGGCGGCTTCTTCTTGACCACCTTGCGCCGCTTCTTCGGGTCGTCACCGGCCTTGGCCAGGGCCTTCTCGTTCTCGATGACGTGCTCGGGGGCCTGCACCACCACCCGCCCGAGGGTGTCGAAGCCGGCCCGCCCGGCCCGACCGGCGATCTGGTGGAACTCGCGGGCCTTGAGCAGCCGGGTCCGCGTCCCGTCGTACTTCGACAGGCCGGTGAAGAGCACGGTGCGGATCGGCACGTTGATGCCGACGCCGAGGGTGTCGGTGCCGCAGATGACCTTGAGCAGCCCGGCCTGGGCCAGGGTCTCGACGAGGCGGCGGTACTTGGGGAGCATGCCGGCGTGGTGCACGCCGATGCCGTGCCGGACCAGCCGGGACAGCGTCTTGCCGAAGCCGGAGGTGAACCGGAAGTTGCCGATCGCCTGGGCGATCATGTCCTTCTCGGCCCGGGTGCAGACGTTGACGCTCATCAGCGCCTGTGCGCGTTCCAGCGCGGCGGCCTGGGTGAAGTGCACGACGTACACCGGGGCCTGCTTGGTCTCCAGCAGCTCCTCCAGGGTCTCATGCAGCGGGGTCATCGCGTACGAGAAGAGGAGCGGGACCGGCCGCTCGGCCGAGCGGACGACGGCGGTCGGCCGCCCGGTACGCCGGGTGAGGTCGTCGACGAAGCGGGTGGTGTCGCCGAGCGTGGCGGACATTAGGACGAACTGCGCCTGGGGCAGTTCGATCAGCGGCACCTGCCAGGCCCAGCCCCGGTCCGGCTCGGCGTAGAAGTGGAACTCATCCATGATCACCTGGCCGACGTCGGCCCGGGTGCCCTCGCGCAGCGCCAGGTTGGCCAGGATCTCCGCGGTGCAGCAGATGATCGGGGCGTCGGCGTTGACGCTGGCGTCGCCGGTGAGCATGCCGACGTTCTCCGCGCCGAAGATCTCGCAGAGCGCGAAGAACTTCTCCGACACCAGCGCCTTGATCGGCGCGGTGTAGAAGGTGGTCCGGTCGTCGGCCAGGGCGGCGAAGTGCGCGGCGATCGCCACCAGGCTCTTGCCGGAGCCGGTCGGCGTATTCATGATCACGTTCGCGCCGGAGACGATCTCGATGACCGCCTCCTCCTGGTGGGGGTAGAGGTCGAGGCCGCGCTCGGACGCCCAGCCGGCGAACGCGTCGTAGAGGGTGTCGGGGTCGGCGCTCTTCGGCAGCGCGGCGGTGAGGGTCATAGCCGCTCCATGGTGCCTGGATCATGGCCCGCCGCGCCAACCGGGCCGCCCTGGCTGTTCAGAAAGGCCCCTTTTGCCATGCCGTCAAAGAAGGGGCCCTCGGTCACCTCCGGCGGTGGACCAGGTCGAAGATCGGGCGGCCGGCGGTCAGCGCGCGGCGCTCGAACTTGGTCACCGGCCGGTGTGCCGGGCGGGGGGCGTAGTCGCCGTGCACGTCCACCAGCTCCGGGTCGGCGGTCAACGTCTCGCGCATCGACTCGGCGTACTCGGCCCAGTCCGTGGCGCAGTGCAGCGTGCCGCCGGGGGTCAGTCGGGACCGCAGCAGCGCCACGTGCGCCGGCTGGATGATCCGTCGCTTGTGGTGGCGGGCCTTCGGCCAGGGGTCGGGGAAGAAGACGTGCACCGCGTCCAGCGAGCCCGCCGGCATCGCCCGGACCAGGTCCAGCGCGTCGCCCCGGGCCACCCGGACGTTGGTCAGCCCGTGCCGCTCCACCAGTTCGAGCAGGTTGGCAATTCCGGGCGTATGCACCTCAACCGCCAGATAGTGTCGGTCCGGGTCGGCGGCCGCCATCGCGGCGGTGGCGTCGCCCATGCCGGAGCCGATCTCCAGCACCAGCGGCGCCCGCCGCCCGAACAGCGCCGTCGGATCGAACGGCCCGTCCAGGTCGGCGATCTCCAGGCCGTACGCGGACCAGAGCCGCGCCAGCGCGTCGCGCTGCCGGTCGCTCATCCGGCCGCGGCGCGGATGGAAGGTGCGGATCCGGGCGACGTGGGCCGGCGGAGTGGGGTTCTGGTCGACAGAGGTCACAGCGACCCGAGCGTACGCGACCGTTGCCGCGGATCGGATGTGATGTGCGACCGGGGGTGAGAGGATTCATCCACGGCAGGACGGGTGGCCCGCCACCCGACACCGTCGGAGCCCAGGAGGGGTCATGGTGTCAGTCACGCGACGCGGGGCGATGCTGATCGTGGCCGCTGCGTGCGCCGCCCCGCTGCTCGGCGCGGTCCCCGCGCTGGCCGCCCCGCCACCCGGCGCGCTCGCCGCCGGACCGGCCCCCGGTCCAGCGGAGCAGAGCCAGCAGCAACAGCAGCCCGTCGACCTGGTCTTCGTCGAGGTCACCCCGAGCACCGTGCAGCCCGGATTCCTGGTCGGCATCCGGGCGAGCTGCCGGGACAACTCGGTGCCGGCGATCGTCGTCTCCGACGCCTTCGGCCGGGTCCAGGTGCAGCCGCAGCGCGGGCTGCTCACCGCCTCGCCGATGGTCCGCGAGCGCACCCGCCCAGGCAACTACCGGGTCAAGCTGGAGTGCCCCAGCGGGCAGACCGCGTCGACGATGCTCCAGGTGGTCAAGGGCCCGCCGCCCAGCCGCACCGCCGCGCCGCCGAGCCGCGGGCCGGCGACCGGCTTCGGTGGCACGGCCGGGATCGGGTTGGGCGGCCTGCTGGTGCCCGCCGGGCTGGCATTGACCGTGGCCGGCACGGTGATCGGCGTGGCCGCCGCGCGCCGGCCCCGTACCGTCCGTGGCGTCGCCCGCCACTGAGGCTCGCCCATGATCGCGCCCCCCGCCTCCCCACCGCCCGCCCGGACGGCGCCCGCCCGCAGACGCAGCCCGTGGTCGACGCCCCTCGCGGTGGTGCTGGTGCTGGTCGGGGTCTTCGCCACCGGGGCCGGGCTGGGCCGCACCGCCGGGCCGTTCGACCTCCTGGACGCGGCCGCCGGGCCGACGCAGCGCGCCGCCGAACCGGCGCAGGCGGCGACCGCCAGCCGACCGGTGAGCCTCGCCGTGCCGGCGATCAAGGTGACCGCGCCGATCACCCCGGTCGGGCAGGCGAAGGACGGCTCGATCGCCGTACCGCCGCTGAGCCAGCACAACCAGACCGGCTGGTACGACCGCGGCTCCGTCCCGGGCGAGCCGGGCCGGGCGATCATCGTCGGGCACGTCGACACCAAGAGCGGACCGGCGGTCTTCTACCACCTGCGCGACCTCAAGCCGGGGGACCGGATCCAGGTGACCCGGGCGGACCACAGCATGGTGACCTTCACGGTGGACACCGTCGAGCACTTCGACAAGGCCAACCTCCCCGCCGACCGGGTGTACGGCGACGACGGCCCGGCCGAGCTGCGCCTGATCACCTGCGGCGGCGAGTGGGTCGGCGGGCGGACCGGCTACGAGGACAACGTCATCGCCTTCGCCTCGCTGGCCGACACCCGGAAACCCTGACCGCCTCAGCCCTGCCCGGTCAGCCGGCTCCGACCACCGGCCGCCACGGGCGGAGCGACACGACGGTCACGCCGGGGGTGGTGTAGTAGGGATCGGCTGCCATGATCTCCCGCACGGCCGCCACGTCGACCCGGAAGACGAGCATCGCCCCGGAGTCGTCCTGCCACGGGCCGGCCGCCGCCAGGCGTCCCTCCGCGTGCAGTCGGGCGAGCCGTTCGCGGTGGGCCGGACGGGCGGCGAGCCGACGCTCGTCGTCGGTGAAGGCGAGTTCCAGTACGACCATGCCGCCCACGCTAGGCACGTCCCCCGCCGCCCGCTGTATCCCGGGATACGCGCGGGGCGACCGGTCGTCCGGGCCCCCGCCGGCTCGGCCCGTGCCGCGTGATACTTGCCGGATGGACGACCAGGAACTCGCCGCGGTGCCGCTGTTCGCGCTGCTCGACGGGGCCTGCCGCGAGCGGATCGCCCGGCGTCATCCGGTCCAGCGGGTGCCCGCGGGCCAGGCCGTCGCCCGGTTCGGGGAGCCGGCCCGCAGTCTGATCGTGCTGCAGCACGGCACCCTGTCCGCCGGCTACCACACCGTCGACGGGGCCCTGGTGCGGTTCGGCGCGGTCACCGGCCCCTGCCTGGTCGACAAGGCCGCCGTGCTGGACGCCGGGACGCACACCGCGACCTGGACCACCGTGGACGCCTGCCGGATCCGGCTGGTGCCCGGCGAAGCGCTGCACGAACTCCTGCACGACCTGCCCGCCGTGCGGGACCACGTGCTGCGACAGATCTCCGCGCAGGTCAACCGGGACCGGCGGGCCCGAATCCGGGTCGCCGCGGTCCGGCCGGTCGCCCGGGTCGCGGACTGGCTCGCCGAAGCCATGACCGGCCCAACCCGTCGGATCGTGCTGCCCGGCGGCCAGCAGGGGCTGGGCGAGGAACTGGGCCTGTCCCGGGTCACCGTCAACCGGGCCCTGCGGGCGCTCGCCGCGGCCGGTGCCGTGCGTACCGAGCCCGGTGCCGTCGTGGTGCTCGACGCCCGCCGGCTCGCCACGGCCGGGGCAGGGGCGCGATAGCTCCGCCCGCGCCCGGCTCAGCCCTTACCGGGAACCTGCTGGACCACCTCGAACTCCAGCAGCGTGGCCCCGGTGGCGACCGGCTTGCGCGGCTCGCCGCCCTCGCCACCGGCGTGCGCGGCCCGGGACGGCCCCTGCGTCCACGCCTGGTAGGCCTCCTCGGACTCCCAGCGGGTGTAGACGAAGTAGCGGCTCTCCCCGGCGACCGGGCGGAGCAGCTCGAAGCCGAGGAAGCCGGGGGAGTTCTCCACCGCGCCGGCCCGGGCCGCGAACCGCTTCTCCAGCTCCGCACCCGCGCCGGGCGGGACGTCGATCGCGTTGATCTTCACCACTGCCATGGTCCCACCCTACGGGTTCAGAACGTCTCGACGGCCGGCACCAAGTCCGCGTCCACCACGATCGGCGCGTGGTCGGAGGGGCCCTTGCCCTTGCGCGCCTCCCGGTCCACGTACGCGGAGCGGACCGCGCGGGCGAACGGCGCGGAGGCGTACACCAGGTCGATCCGCATGCCCTTGTTCTGGTGGAACATGCCGGCCCGGTAGTCCCAGTAGGTGAACGGGTGCGGACCCTTCATCGGGGTGGGCACCACGTCGCTCAGCCCGAGGTCGCGCAGCGCTGCCAGGGCTGCCCGCTCGGCCGGGGTGACGTGGGTGGAGGTGACGAAGAGCGCCGGGTCCCAGACGTCGGCGTCGGTCGGGGCGACGTTGAAGTCCCCGCAGACCGCCAGCGGCAGCGCGGCAGCCAGTTCCGGCTCCAACGCGTCCCGCAACGCCGCGAGCCAGGCCAGCTTGTACGCGTAGTGCGGGTCGTCGGGGGACCGACCGTTGGGCACGTACACCGACCAGACCCGCAGCCCGTCGCAGGTGGCCGAGAGGGCGCGGGCCTCCGGCAGGGGGAACCCCGGTTCGCCGGGGAAGCCGACCGCCACGTCGGCCAGCCCGACCCGGGACAGGATGGCCACTCCGTTCCACCGGCCGTCGCTGTGGCTGGCCGCCTCGTAGCCCAGCTCGCCCACCTCGGCGACCGGGAACGCCCCGTCGGGGCACTTGGTCTCCTGCAGGCAGACGACGTCGGGCTTGGTGGTGGCCAGCCAGTCCAGCAGCCGGGGGAGCCGGGCCTTCACCGAGTTGACGTTCCAGGTCGCCAGGCGCATGGGTCCAGCCTGCCGCATCACCCGCCGCCGCGCCGAGTCAGCGTGGCGGGGTGTCGCGCTGCTCGTGCGTCGGGTCCGCTCGGCTGCGGGTCAACGCTCGGGTGCCTCGCCGGCTCGTGCGTCGGGTCCGCCCGGCCGGGGGGTCAGCGCTCGGGGGTGTCCCGCTGGCTCGTGGGTCGGGTCTGCTCGGCTGGGGAGTCAGCGCTCGGGGGTGTCCCGCTGGCTCGTGGGTCGGGTCTGCTCGGCTGGGAAGTCAGCGCTCGGGGGTGTCCCCCGGGCGGGTCTGCTCGGCGAGGAAACGCTCCAGCTCGGCACCGAGTTCGTCGGCGGTGGGCAGCGGGCCGGTCTCGGCGGCCAGCAGGTTCTTCTGGCCGCGGCCCCGAGCGAACGTGTCGTACTGCTCCTCCAGGGCCTGGACCAGGGTCGCCGCCTCCTCGGTCTGGGCGACCTGGCGGTCGATCTCCACCCGGACCACCTCGGCGGCGGCGCGCAGGCCGTCCCGGGGCAGCAGCAGCCCGGTGCTGCGGGACACCGCGGCGAGCAGCGCCTCGGCGGCGGCCGGGTACTCCGTCTGGGCGACGTAGTGCGGCACGTGCGCGGCGAAGCCGAGGGCGTCGCGGCCCTGCTCGCCGAGGCGGTATTCCAGCAGGTGGCCGACGCTGCCGGGCACCTGGACCCGCTGGAGCCACGGCTCGTGGCCGGCGATCAGCTCCCGCCGGGTGGCGTGCGCGGTGACCCCGCTGGGCCGGGTGTGCGGCACCGCCATCGGGATGGAGTTGAGCCCGACGGTGAGCCGGACGTCCAGCCGGGTGGACAGGCCGGCGACCGCGGCCACGAAACGCTCCCACTGCAGGTCCGGCTCCGGGCCGGTGAGCAGCAGGAACGGGGTCTCGTCGTCGTCGCGCAGCAGGTGCAGCTCCAGCGCCGGGGCCTCGTAGTCGGCCCAGTGGTCCTCGGCGAAGGTCATCACCGGCCGGCGGGAGCGGTAGTCGAAGAGCTGGTCGACGTCGAAACGGGCGACCGGCTGTGCGTCGAGGGAGGTGAGGAGCTGCTCGCGGGCCAGCCGGGTGGCGCTGCCGGCGTCGACGAAGCCGGTGAGCGCCTGGATCAGCACGGGCTGACCGAGCTCGGGCAGATCGTCGCTGAGTTCGTAGAGCTCGTGTGGGTCGAGCACCGGTTCGGACCTCCCTGGAGACGCGCGTACGGGTGGCCGTGCGGAAAACAACCATCCCGTTCGGCAAAACGTACCGGCTGGCGTGGTCCATTCCGTTACGGGTCGGCTGCACCCGGAAACAATGATCACGATTCGGCGACGGCGGGGAGCAGACCGGGGCGAATCCGCTGATCTTGCCCGACTGGCCGGAGAACAGCCGAATGGGGGATCAGCCGAACGGATGAGTTAGTCGATCGTGGGCTGCCCTGGGGATGTTGGCGAGGTTCCTGCCCGGGAGTGCTCGCCTCATGGCCGTCCAGAGGTTCGCGCGTTTGGGGAAGGTCAACACCAATTGATGGAGATCGCGACAACCTGCCCGGTTTGAGCGGGGCAAATTGTGACGAGGGCCACCAGATCACCCTGGGTGATCAGCCGTCCTTCTGCCTAGCCTCGTCGAATGCGTGACGACGGCACCTTCGACGACCATCAGGGCCTCGGCGGTTCGGCTGACCGTTCGGACGATACCCACTCCACCGTTCGGTCAACCGGTTCCGTGGAGCCGGCCACCCCCCGACGCCTCTCCCTCGGCTTCCTACGTACCCGTTTCGGCGAGGCCGCTAACCCCCTCGCCCCCCGGCCCGGCCGGACCAGGCTGGCGGTGGCCACCGGCGCGGTCTGCTGCCTCGGCCTGCTCGGCGTGAGCCAGGTCGGCGCCGACGCGGTCGACGGCTCGGCCACCCCCACGCCGGCCCAGGAGGTCGCCCAGCGCGCGGCCGCCGACGCCGCCTCCCGCGGCCTGGACCGCCAGACCCCCACCCCCGCGACCCCCACCCCCGCCGCCTCGACCCCCGCCCCGGTCGCCTCGACCGCCGCCCCGGCCACCACGCCGGCGACCACGAAGCCGAAGCCCAAGCCGAAGCCCAAGCGGATCGCCCCGGTGGCCGGACTGGACCAGGACCAGATGGACAACGCCAAGGCCATCGTCCAGGCCGGCCGGGCGATGGGCGTGCCCCGGCGCGGCCTGATCATCGCCGTGGCCACCGCCATGCAGGAGAGCAACCTCTACAACTACGCCAGCGGCGTGCTGCCCGAGTCGCAGAACTACCCGCACCAGGCCATCGGCTGGGACCATGACTCGGTCGGGCTGTTCCAGCAGCGCCCCAGCAGCGGCTGGGGCTCGGTGCGCGACCTGATGCAGCCCGCGTACGCCACGAGGCAGTTCCTCACCGCCCTGGTGCAGATCCCCGGCTGGCAGGACATGGCGCTCACCGATGCCGCCCAGGCCGTGCAGGTCTCCGCGTTCCCCTGGGCGTACGCCCAGCACGAGTGGCGCGCCACCGAGGTGGTCGACGCGATCCTGGCCTGACCGGGGCGGTTGTCGGCCACTGTGGACGGTTGCCGGAGCGGTGGCCCGGGTACCGGTGGATTGCCGGTCCCGGGTACACATGAGGTGGGACCGCGGACAGGAGGACGCCATGTCACCACTGCAACGGATCGTCGCCTTCCTGCGGTCGCCCCGCGGTCAGCAACTGGTCGCGCGCGGCCGGCGCGAGCTGGCCAAGCCGGAGAACCAGCGCCGGCTCAGGCAGCTGGCCGCCCGGCTGTCCCGCCGTCGCTGACCCGTACGCCCCTCCGCTCGACCATCGGGAGCCCCTCGTGACCGACTCACCCGCCGACGGCGGGTCCACCGTTCCCGCGCCGCAGGACGTCCCCGACACGTTGCCGGGCACGCTCTGGGACCGGATGCGGGACGACCCGCAGTACGCCCCGGAGCACCTGGCGCTGGAGGCGGTGCGCCGGCTGGGCCCGGAGGCGGCGCAGTGGGCCGCCCGGGAACGCGCGCTGCGTCCCGACATCGGCGCCGACAAACTGGCCGACCAGGCGGTCCGCCGGTTCATCAACCGGGCCCGGCTCTCCGGCGCGGTCTCCGGGGCGGCCGGGCTCCCCGGCGCGGTGATCGACGTCGGGGTGCTGGCCTGGACCCAGGCCCGGCTGGTGCTGCACCTGGCGGCCGCCTACGGCGTCGACCCGACGCACCCCGACCGGGCCACCGACCTGCTCGTGCTGCAGAAGGTGCACAAGGTCGCCGAGAGCGCCCGGCTCGCGCTCGGGGTGGCCGCGGGGCGGGAGCGCGCCGGGGCGCTCTTCGGCATGGCCGGGGAGCGCCCGCTGGGCAGGGCGATGCTCCAGTTGGGCGTCCGGCTGGCCCGGATGGCCGGGGTGCGCGCGGCGAAGCGGATGGTCGCCAAGGTGGTCCCCGGCGCCGCGATCGTCCTCGGCACCTGGGCCAACTCGTCCGCCACCAAGGACCTCGCCGACCGGTCCCGGGCGCTCTACCGATCCGGCGGCGCGGGGCACCTGCCGGAGCAGCGACGCCCCTGACCCGCGTCGGCGCCACGTCGCCGATGCGGAGAGCGCCCCAGCGTCAGCGTGCCCCGCGCCGCCACGGCGCAGGATGGCCGTGCAGCCACCAGTGCAGGACCCGGGTGATCCGGGGCAGCACCAGGTAGGTCATGAGTGGGGTCAGGCAGAGGGTCGTCAGCAGCGTCCGCACCGCGAGCGGCACGTCGGCGACGAACCGGGCGGTGAGCAGGGTCGCGGCGAGGCTCAGCGGAAAGAACGCCAGCCAGATGGTGACCGCCTGCTTCCACCGGGGCGGGGTGGGCGGTTCGGCCGGCCCGGTGTCGGCCCCGGTGATCGTCTCCACCACGTGGTCCACCGGCGGATCGAACCAGCCCTCGATGCCGGTGCGGCGCTCGACCCGAGTGTGCTCGACGATGCCCTGCGCCGAACTCAGCCACCAGTGCCGCTGCGGCGACTCCTCCCAGCGGCGCAGCGTCTCGTCGTCGGCGAACCGGTACATCACGTGCCACTCGGGCGAACCGGGCGCGCTCTGCACGAAACCCGCGCCGAGGAAGCCGGGGAAGCTCTCCGCCAGCGCCGTCCCGGCCCGCATCCACGCCACCATCTCGTCGGTACGCGCGGGATCGGCGCGCCGGGCGACGGCGACGGTCACCGGCACCGCGTCGGTCATGGTCATGCCGTCATCCTTCCCGCCGCCGTCGGGATCGGCCCAGTCGCCGGTACCGGTGTAACGCAACCCACCGGGCGATCGCATCCACCGCATACCCGCCGGGTGGCCCGGCCTCACCGGGGCGGCAAGTGCGGGCGGGCCGGTTAGCCCCGCCCGTGTGGGGGTAGCCCGGAAGAATGACGCGATCGCAGCCCCGCCGCCGGATCAACGCCGCGTACAGCGCGTTGAACCTGCGGCTCGTGCTCGCCACCTTCGGGTTGGTGATCATGACCTTCTTCGCCGTGGTGGCGTTCTGGGCCCACGTCGTCTGGCTGGGCGTCGTCTGCGCGCTCCTCGCCGTCGTGGCCGTGGTCGACCTGGTCGTCATCCAGCGCCGTCGCGCCGCCCGCCACCGTGAGGAGCCGGGCGTGCGGCACTCACTGTTCGAGTGACAGGAGTACGCCATGCCCATCGCCACCACCAATCCCGCCACCGGAGAGGTGCTCAAGACGTACGACCCGATGTCGGACGAGCAGGTCGACGGCGCCATCGAGCGGGCCGATCTGGCCTTCCGGCAGCTGCACGGCACCACCATCGCGCAGCGCGGCCGGTGGCTCATCGCCGCCGCCGAGCTGCTGGAGGCCGAGCGCGACGAGACCGCCCGGCTGATGACCACCGAGATGGGCAAGACGTACGCAGCGGCCAAGGCCGAGGTGACCAAGTGCGCCGCCGCCTGCCGGTTCTACGCCGCCAGCGCACCCGAGATGCTCGCCGACGAGCCGGCCGACGCCGGCGCGGTCAAGGCGAAGCGGGCGTACGTCCGCTACCAGCCGATCGGACCGGTGCTCGCCGTGATGCCGTGGAACTTCCCGCTGTGGCAGGTGATGCGCTTCGCCGCGCCGGCCCTGATGGCCGGCAACACCGGCCTGCTCAAGCACGCCTCCAACGTGCCGCAGACCGCCCTTTACCTGGAGGACCTGTTCCGCCGGGCCGGCTTCCCCGAGGGCGCGTTCACCACCCTCCTGGTCGGCTCGGAGGCGGTGGACCGGATCCTCAGCGACCCGCGGGTCCGCGCGGCGACCCTCACCGGCAGCGAGGGCGCCGGCCGCTCCATCGCCCGGATCGCCGGGCGGGAGCTGAAGAAGACCGTGCTGGAGCTGGGTGGCAGCGACCCGTTCGTGGTGATGCCCTCGGCCGACCTGGACCGCGCCGCCGAGGTGGCCACCACCGCCCGCTGCCAGAACAACGGCCAGTCCTGCATCGCCGCCAAGCGGTTCATCGTGCACCGTGACGTCTTCGACGCCTTCGCCGAGAAGTTCACCGCCCGGATGGCGGCCCTGACGGTCGGCGACCCGATGGACGAGGGCACCGACGTCGGCCCGCTGGCCACCGACCGGGGCCGGGACGAGGTGCACGCCCAGGTACGCGACGCGGCGGACAAGGGCGCGCGCGTGCTCTGCGGCGGGGAGCTGCCCGCCGGGGACGGCTGGTACTACCCGCCGACCGTGGTCACCGACCTGCGGCCGGAGATGCGGATGTGGTCCGAGGAGGTCTTCGGGCCGGTCGCCGGCCTCTTCCGGGTGTCGTCATACGAGGAGGCGATCGAGGTCGCCAACGGCACCCACTTCGGCCTCGGCTCGAACGCCTGGACCACCGACCCGGCCGAGCAGGAGCGCTTCGCCACCGACCTGGACGCCGGCAACGTCTTCATCAACGGCATGACCACCTCCTTCCCCCAGCTGCCGTTCGGCGGGGTGAAGAACTCCGGCTACGGCCGGGAACTCTCGGCGCTGGGCATGCGCGAGTTCTGCAACATCAAGACCGTCTGGATCGGCGAGGGCGAGGCCGGCCCCGGCGCCGGCGCGCACGCGGAGTAGCGGTCAGCAGGGCGCCAGGGTGCTGCCGAACTGCGTACCCCGGCGTGATCACGCCGGTAACCGGGGCCGCCTAGGCTCCTGTCTCATGGAACCGCTCATCGAGGTCGTGCTCTTCCTGGCGATCGCGACGTTCGGCGCGGCGCTGGCCCGGCGGCTGGGCCTGCTCGCGCCGATCCTGCTGGTCGTGCTCGGCCTCGTGCTCTCCTTCGTGCCCGGCTTCCCGCACGTCCGGCTCGACCCGAACCTGGTGCTGGTGGGCATCCTCCCGCCGCTGCTCTACGTGGCGGCCCTGGAGACGTCGGTGCCCGCGTTCCGGCTCAACCTGCGGCCGATCCTGCTGCTCGCGGTCGGGCTGGTCATCTTCACCGCGTTCGTGGTGGGCACCGTGGTGCACCTGTTGCGGCCCGACCTGCCGTACTCGATCTGCCTGGCCCTCGGCGCGGTGGTGGCGCCGCCCGACGCGGTCGCTGCCACCGCGGTGGCCCGCCGGGTCGGCCTGCCGCGCCGGATCGTGACCATCCTGGAGGGGGAGAGCCTGGTCAACGACGCCACCGCTCTGGTGCTGCTGCGAGTGGCGATCGTCTCGGCCACCACGGCGACCGGCGGGATCGGCGTCGGGGACGTGGCCTGGGAGGTGCTGGTGGCCGCCGGCGGCGGCATCCTGATCGGGCTGCTCGGCGTGGTGGTCTTCGGTTTCCTGCACAAGCGGATCACCGATCCGGTGCTGGACAACGCGCTGTCGCTGATCGTGCCGTTCGCGGTGGTGTTCGCCGCCGAGGAGATCCACGCCTCCGGCGTGATGGCGGTGGTGGTGACCGGGCTCGGCATCGGCCACAAGCTGCCGCTGCTGATGTCCGCGGCGTCCCGGCTCCAGGTCGACGCGTTCTGGCGGCTGATCCGGTTCCTGCTGGAGGGGCTGGTCTTCCTGCTGGTCGGGCTCCAGTTGCCCGAGGTGGTGCGCGGCCTGAACGAGCCGGTCGGCTTCCTGTTCGGGATCACCGCCGCCGTGCTGCTCGCCGTGTTCCTCGCCCGGTTCGTCTGGCTCTTCCCGGCCACCTATCTGGCCCGGTTGCTGCCCCGGGTCCGGCGTCGGGATCCGGCCCCCTCGGTGCAGGTGCCGATCGTCATCGGCTGGGCGGGGATGCGCGGCGTGGTCACCCTCGCCGCCGCGCTCGCCCTGCCGCTCACCCTGGCCGGCGGGGCGGCCTACCCCCGACAGTTGTTCATCTGGCTCGCCTTCGCGGTGATCGTGGTGACCCTGGTCGCGCAGGGCGCCACCCTGCCGGCCGTGGCCCGCAAGCTCAACCTGCCGCCGGACGATCCGGTGCAGGACGCCCTCTCCGCCGCCGCCGTGCAGCAGCAGGCCGGCCGGGCGGCCCGGGAACGCCTGGAGAAGCTGGCCGAGGGGGCGCCCGCGGCGGTCGTCGAGCGGCTGCGCGGGCTGGTGCAGAACCGCACCAACCTGGCCTGGGAGCAGCTGGGTGGCACCGCGAGGGAAACCCCGTCCCAGGCGTACGGCCGACTGCGGCAGGAGATGATCGACGCGGAGCGGGAGGTTTTCCGGGCCGCCCGCGACACCGGGAAGATCCCCCAGGAGGTGCTGGTCCGCGCCTATCGCGACCTGGACCTGGAGGAGTCGTTGCTGCGACGGGAGAACGATTGATGAGCTGTGCGCACCTGGCCGCGGCGGGCGACGCCGAGCCGGCGACCACGACCGAGTGCCCCGACTGCGTGGCCGTCGGCAACCCCGACTGGGTGCACCTGCGGTCCTGTCTCGCCTGCGGGCACGTCGGCTGCTGCGACTCCTCGCCCTACCAGCACGCGACCAAGCACTTCGAGGCCAGCGGGCACCCGGTGATGCGCTCGATCCAGCCGGGGGAGTCGTGGCGCTGGTGCTTCGTGGACGAGGAGATCGGCTGAGGTCAGCCGAGCCGGCGTTCCAGCACCTGGCCCGGCCAGGGCGGGCGGCCCGGCCGCTCGACCGTGAACGGGTCGGTGGCGGTGAAGCCGCAACTCTCGTAGAAGCGGACCAGCGCCCGGTCGTCGCCGCCGTAGCAGTCCACCCGCAGCAGCCCCAGGCCGCGGTCGCGGGCCAGCTCCTCCGCGTACGCCAGCAGCCGGGCCCCGATCCCGCGGCCGGCGTACGCCCGGTCGGAGACCAGCAGGTTGACGTACAGCTCGGGCTCGGTGGCCGGTGGCACATACTCGGTGGCCGCGCCCACCACCAGGGCGCCGACCGGGGTGTCGCCGAGCCCGGCCAGGTACAGCCCGCCGCTGCTCGCCCACGCGTCGGCCTGGGCGATCCGGCGCGGATCGCGGGACGCGGGCTCGGTGCCCCACTGCCCGGTCCGGCCGCGCGCCGCCAGCCAAGCCGTGGCGGCGTCGAGCAGCCGCAGCACGGTGGAGGCGTCGTCCGGCCCGCCCGGGCGGATGGTGAGGGTCGACTGGTCCGTCATGCCGGCCATGCTGCTACATCGGCACCGACCGGCGAGACGCGGGCACCGCCCATCAGCGCGTCACCGGCACCGCCGCGGACACCTCCGTGATCAGCTCGGCGATCCGGTCGCCCCAGCGCGAGGCGATGACGAGGTCCCGGGCGGGGTCCACCCAGAGCAGGTGCCGACCGCCGTTGCCACGCGCGCAGCGACCGGTCGTGGGCGCTCCCGGCTGCACCCGGCCGGAGTCGTTGCGCCACCACAGGAAGCCGTAGTCCGGGTTGAGCGGGCACGGCGACCAGGCGCGGACGATCCACTCCGCGCTGAGCAGCCGCCGGCCCCGCCAGGTGCCGCCGCCCCGGTACACCTCACCGAGCAGGGCCAGGTCGGCGGCGGAGATCCAGAGCCCGCCGCCCCAGTGCGCGCCACCGCTGACCACCGGCACCGAAGCGCCGTCGATGTCGACGACCGAATCCGCGTACCCGTGCCACGACCAGGACGACGAGGCGCCGAGCGGGTCGAGCAGCGCCTCGCGGAGCACCTCGCCGAGCGGCCGGCGGAACAGCAGGGTCAGCGCCAGGCAGAGCAGGTTGACCCGGACGTCGTTGTAGGCCCAGCCCGTACCGGGTGCGCCTTCCCGCTCGAAGCCCTCGCGGCGGCTCTGCGCGTCCACTCCGGTCGGCTTGCCCCACAACTCGCCGGTCCAGCCGCTGGTCTGCTGGAGCAGGTGCGCCCAGGTGATCCCCTCGACCCGCAGCGCGGTGAGGAACGGGTGGTCGACCGTGGCGAGCACCGGCGTGGCCGGGTCGAGCAGGCCCCGGTCGAAGGCGACGCCGGCGAGGGTGGCGGCGACGGCCTTGGTGCCGCTGAACAGCATCTCGGGGGTGGCCGGGTCGCCCCAGGTGGCGACCAACTCGCCGCGGTGGCGGATCACGCCGCTCGCCCCGGACCCGGCCAGCAGCGGGCCGGTCACCTCGCGGTGCGACTCGTCGGCGACCTGCGCGTCCCGATACCGGGCGATGTCCTCGATGCCCTCGGTCACCCGCTCGGCCTGCCGGGCAACGGCGGCCCGGATCGCCGCGAGGTCGATCCCGACGTCTCCGTTGGCGGTCATGATCCCGACCCTAGGCCGGGCCGGTCGGGGCCGGTGATCCCGTCGGGCGCGACGCCGGTCACACCGCGTCGGCGGGCTCGACCTCGTCGACCGTCAGCTACGCCAAGGCCAGCCGCAACCGGTCGGGTAGCTCGGCCGGTGGGTCACGCCGCGGTCGCCCGCTCCCACGGTGCCGGTACGCGGACCGAGGCCATGCCCGCCGCCGTGGCGGCCCGGATGCCCAGCGCGGTGTCCTCGAACACGAGGCAGTCCGCCGGGGCCACACCGAGCCGCTGCGCGGCCAGCAGGAACGCCTCCGGATCGGGCTTGGGTCGGGTGTAGTCCCCGGCGCAGACCAGCACGTCGAACCGGTCGAGCAGGCCCAGGGTGGTGAGGGAGGCGGTGACGCCGTCCCGGGTGCTGCCGGAGACCACCGCGAACGGGATCCGCCCGTGGTCGGCCTCGATGTGTGCCAGCACCTCCGGCACGGCGGTCAGGCTGGGCAGGGAGCCGTGGTAGAGCTCCTCCTGGCGCCGTATCACGGTGTCGACCGGCATGTTCAGCCCCTGCCGTTCGTTGAGCGTGGCGACGATGTCGGCGATCGGCCGGCCGCCCCAGGCGTAGAACAGCTCCTCGGGGAACTCGCAGCCCCACTCGTCGAGCGCCGCGCACCACGCCGCGTAGTGCAGCGGCATCGAGTCGGCGATGGTGCCGTCGCAGTCGAACAGGTACGCGTGGAAGTCGCCGATCGGCAGGGTCAGGGGCATGGCCGCAGCCTACGGGCCGAAGCTGAAAAAGCGCTGGCCGGGGCCGCCCGGCTCTGGTTGGCTCCCCGCCGTGGAACGCACCAGGATCGCCCGGGCCGACGAGTTGACCGAGGTGCAGCGGATCGAGGTGGCCTCCGGGGCGCTGTTCCGGGAGATCGGGATGGCCGACGTCGCCGACATGCCACCGCTGCCGCTGGATGTGCTCACCGACCGCCAGCGGGCCGGACGGGTCTGGGTGGCGGTGGACGGTGACAACCGGCCGGTCGCCTTCGCGGTGGTCGACCTGGTCGACGGCGGCGCGCACGTGCAGCAGCTCAGCGTCGATCCCGCGTACGCCCGGCGCGGGATCGGGCGGGGGCTGCTCGACGACGTGGCCGGGTGGGCCGCCGCGCGGGGGTTGCCGGCGCTGACCCTGACCACGTTCCGGAGCGTGCCGTGGAACGGGCCGTACTACGCGCGCTGCGGGTTCCGGGAGTTGACCGGCGCGGAGGTCACGCCGGGGCTGGCCGAGCTGCTCGCGGCCGAGGCGGCGCTGGGGCTGGACCCGGCCGAGCGGATCGCCATGCGCCGGACACTCGGCTGACCGTCACCGGTCGGCCGGGGCGGGCGCGGATGTGGTCCCGGTCTGGTCAGTGCGCGCCGCCGAGGTTGAGCACGACCACCCCGGCGATCACCAGGCCGGCGCCGGCCACCTTGGCGACGCTGAGCGGCTCGCCCAGGAAGGTCGCGCCGATCGCCATGATCGCGGCGGTGCCGAGGCCGGACCAGATCGCGTACGCGACACCGACCGGGATCTCCTTCACCGCCAGGGCCAGCAGAAAGAACGACGCCACGTACGCCACCGCGAGGCCGACCGTGGGCCAGAGCCGGGTGAAGCCGTCGGTCGCCTTGAGCAGGCTGGTGCCGATCACCTCGGAGGTGATCGCGGCCAGCAGGAACAGGTACGCCATGACCGGACCGTACCGGTGGCTCAGGGGCGGCGGGGCTCCCGCGGTTCGCCGATCGAGGCCGGCCGCGGCGGCATCCCGCGACGCGGTTGCCGCCGTCCGGGGCATCGCTGCCGCCCCGACCGGCTGGTCGACAGTGGTTGCTCGGCGGTGCCGGCAGCCCGACCCGGTCACCTAGAGTGTCCGTCGCCGGTGTGGGCCATGGTGGTCGCAGCCAGGAGCGGGGGAGCGCGGTGCACGTACGGGGAGACGAGGTGGCCGGCAGCGGTGCCGGCGACGGGGCGGCGACGGTCGCCCCGGACGGGGCCGGGGTCGAGCGCGGTTCCTGGCCGCGCTGGCGGGGTTGGCCACTGGTCGGGATGGCAGCCACCGCGGCAGCCCTGCTCGCCTTCTGGCTGTGGAGCCAGACGCGCACGATCAAGTTCGGTTACTTCCGCCGTCCCCCCATCTACGGGGAGATGATCCCGATCTGGGACGACCTGGCGCTGACCGTGATTCCGGCCGGCGTGCTGCTGGCCGGGATCGGGTGGCTCGTCACCTCGTGGCGCCGGCTGCCGACCTGGCTCGCCCTGGCGCTGGTGGTGCTCGCCGGCGTGGTCACCGCCACTGCGGTCAACCTGGTCCGGGGCCAGGCGGGCGACCTCACCCGGGGCGTCTCGACCGACCCGGCGTCGCCCTACTACACGTCCGACCTGCACTTCCTCTACGAGTTGGGGCCGCGCGAGTTCGTCGAGCGGCACGCCGAGCTGAGTCCGCGGTTCCACTCGGCCAGCACCCGCACCCACCCGGCCGGCGTGATGGTCTTCCTCTATCTGCTGTTCCGCGCCGTCGGCGCGTCGCACAGCCTCCTGATCGCGGTGGTGATCGCCGTGATCGCCTTCTGCTCGGCGGTCTCCGCGTGGCTGATCGGTCGCACCCTGGGTGGGGAGCGGGCCGGTCGGATCGCCGCCGTGCTCTTCGCCGCGGCGCCGGCGCCGTTGATGATGGCGTACAGCAACCTCGACACGGTCTTCGCCGTGCCGCTGACCATGAGCGTCGCGCTCTTCGTGCTCGCCGCGGACCGTCGGTCGTGGATCCTGGCGGCGGCCGGGGGCGCGGTGCTGGGGGTGGCCACCACGATGACCATGGCCACGTCCTTCATTGCGTTCGCGGCGACCGTCGCGCTGGTCGTCCAGACCGGGTGGCGGACGGCGGTGCGGCTGCTGGCCGCCGCGGCGGCGGGCGGGGCCATCGTGGTGGGCCTGGCCTGGCTCGTCCTCGGCCTCGACATCCTCGCCACCTACCAGGCGACGGCGAGGATCAGCCACCCCTACGACTGGTACTGGCTGGCGGGCAGTCCGGTGGCCTGGCTGATCTACGCCGGTCTGCCGCTGGCCGCCCTCGGCGTCTACGGCCTGTTCCGCCGGGTGCCCGGTGCCGGGCGGCCGGTGCTGGTGCTCGTGCTGGTGCTCTTCCTGGTCGTCTGGGCCGGACTGCCGGCACAGGTGACCAAGCTGCGCCCGGGCGAGGTCGAGCGGACGTGGATGTTCCTCTACCCGATGGTGGCCGCCGCGGCAGGCGTGGTGGTGGACCGCTGGACCGCCGGGTTCGGCCGGCGCTGGCTGCGGGGCGGGGTGATCGCCGGCCTGGTGCTCGTCTCGGTCGGTCAGGCGGTGCTCATCCAGGGGCTCTACGAGAACTTCTACTGATCCGGCGCCGCGCGGTGGGGTCGAGGTCAGTTGATCCTGCTCGATGGCTGGCCGCCGCGCCCGGCAGTGAGATTCGCCGCGCCACGCCAGCATCATCCTGATCTCCTAGAGACAACTGCCGCCTTCGCCTGGCAGGCTGCCTCCCATGACCCTGAAGCTTCGTTCCGTGGGGGCGAGCGACCGTGGGCTGATCCGCAGTGGCAACCAGGACGCCCAGCACGCCGGCAGCTGGCTCGTCGCCGTGGCCGACGGCATGGGCGGCATGGCGGCCGGTGACCTGGCCAGTCGCATCGCCATCGACGCGGTCGGCCCGCTGGACGTGGAGACGCCCGAGGACGCGCTGGTCGCCGCCCTCCAGAGCGGCATCGAGCTGGCTACCGCGGGCATCCGCCAGGCCGTCCTCGAGGACCCGGAACGCCAGGGCATGGGCACCACACTCACCGCGCTGCTCTTCGCCCGCACCGGAAGCTGCCTGGCCCTGGCCCACGTCGGCGACTCCCGCGCCTACCTGTTCCGTGAGGGCGTGCTGAAGCAGGTCACCCGGGACGACACCTTCGTGCAGATGCTGGTCGACCAGGGCGTGATCACCCCCGAGCAGGCGAGCAGCCACCCCCGCCGGGCCGTGGTGACCCAGGCGTTGCAGGGCGACGAGGTCTCCCCGGCGTACGCGACGATGGTGCCCCGGGCCGGCGACCGCTGGCTGCTGTGCAGCGACGGTCTCTCCAACGTGGTCCGTTCGGACACCCTCGCCGAGGTGCTCGGCGAGTACGCCGACCGGGAGGCGTGCGCGCGCAAGCTGATCGACCTGGCGCTGCGGGCCGGCGGCCCGGACAACGTGACCGTGGTGATCGCCGACGTGGTGGACGAGTAGGCCGGGTCAACGGCGGCGCGGTGCGGCTCGCCGGGTCGGCTCGGCGGTGGTCGGATCCTCCGGCCACGGGTGCCGTGGGTAGCGTCCGCGCAGCTCCGCCCGCACCTGCGGGTAGCCCACCCGCCAGAACGAGGCCAGGTCGGCGGTGACCGCGACCGGCCGGCCGGCGGGGGAGAGCAGGTGCAGCAGCACCGGCACCCGACCGTGGGCGATCCGCGGCGCATCCCGCCAGCCGAAGGTCTCCTGCAGCTTGACCGCGAGCACCGGGGCGGCCGGGTCGGCGTAGTCCACCCGGATCCGGGAGCCGCTCGGCACCGGCAGCCGTTCCGGCGCCAGCTCGTCGAGCCGGGCCGCCTGCCGCCAGTCGAGCAGCCGGCGCAGCGCCGCCGCGACGTCGATGCGGGCCAGGTCGGCGCGGCGCCGGGCGCCGGCCAGCTCCGGAGCCAGCCAGGTGGCCGCGTCGGCGAGCAGCGCCTGGTCGGACACGTCCGGCCACTCGTCGCCGAGCGCCTGCCGGCAGAAGGCCAGCCGCCGGCGCAGCGCCCTGGCCTCCGGCGTCCAGGTCAGCAGGCCGAGGCCGGTCTGGCGCAGCCCGGTGAGCACCGCGTCGGCCACCAGCTCCGGGTCCGGCGCCGCGAGGGGGCGGTCGACCAGCTCGATCGCGCCGAGCCGGACCACCTCGCGGGCCACCACGTCCCCGCCGGACCAGCCGACCTCCCGGTCGGCGCGCAGCAGCGGCCCGCCGGCCTCCCGCGCGGTCGGCTCGTCCACGGGGGTGGCGAGCCGCACCCGGGCGGTCGGCGCGCCCGGGGCCCGGTCGGCCACCGCGATCGCCAGCCACGGCGACCCGGCCAGCCCGGACCCGGCCGCCAGCTCCGCGGCGGTCCCGCCCGCCATCAGGTACGCGGACCCGCCGGCCCGGCGCGCCCGGGCCAGCCGTTCCGGGTACGCCAGCCCCACCAACAGCCCGGCAGCGAGGTCGTCTGGGAGGTGCTCCCCGGCGGCGTCCACGCCCGGCCCGCCGCCGTTGCGCTCGGCCCGGGCGGCGGCACGGGGACGGCCGGCAGCCGGGCCGGCCGTCGGCAGAGCGGCGCGGAGCCGGCGTACCTCGGCGCGCCAGCGGGCGGTGGCGGCCTGGTCCGTGCCGCCCCGCAGCCGCCGCCACAGCGCGGTGAGATCGTCGCCCGGGCCGGCGAGGGTCTCGTCCGCGAGCAGGGCAACCACCTCGGCGGCCCGGTCGGCGCCGACCCGCTCCGCCCCGTCGAGCAGCGCCCGGGCCAACCGGGGGTGGGCGCCGGCCGCCGCGATGGCCCGCCCACGGGCGGTGATCCGGCCGTCCGCGTCCACCGCGCCCAGCGTGGTCAGGGTCTCCCGGGCGACCGTGAGGGCGGCGGGCGGTGGCGGGTCGGGCAGCGCCAGCCCGGCACCGTCGGGATCACCCCACGCGGCCAGCTCCAGCGCGAACCCGGTCAGGTCGGCGGTGGCGATCTCCGGCTCCGGCTGCGGGGCGAGCCGGGCATGGGTGGCCTCGGACCAGCACCGGTAGACCGCGCCCGGGCCCTCCCGCCCGGCCCGGCCGGCGCGCTGGGTGGCCGCCGCCCGAGACACCGGCACGGTGACCAGCGCGCCCAGCCCCCGGGCCAGGTCGGTCCGGGGCACCCGGCTCAACCCGGCGTCCACCACCACCCGTACCCCCGGCACGGTCAGGCTGCTCTCCGCCACGGCGGTGGCCAGCACCACCCGGGTTCCGCCTGGCGACGCCGACTCCCCACGTCCGGCCGCCGGCAGCCGCAGCACGGCGTCCTGCGCCGCCCCGGGCAGCCGGCCGTGCAGCGGCAGGACCGTGACCGAGTCGGGCAGGTCGACCAGGCGGGCGCCGACGGCGGCGATCTCACCGGCGCCGGGCAGGAAGACCAGCACGTCCCCGGTCTGCTCGCGCAGCGCCCGGCGCACCGTGGCGGCCACGTGGTCGAGCAGGGCCGGCGCGACCCGGCCCGCGCCGGGCGCGGCGACCGGCCGGGGCGGCGGCGCCCAGATCCGGGTCACCGGGTGCAGGGCCGCCTCGGCCCGGACCACCGGCGCGGGTCGGTCGGACCCGCCGAGCAGCGCGGCGAACCGGTCCGCCTGCGGGGTGGCCGACATCGCCAGCAGCCACAGGTCGGGCCGGAGCGCTCCCCGGGCCTCCACGCCGAAGGCCAGCGCCAGGTCGGCGTCGAGTTGCCGCTCGTGGCACTCGTCGAGCAGCACCGCGCCGACCCCGGGCAGCTCCGGGTCGTGGTGCAGCCGTCGGACCAGCAGGCCGGTGGTGACCACCTCGATGCGGGTCTGCGGCCCGACCCGGCGTTCGCCCCGGACGGCGTATCCGATCCGGCCGCCGACACGCTCGCCGAGCAGGGCGGCCATCCGGTGCGCGGCAGCCCGGGCGGCCACCCGGCGGGGCTGGGCGATCACCACCCGCCCCGGGACCGCGTCGGCCACCGCGAGCGGCGCCAGGGTGGTCTTGCCGGTGCCGGGCGGTGCCACCAGGACCGCCGTGCCGGCCGCGCGCAGCGCCTCGACCAGGGCCGGCAGCACTGACCGGACCGGCAGGTCGAGGGCTACGTCGGAGAGCACCGGTCCACTCTCGCATCCGGCGCTCAGGCCGGCCGCACCCCGTCCAGGCCGGACACGAAGGCCGCCCACGCGGCCGGGGCGAAGACCAGGGCGGGACCGGGCCGGTCCTTGCTGTCCCGCACGGCGATCCGACCGCTCACGGCGGCGACCTCCACGCAGTTGCCGTTGCCGCTGCTACGCGTGCTGGTGCGCCAGTCCGCCCGGGACAGGTCGAGCGCGGTCATCCCCGTACCTCATCTTCCGTCGGCGTGCCGCCGAGCGGTCACGCAAAGTTACGAGAAGCCTCCTCCAGGCGGGCCAACGACGCCGCCGGATCCAGTGCCATCCGGCACAGCTCCTCATGCAGCAGGCTATACCGTTGCACCTGTGCAACCTCCTCCAGAGCCAGTCCCATCGTGAGATTGTCCAGGTAGACCACGGAGGCATCGGCCGCGTCGGCGAAGCCGAGGATGACGTAGGACGTGCTCATCGCCGGATGGCCGCCGACGCCGAATGGAAGTACGTGGATGGTTACGTTAGGTAGTTGAGCGAGTCTCGCCATGTGGGTGAGCTGATCGGCCATCACGGTCGGTCCGCCCACGGCGCGCCGCAGCACCGCCTCGTTGAGCACCACCGACAGCCGGACCGGCGACTCCTGGTGCAGCACCTCCTGCCGGCGCAGCCGGGCGGCCACCTTGCGCTCGATGCCCTCCTCGCCCGCGGTGATCCGGTAGATCTCGCGGGCGTACGCCTCGGTCTGCAGCAGCCCCGGCACCGCCTCGGCCTCGTACGTGCGCAGCGTCGCCGCCTCGGCCTCCAGCCCGACGTAGAACTCGAACCACTCCGGCAGGACGTCGCTGTAGTTCTGCCACCAGCCGCGTTGCTGCGCCCCGCGGGCGATCTCGATTAGCGCCTCGGCGTCCGCGCCGGTCACCTGGTAGAGCGCGAGCGCGGCGCGGACGTCGCGCGGTTTGATGCCGATCTGCGCGTTCTCGATGCGGGAGAGGTTGCTCTTCGACATGTCGAGCTGGCGGGCGGCGACGTCGAGGGTCATCCCGGCGCGTTCGCGCAGTTGGCGGAGTTCCCGGGCGATGCGGCGGCGGCGGACGGTGGGGCTGGCGGTCACCTCCCGAGTCTGGCACGCCAAGATCCGCAGCTCACGCCGGCCGCCAGGCTGCAACCCTGGAATTCGGGAGTTGCATCCCGGGGATTCGGCGTGCATTCTCTTCCCGGTATCCGCCATCACTTGTGGACAGCCGGGAGGCTCGTTTGCTCATCGCTGACGAGTTCTTCCTGATCGCGCACAACGACAGCCGCGGCAGGGCCAAGCTGCACCCGGCCGCGACCGGGCTGGGGCTCGCCGCCGGCCTCCTCGGCGAGCTGGTCCTCTTTCGACGGATCACCGTCGCGTCCGGAATGGTCACCGTGCTCGACCGGCGGCCGCCGGCCGACGCGCTCGCACACACCGTGCTCGACCAGCTGATCGGCGAGTCCCAGCACCGGGCGGTCCGCACCTGGCTCAGTTTCCTGGCCCAGACCGGGGTGGCCGCGGTCGGCGAGCGGCTGGCCCGCGCGGGCGTGCTCCGCCGCCAGGAGCAGCGCCGCCTGCTGCGGACCAGCCTCAGCTACGTGCCGGTCGACCTGAACGCGGCCGCCTGGCCGGCGGCCCGGCTGTGGACGCTGCTGGAGCGCCCGGAGCCGATCGCCGTACCGGACGCGCTGCTGCTCGGCCTGGTGGCCGCCACCGGGCTGACCCGCGAGGTGCTGTGGAACGCCGGACCGCAGGCCCACCAGCGGCTGACCGGGCTCATCCCGACGCTGCCCGCACCACTGAAGGAACTGGTCGGGCACACCGAGGCCGCCGTCGGCGCCGCGGTGCTGCGCGGCATCCCCTGACCTCCGGGTCACCGCCCCCATTCCTCCCCTTCCACCGGAGCAGCCCCCATGCCCCCTGCAGCCACCGTCGAACGTGCGAGCAACGTCTCCGAGGCCCTGGCTCGCGGCCGGCTCGGCATACCGTCGGTCGTCTTCTTCGTCCTCTCCGCCGCCGCCCCGCTGACCGTGGTGGCCGGCGTGGTCACCACCGGGTACGCCGTCACCGGCGTCACCGGCATCCCGCTGGCGTTCCTGGTGGTCGCCGTGGTGCTCGCCCTCTTCTCGGTCGGCTACGTGGCGATGGCCCGCCGGCTGACGAACGCCGGCGCCTTCTACGCGTACATCGCCCGTGGGCTCGGCCGGCCCGGCGGGGTCGGCGCGGCGTGGGTCGCGCTGATTGCGTACAACGCACTGCAGGTCGGCCTATACGGCGCGATCGGCGCCGCCGCCGAGCCAGTGCTGGACCAGCTCTTCGGCGGCGCACCCGCCTGGTGGGTGGTGGCCCTGGTCGCCTGGGCGCTGGTCGCGGTGCTGGGCGTGCTCCGGGTGGACGTGAACGGCCTGGTGCTGGCCGTGCTGCTGCTGGCCGAGATCACCGTGATCCTCGTCTTCGACCTGGCGCAGGTCACCCACCCGGCCGGCGGCTCGGTCAGCTTCAGCACGCTGTCCCCGGACAACCTGCTGGTGCCGGGGGCCGGCGCGATCCTGGTGCTGGCCACGACCGGCTTCACCGGCTTCGAGTCTGCGGTGGTGTTCAGCGAGGAGAGCAAGGACCCGAAGCGGACCGTCCCCATGGCCACCTACCTGTCGGTGGCGATCATCGCCGGTCTGTACGCCTTCTCGGCCTGGACGATGACCGTCGCCACCGGGCCGGACCGGATCGTCGAGGCGTCCCGGGAACAGAGCACCGGGCTCATCTTCAACCTCGCCGGCGGGCACCTCGGCGACACCGCGGTGCCCATCGGCCAGTCGCTCTTCCTCACCTCGCTGCTGGCGGCGATGATCTCGTTCCACAACACCACCGCCCGCTACGCCTTCGCGCTCGGCCGCGAGCGGGTGCTGCCGGCGCTGTTCGGGCGGACCTCGCCGCGCACCGGCGCCCCGCGGGTCGCCTCGCTGGCGCAGAGCGCCCTCGGCCTGGTCGTGATCGTCCTCTACGCGGTCGCCGGCTGGGACCCGCTGGTGCAGCTGTTCTTCTGGGGCGGCACCGGTGGCGGGTTCGGGGTGCTGCTGCTGATCACCGCCACCGCGGTGGCGGTGATCGCCTTCTTCGCCCGGACCCGGGTCGAGGAGACGCTGTGGCGGCGGGTGATTGCCCCCGCCCTCGCCGCGATCACGCTGATCGCCGTCATCGTGGTCGCGGTGGACAACTTCGCCATCCTGCTCGGGGTCGCCCCGGACTCGCCGCTGCGCTGGGCGATCCCGGCGGTCTACCCGGTGGCGGCCCTGCTCGGGCTGGGCTGGGGGCTGGTGCTGCGCGGCACCCGGCCGGACGTGTACGCCCGGATCGGGCTGGGCGCGGAGAGCGCCGTCATCGGTGTGCCGCGGGCCGCCGACGAGGCCACGCCGGCCGGCGCAGCGGCGTCGTGATGAGCGAGCGAATCATAAATGCCTTGCCGTGGTGCCTCATGCCGGTGCCGGGCGGAGGGAGGTGAGGGCATGAGTGACGTGCCGATCGAGCGGCTGGGCGCGGCGGAGACCCGGTCGGTCGCCGAGCGGATCGCCCGGGCCTTCCGGTTCCTGGCCGTCAGCCGGTGGCTCGTGCCGGACGAGGCGAAGCGGGAGGCGGTGCTCGCCGACGACTTCGAGATCCTGGTCGACCACGCGATGCGGCACGGGATCGTGCACGGCACCGCGGACCGGGCGGGGGTGGCGGTCTGGTTCCCGCAGACCGGCGAGCCGGCCCCGCCGCCGGCCGACTACGCTGCCCGGCTCGCCGCCGCCTGCGGCGAGTGGACGCCCCGGTTCCAGCACCTCGACGAGTTGTTCGAGGCCCACCACCCGCACGCCGACCACCACCATCTGGCGTTCCTGGCGGTCGCCCCGGAACGCCAGGGCCGAGGGCTGGGCAACGCGCTGCTGCGGCACCATCACGCCGTGCTCGACGCCGAGGGCATGCCGGCGTACCTGGAGGCGAGCAGCGAGCGCAGCCGCGACCTGTACGCCCGGCACGGCTACCGGGCCGCCGAGCCGTTCCGCGTCCCGGACGGCGCCGCCTTCTATCCGATGTGGCGCGACCCGGTCGGTTGAGCGGTGCGCGGGGGCGACCCTCTGCCGTCCGCCGCGGGCCGGGTCGCCGGTCGCCGCGGGTGGAACGGGTACGGCCCGGTCGGCGAACCGCCGACCGGGCCGCGTGGACGCGACGGTGGTCGGGCCCGCCGGCCCGACCACCGTCGCCCACCCGTCAGTACGTTCCGTCGAGCTGCCCGCGCAGCTTGGTCAGTGCCCGGGCCAGCAGCCGGGACACGTGCATCTGTGACACGCCGATCTGCTCGGCGATCTGCGACTGGGTCAGGTTGCCGTAGAAGCGCAGCGTGAGGATCTTCTGCTCCCGCTCGTCCAGCGTGGCGAGCGCCGGGCCCAGGGCGACCCGCAGCTCGGCCAGCTCGAACTCGGCGTCCTCACTGCCGAGCATGTCGCCCAACTCGGTGGCCCGGTCGCCGTCGCCGGTCGGGGTGGACAGCGACAGCGCGTTGTAGGCGCGAGCGCCCTCCAAGCCCTCCAGGACCTCCTCCTCGGTGAGGTTGAGGTGAGCGGCGATGTCGGCGACCGTTGGCGAGCGGCCGAGGGTCTGCAGCAGCGCGCTGTTGGCGTCGGAGATTGCCAACCGCAGCTCCTGCAGGCGGCGCGGCACCCGGATGTCCCAGGTCCGGTCGCGGAAATGCCGCTTGAGCTCGCCGATGATGGTCGGGATGGCGTAGCCGGCGAAGTCGACGCCACGGGAGGGGTCGAACTTGTCGATCGCCTTGATCAGGCCGACGGCGGCGGTCTGCGCCAGGTCGTCGGTGGGCTCGCCCCGGCCGCCGTAGCGGTGGGCGAGGTGGTTGGCGAGCGGCAACCAGGCCTCGATCGCCCGGTCGCGCATCGCGGGGCGCGACGGGTGGTTGGCGGGCAGCGCGGCCATCGCGTGGAGCAGGTCGGCGGCGCTGTCGGTGAGCGCGCGCGGGTCGAGCTTCCCGGCGGTGGACGGGGTGGTCGCCTGCTCGCTGATCGTGTGCGCGGTCATGGGTGGTCCTCCCTGCACCTCGTCTGCGGAGAAAGGCGTGGCCCTCGGGTTTAGCGTCCGTCGGTACGTTCGGGAGCCACCGTAACCCGATCGGCCGGCGGAAATCTAGCCGAAAGTACGATGTACTTAAGGGATTTCTGTTCACCTAACCGACCGAGCCGGGACATATCGGACTGCCCGGTTTGGCCCTGTGGCCCCGGCCGAGCGGCCGACCGGAAAACGACAACTGGTTCGCATTGTCGACCTTCGGTCGTTGTCCCGCGTGCGAGACAGCCCGTACCGTCACGGGATAGCCGTCCACGGAGGCAGCCGTGTTGGATCCCGCCGCTCCGCAACTCGTGCTCAACGCCCGGGTGCTGCAGTTCAGCTGGCTCCCGGCGGACCCCGACGCGGTCGCGGCGCTGCTGCCCGCCGGGGTGTGTCCCCGCCCCGACCGCCAGGTGTTCTTCTCCCAGTACGTGGTGGACGACGCGGCGCAGACCTCCGGGCTCGGCGCCTACTCCCTCACCTATCTCGGCGTCGCCCTCGACGGATTCGACCCGCCGCCCGCGGGTGACATCCCGGGCGGCCTGTGGACCCACTACTTCGCCTCCAGCGCCCGGGTCTGCGACTATGCCGCTGCCCGCGGCGCTCCCGCGGCACCCGGGGAGACCCGGCTCGACCTGCGGGGCGGGCAACTGATCGCGGAGACCTGCGCGGACGGGACGCCGATCATCCGTACCGTCGCCCGGGTCGGGCACACCGGCTGCCGGGTGTATAGCGGGCACCACCGCTACCTGACCGTCCGGGGCGGCCGGCTGCTCTGCGCCGAGTTCCCGTACGTGGCCGAACCGGTGAGCCCGTTCGAGATCGAGTCGGTGGAGTTCCTCGTCCCGGAGCACCCGGCCTACCCGCTACGCCCGGCCAACCCGCTCACGATCTGCGGCGGCCTGTACTCGCCCCGGGTGTCGTTCGCGTACCCGGCGCTGCCGCTGGCGGTCGACCAACCGCCGCCCGCCGGCTTCCGGCCGATTCACCAGGTCCCGGCGCGCCGGTCCCGCAGCGGCCTGCCGTCCGGGTCGTAGACCAGCCGGTAGGCCGGCAGCGCCCAGAGCCGGGTGTGCCAGGGCAGCCGTTCGGGGCGGTGCGGCCGGAGCCGGCCCGGCGGCCGCGGCCCGGTACGCCCCGACTCGTGCCAGCGTTCCAGCGCCGCCGCGGCCGAGGTGATTGCCGCGATCGCGTCCGCGGGATCCACCAGGTCGTGATCCTCCCCGCCGTCCGGGTCGCGGTCCAGGTGCTCGCGCCACAGGCGCAGCCGCAGGTCCCGGGCGAAGACGCGGGCGCCGTCGCCCAGCCCGGCCGGGTCGGTCGGGGCCCGTTCGTCGTGGGTCTCGTCCAGCACCGCGCAGGACAGCTCGCTGTCGTGGGTCCAGGAGCGGCGGTTGAAGTTGTCGCTGCCCACGCTGGCCCAGACGTCATCCACCACGCAGACCTTCGCGTGCACGTAGACCGGGGTGCCCTCGTGGTTCTCCAGGTCGAAGACGTGCGCCCGGTCCCGGGCGGCCTGCTGGCAGAGCGCGAGCGCCTGCTCCCGGCCCACCATGTTGGGCGGTAGCGCCAGCCGGCCGTCCACGTCCGGGTGCCGGGGCACCACCGCGACCAGGTGCAGCTCCGGGTGCTCCCGCAGGGCCCGGGCGAACAGGGCCGCCACCTCGGTCGACCACAGGTACTGGTCCTCCAGGTAGATCAGCCGGCGGGCCCGACGGATGGCCTTGGTGTAGCCCCGGGCCACCGTCCGCTCGCCGTCCGGGGCGAAGGAGTAGCGGGGGCGCACCGCCGGATAGGTGCGCAGCACCTGGATCTGGTGCGGGCCGCACGGCGGGGGATCGGCCGGCTGGGCGGGCAGCGGGTCCGGGCTCAGGTCCGCGCCGCGCAGCCGGTCCCGCAGGTACGCCAGCGGGTTCTCCGAGTCCAGCGGCATCGGGTCGGTCCACCGCTCCCGGAAGGTGGTGTCCAGCGCGCCGACCACCGGCCCGCGGACCGCGAGCTGGACGTCGTGCCACGGCGGGTGTTCGCCGTAGCGCGCGGACATGCCGACGGGCTGCGGGTCGCCCCGGTGCGCGGCGTCGTCCCGCCGGCTGTGACAGAGGTCGATCCCGCCGGCGAACGCGACGTCCCGCTCCGGGGCCTCCGGGTGCCGCAGCACCACCAGCTTCTGGTGGTGCGAGCCGCCGCGCCGGACCCGCTGGTCCAGCAGCACCTCGCCGCCGGCCGCGCAGATCGCCTCGCTGAGGTCGCGGTTCTCCGCCTCGCTGTAGGAGAGAGCGTCGAGATGGGAGCGCCAGATCAGGCCCTTGACGACGACGCCGCGCTGGGCGGCCTGGGCGAAGAGCTGCACCACGGTCGGCCCGTCGGGGCGCATCCGCTGGTCCGGGTCGCCCCGCCAGTCGGTGAAGAACAGGTGGTCGCCGGCCTGCAGCGCCGCCACCTCGCGGGCCAGCCGGTCGAAATACGCGGCTCCGTGAATGAGCGGCTCGGCGAGGTTTCCGCTCGTCCAGACGGGTAACTCAGACCTCGGGTTGGCGCGTTCCTGTGCGGTGAGGAACCAGTCCCGCATCGCCACGTTCCAGCCTCCCGAGGTCGACCCCGACCTCACGGTAGGTCCCCCGAGACGGCCCCGCACGCTGACCGCCCCTGGTCGGCCGGCCCTCCCGTGGGTCCCGCCGGACCCCTGGACCGCGCAACTGAGGAGGCCACACCATGTCCGCCGAGACGACCGACACCGTGACCGAGCACCGCGCGCAGGCGGTGGAGGGGGAGCGGGGTGCGCTGGTGGCCGTCTTGGTGATGGTGATCCTCGGCGTGGCCGGCATCTTCGCCGTCTCCTGAGCGCGCGAGGGCGCCCCGGGTCGCCCCGGGACGCCCGTGCCACGCGGACCGGTCAGGGTCGGGAGGCCTCGCCGTCGGTGTGCGGCATCCGCCCGGCCGGGATCACGCCGAGCCGGCCGGCCTGGTAGTCCTCGAACGCCTGGATCAGCTCGTCCCGGGTGTTCATCACGAACGGGCCGTAGTGCGCCACCGGCTCCCGGATCGGCTGCCCGCCCATGATGTAGAGCTCCAGGGCCGGGGTGTTGCCGTCCTGCTTCGCGTCCGCGGTGACCCGCAGCGCGTCGCCCGGGCCGTGCACGGCGAGCTGGCCGAGGTGGATCGGCCGGCGGTCGGTGCCCACCGTGCCCCGGCCGGCCAGCACGTAGACCAGCGCGTTGAAGTCCGGCCGCCAGGGCAGGCTCAGCTCCGCGCCGGGCTGCAGCGTCACGTGCGCGATGGTGATCGGGGTGTGGGTCGAGCCGGGGCCCTGGTGCCCGGCGATCTCGCCGGCGATCACCCGGATCAGCGCGCCACCGTCGGGCGTGGTCAGCAGCGCCGACTCCCGGCCGCGGATGTCCTGGTAGCGCGGCGGGTTCATCTTCGCCACCCGGGGCAGGTTGACCCAGAGCTGCAGGCCGTGGAACAGGCCGCCGCTCGTCACCAGGTGCTCCGGCGGCGCCTCGATGTGCAGCAGGCCGCTGCCGGCCGTCATCCACTGGGTGTCGCCGTCGGTGATGGTCCCGCCGCCGCCCTGCGAGTCCTGGTGGTCCATGATCCCGTCGATCATGTAGGTCACCGTCTCGAAGCCGCGGTGCGGGTGCCAGGGCGTCCCCTTCGGCTCACCCGGCGCGTAGTCGACCTCGCCCATCTGGTCGAGGTGGATGAACGGGTCCAGTTCGCTCAGCGGGACGCCGGCGAAGGCCCGGCGGACCGGGAAACCCTCGCCCTCGTAGCCGCTCGGCGCGGTGGTCAGCCGGCGGACCGGACGGAAGGTGGTGGACTCGTCCAGCTGCGGCAGGCGGGGCAGGACGAGGACGTCGTCGACGGTGATGGCGGGCATCGCGGGCTCCTTACTTGTCGGCCGGGGTGGACGACGCGTCCCGGTCGGCGCGCAGGCGCCGGCCGAGCCGCTCGAAGACCCGGGTGAGGCAGGCGACCTCGGCGTCGTCGAGGTCGTCCATCAGGTGGGTGCGCACGGAGCGCAGGTGGTGCGGCGCGGCCTCGCGCAGCGCCAGCAGGCCGGCCGCGGTCAGCACGGCCTCGCTGCCCCGTCGGTCCTCCGGGCAGGACTGCCGGGCGACCAGGCCGCGCTTCTGCATCGAGGAGATCTGGTAGGTCAGCCGACTCGGTGAGAACACCAGCCGACTGGCCAGCTCGCCCATCCGCAGCCGCTGCCCCGGCGCCTCGGAGAGCAGGACCAGCACGTGGTAGTCGGCGAAGGTCAGCTCGCTGTCGGCGCGCAGGTCGTCCTCGAGTTGGGTGAAGAGTCGCTGGCTCGCCTCGATGTAGGCGCGCCAGGCGGTCATCCGCTCGGGGCTCAGGCTCTCGGTCACGGCTACGAGAGTAGCACTACTTCAAATTTAAACAAGCCGCCCGGCAAGCATGTGAGCGGCGTGACAACCAACCGTTGAGCAGATGCCCTTGGAATTTGAACGAAGCGGTCCGGCTACGGTCGGGGGATGGATGATCTCGACCTGCTCGACTGGCGGGAGCGGGTGGCCCGGCTCCACCTCTCCGACCTCGACCTGGCCGACTTCCGGGCCGCCCGGGACGAGCTGTTCCGCACGCATCCGTGCAGTCCGCTGCCGGCCGCCGACCAGCCCGGTTTCCCCGGGCTGCGCTGGTTCCCGCCCGACCCGGCGGCCGTGGTCGAGGCGCCGCTGCGCCCCGCCTCTGGCACGGAGACCATCGACACCGGCGGGCCCGACGGGGTCGTCCACTACCGCCGGGTCGCGGTGGCCGAGACGCCGTGGGGCCCGCTCACCCTGTGGTGGATCGAGGCGTACGGGGGCGGGCTGTTCGTGCCGCTGCGCGACGCCACCAGCGGCGTCGAGACGTACGGCGGCGGGCGTTACCTGACCGACACGGTCAAGGGCACCTTCGGGCGCGGCCTGACCGTGCTGCCCGGCGGGCGGGTCCGCCTGGACGCCAACTACCTCTACAACCCCAGCTGCGCGTACGACGACTGCTGGGCCTGCCCGCTCGCCCCGCCGGAGAACCGCGTCAACGTGCCGATCCGGGCGGGGGAATTGGCGTACCACGACTGACGGGCGTCACCCCGTTCGTGGGGCGGCCCAGGCCAGGAAGCGGTCGAAGAGTTCCGCCGGGGACGGGGCGGCGTCCGGGTTGAGCTTCATCAGGTCCGCCGTGGCGTCGAAGAGTTGGCCCGCCAGGTAGACCGACAGGGCCACTCGATCCCGCCGGTACTCCATCAGGAGCAACAGCCGCGCCGGCTGGCACGGCCAGGGTGCGGCGCAGATCCGGCACAGCCACAGGGGCCGCATGGGCAGGTGCGGGCGCACGGCCCGACGCTGGCGGTCGGGCAGGGGAGCGGTCACTTGCCCATGGTGATGCAAAGCGTTGACTACGTCAACGGCCTGCGTAGTTGTCGCCGTCTAGGCACATCGCCGCTGTCATCGTCAACATGTGGAGCTTGTCGGCGTGTCGGAGATCCGGATGATGCTCGGCGGGGTCTCCCGGCAGCGCGCCTCGGTGATCGCCAACCAACGGAACTTTCCAGAGCCGATCGCCGTCCTGGCTATGGGCAAGGTGTGGCGGAAGTCGGACGTGGAGAAGTGGATCCGGGAGCACCGGCCGGACGTGGCGACGGACTGAGAGAGGGCCCCGAGCGGGGGCCCTCTCTCGTCGCGCCCGAGCTAGCGGGCGGTGGCGCCGGTCGGGGTCAGGTGCATCCGGCCGAGCAGCTGCCGCGCCTGGTCGGCCAGGCCGGCGTCCACGGTGACCGCGTACTGGCTGGCGCGCAGCGAACTGGCCGAGGTGAAGTCCCGCTGACCCCCGGCCATCGCGTGGGCCACCGCACCGAACACGGCCCCCCAGATCGCACCGATCACCAGCCCGACGACGATCACCGCGACCCAGTTCCCGGCGGTGAAGATGCCGAAGAGCAGGCCGATGAAAAGCCCGAACCAGGCGCCCGTGCCCGCGCCGATCAGCGCCGCCCGGCCCGTGGTCATCCGGCCCATCACCGTCTCCACCAGGGTGAGATTGGTGCCGATGATCGCCGAATGCTCCACCGGGAAGCGGTTGTCGGCCAGATAGTCCACGACGCGCTGGGCGGACGGATAGTCCGGGTACGTGCCGATCGTGACGGTCGGCGGACCTGGCTCCGGCCCGTGACCGTCCCCGCTCGGGGCGGCCGGTCGGCCGCCCGGTCCGGACGGGAGGTTGGAGCCGCCCGGCATCCCGGGTTGCCAGGCCGGAGACGGAGTCGAGGGTCTGGTCATGAGCGTCCTCCTTCGTCGACCCGCCGCGTTCCCACCGCCGTCGCCGGGTAACGCGTCGGGGCGACGGATGCGGCACGCATGCCCCCGGGTACGTCGGGTAGGCATCGGCGTGGAGGCGGGACGGATCAGCGAGCACGGGTTCCTCGCCGACGGGCGCAGCGCCGCGCTGGTCGACCGGGCCGGCGCAATCACCTGGTGGTGCCCGGCCCGCTTCGACGGCCCGTCGGTCTTCGGCCGGATCCTCGACGACGACGCCGGACACTGGAGCATGCGGCCCGTGGACGACTTCACCACCGAGCGGTCCTACCTGGAGGACACGCTCGTGCTGCGTACCGTCTTCACCACCCGGACCGGGGCGGTGGCCGTCACCGACGCCCTGGCGCTGGAGCCCGGCGCACGCGGCCACGAGATCGGCCTGCGCTCGCCCCGGGTGCTGGCCCGGGTCGTCGAGGGGCTCTCCGGCGAGGTGCCGATGCGGGTGGACTACCAGCCCCGCTTCGAGTACGGGCGGGTGCGCGCCTACCTCACCGGCGCCGAGGAGGTCGTCGACGCCGTGGCCGGCGGCACCCGGCTGAGCCTGCGCGCCAACGTCCCGATGAGCTGCGACGACGGCGCCGCCTCCGGGCGGTTCACCGCCCGCGCCGGCACCGCCCACCACTTCACCCTCGGGTACGCCCCGACCTACGACGGGGGCGAACCCGCGCTGCCGGACGCCGATCAGGTGGTGGCCGACGCGGTCGCCGGCTGGCGGTCCTGGGCCGGCCTGCACGACTACCAGGGTTGCTACCGCGACCAGGTGCGGCGCAGCGCGATGGTGGTCCAGGGGATGACCTACCAGCCCAGCGGCGCCGTCGTCGCCGCGGCCACCACCTCCCTCCCCGAGGAACTGGGCGGCGACCGCAACTACGACTACCGCTTCGTCTGGGTACGCGACTTCAGCCTCACCCTCCAGGCGCTCTGGCGGGCCGCCTGCCCGGACGAGGCGAACCGGCAGTTCGCCTGGGTGGCCCGGGCCATGGGCCGGATCGACGACGAACCGGTGCCGATCATGTACGGCGTGGAGGGCGAGCGGGACCTCACCGAACACCGCCTCGACCACCTCGGTGGGTACGGCGAGAGCCGGCCGGTCTTCATCGGCAACGACGCCTGGCGGCAGCGGCAGACGGACGTGCTCGGTGAGATCCTCGACGCCGCCTGGCTGATGCGGTACTACCTCGACCCGATGGCGCCCGAGGTCCGGCACCTGCTGCACGCCCTTGCCGACCAGGCCGTGTTGGACTGGCACCGGCCGGACGCCGGCATGTGGGAGGCACGCGACGTCGAGCGGCACTACGTCTCGTCCAAGGTGCAGTGCTGGACCGCCTTGGACCGGGCGGTCCGCTTCGGGCGGCGGATCGGCGACGAGCGTGCCGTCGCCCGCTGGGCGGCCGCCCGGGACGAGGTACGCCAGGCGGTGCTCACCCGGGGCTGGAACGACCGGCTCGGCGCGTACACCGGGGCGTTCGACTCGGACCAGCTGGACGCCTCGGTGCTGATCATGCCGCTGGTCGGTTTCCTGCCGGCCGGCGACCCGCGGATGCGGTCGACGATGGACGTGGTGGAGCGCCGGCTCTCCCGGGGCGGCCTGCTGCGGCGCTGGGACACCGACCCGGCGGGCTTCGTGATCTGCTCGTTCTGGCTGGTCGGCTGCCTCGCCGAGGCCGGCGAGCTGGACCGGGCGCGGCGGCTGTTCGAGCAGCTCGCCGCCCGGGCCAACGACCTGGGCCTGTACGCCGAGCAGGTCGACCAGGCCACCGGCGAGCAACTGGGCAACTTCCCGCAGGCCTTCTCGCACATCGGGCTGATCAACGCGGCCGGTCACATTACCGACGCCGCGGAACGACTCGGTGGCCGAACCGGGCGAGCGGCCGTGCCGACCGGCGCGGCGACCACGGAGGGAGCAAACGGATGACCGGACGACTGGCGGGGAAGACCGCCCTGATCACCGGCTCGGACTCGGGCATCGGCCAGGCCACCGCCATCGAGTTCGGCCGGGAGGGCGCCGACGTGGTGGTGCACTACCTGCACGACCACGCCGGGGCGAACCACACCAAGGCGGAGATCGAGAAGGCCGGCCGCCGGGCCGTGGTGGTGCAGGGCGACATCAGCGTGGAGCACCAGGTCGACGCGATGTTCGACGAGGCCCTCGCCGAGTTCGACCGGCTGGACATCCTGATGAACGACGCGGGGGTGGACGCCTCCGGCATCCCGGTGGCGGACCTGGACACCGAGACCTGGGACCGGTGCATCCGCACCAACCTCTACGGGATGTTCTTCTGCTGCCGCCGGTTCGTGCGGCACCGGCGGGACCAGGGCGGGCAAGGGAAGATCATCAACATCACCTCCATCCACCAGGAGGTGGCGCGGGCCGGCGGCTCCGACTACGACGCCAGCAAGGGCGGCATGCTGGAGCTGGCCAAGAGCCTGGCGCTCGAGGTGGCGCCGATGCACATGAACGTCAACAACATCGGCCCGGGAATGGTGCTGACCCCGTTCAACCAGCGGGCCATCGACGACCCGAATTACCTGGAGGAGCAGGTGCAGAGCATCCCCTGGAAGCGGGCCGCGCAGCCGGAGGAGATCGCCAAGGTGGCGGTCTTCCTGGCCAGCGACGACGCCGAGTACGTGACCGGGTCGACGTACTTCATCGACGGCGGCCTGATGCAGAACCAGGGCCAGGGCGCCTGACCCCACCCCGCCCCGCACCCCACCCCACCCGGGTGACATGAAGTTAGCGGCGAAGTGGCTCTCTTCGAGTGCCGCCAACCTCATGATCGACGCGGAGGAGGGCGGGGTGGGGGAGGATTGGGGGGTGGAGCTGGTGATCACCGCGGATACGCATGTGCCGAAGCGGGCGCGGGACCTGCCGCCAGCGCTCTGGGCGGCGATCGACGCGGCCGACGTGGTGCTGCACGCGGGGGACTGGGTGGACGTGTCGCTGCTGGACACGATGGCCGCCCGGGCCCGCCGGCTGGTCGGCGTGTACGGCAACAACGACGGGCCGCCGCTGCGGGCCCGGCTGCCGGAGGTGGCCCGGGTCGAGCTGGCCGGGCTGCGGGTGGCGGTGGTGCACGAGACCGGACCGAAGACCCGCCGGGAGGAGCGCTGCGCGGCCGCCTTCCCCGACTGCGACCTGCTGGTCTTCGGGCATTCCCACATCCCGTGGGACAGCGTCGCCCCGAACGGCCTGCGCCTGCTCAACCCCGGCTCACCCACCGACCGGCGGGCCCAGCCGTACGCCACGTACCTGACTGCGCGGGTGGTGGCGGAGCGACTCGACCGGGTGGAGCTGCACCGCCTGCCCCCACGCTGAGTCACTGACCGCGACCGGTCTCCGCCTGGAGCTCGTCGATCCGGCGGGACGCTTCCGCCTTGGTCAGCCCCTCCGGCACCTCCTCGCCCGCCTCCCGGGCCAGGGTGTGCAGGTACGACTCCTGGGCCGCGGTGGGCGGCTCCGCGCCGGTCACCCACTCGTCCGGGTCCTTGATCGCGGCCTGCGCATTGGTGGCGCGGTCGGTGCCGCTGCCGTCACTGCGGTCGGCCATGATGATCACCTTTCCTCGAACAGGTGTACCAATACCCCGTTCGGGGGGCTTCATGCCGGCCGCCGCTTACGATCATGGAGTGACGACGGACCGGGCGGGCGCAGTCGTGGTCGGTGCCGGCATCGCCGGGGTGGCCTGCGCCACCGAACTGGCTCGGGCCGGCATCCCGGTGGAGGTCCGCGAGCGGGCCCGGGTGACCGGCGGGCGGATGGCCAGCAAGCGGTTCGACGGCCGCCCCGCCGACCTCGGGGCCGCGTACCTCACCGTCGACGACCCGAACTTCGCCGAGGTGGTCGAGGGGTGGCGGGCCGCCGGCCTGGTCCGGGAGTGGACCGACACCCTGGTCGCGTATGGACCGGAGGGGCGGAGCGAGGTCGCCGGCCCGATGCGGTGGGCCGCCCCGCACGGGCTGCGCTCGTTGGTCGAGCACCTGGCCCGGGACCTCGCCGTGGTGCACGACCGGCTGGTGATGACCGTGGAGCCGGGGCCGCGGGTGGACGGCCGGGCGTGCGAGGCGGTCGCGCTGGCCATGCCGGGCCCGCAGGCGGCCCTGCTGCTCGACCCCGCGCTGGCGGCGGCGAGCCGCGCGGTGGCGGCGCAACGCTGGTCGTCGACCCTGGCCGCGGTGCTGCGCTTCCCGGCCCGCCGCTGGTCGGACTTCCGGGGTGCCTTCGTCAACGACCACCCGCTGCTGAGCCTGGTCTGCGACGACGGCGACCGGCGCGGCGACGGCGCGCCGGTGCTGGTCGCGCACACCACCCCCGGGTTCGCCTCGAGGCACCTGCGGCAGCCCACCGCCGCCGGCCCGGCGATCGAGCAGGCGGTCCGCGACCTGCTCGGCCTGCCGGAGCCGGCCGAGCTGGTGCACGTGCACCGCTGGACGTACGCCACGCCCGCCGGCGGCGGTGACGGGACCTACCACCTGGACGACGACGGGATCGGCGTCGCCGGGGACGCGTTCGGGCGGCCCCGGGTGCAGACCGCCTGGCGCTCCGGCCGCGACCTCGGCCGGGCCGTCGCCGCCCGGCTGCTCGCGCAGGGCGGCTGACCGGTTCCAGAACCGCACGACCCGGCGACGCGGCGATCTTCCCGGCAGCCCGTCGCCGGAGGCGTTCGAGAGCGTCGGCAGCTCGATCTCGCCCACTGAACTCACCGCGAACCACGACGACGTGGCGGGTGCTCAGCGCGGTTCCCGTCAGCCCCGGACGCCGCCCAGCGCGGGTTCGCCGGCCCGGTCCCGCGCCGAGGCGTCGTGGCTCCGTTCGCCTGCCCGGTCGAGCAGCTGCATCACCGGGGTGGCCGCGATGCCGTGCACCACCACCGAGACGACCACCACCAGGCCGACCGTGGCCCACAGCAGATCGGCCTGCGGAAAGTCGGTCCCGCTGGTCGCGTACGCCAGGTAGTAGAACGAGCCGACGCCGCGGATGCCGAACAGGGCGATCACCCAGTGCTCCGCCGGGCGGCCGGGGGCACCACGCAGCGACAGCCACCCGGACAGCGGCCGGATCACGAAGACCAGGGCCAGCCCGACCAGGGCCGCGGGCCAGGTCAGCGGGGCGAGCAGGCCGCCGACCACCGCCCCGCCGAAGAGCAGCAGCAACAGCACGGTGAGCAGGCGCTCGACCTGCTCGGCGAAGTCGTGCAGCACGGAGTGGAATTCGTGGGTCCGCTCGGCGGCCCGGATCGCCCGGGCGGCCACGAAGACGGCCAGGAAGCCGTACCCGCCGGCCACCTCCACCAGCCCGTACGCGAGGAAGGTCGCGGCCAGCGCGAGGAAGCCCTCGGCGTGCCGGGCCAGCCGCAGGTTGCGCGGCGCCCGGAAGAAGAGCTTGCCGAGCAGCCAGCCGATCAGCAGCCCGCCGCCCACCCCGACGGCGATCTGGTAGAGCACGTGCACGGTGAACCAACGGGCCAGCCAGTCCGCCGGGGCGAGGCCGGCGGTGGCGATGGCGATGGCCGCGTACACGAAGGGGAAGGCCAGGCCGTCGTTCAGCCCGGCCTCGGCGGTGAGCGCGAAGCGGACCTCGTCCTCGGAGTCCTCCACGTCGGTCGGCTCGCCCACCTGCACGTCGGCGGCGAGCACCGGGTCGGTCGGGGCGAGCGCGGCACCCAGCAGCAGCGCCGCCGCCGGCACCAGACCCGCCCACCACCAGCCGAGCAGCGCCACCGCCCCGACGCAGAGCGGCATGGCGATCGCCAGCAGTCGCCAGGTCGACGCCCAGCGGACCCGGCTCAGCGGCCGGTCGATCTTCAGTCCGGCACCCATCAGCGCGACGATCACGCCGATCTCGGTGAGGTGGGTGGTGACTTCCGGCCAGCGCCGCGGGTCCGGGGTCGGCAGCCCGGTGGGCAGCAGGAACACCAGCATGCCGAGCCCGAGGAAGGCGATCGGCATGGACAGCGGGCGGCGCTCCAGCATCCGCGGCAGCACCCCCGCCAGCAGGGCGCCGGCGCCCAGCAGTGCGATCGCGACATCCACCGGTTCCACGGCACCACCCTCCCGCCGCCCTGCGGCGGCCAGGTGGTCACCAGTGCCCCGTACTCCGGCCCGCTATGCCTCGGTGTCCGGCTTGTTCCGGGTGCGGTCCGGCACCGTGCCGCCGCTCTCAACCCAGGGCCGCGATGGCGCTCTCGCCGAGGGCGTCGAGCAGCGCCGCCGGGTCGTCGTACACCGCCACCGCCCCGGCCGCGGCCAGCTCCGCCCGGCTGGTGCCGCCGCAGGTCAGCCCGATGCAGGGGATGTCCAACCGGCCGGCCGCCGCGACGTCCCAGACCGAGTCGCCGACGAACACCACCCGCTCGGCGGCCAGCCCGGACTGGTCCAGCGCGGCGACCAGGATGTCCGGGGCCGGCTTGCTCTCCTGCGCGTCGGCGGAGGAGGTGACGGTGTCGATCACGTCGTCCGCGTCGAGCGCCGCCCGTAGCGCGGCCACCTCGTGCTCGGCCGCCGAGGTGGCCAGCACCACCCGCAGCCCGCGCGCCGCGCAGGCCCGCAGCAGGTCCACCGCCCGGGGCAGCGGCGTCAGCCGCTCCCAGTACTCGGCGTAGCTGGCGTCGTGCCCGTCCCGCAGCTTGCCGTCCGCGTCCCGGTCACGCTCCGGCCCGAGCAGGTGGTCGAGGAGCTTGTCCGAGCCCATGCCGATGGACCGGTGGATGGCGGCCATCGGCACCCGGTGGTCGGCCCGTCGCAGCGCCTCCCACCAGCTCACCGTGTGCAGGTACGTGGTGTCGACCAGGGTGCCGTCCACGTCGAAGAGGACGCCCCGGCGGTTGTCGCGTGGCATGGCTCCCCTCCTACCCGTCGGCGGCGTCGCCGACGCGGGACTCAGCCGGCCGGAATGAGGATCTCGAACCAGACGGTCGACCCGCGCACCGTCGGGTCGGTGCCCCAGGCGTCGCTCAGCTCCTCGATCAGCCCCAGCCCGCGCCCCCGGCTGCTCAGGGTGTCGGTCTGGGCCCGGGTCACCTGACCCCGGGTGCCGGAGTCGGCGACCGAGACCAGCAGGCGTTCCACGGTCAGGTCGATCTCCACGCGGGCGGCGGTGCCGGCGTGCAGCAGCGCGTTGGTGGTCAGCTCGCTGGTGCACAGCACGGCGGCGCCGATCACGGACTCGGGCACCTGCCACTCGGTGAGCTGGGCGCTCATCCAGTGCCGTACCCGGCTGGGCGCGGTCGGCTCGGCCGGCACCGCCATGCTGGCCGAACGGCTCGGCCGGACCGCGTGCTCCACGGCGAGCACCGCCACGTCGTCCTCCGTGGTGCCGGCCACGGCGGCGGTGGCCACCGCGCAGAGCGCCCGGGGGTCGCCGCTGCTCGCCGCCGTCACCGCCCCGGCCAGCCCGGCCAGCCCCGCACTGAGGTCCTGCCAGCGCCGCTCCACCACCCCGTCGCTGTACAGCAGCAGGGTGTCGCCGGGGCGGAACGGCACGGTCGTGGTCCCGGGGTGATGGCCGAGCCCCAGCGGTGGGCTGGGGGGCACCTCGACGTACTCGGCCGCCGGCCCGCCCTCGGGCCGGCAGCGCCGGATCAGCGGGGCGGGATGACCGGCGCTGGCGAGGGTGATCCGCTCCCGGTCGGCGTCGACGACGCCGAACACCACGGTGACGAAGAGCTCCTGGGTCCCGCGTTCGGCGCCCAGACTGGCGACCAGCCGGTCCAGGCCGGCAAGCACGGCGTCCGGGCGGGGATCGGTGAGCGCCAGCGCGCGCAGCGCCGCGCGTACCTGGCCCATCCGGGCGGCGGCCTGCACGTCGTGTCCGGCCACGTCGCCGAGGACCACCCCGAGCGCGCCGGTGGGCAGCAGGAACGCGTCGTAGAAGTCACCCCCGGCGGCGTTGCCGTCCACGCCCGGGTCGTACCGTGCGGCGATCCGCAGCCGGGGCAGGTCCGGCAACTGCTCGGGGAGCATGCTGCGTTGCAGCAGCTGGGCGGTGCCGTGCTGGGTCTCGAAACGGCGGGCCCGCTCGGCGGCCTGGCTGACCAGCTCAGCCGACGCGGCGAGCAGCGCGCGCTCCGCCGGGGACCAGGGGTGCGGGGACTGGTAGCCGACGGTCAGCGCGCCGCGGATCACCGTCGAGCGCAGCGGCAGCGAGGCGAGCGAGCGGACCTTCTGGTCGTGCCGGTCCGCCGCGCTGTCCCGCAGCGGCTGGCCGTCCGTGGTGAACATGGGCACGCCACTGCGGGCGGTGACCACGATCGGGACGGGCGAGTCGCCCGGCACGCGGCGCCACAGCGGGGGCAGCCGCTCGTCGGCCTCGTCCAGCAGTTCGCCGTGCACGCGCCGGACCATCCGCCAGGCCGACCCCTCGTCGATCAGGAACGACACCCGGTCGGCGTCGAACGAGTCGAGGCAGTATCGGAGGGTGACCCGGGCGACGTCGTCCAGGGTGAGGGTGCCGGAGAGCGCGGCGGCGAAGTCGCTGAGGCTCTGCAACTGCTGAGTGACGTGCGTGGTCTGGGCGGCCACGCTGAGCACCCCGATGATCCGCCCCCCGCTGTCCCGGACGGGGGAGTAGCCGCGGGTGAACACCGGCGGCTCGGCCGGCCCGGTCCGGTGCCGGTCCACCGGCAGCACCGCCTCCCGTTCCAGGAACGGCTCGCCCTGCCGGTAGGCCCGCCCGATCACCTCCCCGGCGTCCGGTTCGTGCCAGACATCGGCGAACACCTCCGCCGCCGGCCGCCCGAGCGCCGCCGGGTGCCGCGCGCCGATCAGCTCGGCGTACCCCTCGTTGTAGAGCAGGACCAGGTCGTCGCCGTAGAGCAGGGCCATCGGCACCGGCGAGGCGAGCACCAGGTCGACCACCGCGCGGACCGCCGGGTCCCACTCCTCCGGCGCGCCGAGCGGCGTACCAGCCCACGAGTGGGTCGGCCCGGCGGGGGAGGCAAAGACACCCGCGCCCGTGGGCGCCCCCGAGGTGGGGGCTGATGGCGTGGGGACCCGCCCGACCGTGCCTGGCATGACCGCAGCCTATCCGGAGCGTGCCGGGTCGGTTCCGATCACGCGCGGTGGCGAGCCGGCGAACTGCCCGTGGCCGGGTATCAGCGCAGGTCGGGGCCCACCAGGGGGCCATGTCCGAAATTCCGGGCAGGTCGCGCGGCGTGTCGGCGGACCGACCGGGTATGCGGGCGTTCGCAGTTCACGCGACAGGAGGGACATCATGCAGAAAACCCTCGCGGTCGACCAGGTCAACATCGGCGCTGCCCTGGGCGACCTGTGGCGGGCCGTGCTGCTCTTCGTGCCGAAGGCGGTCGCATTCATCGTGATCCTCGTGGTCGGCTGGCTGGTCGCCCGAGGCGTGTTGAAGCTCGTGGACACGGTGCTGGAACGACTCGGCTTCAACCGCGCGGTCGAGCGAGGCGGCATCAAACGCGCGCTCGAACGCACCAAGTACGACGCCAGCGACATCCTGGCCCGACTGGCGTACTACGCGATCCTGCTGTTCACCCTGCAGTTCGCGTTCGGGGTGTGGGGGCCAAACGCCATCAGTGACCTGCTCCGGAGCGTCATCTCCTGGCTGCCGCGGGCGTTCGTGGCGATCGTCATCGTGGTGGTCGCCGCCGCCATCGCCAACGCGGTCCGGGACCTGATCACCGGCGCGCTCGGCGGGCTCTCGTACGGCCGGGTGCTGGCCGACCTGGCGGCCGTCTTCATCCTCGCGCTCGGCATCATCGCGGCGCTGAACCAGGTGGGCATCGCCACCACGGTCACCATGCCGGTGCTGATCGCGTTCCTCGCCACGGTGGCCGGCATCCTGATCATCGGGGTCGGCGGTGGCCTGGTGAAGCCGATGCAGGCCCGCTGGGACCGGTGGCTCGACCGCATGGCGGAGGAGTCCCGGGCCATCCGGGAGCAGCGCGCCGCGCAGAGCGCGGGCCGCGCCGACTACGAGCGGCAGCTGGCCGACCGGGGTGCGCAGCCGGCCCGGGTGTCCGAGTCGTCGATGTCCGGGGCCCAGGGCGGGCAGGGCACGTACCAGTCCGGGAACGTGGGCGAGGAGACCCAGCAACTCCGCCGGCCGAACCCCTGAACCGGGACACGGAGGGAGGGGCGTCCACCGGGGCGCCCTTCCGCCCTGTCTCAGGCCAGGTGCCGGGGGTCCAGCGAACGGGCCAGGGCGCAGACCGCGAGCAGGCGGGTGAGCAGCCAGTCCGGCTGCGACCAGTCGACCGGTTCGACCGGCGGCTGCCAGCCGTGCTCCACGGCCGCGGCGCGGACCCCCTCGGCGTACCCGGCCAGGGCGGCCACGGTCAGCGCGCGGCGGTCGCCGTGCAGGCTGTCGCGTACGGCAGCGGCGTGCTGGTCGACCACGGCGAGCAGGCCGGGGTCGGCGGCGGCCGCGGCGAGTCCGGCGGTGCCGACGGCGGCGGTGAGCCTGGCGAGGGTGGACCGCGCGGATGCGGCTGCGGAACGGGCCGCCACCCGGTTGTTCGGCACGCGCATGGTGACCGAGGCTAACCGGGCGGCTGGCGCGGCGACCTCGGCCGACCGGCCGATGCCGGGGTCGTCCGGGCGCGGTGCGGCGTCGACCGCCGGGATTGAGTCGGCCGCCAGCGGGCAGAAGGGAACCGCGCGAAGGGCGCCACGAACCCCGCGGAGGAACGGAATGGGACAGCAGGCGGACGGACCGGACGAGGCGCACCGTCGGCCGGCGGGCGTGCGTGACACCACGGTCGAGGCGCTCGGCAAGCTCAGCGAGGCCCTGGAGTGCGTGGAGCGGGCCCGGGGGCACCTCTACTCACTGCACCAGCTGATCGGCCACGCCGACCTGATGCTGGACGACGCGGTGACGCTGTTCCGGTCCGCCGGGCACGACGGGATCGCCGACCGGATCGAGGTGGACCTGCTCGGCCGCAACGTGATCGCCGGACGCTGGACGTTCCAGATCGTCGAGGACTTCGACGACGGCTACTACGCGCTCTTCCGGGAGTTGGACCGCCGCGCCCGCGACGAGCTGGTCGGCGGCCGGCGGCACCTCTACGAGGCCGAGATGAAGGAGCGCCGGCGTACCCGGGGGCGGCCGGGACACGAGGCGCGGCCGGGCGCGGCGGGCTAGTCGGAGGAGCGGCCGTCCGCCGGCCGGCGCCGCATGGCGTCGTCGGCGATGATCACGGTCGCCACCATGAGCGCCACCACGAGGCTGAACAGCCAGGAGCTGTCGGCCACCAGCTTGGCGGCGACGGGTGCCTGGGCGGCGACGAGCAGGAAGCCCAGCCAGGCGAGGCGGCGCTGACGCGGGGTGAGGAAGCCGGTGCCCTGTTGCATCCGGAAAGTCTTACGCGGCAAGGGGGCATCGCCGTCCCCCATTCGGCCGGTTCTGGATGGGCTGTCCGTTTTCCCGGCCGCCCGTACCTCACTTTTTGTCGTTTCGGGTGAGCCATGCGTCACCTGGGGGCGGCCCCGGGGCGCCCGTGGGCGCCCGGAGGCCGGCTCACGTGTCGGGGCCGGTCCGGCCGATGGTCGACGGCCGGTACGCCCGATCCGCGTCGGTCATCTCCCGCCGCTCGGCCTCCGGGCCGGCACCCCGGTCCACCGCCTCGGGCCCGTGGCCGAACGCGGCCTCCTCGCCGGCGTCGTTGCCGGTGACGTCGTCGGCCTGCCCGTCGATGGTCGAGCGGGCGATCGCCCGGTCCAGTTCGTGCAGCGGGGTGCGTTCCTCGTCGCGCCACACGTGCTTGTCGTTGTCGGTCATTCCCCAGCGGTACCCGGACCCGGTGATCGCAAACGGCGGGGCCGCCGGACACGACGATGGCCGCCGGATCACCGGCGGCCATCGGAGCTGTCGTGTACCGGGGGGTCGTCACGTCAGGGGGTGGGTCGATCGACCGTGCCACGCCACGCACCGGTCTCCTGACCGCGCCGCTCGATGAACTGCTTGAACCGTTCCAGGTCGCCCTTGGCCCGGCGATCCACCACACCGAGCTTGTCGCCGGCCTGCTCGACCACGCCGTGCGGCTCGAACTCCATCTGCAACGTGACCCGCGTGTGCGCCTCGTCGAGGCGGTGGAAGGTCACCACGCCGGCCTGCTGGGTCCCCCCGGTGGAACGCCAGGCCACCCGCTCGTCCGGCAGCTGCTCGGTGATCTCGGCGTCGAACTCGCGCTTCACGCCGCCGATCTCCACCGTCCAGTGAGTCATCGTGTCGGAGAGCTGCCGGACCTCCTGCACGCCCTCCATGAAGTGCGGAAACTCCTCGAACTGGGTCCACTGGTCGTAGGCGGTGCGGATCGGAACGGAAACGTCCACGTGTTCCATCACGCCGCTCATCGTCGAATCCTCCTGTTCCGCCGGTGTCGTCTCACGGACCGTGGGCCGGTCCGTTCACCAGCGCGTCGTCTCGTTCTTGTGCCCGAGTGCGGCCCACACCTCGGAAACCGTCTGGTATGGGATGCCCGGAGGCAGGCCTTCCAGGGCGGCAATGATGTCGGCCGGCGCCTGGTTCTCCCGCGCATTGGCCACCAGCGCCTCGCGGTCACCGGGCAGGGCGGTCATGGTGATGAACTTGCCGAGGCGGCTGCGCCCCTCGACGTCGTCCATGCTCATCCCCTGCGGGTTGCCGCCGCGGCTCGCACCGGCCGTCAGCGTCTTGGGCTCCGGCTGGTCCTCGCCCGCGGGCTCCGGCTGGCGGGACTCCTCGACCCGGGAACCACCGGCCCCCGGCCCCTGGATCAGGCCGCTGACGTCCTGGCTCATGTTGTCGTCGACCCTGGGCGAGTGCTTGCTGTTGCCACGTTCCATGCCGACAGACATGCCCGAGGGGACCGCCGGTAAACCGGGGCCGGCGGGTGGAGGCGGTCACCGCACCCCGAACCGGGCGAAGCCGGTCACGACTCGGCCGGCGCCCGGGGCGGCAGCACCGGCTCGCCCGGCTCCGCCGCGCCGGCCTGGATCACCCGGCCCCGCTGCAGTTCCGCGTTGACCTGCACGCCGAGCATCAGCGCGCAGTTGGACAGGTAGAGCCAGACCAGGAAGGCGATGACCGCGCCGAGACTGCCGTACGTGACGTCGTACGAGCCGAAGTTGGCGACGTAGAGGCCGAAGCCGGCGGAGGCGAGCACCCAGGCCAGCAGGGCGAGGGCGCCGCCGGGGGTGAGCCAGCGGAACCGGGGCTGCCGGACGTTCGGGGCGATCCAGAACAGCAGCGACAGCAGGGTCATCGCCACCAGGGCGAGCACCGGCCACTTCGTCACCGTCCACACCGTGCGGGCCAGCCCGCCGGCGTGCAGCCGGTCGCCGACCGCGTCGGTGACCGGACCGCTGACGATCAGCCCGGTGGCGACCACCGCGAGCAGCACCAGCGACACCCCGGCCAGGCCGATCTGCAGCGGGCGCAGCCGGTAGAACGGCCGCCCCTCCTCGACGCCGTAGATCGCGTTGGACGCCCGGGTGAACGCGCCGATGAACCCGGACGCCGACCAGAGTGCGCCGAGCAGACCGAAGCTGAGCAGCACCTTCGCCGAGCTCTGCTGCTCGACCACGCCGCGGACCACGCCGACGAAGCCGTCGTTGCCGACCACGGACCCGGCGCCGATCTCCCGCGCCAGGCCGATCACCGTGTCGACCGTCCGCTCGCCGTCGGAGACCAGCCCGACCAGGGCGACCACCACGACCGTGGCCGGGAAGAGCGCCAGCACGCCGTAGTACGTCAACGCCGCGGCCCAGTCCGCGCAGTTGTCCCGCACGAAGTTCCGCCCGCTGCGGACCAGCACCCCGCGCCAGGTCGCCCAGCTCAGCTGGCGTACCCGGCGGGGCAGCCGGGCCCGCCGCCGGGCGGGGACCGCCGGCTCCGTCGTCGCCGCCATGACCGCCTCCTCCTAGCCGGGCGCGCCGGTTGCGCGTGGCCCGGCGGTACCCCGCCCCGGAAATCGACAAACCGGATTGCGGTTTGCGGCCGTGACGTGGGGGAACGGTCACAGGAACCGATCGAGACGGAGGGAGACGAGATGCCCGGGCGCGAGGTACTGCCCAGCACGCTGCGGCGCTCCCCGGCGAAGGCGCAGCGGACGTGGGAGAAGACGCACGACTCGGCCGTCGAGACGTACGGCGAGGGACAGCGGGCGCACCGCACGGCGTTCGCCGCGCTGAAGCACGAATTCGAGAAGGTGGGCGACCACTGGGAGCCGAAGGGACGCACGGGCCCGAGCGACCGGCAGGCCGCCGGCGGTGGCCCGGCACGGCGGGCGCCCACGGCCGCCGGGGTGGACGCCAACGCGCCCAAGGACCACCTCATGGAGGTCGCCAAGAAACTGGACGTGCCCGGCCGGTCCCGGATGACCAAGCCGGAACTGGTCAAGGCGATCCAGAAGGCCAACGCCCGCCAGACCACCAAGGCCCGCGAGACCGCCAAGTCCCGGAGCCGCTGACCACCGAAGAGAGCCCGGGACCGTTGGGGTCCCGGGCTCACTTCGTGTCATCACCAGTGGCCGCCGCCCGGCGCCTCGATGTGCACCGTCTTGACCGTGCTGAACTCGTCGAGCAGCTCCGGGCCGTACCCGAAGCCCTGGCCGCTGCCACGGCGCGGCTGCGCGGCACCGCCCGGTGCGCCCCCGAAGACCGCGTTCACCTTGACCGTGCCCACCGGCAGGTCCCGCCAGGCCCGGTGGGCGTGGCTCATCGAGCCGGTCAGCACCGTGGCGGCCAGGCCGTACGGCGAGTCGGCGGCGCAGCGCAGCCCCTCGCTGAACGAGTCGACCACGACCACCGGAGCGACCGGCCCGAACGTCTCCTCTCGCACCAGGGCCATCTCGTGCCGGCAGTCCGCCACCACGGTGGCCGGGTAGAACGCGCCCGGGCCGTCGGGCAGCTCCCCGCCGGTGCGGATCCGCGCCCCCTCGGCGACCGCAGCGGTGACCTGCCCGTGCACGTGGTCCCGGTGCCGCCGGTCCACCAGCGGCCCGAGCTGCGTGCCGGGCTCCCGGCCGGGGCCCACGGTCAGCGCCTCCGCCCGCTGCACCAGCGCGTCGACGAAGTCCTCGGCCACGTCGCGGTGCACGTAGATCCGTTCCACCGCGACGCAGATCTGCCCAGCGTTCGCGAAGCAGCCCAGCGCGGCCTGGTCGGCGGCCCAGACCGGGTCCACCCCGCTGTCGATCACCAGCGGGTCGCTGCCGCCGTTCTCCAGCAGCACCTTGGCGCCGGTGCGGGCGCCGGCGGCCGCGATCGCCCGACCGGTGGCGGTGGAGCCGACGTGGGCCACCACGTCCACCTCCTGGCCGGCCAGGGCCGCGCCCACCTCGGCCCCGCCGGTGAGCAGCGACAACACGCCGGCCGGCAGCGCCGAGTCGAGGGCCCGCGCCAGCAGCCAGCCGGTCACCGGGGTGCGCTCGCTCGGCTTGTAGAGCACCACGTTCCCGGTCACCAGCGCCGCGCCGAGCAGTCCGCAGGAGACCGCGACCGGATCGTTCCACGGGGTGATCGCGGCGACGACGCCGCGTGGTTCGGGGGTCATGAAGTCGAGGGCGCCGTGCCCGCCGTGCAGCGTCCGTCCGCCGCGCAGCGGGCCGAGCTCCGCATACTGGCGGAGGGTGCCGATGCCGGCCGCCACGCCGCCGCGGGCGTCGTCCAGCGGCTTGCCCATCTCGGCCGTGGTGGCCGCCGCCAACTCGTCCGCGGCGGCCTCGACCGCGTCCGCCGCCCGGTGCAGCGCCGCCGCCCGCTCCGCCGGGTCGGTCGCCGCCCAGTCCGCCGCCGCCCCGCGGGCCGCCTCGACCGCCTTCCCCACCTCGTCCGCCGTGGCCACCGGCACGGTGGCGACCGGGGAGTCGTCGGCCGGATCACGGACGACCAGTTCGCCTCCCTCGCCACCCGCGCCCCACACTCCACCTATGAGCTGTGCAACCGTGTACATGCGGCAGTGGATGCCCGGACCCTGCCGAGGCAAACGCGTTTTGCCCGGTAACCAGCCGGGTAGGCGGATCGGATGAGCACGCCCGGCGCGCCGAGCGCGGACGCTGTCGTCATCGGTGCCGGCCACAACGGTCTGGTGGCCGCCAACCTGCTCGCCGACGCGGGCTGGGACGTCCTGGTGCTGGAGGCGACCGAGGCGCCCGGCGGGGCGGTCCGCTCCGCCCAGGTCACCGCCCCCGGCTACCTCAGCGACCTCTACAGCTCGTTCTATCCGCTCGGCTACGCCTCCCCGGTGCTGCGCCGGCTCGGCCTGGACCGGTACGGGCTGACCTGGACGCACGCCCCGGACGTGCTGGCCCACCTGTTCCCGGACGGCCGGGCGGCGGTGGTCAACCGGGACCTGGACGTGACGGCGGCCTCGCTGGAGGCGTTCGCCCCCGGCGACGGGGACCGCTGGCGGCAGGCGTACGCGGCCTGGTGCGAGGTGGCGGAGCCGATGCTCGGCCTCGTCACCAGCCCCTTCCCGCCGGTCCGCGGCGGGCTGGCCCTGCTGCGCCGGCTCCGCGTGTCGGGCGCGCTGCGGCTGGCCCGCCGGCTCGTCGTGCCGGTCCGCAAGCTCGGCGACGAGATCTTCGCCGGCGAGGGCGGGCGGGCGCTGCTCGCCGGCTGCGCCCTGCACACCGACCTGTCACCGGAGGAGGCCGGCTCCGGGGTGTACGGGTGGCTGCTCGCCATGCTCGCCCAGCAGGTCGGCTGGCCGGTGCCGGTCGGCGGCGCCCAGAAGATCACCGACGCGCTGGTGGCCCGGCTGGTCGAGCGGGGCGGCCGGATCGACTACGGCGCCCGGGTCGACCGGGTGCTCACCGCCCGGGGGCGGGCCATGGGTGTCCGCACGGCCGGCGGCGCCGTGTGGCGGGCCCGGCGGGCGGTGCTCGCGGACGTGCCCGCCCCGGCGCTCTACCTGGACCTGGTGGGCCCTGCCGCGCTGCCGCCCCGCCTCGTCGAGGATCTGGCCCATTTCCGGTGGGACGGCTCCACGCTCAAGGTCGACTGGGCGCTGTCCGCGCCGGTGCCGTGGCGCAACCGGGCGATTGCCGGCGCCGGCACGGTGCACCTCGGCGCCGACCTGAACGGGCTCACCACGTACTCGGCGGCGCTGGCCCGGGGCGAGCTGCCCCGGGACCCGTTCCTGCTGGTCGGGCAGATGTCGGTGGCCGATCCGAGCCACTCCCCGCCGGGCACCGAGTCGCTCTGGTCCTACACCCACCTGCCGTTCCGGCGTGACTGGCGGACCGAGGAACTCGCCGCCCACATCACGCGGATGGAGGAGGTGCTGGAGGAGGCCGCCACGGGGTTCCGTTCGCTGATCGTCGGTCGGCACGTGGCCGGCCCGGGCGAGCTGGAGGCGGGCGACCCCAGCCTGGTCGGCGGCGCAATCGGCGGCGGCACCGCGGCCGCGTACCAGCAGCTCTTCCTGCGGCCGATCCCCGGCCTGGGGCGCGCGGACACCCCCGTGGACCGGCTCTTCCTGGCCAGCGCCTCGGCGCACCCCGGCGGCGGCGTGCACGGCGCGCCCGGCGCGAACGCGGCGCGGGCGGCCCTGGCCCGGGATCGTGCGCTCACCGGTGGCCTGTACGCGGGCGCGATCGGCGCCGCGCACCGGGCGGTCTACCGCTGACGCCCGGCCTGCCTCGGCGTGCGGTGGTGCGGTGGTGGCTGCAGAGCAAAGCGAGCGAGACGTGGGATAGCGGGCAGACTGACCTCACGCGGCGTCACGATGACGCAGCGTGAGGTCGGAGTTGGTGGAACGGCGGTGTCAGCTCGGCAGGTTGCGGTGGCGGGTCCGCAGCTTGAACGGCATCAGCGCGCTCTCGATCTTGGTGGCGGTGGTCATCTTCGACGCGCCGTCGCGCCGCTCCTCGAAGCGGATCGGCACCTCCAGGATGGTGTGCCCCAGCTTCGTGGCCAGGTAGTGCATCTCCACCTGGAAGCTGTAGCCGTTGGACTGCACCCGGTCCAGCCCGATGTCCCGCAACGCGTCGGCCCGCCAGATCTTGAAGCCGGCGGTCAGGTCGCGGATGCGCACCCGCAGCAGAGTGTGAACGTAGAGGTTGGCCCAGCCGCTGAGCGCGCGCCGGTAGAGCGGCCAGTTCTCGTCCAGCTCGCCGCCCGGCACGTACCGGGAGCCGATGACCACGCTGGCCTGGGTGGAGAGCAGCGCGCCGAGCATCCCGGGCAGCGCCTCCGGCGGGTGCGACAGGTCCGCGTCCATCTGCGCGACGAACTCGGCGTCGCCGGCGAGCGCCCGCCCGATCCCGTCCACGTACGCCCGGCCGAGCCCCTCCTTGCCCGGGCGGTGCACCACCAGCACCCGGTCCGGGTGCTCGATGGCCAGTTTGTCGGCCACCTCGCCGGTCCCGTCCGGGGAGTTGTCGTCCGCGACGAGCACCTTCAACCCGGGCAGCGGCAGGGCGAGGAGCCGCTCGACCAGCACCGGGAGGTTGCCCGCCTCGTTGTAGGTGGGAACGACGACGGTCAGGCGTGCGTCGCGCCACGGGGCGGGCAACTGCACGGGTTCGATCATCACGGACATCCTCGGTCGGCCGACATGGTTCACCTGAGAGGGTAGCCAGTCGCTCGCGCCGGGTCCGCACAGACGCCCGCTCGGCGGGCCGGAAGCGCCGTTCGGGGGTTGCCGACCAGCGGAACCGTGGTCCCGTCCGGGCGGTCACGGAGCGTGGCGTCAGCGCTTCGCCCGCTGCCTGGTGGCGATGTCGGAGAGGCGGTTCAACGTCTCCTTGTTCCGGGGGCGGAGCAGCAGGTCGTTGAGCCTGCTCGAGACCCAGCGCAGCGGCCCGGCGACGAAATCCTCGCCCATCCGGACCCGGGTCCGGCCGCCGCCGTCCAGCGGCTCCAGGGTGAAGTCGACGATCGCCTCGCCCGCCGGCCAGAGCCCCGCCCTGAGCACCAGCCGGTGCGTTGGTTCGCAGGCCACCACCTGCGAGGAGTCCTGCAGCGAGAAGGGCCACGGCCCGGCCCGGTGGTGCAGCCGGCTGCCGACCCGCGGCCAACCGTCGTCCACTCCCCGCACATGTGCCGTGCCGACCACCCAGTCGCTGTACGTCCACCCGTCGGCGAGCACGTCGAAGACCTGCTGCGGGGGTGCGTCGATCACTTTCTCCACAATCGCCACCCCAATCCCGTACCCCGCCTCCACCACGGCTAACGACGGCCCCGGGTTAGCTTCTCGGCAGCGGCGGGTATCGCCGGACCGAGCCGGCGGAGTGCGGGACGGCCGGCGTGCGGCACCGGCGGAGTCGGCTCCGCCGAAGTTGATGTTTACTCCTCGGGGGGTCGGGAACCCGCCGCCCGTGCGACGGGACCACGAGCGGGATCAGTGCAGGTCAGCCCGGGTTGACCCGGGTGCTGACCGGTTCCCGTCCGCCCTGTTCGACGCGGTGCTGCTGGACCGGGACGGCACGCTCATCGAGGACGTGCCCTACAACGGCGACCCGGAGAAGGTCCGCCCGGTGCCCGGTGCGCGGGAGGCGTTGGACCGGCTGCGCGCGGCTGGGCTGCGTCTGGCCGTGGTCACCAACCAGTCCGGCCTGGCCCGCGGCTGTTTCACCGCCGCGGACCTGCGCCGGGTCAACGCCCGGGTGGAGGAGTTGCTCGGGCCCTTCGACAGCTGGCAGATCTGCCCGCACGGCGAGCCGGACGGCTGCGCCTGCCGCAAGCCGGCCCCGGGCCTGGTGCACGCCGCCGCCCGGGCGCTCGGCACCACACCGACCCGGTGCGCGCTGGTCGGCGACATCGGCGCCGACATGACCGCCGCCGCGGCGGCCGGCGCCACCGGCATCCTGGTCCCCACCCCGGCCACCCGGGCGGCGGAGGTGGCCGCCGCGCCCACGGTCGCCCGCGACCTGCCGGAGGCGGCGACCGAGATCCTGCGTCGGGTGCGGCTGGTGGCCGCCCCCGGGTCTCCGCCCCGGCGGGGCACCGTCCTGGTGGCCCGCAGCGACGCGGCCGGGGACCTGCTGGTCACCGGGCCGGGCATCCGCGCCGTCGCCGCCGGAGCGGACCGCGTCGTGCTGCTCTGCGGGCCACGCGGCCGAGCCGCCGCCGAACTGCTGCCCGGCATCGACGAGATCATCGAATGGCCACTGCCCTGGATCGACAGCAACCCCCAACCCGTCGACCCCACCGATATGCGGCAACTGACCACCCGCCTCGCCGCCGTCGCCGCCGACGAGGCGATCATCTTCACCTCCTTCCACCAATCCCCACTACCCCTCGCCCTGCTCCTGCGCATGGCCGGCGTACCCCGCATCAGCGCCATCAGCGACGACTACCCCGGCTCCCTCCTCGACACCCGCCACCGAGTACCAACCGGCATCCCCGAACCCGAACGAGCCCTCTCCCTCGCCGCCGCCGCCGGATACGCCCTCGCCCCCGACGACGAACCCGGACTGCGGCTGCGGACCGACCGGCTGCCGCCCGTCCCGGCCGCGGCCGGCGAGCCGGGCTACGTCCTGCTGCACCCGGGCTCCTCCGTGGAGACCCGCGCCTGTCCGCCCGAACTGGCCGCCCGGATCGTCCGGGTGCTCAGCGCCGCCGGCTACCGGGTGGTGGTGACCGGTGGTCCGGACGAGCGGGAGCTGACCGCGCGGGTCGCTGCCGCCGGCGGTGTGGACCTGGGCGGGCGTACCGGCCTCGACGAACTGGCCGCCGTCATCGCCCGGGCCGGCGCGCTGGTGGTCGGCAACACCGGGCCGGCGCACCTGGCCGCCGCGCTCGGGGTGCCGGTGGTCAGCCTGTTCGCCCCCACCGTCCCCTTCGGGCAGTGGGGGCCATACCGGGTGCCGACCGTGCGGCTCGGCGACGCCGGCGCGCCGTGCCGGGACACCCGGGCCACCCGCTGCCCGGTCCCCGGGCATCCCTGCCTCTCCGCGGTGGAGCCGGGGCGCGTGCTGGAGGCGCTGCGGCTGCTCGGCGTGCCCGCCGACGCGCCGGAGCCGGTCGGCGCCCTGCCGATGGCTGGTGGGGTGGCGCGATGAACGTTCTGGTGTGGCACGTGCACGGGTCGTGGACCACGTCGTTCGTCCACGGCAAGCACCGCTACCTGGTGCCGGTCACCCAGGACCGCGGTCCGTACGGCCTTGGCCGGGCGCGCACCTACCAGTGGCCGGAGCACGCGGTCGAGGTGACCCCGCAGGAGCTGCGCCGGTCCGAGGTGGACGTGGTGCTGCTCCAGCGCCCCGAGGAGTTCGACCTGGCCTGTGAGTGGCTGGGCCGCCGGGTGGGTCGCGACGTGCCGGCGATCTACGTCGAGCACAACACCCCCAAGGGCGACGTGCCGAACACCCGCCACCCGATGGCCGACCGGGACGACCTCCTGCTCACCCACGTCACCCACTTCAACGAGCTGTTCTGGGACAACGGCGGCACCCGCACCGCGGTGGTCGAGCACGGTGTGGTCGCCCCGGCCGTCGAGTGGACCGGCGAGCTGGACCGCCTGGCCGTGGTCATCAACGAGCCGGTACGCCGCTGGCGGGTCACCGGCACCGACCTGCTGCCCCGCTTCGCCGAGATCGCCCCACTGGACGTCTACGGCATGGGCGTCGCCGGGCTGGCCGACCGGCTCGGGCTGCCGCCGGACCGGTTGACCAGCCACGACGACGTGCCGCAGCACGCCATGCACGCTGAGCTGGCCCGCCGGCGGGCATACCTGCACCTGTGCCGGTGGACATCCCTCGGGCTGAGCCTGATCGAGGCGATGACCATGGGCATGCCCGTGGTGGCCCTGGCCACCACCGAGGCCGTGGAGGCGGTGCCCCCGTCCGCCGGTGCCCTCTCCACCCGGGTCGACGTGCTGCTGGAGGTGGCCCGGAGCTTCCTGGACGACCCGGCGGCAGCCCGCCGGGCGGGTACCGAGGCCCGCAGCGCCGCGCGGCAGCGCTACGGCCTGGAGCGTTTCCTCGCCGACTGGGACCGGCTGCTGGAGGAGGAAGTATGCGCATCGCGATGATCTCGGAGCACGCCAGCCCGCTCGCCGTCCTCGGCGGGGAGGACGCCGGCGGCCAGAACACGCATGTCGCGGAGCTCTCCGCCGCGCTCGCGGCCGCCGGCCACGACGTCCGGGTCTACACCCGGCGCGACGCCGTGGACCTGCCCGTGATCGTCCGCGCACCGGACGGCTACGAGGTGGTGCACGTGCCCGCCGGCCCGGCCGAGCCGGTCGCCAAGGACGACCTGCTGCCGTACATGCCCGCATTCGGAGAGTGGCTGGCCGAGCGGTGGCGGGCCGGTGACTGGCAGCCCGAAGTGGTCCACGCGCACTTCTGGATGAGCGGCCTCGCCGCGCTCGCCGCCGGCCGGCGGACCGGGGTGCCGGTGGTGCAGACGTATCACGCGGTGGGCACCGTGAAGCGGCGCCACCAGGGCGCGCAGGACACCAGCCCGCCCGGCCGGATCGACCACGAGCGCAAGCTGGGCCGGTCGGTCGACCGGGTGGTCGCCCAGTGCCAGGACGAGGTCGCCGAGCTGGTCCGGATGGGCGTGCCCCGGTCCCGGATGACGGTCATCCCGTCCGGCGTGAACCTGAGCACCTTCGCCCCGCTCGGCCCGGTCGCCGAGCGGGACGGTGCCCGGCCGCGCATCCTCACCGTCGGGCGGCTGGTGGAACGCAAGGGCTTCCAGGACGTCATCCGGGCCACCGCGCTGGTCCCCGACGCCGAGTGCGTGGTGGTGGGCGGCCCGCCGGCCGGGCTGCTGGAGACCGACCCGTACGCGCTGCGGCTGCGGGCGCTCGCCGAGTCCTGCGGGGTCGCCGACCGGGTCAAGCTGATCGGCGCGGTGCCCCGGGAGGAGATGGGGCGCTGGTACCGCTCGGCGGACGTGCTGGTCGCCGCCCCCTGGTACGAGCCGTTCGGGCTCACCCCACTCGAAGCGATGGCGTGCGGCGTACCGGTGATCGGCACCGCGGTCGGCGGGCTGACCGACACGGTGGTGCCCGGGCGGACCGGCGACCTGGTGCCGGCCCGGGACCCGGACGCCCTCGGCGCGGCGATCCGCCGGCTCTTCGGTGACCGGATCCGCCGCTTCGCCTACGCCACGGCAGCCCTGGAACGCGCCCGCACCCGCTACTCCTGGTCCCGCACCGCCGAGCGTCTGGCGGAGGTGTACGGCCAGGTGGCCACCGTGCGTCGACCCACCCGGGTGGTCGCCTGATGACGGCGCCCAAACCCGCGGTGGGCGGAACCGTGCTGGAGGACCACCTGACCCACCTGGCCGCCGCGCTGCTGCCGTTCCGGCAGTCGGAGCAGCTGCTCGCCCGCTGGGGCGGGGAACTGGCGCACCGGCTGGCCGGCGGCGGGCGGCTGCTGGTGGCCGGCAACGGGGGCAGTGCCGCCGAGGCCCAGCACCTCACCGCCGAACTCGTCGGCAAGCTCCGCGACGACCGGGAACCCCTGTCCGCGATCGCCCTGCACGCCGAGACCTCCGCGCTGACCGCGATCGGCAACGACTACGGCTACCCCGAGATCTTCGCCCGCCAGGTCCGCGCCCACGGCCGCCCGGACGACATCCTCCTGCTCCTGTCCACCAGCGGCGCCAGCGCCAACCTGCTCGCCGCCGCCCAGGCTGGACGCGAGGTCGGGCTGCGTTGCTGGGCCTTCACCGGCCCCACACCCAACCCGCTCGCCGACCTGTGCCACGAGACCCTCGCCATCGACTCGCCGGAGGCCCAGGTGGTGCAGGAACTGCACCTGGTCGCCACCCACGTGCTCTGCGAGTACGTCGATCGGGCCCTGCCGGCGGCGCTGGCCACCCGCCCGGCGGCCGGGTCGGGCCCGGTGCGGGCCGGCGTCGAGGTGGTGCTCGGTGACGACACCGGTCGGGAGGTGCAGGCCCGATGAGGAGGTCCAACGTGACGGGACCCGTGGTGGTGATCGGTGACACCCTGCTGGACCGGGACGTCGAGGGCACGGTGAACCGGCTCTGCCCGGACTCGCCCGTGCCGGTGCTCGACGAGAGCACGTACGTCGACCGTCCGGGCGGCGCCGGCCTGGCCGCGGTCTTCGCCGCCGCCGAGGGCGCCGAGGTCGCGCTGGTCACCGCGGTCGCCGACGACGCCGGCGGGGCCCGGCTCGGCACGCTGCTCGCCGCCGCCGGCGTGCAGCTGTACGGGCTGCCGCTGGCCGGCGCCACCCCGGAGAAGATCCGGCTGCGGGCCCGGGGCCGGGTGCTGTTGCGGCACGACCGCGGCGGGCTGGCCGGCGAGCCCGGCGAGCCGAGCGAGGCGGTGCTGCGGCTGATCGCCGACGCCGCGGTGGTGCTGGTCAGCGACTACGGCCGAGGTGTCGCCCGGGATCCGGCGCTGCGGGCCGCGCTCGCCGCCACCCGCGCGCCCGTGGTGTGGGACCCGCACCCGCGCGGACCGGAGGCGGTGCCCGGGGTGCACCTGGCCACCCCGAACGAGGCCGAGGCCCGCGAGCTAGCCAAGGTACGGCCGGGCGGGTCCCGGCTGGTGACCGCGTCCCGGAGCGCCCAGTCCCTGCGCCAGCGCTGGCAGGCCGGGGCGATCGCGGTGACCATGGGCGGGGAGGGCGCCCTGCTCTGCCACGCCGGCTCGACCCCCCTGGTGGTCCCCGCGCCGGCCATCGCCGAGGGGGACACCTGCGGGGCGGGGGACCGGTTCGCGGCGACGGCCGCCCGCGCCCTGGCGGATGGCGCGCTGGTCTCCGAGGCGGTGCAGGCGGCGGTGGCCGAGGCGTCCGCGTACGTGTCCGGCGGGGGAGTGGCCACCGCGCTGCCCGCCCCGGTCCGCGACGCCCCGCCGGTGGTGGTCGCCGGCGGCGGGGACCGGATCGGCGTGGCCGCCGCCGCCGCGGTGGTCGCCGAGGTACGGGCCGCCGGCGGCACCGTGGTGGCCACCGGCGGCTGCTTTGACCTGCTGCACGCCGGGCACGTGGCGACCCTCCAGGCGGCCCGGCAGCTCGGCGACTGCCTCGTCGTCTGCCTCAACTCCGACGCCAGCGTGGCCGGCCTGAAGGGCCCAGAGCGCCCGGTCGTGCCGCAGGGCGACCGCGGCCGGCTGCTCGCCGCGCTGGGCTGCGTGGACGCGGTGCTGATCTTCGACGAGCCGACGCCGCACGCGGCCCTGTCCTGGCTGCGGCCGGACATCTGGGTCAAGGGCGGCGACTACGCCACCGGTGGCGGCGCGGAGACCCTGCCCGAGGCGGAGATCCTGGCCCGCTGGGGCGGGCACACGGTGGTCGTGCCGTACCTGGACGGGCGGTCCACCACCGACATGATCGCGGCGGCCCGCGCCGGGCGCCGCTCGGCCGTCCCACCCGGCGTCGCGGGCGCCCCGGGTGCACCCGGCGGCGGTCACCCGGCCGGCGGCGGAGGGGGCACGAATCATCGACGCAGTGCGGCGCTGCCGCATGGCGGCACGGAGCGGAGCGAGGGGGCGGCATGAGCAGCAGTCCACCCGGGGCCGGCCCCACCGTCCTGGTCACCGGCGGGGCGAGCGGGCTGGGCGCGGCGGTGGTCACCGCGGTGGCCCGCGCCGGGGGCCGTCCGCTCGTGCTGGACCGGCAGCGTCCCGCGGACGGCGTGCCGTGGGTCGAGTGCGACCTGGCCGACACCCGGGCCGCCGAGGCCGCCACCCGGGACCTGGCGGAGCGGTCCGGCGGGCTGGACGCCGTGGTCACCGCCGCCGGCACGGACGTGCCGGGCCGGCTGGCCGACCTCCCGGGCGAGACCTGGGAACGGATCGTGGCGGTCGACCTGCTCGCCACAGCCGCGGTGATCCGGGCCGCGCTGCCGTACCTGGAGGCCTCCCGGGGGACCATCGTCACGGTCGCCTCCACCCTCGGGGTCAAGGCGGTCAGCGACGCCACCGCGTACTGCGCGGCGAAGTTCGGGGTGGTCGGCTTCACCCGGGCGCTCGCCGCCGAACTGGCCGGCTCGGTCGGCGTCACCCTGCTCATCCCCGGCGGCATGCGCACCGCCTTCTTCGACGAACGCGACGCGCAGTACCGGCCCGGTCCCGACGCGGCGCTCAACGAACCCGCCGACACCGCAGCCGCGATCATGTTCGCCCTCTCCCAGCCGCCCGGCTGCGCCGTACGGGAGATGGTGGTCTGCGCCGAGCAGGAGTCGTCGTACCCGTGATCCTCGTGCTCCGCGCGCTCGGGGTCGGCGACCTGGCCACCGCCGTCCCGGCGCTGCGCGGCCTGCGGGCCGGCTTCCCCGACCGCGAGCTGGTGCTGGCCGCGCCGGCCTGGCTGGCGCCGCTGGCCGACCTGGTCGGCGGGGTCGACCGGGTGCTGCCCACCGACGGGCTGGCCGCCCCGCCCACCTGGCCGGGCCCGAAGCCCGCGGTGGCGGTCAACCTGCACGGGCGGGGTCCGCGATCGCACCGGATGCTCGCCGCCGCCCGGCCCGGCCGGCTGCTCGCCTTCGCCAACGGCGACGCCGGGCACGTCGACGGACCGCGGTGGGACGACGACGAGCACGAGGTACGCCGCTGGTGCCGGCTGCTGCACTGGTACGGCCTGCCGGCCGACCCGGGCGACCTGGCGCTGCGCCGCCCGCCGGCCGCCGGGCTGCCCTCCGGCGCCACCGTGCTGCACCCGGGCAGCAAGATCCCGGCGAAGCGCTGGCCGGCGGAGCGCTTCGCGGCGCTCGCCCGGACCCTCACCGACCGCGGTCACCGGGTGGTGCTCACCGGCTCGACCGGCGAGCGGGAGCTGTCCGCCCGGATCGCCCGGGACGCCGGGCTGCCGCCGGACGTGGTGCTCGCCGGCCGGACCGACCTGGCCGAGCTGGCCGCCCTGGTCGCCGACGCCCGGCTGGTGGTCAGCGGGGACACCGGGGTGGCCCACCTGGCCACCGGGTACGGCACCGCCTCGGTGGTGCTCTTCGGGCCGGTGCCGCCGGAGCACTGGGGGCCGCCGCCGGACCGGCCCCGACACCGGGTGCTGGACGTCACCCGCCGGGGGGCGTCCGACCGGCGTCGGAACGGCCCCGGCGGGGTAGGTACTCAGCCACTGTTGGCGGCCATCTCGGTGGACGAGGTGCTGGCCGCCGTGGACGAGGCGGAACGGGCGGTGCGGGTGTCCGGTGCGATTGCGGCGTAGTGATCCGGGCCGGCCGGGGTACGGACGTCGGCGGCGCGGCAAGGGCTGGCTCTTCGTCGACCCGGAGGGCGCGCCGGTCCGCGACCCCGACGAGCTGGCCCGGCTGCGCGACCTCGTCATCCCGCCGGCCTGGCAGGACGTGTGGATCTCGCCGTTTCCGAACGGGCACATCCAGGCCACCGGCATCGACGCGGCCGGGCGCAAGCAGTATCTCTATCACCCGCAGTGGCGGCAGAAGCGGGACGAGGCCAAGTTCGACCACGTGCTGGAGGTGGCCCACCGGCTGCCGATGCTGCGCGACCGGGTCGACCAGGACCTGGCGCTGCGTGGGCTCCGCCGGGAACGCGTCCTCGCCACCGTCGCCCGGCTGTTGGACATGGGCACGTTCCGGGTCGGCAGCGACCAGTACGCGACCGGCGACGACCCCACCTTCGGCGTCTCCACCCTGCGCCCCGAGCACGCCCGCTCCCGGGGCGGCTGCGTGGTCTTCGAGTTCCCGGCGAAGGGCGGCATCGAGCAGGTACGCCGGATCGAGGACGCCGAGCTGTGCCGGGTGCTGACCAGCCTGCGGCGTCGGCGGCGGAACGAGGAGCGGCTGTTCGGCTACTGGGACGGCCGGCTCTGGCGGGACGTGCGCAGCGACGAGGTCAACGACTATCTGCGGGACGCCAGCGGTGGGGAGATGACCGCCAAGGACTTCCGTACCTGGCACGCCACCGTGTTGGCGGCCACCGAGCTCGCGGCGGCCGACGGCGAGCGCTCGGCGACGGCCCGCAAGCGGGCGGTCGCGGCGGTGATGCGCTCGGTCGCCGAGCTGCTCGGCAACACGCCCACCGTGGCCCGCACGTCCTACGTGGACCCGCGCGTGGTGGATCTCTACCACGACGGGGTGGTGGCCCCGGTGGAGCCGGAGATGCCGCGCCACGTGGTGGAGCAGGCCGTGCTGGGGCTGCTGGAGGAGGGGGGCTGACCGGCCCCGCCGCGAGGTCCTGGGGGGAGATACGACGGGGCCGGCGTTCGGCATGGCCGTCGAGGGCCGGCGGGGGTTCGCCCGTCCCGCCGGGGTCGCGGAGCACCGGCACCGGGCGGTCGTCCGCGACGAACCTGTCGCGGACGCCACGCCACGGCCCCCCGTTACCAGTGGGCCGCGCCGGTCTCCCGGCCGCCGGCCCGCGATCAGTATGTCCGCTGCGAGTTGACTACGGACGCCCGAGTGTTGACGATGCGTGCCTGTTCGAGGTGTCGCACCCTCGGTACGCCCATCACCTGGATCGGCCGGTTTCCCGGCGACGGGCCGGGGCAGGCGCGGGGCGCCGTGGATCAGTCGTTCAACACCTGCGCCAGCCGGTCCCGGAACCGGCGCTCCGAGTCGCTGACCACCTCGCCGCCGAGGCCCAGCAGGCCGCCGCTGGCGGCCGCGCCCACCACCTGCTCGGCGATCTCCACCAGCCAGTGCCGGTAGGCTCCGGCCTGCCCCTCGTCCACCTTGCCGGCCAGCAGGGCCGACGCCTGCGCGGCCCGGGCGAGCACGTCGTCGATCAACGCCTGCGGGTCGGCGGTCTCGATCATCGGGAGCTCCGCGCCGGTCTCCGGGTCGCCCACGCGGGAGACGACCTCGCCGGCGACGGCGGCCACCAGCGGGCTGGCCGACTCGCGTCCGGCCGCGATGGACTCCAGCCCGGCGGCGTTCTCCGCCATGGTGCGCCGAGAGCCGTCGGACTCGGCCGCGCTCGCCGCGGTGAGGACCGACTGCGGCAGCCCGACCAGCAGCCCCCACTCCTCGTCGGAGAAGCCGAACCCGGTGTACGCCGGCTGCTCGATCACGATCAAGCCCCTTTCGCCGTGGTGGTCGTGTTGTCGACGGGCACGCCTGGCGTGCCCGGGTCAGGCTAGTCCAGCCCTAGCAGGTCCTGTTCGGACACCACGCGCACGGACAACGTTTCATCAGGGGCCGCAGATACCCCCGCCGATCACGGCCGAAACCGGACCGGGTGTTGACGCGCCACCGCGTCGGATTCATGATGAACGTACGTTCATGAACAGTCGTTCATAAGGAGGCCGCGGTGGGGACGATCGTGAACGAGCATCAGGAGCAGGCCTGGAACGGGTACGAGGGACGGCACTGGGCCGCACACCAGGCCCGCTACGACGCCATCAACATCGGCTTCAACGAGCTGCTGCTCGCCGCGGTCCGGCCCGGCGACCGGGTGCTCGACATCGGCTGCGGCAACGGCCAGCTCACCCGGCTCGCCGCCCGGCGATCCGGCACCGGGCACGCGTTCGGCATCGACCTCTCCGCGCCAATGCTGGAGCGGGCCCGGGCTTCGGCGGCCGACGAGGGCGTGGACAACGTGGACTTCGTCCGCGCCGACGCCCAGGTCCACCCGTTCCCGGCCGCCGGGTTCCACGTCGCGCTGAGCCGGTTCGGGGTGATGTTCTTCGCCGACCCGGTCGCCGCGTTCGCCAACGTACGCCGGGCGCTGCGCCCGGGCGGTCGGCTCGCCTTCGTCTGCCTCGACGACGTCCGCCGGGGCGACCTCGGCGCGGTGTTCGGGTCCGCCGCCGCGCATCTGCCGCCGCCGGCCACCGATGGCACCGCCGCGGGTGAGCCGCTCTCCTTCGCCGACCCCGACGTCGTCCGCGGCGTGCTCGCCGACGCCGGCTTCGTCGACGTGGCCTGCGCCCCGCGGCAGGCGGTGGGCCGGTGGGGCCGGGACGCGGCGGACGCGGCCGACTTCCTCGCCGGCTGGGGGCCGATCCAGCACCAGCTCGGTCCCCTCGAACCGGCGGTCACCGAGCGGGTCCGGGCCGCGCTGGCCGAGGCCATGCGCCCGCACGAGGGGCCCGACGGGGTGCACCTGCGCAACGCGGCCTGGCTGGTCACCGCCCGCTGCCCCGACTGACCGCCGGCCGCCGCCCTAGGATCCCGGGTCATGGCACCGAGACGAGCGGCGGCACTGCGCGGCGGCGAGCAGAGCCTGCGGGAGCACCTGGTCGCCGCCGCCCGGGCACTGGTCGCCCGGTGCGGCACCGCGGGGCTGACCGTCCGGGACATCGCCGGGGAGGCCGGGGTCGCCGACGGGGTGCTCTACAACCACTTCGCCGACAAGGAGGAGCTGCTCGCACACGCGTTGCACGCGCACGTGCGGGCGGTCGAGGCGGAGCTGGACGGGGTGCCCCCGCGGCCGGGAGAGGGGACCGTCGCGGCGAACCTGCGCGCGTACCTGGAGCGATCGCTGGCGCTGCACGCAGCGATCCTGCCGGCCTTCGCCGGGCTGACCACCCAGCCGAAGCTGCTGGCCCGCCTCGGCGACCTGCCCACCCCGCTCCACGGCGGGCAGGGCCTGCGGGCGGACCTCGCCGGCTACCTCCGCGCGGAGCAGGGGCTGGGCCGGGTCGCCGCCTCGGCCAGCCCGGAGGCGGTGGCCACGCTGGTCGTCGGGGTCTGCCACGATCTGGTCCTCGGCCGGCTGCTCGACCCGTCCGGCCCGCCGCCGGAGCCCTCGGCCGAGCTGGTCGACGCCCTGGTCGCCACCCTGCTGCACGGCGTCCTGCCCGGCGACTGAGCCTGACGGGCCGGGCCCGTCAGCGCAGCCCGGGCAGCACCTCCCGCTGGTAGAGGTCGAGCAGGCCCTGCCAGTGCGGGCCGGTGTTGGTCACGTAGAGCTCGTCGTAGCCGGCCTTGGCGTAATTGTCGATCATCTCCAGGTGGGCGTCGGCGTCGTTGCCGCAGACGAACGCCTGCTTCATCATCGCCGGCTTGACCAGCTGCGCGGCCTGCTCGAAGTGGCGCGGCGAGGCGAGCACCTGGGACAGCTCGCCGGGCATGGCCTCGTTCGGCCACTTCTCGTACGCGAGCCGAGCGCCCTCGTCCTCGCTCTCGGCGTACGCCGCCTTGAAGCCGGCCTGGCACGGCTTGTCGCCGCCGCCGTTGTCCCGGAACCGCCGGACCAGTTCGGCGTCGGGCTTCGTGCTGATGTAGCCGTCGCCGATCCGGGCGGCCAGGTCGATCGACTTCGGACCGAAGCCGGACAGGTAGACCGGCGGGGGAGTGTCCGGACGCGTGTAGATCCGGGCGTGCTGGACGGTGTAGTGCTCGCCGTAGTGGTTGACGAACCGACCGCGCCACAGCTTGCGCATCACCTCGACCGCTTCCTCCAGCATCTCCAGCCGGAGGTCGATCTGCGGCCAGGGGTCGCCGAGGATGTGCTCGTTGAGCGCCTCGCCGGTGCCGACGCCGAGCACGAACCGGCCGGAGTGCAGCACCGCGCTGGTGGCCGCGGCCTGGGCGATCAGCGCCGGGTGGATCCGCATGATCGGGCAGGTGACCGCGGTGGTCACCGGCAGCGAGCAGACCTGGCTGAGCGCGCCGATCGTCGACCAGACGAAGGAGCTCTGGCCCTGCACGTCGAGCCAGGGGTGGTAGTGGTCGGCGATCCACAGCGCTTCGAAGCCGGCCTGCTCGGCGCCGCGCGCCTGCGCGAGCAGTTCCGCCGGGCCGTACTCCTCGCTGGACAGGAAGTAGCCGATCTTCATCTCTCCCCCTCGCCGGGTGCCGGGCGCACCGTACGGACAACGAGAGCCGTACCCGGGAAGCTGGCGCGCGAACGCCGGGCGTCCCGGCGATCAGCGGCGGAACATCGCCCGGATGGCGAGCAGCAGGAGCAGGCCGCCCACCACCAGGCCGAGCAGGCGTACGCCGGGGATGTCCGCGGCGGTGGTGGCGTCGGCGAGCAGCGCGGGGTGCATGGTCGCACTCTCCCACTCCGGCGCCGGGGAGCGCCAGGCGCTAACAGTAAGGATTGTTGACTATTGCGGGAGGCGATGTGACCATGGCAAGCGCCGCCCGGAGGCGGCGGGCCGTGGGGGAGACGGGGGTACGACAAGGCATGAGCGCGCGCAGCGAGCGAGCGACCGGGGACCTGGCGGGTCTCGCCGCCGCCGTCCTGCAACCAGGGTTCGTCGGCACCACCCCGCCGGCCTGGGTCCGCCGGTGGCTCGGTGCGGGGCTCGGGTCGGTGGTCCTCTTCGCCCGCAACGTCGTCGACCATGACCAGGTCGCCGCCCTGACCGCGGCGCTGCGCGCCGAGCGGCCCGACGTGATCGTCGCGATCGACGAGGAGGCGGGGGACGTCACCCGGATCGAGTCGGCCAGGGGCAGCTCGCGACCCGGCAACTTCGCCCTCGGCGCGGTTGACGACCCGGGCCTGACCGAGGAGGTGGCCCGCGACCTGGGCGCCGAACTGGCCACGGTGGGCGTCAGCCTCAACTACGCGCCGGACGCCGACGTCAACTCCAACCCGGCCAACCCGGTCATCGGGGTCCGCTCGTTCGGCGCCGACCCGGCCCTGGTGGCCCGGCACACCGCCGCCTGGGTACGCGGACTGCAGGCCGGCGGGGTGGCCGCCTGCGCCAAGCACTTCCCCGGCCACGGGGACACCCACGTCGACTCCCACCACGACCTGCCCCGCATCGACGGCGACCGGGCCCGGCTGGACGCGGTCGAGCTGGTCCCGTTCCGGGCCGCGGTGGCCGCCGGGGCGCAGGCGGTGATGACCGGGCACCTGCTGGTGCCGGCGCTGGATCCGCAGCTGCCGGCCACGCTGAGCCCGCGCATCCTCAGCGGGCTGCTCCGCGACGAACTGGGCTTCCAGGGCGTGGTGGTGACCGACGCGGTGGAGATGCGGGCGGTCGCCGACCGGTACGGCTTCGCCGGAGCCGCCGTACGCGCCCTCGCCGCCGGCGCGGACGCCATCTGCGTGGGCGGGGAGCGGGCCACCGAGGCGGCCGCCACGGAGCTGCGCGACGCCATCGTCGCCGCCGTGGTCGCCGGCGAGCTGCCCGAGGAGCGGCTGGCCGAGGCGGCGAAGCGGGTCGGCCAGCTCGCCGCCTGGACGGTCGCCGCCCTCGCCGACCGGCCGTCCGTGGCCCGCGCCGCCGGCGGCTCGGCGATCGGACTGGCCGCCGCCCGCCGGGCGGTGCGCGTGGTCACCGGGGCGGCCGGGGTGCTACCGCTGGCCGGCCCGGCGCACGTGGTGGAGTTCGCCCCGCCCCGCAACATCGCCATCGGCGCGGAGACCCCGTGGGGGATCGCCGCACCCCTGACCGAGCTGGTCGCCGCCACCACCGCCGCCCGGTACGCCGAGGGCGAGACCCCGGCCGACCCGGCCGGCGGGGCGGCCGGACGCCCCCTGGTGCTGGTGGTGCGGGACCTGCACCGGCACGAGTGGATGCGGGCGGCGGTGGACCGGGCGCTGGCGGTCCGCCCCGACGCGGTGGTGGTCGAGCTGGGCGTCCCCGAGCTGGTCACCGGCGCGGTGCACGTGGCCACCCACGGCGCCACCCGGGCGGCCGCGTACGCCGCCGCCGAACTCCTCGCCGGCGCCCGCTGACCGCTCGGCCGGCGTTACGGCTCGGTGACGACCAGGTCGGCGTACTCGGGGTGGCGTTGGATGAACTTGGCCACGAAGCGGCACTGCGGCACCACCCGGTCGCCCCGCTCGCGGAGCTGGTCCAGGGCGCCCCGGACCAGGGCCTCGCCCACGCCCATGCCCCGGTAGCGCTCGTCCACCTCGGTGTGCGTCAGGACCAGCATCCCGCTCCGCGGCTGGTACGCGGTGAACCCGGCCAGTGCGTCGTCGACCAGGATCTCGAAGCGGCGCTTGGCGGGGTCGTCCTCGACCAGGTAGCTCACCCGGTCATTGTCTCCCCGGTGCCGGCCAGCCGGTCGAGTTCGGCCAGCAACCGGTCCACCTCGTCGACCGTGTTGTAGTGGTAGACGCTGGCCCGGACCGCCCCGCCGCTGTCCCGCAGCCCGATGGTCTGGAAGTACTCGTAGGCGTAGTAGTCGCCGGAGGAGAGGCAGACGCCGGCCGCGCCCAGCGCCGCCGCCGTCTCCGCCGGGGTCAGCCCGGCCACCCGGAACGACACGGTGGGGCAGCGCCGGGCCGGGGAGCCGTACACGGTGACCGCCGGCCGCGCGGCCAGCCCGGCGAGCAGCCGCTCGAAGACCGCCTCCTCGTGGGCCTGGGCGGCGGCCAGCCCGGCCCGGACCCGGTCCCGGCGGCTGCCGGCCGCCGTGGCGTCCAGGGTGGCCAGGTGGTCCACGGCGGCGGCCACCCCGGCCAGCAGCGGGAAGCTCGGCGTGCCGTACTCGAACCGTTCCGGGACCGCGTCGGAGGAGGGCACCAGCTTCGCCGGCCGCAGCGCCGCCCACCGCGCCGGGTCGGCGACCATCGCGGCCAGGTGCGGGCCCGACCACTTGTAGGCGCTGGTGACCAGGAAGTCCGCGCCGAGCGAGGTCAGGTCGGTCGGGCCGTGCGGCACCGCGTGGACGCCGTCCACGCAGACCAGCGCGCCGGCCGCGTGCGCGGTCTTGGCGATCGCCGCGACGTCGGGGATGGTGCCGATGGCGTTGCTGCCGGCGGTCACCGCGACCAGCCGGGTGCGCTCGCCCACCAGGTCGGCGTACTGGCCCGCGGGCAGCTCGCCGGTCGCCGGGTCGAACTCGGCCCAGCGCACCGTCGCGCCGGCGGCATCGGCCGCCTGCACCCACGGCCGGACGTTGGCGTCGTGGTCCAGCCGGGAGACCACCACCTCGTCGCCCGGCCGCCAGCCCGCGCCGAGCGTCCGGGCCAGGGTGTACGTCAGCGCCGTGGCGCTCGGCCCGAGCACCACGCCCTCCGGCTGCGCGCCGGTCAGGTCCGCCACCGCCGCGCGGGCGGCGGCGACCAGCTCCAGCGACCGCCGGCCGGGCACGAAGGCGGTGCTCCGGTTGCCCGTCGCGGCCCCCATCGCGGCGGCGACCGCGTCGATCACCGGCCGGGCGGTCTGGGTGCCGCCGGCACCGTCGAAGTGGGCGAAGCCCTCGGTCAGCGCGGGGTAGGCGGCCCGGACCCGGGCGATGTCGAACGGCATGCTCGGGACCCTAGCGTGCGCGGAACGGCCGCTTGGCGACGCCTGGTGGGGTGAAGGCTCCCCTCCTTTGCACCGCACGCGTGGGTGGTCGCGTGGTGGTCGTCTCGTACCCTTGGCCGGGTGACGAACCGACACGTTTCCCCCGCACTGACCCCCGTCCGTCGCGGCGCCGGCCTGCTGGCCGGCCTCGCACTCGGCGTCGCGCTGCTGGCCGGTTGCAGCTCGGAGGGCGCCTCCACCGACTGTGGGCTGGACGCCTGCACGGTCACCTTCGACCGGGGCGTCGAGGCCAGCGCCAACATCCTCGGCGTCGAGGCGAAGCTGGTCGGCGCCCAGGGTGACCAGGTGACGGTCGAGGTGGCCGGAGAACAGCTCTCGCTCACCGTCGGGCAGCAGGCCACCGAGGTCGGCGGCTTCCAGGTGAGCCTGGACAGCCTCACCGACGAGCAGGCCGTCGTCCGGGTGGCCCGCAACCCCAACGGCTGACCAAGCGGCCACGGGCGGCGGCGGCCGACGTTTGACGACCATGGCGGCGGGAGATTGTGCCGCCATGTCACTCACCCGGAACGCCGGAGCCGCCGTCGCCCACGCCGCCAACAGCCGGTGGCTCGAACTGTTGACCCGGGCCGGATTCGTCGGCTACGGGATCCTGCACCTGCTCTTCGCCTGGCTGGCGCTCCAGATCGCCTTCGGCCGCTCCGGGGAGGAGGGCAACCAGAACGGCGCCCTGCGTACCCTGGGCGCCCAGCCGCTCGGCAAGTTCCTGCTGGTGGCGATCGCGATCGGCCTGTTCGCCATGGCGACCTGGCAGGCGTTCGAGGCGACCATCGGCCACCGGGGCCGGCGCGGCCGGGAGCGGCTCTTCGAGCGGGTCGCCTCCGTGCTGCGCACCGTCGTCTTCGTCTGGCTGGCCTGGACCGCCGTCAAGGTCTTCGAGGACGCGAGCGCCAACGCCGCCGACCAGCAGCAGGCGCTCACCGCGAAGCTGATGGCCGGCGCCGGCGGCCGGTGGCTGGTCGGCCTGGCCGGCCTGGCGCTCGCCGCCGTCGGGATCGGCATGATCGGGTACGGCCTGAAGAAGAAGTTCGAGCGGAACCTCAAGATCGGGCAGATGACCCCGAAAGCACGTATCGTGGCCCGCCGCCTCGGCATGGCCGGGTACGCCGCCCGGGGCGCCGTCTTCGCCATCGCCGGCCTGCTGATCGTCGTGGCCGCGATGAAGTACGACCCGGCGAAGGCCCGCGGCCTCGACGCCGCCCTGCGCACCCTGCGCGACCAGTCGTACGGGCCGGTGCTGCTGGCGCTCGCCGCGCTCGGCATCGCCGGCTTCGGCATCTACTGCTTCCTCCAGTCGCGGTACCGCCGGGTCTGATCCTGGTCGATACCTGGACTGTCGGGCATTATGGGCCCTTTGTCCGAGCCTGCCCGGCGGGAGGGAGAGAGATTTCGTGCAGAGCTATGTCGAAACGGCCGTCGCCACGCTCGCCGCGGCGGCGGTCGCTCTGCTGCTGGTCGAGGTGGTGCACCGGGCGGCCCGCCGGCTGGGCCGGCGTTCGGTGCTGATGACCGAGCTGACCGAGCACGCGCACCGCCCGTTCCAGGTGGCCGCGACCGCGCTCGCCGTGCAGCTCGCCGTCCGCTTCAGCACCCTGTACGCGGTCGGCAGCCCGTGGCGCCAGACCGTCCTGCACGCCCTCGTGCTGGCCCTCATCGCCGCCACGGCCTGGCTGGTCGCCTCGCTGCTGGTGGTGGTCGAGGACACCGCGCTGGCCCGGTTCCGGGTGGACGTGCCGAACAACCGGCACGCCCGCCGGGTACGGACCCAGGTGGTGATGCTCCGCCGACTCACCATCGCGGTGATCGTCATCCTGGCCGTGGGCGTGCTGCTGATGACCTTCCCCGGGGTGCGCGGCATCGGCGCCGGCGTGCTGACCTCCGCCGGCGTGGTGGCCGCGGTCGCCGCGCTGGCCGCCCAGAGCCTGCTGGGCAACGTCTTCGCCGGTCTCCAGCTCGCCTTCAGCGACGCGGTCCGCCTCGACGACGTGGTGGTGGTCGAGGGGGAGTGGGGCCGGATCGAGGAGCTGACCCTCAGCTACGTGGTGGTGCAGATCTGGGACGACCGGCGGCTGATCCTGCCCACCTCCTACTTCACCCGCACCCCGTTCCAGAACTGGACCCGCACCGAGGCGGCGGTGCTCGGCACCGCCGAGTTCGACCTGGACTGGGGGATCCCGGTCCAGGCGATGCGGGAGGAGCTGCGCCGGCTCTGCGAGAGCACCGAGCTGTGGGACGGCCGGGTCTGCGTACTCCAGGTGACCGACGCCACCGGCGGCATGGTGAAGGTCCGGGCCCTGGTCAGCGCCGCCGACGCCGGCAGCCTGTGGGACCTGCGCTGCCTGGTCCGCGAGCACCTGGTGGCCTGGGTACGCGACCAGCGGCCGGCCGCGCTGCCCCGGCTGCGCACCGAGGTGGGCGACGCCGCCGGCGCGCTGCCCTGGCAGGCGGTGCGGTCCCCGCGTCCGGCCCGCCGCCCGCCGGAGACCGAGGTGCCCGACGACGCGCGAGTCTTCGGCGGCAGCGACGACGGCGAGGCCCGCAGCGAGGTCTTCGTCGGCCCGGAGGAGCCCGCCGAGGCCCGCAGCTGACCCGGCCCGCCCCCGGAGCCCCCGGCCGCCCCGGCGCCGGGGGCTCCCGCGCGTGCGGCGGTGCCCACGGGCGCCGGAGCCTACCCGCGCCACGTGCCGCCGTCGCCTTGTCACGAGACCTTCCGCCCGGTGCGTTTGTTCCGCCCGTTTCGGGGGACCCGCCGCGCACGCCCCGGCTCGGGTCCACCATCCGGTGGCCCGGCGTCCGGTGGCGCGCGGCCGGGCCGACCGGCCGTCCCGCGCAGGATTGACGGGCGGCGAATCCGGGCATACAGCGCGGTGATGAGGAAAGGAGGACAGCATGGCTGACGTCGCGAGCCGCAGCACGTCCCGGACCGGGAGCGAGCCGTCCACCGCGGAGCTCATCCAGCGGGCCACCGAGCAGGTCTCCCGCCTGGTCCGGGACGAGCTGGCGCTGGCCCGGGTGGAACTGACCCGCAAGGGCAAGCACGCCGGTATCGGGATCGGTCTGTTCGGCGGCGGCGGGGTGATGGCCCTCTACGGCGCCGGGGCGCTGGTCGCCACGGTGATCCTGGCGCTGGCGCTGGTCCTGCCCGCGTGGCTGGCGGCCCTGATCGTCGCGGTGGCGCTCTTCCTGCTCGCCGGGATCCTCGCCCTGATCGGCAAGACGCAGGTCAGCCGTGCCGTCCCACCGGTGCCCCAGGCGACCGTCCGCAGTGTCCGGGCGGACGTCGACACGGTCGCCGCGGCGGTGAAGGACGGGAGACGGGGATGACCGGCAACGGACGCGGCGACGTGGAGGCGCTCCGCGAGGAGATCCGCCGCACCCGGGTGGAGTTGGGTGAGACGATGGAGCTGCTGGCCGCCCGGGCCGACGTGAAGGCCCGGCTGCGGGAGTCGGCCGAGCAGGCGAAGGGGCGGATGCGTGAGCAGGCCGCCCATGCCATGGCCCGGGTGCGCGGGCAGGCGACGGCGAAGTCCCGGTTCGCCCGGGAGCAGGCGGCCGGGAAGGCGCGGCTCGCCCGGGCTCGGACGACGGGGAAGGGCCGCGCGGTGGTGCCGTGGGCGGCCGTCGCGGCCGGCGCGGTGGCGACCGTGGTGGTGCTGCTGATCGTCCGCGGGAGGCGTAGGTGAGCAACAGGATCGGCAAGGCGGCGTACAAGCCCGTCGGGGTGCTGCTCGGGCTGGCCGCCGGCACGGTCGCCGGGGTCATCTTCCGGCAGGTCTGGCGGATCACGGCGGGCGACGGCGAGGCGCCGAGCGCCACCGACGAGGACCGGCGCTGGGGCGAGATCCTGGCCGCCGCGGCGTTGCAGGGGGCGATCTTCGCGGTCGTCCGGGCCGCCGTGGACCGGGGCGGGGCGGTCGGCGTACGGCGGCTCACCGGCCACTGGCCCGACTGACCAGTTACGCACGGCAGACCCCCTTTCCGCCAGCGCGGGAAGGGGGCCTTTCGCACGGCCCGCACAGCCCGGCCAGTGGAGCGGCCGCAACCGTCAGGTCACATGTCGGAGAATTTCGTCGGGTAGGCTGTGCAGAGTTTTTGCGTACGTGGTTTGCTGTCTCACGCTGTTGAGAGACGCGTGGGTTGAGAGAAGTCTCCTTCCGGGGGCCGCCTCAGGCGCCGCTGCTCGAAAACGGCCAACCGGCCGCACGGCGTGCTCGGCCGCCAGTTTTAGAAGGAGATACACATGGCGCAGGGAACCGTGAAGTGGTTCAACGCTGACAAGGGCTTCGGCTTCATCACCGTCGACGGCGGGGGTGCTGACGTGTTCGTCCACTTCTCGGCCATCCAGACCAGCGGCTACCGCACGCTGGAGGAGAACCAGCGGGTGGAGTTCGAGATCGCCCAGGGTCAGAAGGGTCCGCAGGCCGAGCAGGTCCGCCCCCTCTGAGCGTGGATCTGCCGGCCGCGCCGGCCGGCAGATCAAAGCCCCGCTTCCCGTCTCGGGACGCGGGGCTTTCCGCGTTCCTGGCCCGGGCGTGGATCAGGTACGCCGGCGCCGTGCCCGCAACCCGAACCAGAGCGCGACGAGTCCGATCAGGACGACGATCGGGCCGATGACCACCCAGATCCGTTCGCCGGTCATCACGCTGCCGTCCACGTAGCCCAGTCCCTGCAGCGTCCAGACCGCGCCCAGCACGACGGCCAGCAGCCCCACGGTGAGCCGGAACCAACCCCTCATCGTTCCCCCTCCGACGACGCCCGCCCGACTCCAGCATGCCCGCCGATGCCGGGACCCGGCGACGCCGCGCCGACGCCCCGGCGGGCCGGGCTCACCACCGCTCGTGCACCCGCGGCCGGATCAGCTCGTCGTAGGTCTCGCGGACGGCGGCCAGCTCCGCCGCGCCGAGCGGCGGCAGGTCGGCCGCGGCGGCGTTGCGCCGGGCCTGCTCGGCATTGCGCGCGCCGGGGATGACCACGGTGACGCCGGGCTGGTCGAGGATCCAGCGGAGCGCGAACTGAGCCATCGTCCGGTCGGCGCCGACCAGCGGCGCGAGCCGGCGTACGGCGGCCAGGCCGAGGTCGTAGTCCACCCCGGAGAAGGTCTCGCCGACGTCGAACGACTCGCCGTGCCGGTTGAAGGTGCGGTGGTCGTTCGCGGGGAAGGTGGTGTGCTCGTCGTACCGCCCGGAGAGCAGGCCGCTGGCCAGCGGCACCCGGGCGATGATGCCGACCCCGGCCGCCGCGGCGGCGGGCAGCACCCGCTCCAGGGGCTTGTGCCGCACCGCGTTGAGGATGATCTGCACACTCGCCACGCCGGGGCGGGCGATGGCGGTGAGCGCCTGGTCGCAGGTCTCGACGCTGACCCCGTACCCGGCGACGCGCTGCTCGGCGACCAGGGTGTCCAGCGCGTCGAAGACCCGGTCGTCGGCGAAGACCGCGCTGGGCGGGCAGTGCAGCTGCACCAGGTCGAGGGTGTCCACCCCGAGGTTGGCGCGGGAGCGGTCGGTCCAGGCCCGGAAGTTGTCCAGGGTGTACGCCTCCGGGGTCTGCGGCACCCGCCGGCCCATCTTGGTGGCCACGGTCAGCCCGTGCCCGGGGTGCTCGCGCAGGAACCGGCCGATCCGCTGCTCGCTGCGGCCGTCGCCGTACACGTCGGCGGTGTCCAGGAAGGTGACCCCGGCGGCCACGGCGGCGGCGAGCACCTCCAACGCCGCGTCCTCGCTGACCTCACCCCAGTCGGCGCCGAGCTGCCAGGCGCCGAGTCCGGCGATGCCCACCTGCCGGCCGAGCCGGGCGAAGCTGCGCTGTTCCACCCGGGAAAGCCTAGTGAGCGGCTTGTCGAGCCGCGCGGCGGGCCGTACTCTCCAACAAGACGTACGTACGGTTTGGAGAACTGTCATGTGGGACCCGAGCACCTACCTGCGCTACGGCGACGAGCGTTCCCGCCCCTTCCACGACCTGGTCGCCCGGGTCCCGGCCACGCGTCCCCGGGCCGTGGTCGACCTCGGCTGCGGCCCCGGCCTCCTCACCGCCACCCTGGCGGAACGCTGGCCGCAGGCCCGGGTGAGCGGGATCGACTCCTCCCCGGAGATGATCGACCGGGCGGGCGCGCTCGACGCCCCGGTCTCGTTCGCCGTCGGCGACGTCCGGTCCTGGCGTCCCGCGCCGGACGTGGATGTGGTGGTCTGCAACGCGGTGCTCCAGTGGGTGCCCGGCCACCAGGAGCTGCTCGCCCGCTGGGCCGCCGAGCTGCCGTCCGGGGCGTGGCTGGCCTTCCAGGTGCCCGGCAACTTCGCCGCCCCGTCGCACCGCGCGCTGCGCGAGGTGGCCGGCCGGGACCGGTGGCGGGACACGCTCGCCCCGCTGCTGCGCGAGGCGCCCGTGGACGACCCGGTCGACTACGCCGCGCTGCTGGCCGGTGCCGGCTGCGCGGTCGACGCCTGGGAAACTACCTACGTGCACCTGCTTCCGGCCGTCCCGGACGCGGACCACCCGGTGTTGAGCTGGATGGAGGGGACGGCGCTGCGCCCGGTCCGGGCCGCGCTCGATCCCGCCGGCTGGGCCGACTTCCGCGCCGAGCTGGGGGTACGGCTCGCCGAGGCGTACCCGGTGCGGCAGGGTCAGGTGTACTTCCCGTTCCGCCGGATCTTCGTGGTCGCCCATACCGGCGTCCGCGCCGAGGAGAACCTGTGACCGACCTGCCCACGTTCATCGCCGGACTGCCCAAGGTGGAGCTGCACGTGCACCACGTCGGCTCCGCCTCGCCCCGGATCGTCGCCGAGCTGGCCGCCCGGCACGAGGGGCGCAGCCCGGTCCCGGCCGACCCGGAGCTGCTCGCCGACTACTTCGCCTTCCGCGACTTCGCCCACTTCATCGAGGTCTACCTCAGCGTCGTGGACCTGATCCGCGACCCCGAGGACGTCTGGCTCCTGACCCACGAGGTGGCCCGGGAACTGGCCCGGCAGCAGGTCCGGTACGCCGAGCTGACCGTCACGCCGTACTCGCACGTGCGCCGGGGGATCCCGGCGCAGGCGTTCTGCGAGGCGATCGAGGACGCCCGCAAGCGGGCCGAGGTGGACTTCGGCATCGCGCTGCGCTGGTGCTTCGACATCCCCGGCGAGGCCGGGCTGCCGGCCGCCGAGGAGACCCTGCGGATCGCGCTGGAGGAGCGGCCGGACGGGTTGATCAGCTTCGGCCTGGGCGGCCCCGAGATCGGGGTGCCGCGGCCGCAGTTCAAGCCGTACTTCGACCAGGCCCGGGCGGCCGGGCTGCGTTCGGTGCCGCACGCCGGCGAGACCACCGGCCCGGAGACCGTCTGGGACGCGCTGCGGGAGCTGGGCGCGGAGCGGATCGGCCACGGCGTCTCCGCCGTGCTCGACCCGGAACTGCTCACCCACCTGGCCGAGCGGCGGATCCCGCTGGAGGTGTGCCCGACCTCCAACGTCCGCACCCGGGCGGTGGCGAGCCTCGACGAGCACCCGCTGCCGCAGCTCGTCGAGGCCGGGGTGCTGGTCACCGTCAACTCCGACGACCCGCCGATGTTCGGCACCACCCTCAACGACGAGTACGCGGTCGCCGCCCGGCTGCTGCACCTCGGCCCGGACGGGCTCGCCGCGCTGGCCCGCGCCGCGGTCACCGCCTCGTTCCTGGAGCCGGCCGAGCAGGCCCGGATCGGCGGCGAGATCGACGCGTACCTGGCGGCCGCGACGCGCTAGGCCCTGGGGAGTGGCGCGCGACGGGAGTTGGTGTGGGGGACCGGACTCCCGCCGCGCGCACGGCCCCACCGGCCGGATGGTGTGACGGGGCGTCCCGGCCGACGGGACTGATGGGTTCGGTCTCCGATCCTGGCAGCACCGGAGGGTGGTTCGACCATCGTTAATCCACACCTAAGGAAGACTTGCGCCGGGCCACAACCAGCGCCTCAGCGCGGGCGGGGCCAGCGCCGGCGGGTCTTCTGCTCCCGGGCGTCCCGCGCCATCCGTCCCACCAGGCCGAACCGGTTGACCGGCCGGGGCGTCGCCTCCGGGTCGGCCAGCAGCATCACCACGCTGGCCCCGCCGAGCCGGGCCCGGTCGATGCTGACCGACCCGTTGGCCTGCAGCGCGACCCGCTTGGCGATGTCCAGCCCCAGCCCGGTGGAGCCCTGGTCGCTAGCGCCCCGGCGCAGCGCCCGGTCCGGGTTGGCGATGCCCGGGCCGGCGTCGTCGATGCGGATCGCCACCCACCCGTCCCGCCGGCTGACCGCCACCTCGAAGGCGGTGCCCTGCGGGGTGTAGCGGAAGACGTTGCCGATCACCGCGTCGAGCGCGGCGGCCAGCTCAGCCCGGGCCACCGGGGCGGGGATGCGCAGCTGCGCCCCGACCACGCGATGCGGCCGGTTCTGGTCGCCGGCCAGCGCCGACCAGAAGATCATCCGGTCCCGGACCACCTCGCTGACGTCGCAGGCGGCCGGCCCGGCCTCCTGGCTGACCGCCTTCCGGGTCGTCTTGATCAGCTGGTCGACCTCGCCCTCCAGCGTGACGATGGCCTGGCGGATCCGCCGGATGCCCCGGCGGCGGTCCAGCTCCGCCGCGCTGAACGTCCCGATGCTGGTGTCGTCGGACTCCAGCGCCTCGGCGTCGAGTCGCAGCGCGGTCAGCGGGGTACGCAGCCGGTGGGAGAGGTCCGCGACGAGTTCGCGCTCGTCGGCGCGGAGCGCGACCAGGCGCTCCGCCATCCGGTTGAACGCGTGCCCGGCCTCGGCCAGCTCCCGCGGGCCGGACGGTTCGACGCGTACCCCGACGTCGCCGTCGCCGACCGCGATCGCCGCCTTGACCAGTTGGCCGGTGGCGTCCACCGCGCGGGCGGCCACCCGGTCGACCACGATCACGGCGGCCCCGACCAGCGCCGCCGCCACCGCGAGCAGCAGCAGCCACCGCCGGCCGGAGCCCGCGTCGAGCACCGCCTCGGGGACGAAGACCTCCACCACGGCGACCTGGTCGCCGAGCACCACCGGGTCCAGCCGCAGCACGCCGCCGGGCACGTCGGTGACCGTCGAGCGGCGCTCGGCACCGGCCCGGGCCAGCGCCGCCGCATCCGCCCGGCCGCCGGACTCGTCGCCCCCGATCCCGTGTACGACCGGCCGCGGCGTCCGGTCGTCGCCGGCGGCCGCCACCGCCCGCCGGATCACCTCAGGCTCGGTGCTGACCGCGAGCGCGCCGGTGACCAGGGCACTGCGCCGGGCCGCGTCGGCCAGCTTCGCGTCGCGTGCCTGGTCGCCGAGGGTGATCCCGAGCGGAATGAGGAAGGCGAGCGCGACGAGGCTGCACATGCCGGCCGTGAGCCAGGCCAGCGTCGGCCTCAGTCCGGCGCCACCAGCCGGAAGCCGACCCCCCGCACGGTGCGCAGGTAGCGCGGCTTCGCCGCGGACTCGCCCATTTTGCGGCGCAGCCAGTAAAGGTGAACGTCGATGGTCTGGTCCTCGCCGACCGAGGGCTGCCGCCATACCTCCTCCAAGAGTTCGCGCCGGGACACCACCCGGCCGGGGCGCGCGGCAAGATACGCCAGCAGGTCGAACTCCTTGCGGGTCAGGGCCAGCGGCTCCCCGTCCAGCACGGCGCTGCGCTCGCCGACATCCACCCGCAGGCCGCCCACCGTGTGCACCGCCGGCTGCACCGTGCGGCTGGCCCGGCCCGCCCGGCGCAGCACGGTGGTGATCCGGGCGTCCAGGTGGGCGCCGGTGAACGGCTTGACCATGTAGTCGTCGGCGCCCGCCCGCAGCAGGCGCACCACGGACTGCTCGTCGTCCCGGGCGGTGGCGATGATGATCGGCACGTCGGTGATCCCGCGCAGCATCCGCAGCGCGTCCGAGCCGTCGAGATCGGGCAGGCCCAGATCGAGCACCACCAGGTCGGGCGTCTCGGCGGCGACCCGGCGCAGCGCGTCCAGCGCCGTGCCGACGGCGTGCACGGCGTGCCCCCGGTCGGTGAGGGACCGCAGCATCGCGCCGCGCACGACGTGATCGTCTTCGACCAGGAGGACGGTTGCCACGTCAGCACCGTACTCGGCGTGGCAAGTTGATCGCGTTGCGGCGTTCCGGGGAACCGGGCAAGCTGGGACGACGATGACGTTCACCCTCTTCCCCGACACCCGCCTGGCGCTCGCCCGCGACGCTCTCGCCGGCCTGTCGGTCGGCGACGCCCTCGGCGCGCTGTACTTCGTCCCCGGCCGGCCGACCGCGCCCTGGCGCGATGACCTGGCGCCCGGCCCGTGGGCATGGAGTGACGACACCGAGATGGCGTGCTCGGTGGTGACCGTCCTGACCGAGTCCGGGGAGATCGACCGAGACAGCCTGGCCAGCGCCTTCGCCGACCGCTACGACCCCGCCCGTCGCTACGGGGCGGGTGCGGTCGAGCTGCTGGAGCTGATCCGCGCCGGCACCCCCTGGCCGGTGGCCGCCGCGTCCGCCTTCGACGGGCAGGGCTCCTGCGGCAACGGCGCCGCCATGCGGGTCGCGCCGCTCGGCGCCTGGTACGCCGACTCGATCCGCCGGGCCGCCGACCAGGCCCACGCCTCGGCCGAGGTGACCCACGCCCACCCGGAGGGGATCGCCGGGGCGGTCGCCGTCGCGGTGGCCGCCTCGCTCGCCGCCCGGGCCCGGCTCGACGGGGACCGACCCGCCCCGGCCCGGCTGCTCGGCGCGGTGGCCGGCGCCCTGGACCCGGCCGGCGAGGTGCACCGGGGCGTACGCCGGGCCGTCGCGCTGCTCGGCCACCCGGCCGCCGCGGTCGTCGACGCGCTCGGCAACGGCTCCCGGGTCACCGCGCAGGACACCGTCCCGTTCACTCTCTGGGTCGCCGCCACCCACCTCGGCGACTACCCGGCCGCGATCAGGGCCTGCGTCGAGGCCGGCGGCGACGTGGACACCACGGCGGCCATCGTCGGCGGGGTGGTCGCCGCGTACACCGGGGTCGGCACGCCGGGCGGCGTACCGGACGGCTGGCTCGCCGCCCGCGAGCCGCTGCCCGACTGGCTCCCCGCCCACGCCTGACCCCCGCCCAGCCCGGCGAGCAGTCCACCGCCGAGCAGCACGTCCGGCCACGGATCGGGACAGTCCGGCGTCGCCGACGGTGCGGAAAGGTCGACCGATAGCATCGCAGGGGCCGGTACCCGGCGCATTCGAACCCATCGACGACAGGAGTCACCGTGTCCGCACCCCGTACCCCCGTCGTGGCCGACCCTGTCGTCGTCGCCGCCGGGACGACGGCGGCCGACGCGGTGGCCGCAGCCGGCCTGCCCACCACCGGCCCGAAGGCGATCGTGGTGGTCCGCGACCCGGCGGGCGTGCTGCGCGACCTGGACTGGAAGCCGGCGGAGGAGACCGCCGTCGAGCCGGTGAGCATCGACTCGCCGGACGGGCTGAACGTGCTGCGCCACTCGACCGCGCACGTGCTCGCCCAGGCGGTGCAGGACGTCTTCCCGGAGGCCAAGCTCGGCATCGGCCCGCCCATCGAGAACGGCTTCTACTACGACTTCCAGGTCGACAAGCCGTTCCAGCCGGACGACCTGGCCAAGCTCGAGAAGCGGATGCAGGAGATCGTCAAGTCCGGCCAGCGGTTCCGCCGGCGCCGGTTCCACAGCCTGGACGAGGCGCGGGCCGAGCTGGCCAGCGAGCCGTTCAAGCTGGAGCTGATCGACGTCAAGGGGGAGGGCCTCGACTCCTCGCAGGTGATGGAGGTGGGCGGCGGCGAGCTGACCATCTACGACAACCTTGCCGCCACCGAGGACAAGGTCTGCTGGTCGGACCTGTGCCGCGGCCCGCACCTGCCGAACACCCGGCTGATCGGCGCGTTCAAGCTGATGCGCTCGGCCGCCGCGTACTGGCGGGGCTCGGAGAAGAACCCGCAGCTGCAGCGGGTGTACGGCACCGCGTGGCCGACCCGGGACGAGCTGAAGGCGTACCTGAAGCTGCTGGAGGAGGCCGCCCGACGCGACCACCGCAAGCTCGGCGCGGACCTGGACCTGTTCAGCTTCCCCGACGAGATCGGCTCCGGCCTGGCGGTCTTCCACCCCAAGGGCGGCATCATCCGCCGGGAGATGGAGAACTACTCGCGGCGCCGGCACGAGGCCGCGGGGTACGAGTTCGTCAACTCCCCGCACATCACCAAGGCGCAGCTCTTCGAGACCTCCGGTCATCTGCCCTACTACGCCGACACGATGTTCCCGCCCATGCAGCTGGAGGGCGCGGACTACTACCTCAAGGCCATGAACTGCCCGATGCACAACCTGATCTTCCGGGCGCGCGGGCGGTCGTACCGGGAGCTGCCGCTGCGGCTCTTCGAGTTCGGCACGGTCTACCGGTACGAGAAGTCCGGCGTGGTGCACGGCCTCACCCGGGTACGCGGCCTGACCCAGGACGACTCGCACATCTACTGCACCCGGGAGCAGATGCCGGGTGAGCTGACCACCCTGCTCACCTTCGTGCTCGACCTGCTGCGCGACTACGGCCTGGACGACTTCTACCTGGAGCTGTCCACCCGGGACGACTCGCCGAAGTTCATCGGCAGCGACGAGGACTGGGCGGAGGCGACCGAGGCGCTGCGCAGTGCCGCCGAGGCGTCCGGCCTGGACCTGGTGCCGGACCCGGGCGGCGCGGCGTTCTACGGCCCGAAGATTTCGGTGCAGGCCAAGGACGCGATCGGCCGGACCTGGCAGATGTCCACCATCCAGGTCGACTTCAACCAGCCGGCACGGTTCGGGCTGGAGTACCAGGCGGCGGACGGCAGCCGGCAGCAGCCGGTGATGATCCACCGGGCGCTCTTCGGCTCGATCGAGCGCTTCTTCGGAGTGCTCACCGAGCACTACGCGGGCGCCTTCCCGGCCTGGCTGGCCCCGGTGCAGGTGATCGGCATCCCGATCCGCGAGGAGCACACCGACTACCTGCACGGCTTCGTCGCCGCGCTGCGGGCCGAGGGGATCCGCGCCCAGGTGGACACCGGCACCGACCGGATGCAGAAGAAGATCCGCAACGCCCAGCAGCAGAAGATCCCGTTCATGGTGATCGCCGGTGACGACGACGTGGCCGCCGGCACGGTCTCCTTCCGCTACCGCGACGGGTCGCAGCGCAACGGCGTGCCGATGGCCGAGGCGGTCACCCACGTGCTGGACGTGGTCAACTCCCGCACCAACTCCGGCCCGTCGGCGGAGAGCTGACCGGCGCCGTCCACGTGCCACGAGCGGCGGTGTCCCCGGCCGGGACGCCGCCGTTCGCCGCATCCGGTGCCGGGCACGACATCGACCGCGACCAGGCACCCCCGGCTGATCAGGTGCGGTGACCGTAGGATCGGCGCTGTGACTGGGGCGGATCGGCACTTCGAGAACGGCACCGACAACGGTCTGGCGGACGGCCTGGACCGGCTCTGGACGCCGCACCGGATGACCTACATCTCGGGGGAGGACCGACCCGCGGGCGGCTACGAGAAGCCCGCCGGCTGCCCGTTCTGCCGGGCCCCCGGCCTGCCCCCGGACGAGAGCCTGGTCGTCGCCCGGGGCGAGCACGTCTTCGCGGTGCTCAACCTCTACCCCTACAACCCGGGGCACCTACTGGTCTGCCCCTACCGGCACGTGGCCGACTACACCGAGCTCGACGCGCCGGAGACCGCCGAGCTGGCGGCGTTCACCAAGGACGCCATGCGGGTGATCCGCCACGTCTCCAACGCACACGGCTTCAACCTGGGCATGAACCAGGGCGGGGTGGCCGGCGCCGGCATCGCCGCGCACCTGCACCAGCACGTGGTGCCGCGCTGGGGCGGGGACGCCAACTTCATGCCGGTGATCGGCCGGACGAAGGTGCTACCCCAACTGCTCGCCAACACCCGCGACCTGCTCGCCAAGGCCTGGCCCGCCTGATCCTGAGCGGTGGCCCCGCCGTCAGGCGTGGATGCGCCGGGTGCGGGCGCGCCCAGGACTTGGTGAACCCGAGCCCGCCGCGGCGGCGCCAGCGCCGGCCAGCCTGCGGCGAGCAGCCCGTCCGGCCCGGTCCGGCAGGGTGCGGCGGTGGTCAGCGCGTCCGGCCGCGGAGCCGGGCCACCCGCCGACGTGGGCCGGTGGCGGTCGGCCGGTCCGCCTCGGCCTGGTCGCCGGCCGCCTCGGCGCGGACGGCGAGCTGGCGCAGCCGCCGCTCCACCACCCGGTCGCCGTGCCCGGCGATCCAGACGCAGACCGCGGCCAGCGGCAGCTCGACCAGCGCGGCCAGCAGCACCGACACGGTCAGGTCCGGCCCGCCGGGGGTGGTGACGACATCGAACCAGGCGTCCACCACCAGCATGGTCGCGGTGGCGCTGGCCGCCAGCCCCACCTGCCGGTGCCCCCGGTACGCCTGCACCGCGGTCAACCCCAACATCGCCACCAGCCCCAGGTCGAAGCCCACCCAGGCGGCCCGGTAGTGCACGGTCACGACATGCCGGGGAAGGGTCAGCGCCAGGTAGCCGATCCAGGGCAGGGTGAGCAGCGCCAGCACCCCGAAGGTGGGCGCCACCCAGCGGGGCGCCGGTCGTACCTCCGTCGCCCGGTGGACCTGTTCGGCCGCCGTGCCCATCGTTCCTCCAGGCTGCGGTAGTGCGTGGCCGCCAAGGTCGGCCAACTCCGGCGCGCCCTCCCGACAGTACGATCTCGCCCATGGCTCTGCTGCACCGCGCGGAACTGCGCCCCACCAAGCTTGACCTGCTCGCCGCCTGGTTGCCCACTCGCTCGTGGTTCGCCGGGACGGCCGGCCCCGACGTCACCCGTGTGGGCACCTTCCGCTTCGACGACCCGGCCGGCGAGGTCGGGATCGAGACCCTGCTCGTCCGGGCCGGGAACGGGCCGGTCCTGCAGGTGCCGCTCACCTACCGGGGCGCGCCGCTGGCCGACGCCGACCAGTGGCTGGTCGGCACCACCGAGCACTCCGTGCTGGGCCCCCGCTGGGTGTACGACGCCTGCGCCGACCCGGTCTACCCACCCGCCCTGGCGGCCGCCGTCCTGGCCGGCGCCGGGCAGGCGGAGGAGTACTTCGAGGTGGACGGGCGGCGGGAGGTCCGTCCGCCCACCATGACGGTGACCGGCGGCCGGGCCGGCGGGATGGCGCCGCCGGTGGTCGGCGTGCCCCGGGAGGTGGTCGACGGCGACCCCACGCTGATCCGGACCGACCCGGTCGACCTGGCCGTGGTCCGGCGGCCGGTCCCCGGCGACGCCCCCGCCGCGGCGTGCCTGACCGGCACCTGGCCGGGGCAGGCGACCCCGCTCGTGCTGGCGTACGCGGTGCCCCGCTAACCGCCCGCCGGCGCCGCCCGGGCACCCTGGGTGGCGTTCCCGCCCGCCGGACGCCTCGCCCGGGTGCCCGCGGCGGGCGTCAGGAGCGGGCGCTGTGTTCCTTGCGAACCTGCTCGGCGAGGTGGGCGGGCATCGGCTCGTACCGGGCGAACTCCCGCCGGAAGGTGCCGGTGCCGGCGGTCATCGAGCGCAGCTCGACCGCGTAGCGGAGCAGTTCGGTGGCCGGCACCTCGGCGCGGACCACCGTCCGCCCCTCGGCGTCCGGATCCGGCTCGGTGCCCAGCACCCGGCCGCGCCGGCCGGACAGGTCGCCCATCACCGCACCCACCGACGAGTCGGGCACCCGGACGGTCACCTCGTCGACCGGCTCCAGCAGCGTCGGCTGCCCCTTCTCGGCGGCGTCGCGCAGGGCCAGGGCGCCGGCGGTCTGGAACGCCGCGTCGGAGGAGTCGACGCTGTGCGCCTTGCCGTCGAAGAGGGTCACCCGCAGATCCACCACCGGGCAGCCGGCCACCAGGCCGCGCTCCATCTGCGCCCGGACGCCCTTCTCCACCGACGGGATGTAGTTGTGCGGGACCGCGCCGCCGACCACCTTGTCCACGAACTCGAAGCCGCCGCCGCGCGGCAGCGGCTCCACCTCGATGTCGCAGACCGCGTACTGGCCGTGGCCGCCGGACTGCTTGACGTGCCGCCCGTGCCCCTTGGCGGCGCTGGTGAACGCCTCGCGCAGCGCCACCCGGACCGGCTCGGTCTCCAGCTCCACCCCGCCGGCCCGCAGCCGGTCGAGCACCACGTCGGCGTGCGCCTCGCCCATGCACCAGAGCACCAGCTGGTGGGTCTCCGGGTTGCGCTCCAGCCGCAGCGTCGGGTCGCCGGCCACCAGCCGGGCCAGGTTGCGGGCCAGGGCGTCCTCGTCGGCCCGGCTCTTCGCCACGATCGCCACCGGCAGCAGCGGCTCCGGCATCTCCCACGGCGCGATGAGCAGCGGCTCCTCCTTGAGGGAGATGGTGTCGCCGGTCTCCGCGCTGCCCGACTTGGTGATCGCGCAGAGGTCACCGGCGACCGCGGCGGGCACCTCGCGCAGCGTCGCGCCGAGCGGGCTGTAGAGGTGGCCGACCCGCTCGTCGGCGTCGTGGTCGGCGTGGCCCCGCTCGGCCATGCCGTGCCCCGACACGTGGATCACCTGGTCGGGGCGGAGCGTGCCGGAGAAGACCCGGACCAGGGAGACCCGCCCCACGTGCCGGTCGACGGTCGTCTTGACCACCTCGGCGACCAGCGGACCGTCCGGGTCGCAGGCCAGCGGCGGACGCGGCGAGCCGTCCACCCCGGTGACCGCCGGCAGCTCGTGCTCCAGCGGCGACGGGAACGCCGCCACCAGCCCGTCGAGCAGCACGTCCAGGCCGACGCCGGTCTCGGCGCAAACCGGCACCACCGGGTAGAAGTGGCCCCGGGCCACCGCCGTCTCCAGGTCGGTGATGAGCACCTCGGTGTCGATCTCCTCGCCACCGAGGTAGCGGTCCATCAGGGTCTCGTCCTCGCTCTCCGCGATGATCCCCTCGATCAGCTCGTTACGGGCCTCCTGGATGGCCGGCAGGTGCTCCGGATCCGGCTCGCGCACCGCCGCCGGCAGCCCGTTCGAGTAGTCGAAGACCCGCCGGGTGATCAGCCCCATCAGGCCGACCACCGACACACCGTCGTCGCCCAGCATCGGCAGGTAGAGCGGAAGCACGTTGTCGCCGAACACGCGCTGGCACAACGCCACCGCCTCGTCGAAGTCGGCCCGCGGGTGGTCCAGCCGGGTCACCGCGACCGCCCGCGGCATGTCCACCGCGGCGCACTCCTCCCAGAGCGCGGCGGTGGCGGCGTCCATCCCGTCGACGGCGGAGACCACGAACAGCGCGGCGTCGGCGGCGCGCAGCCCGGCGCGCAGCTCGCCGACGAAGTCGGCGTAGCCGGGGGTGTCCAGGAGGTTGACCTTGACGTCGTGGTGCAGCAGGGGGGCGCAGCACAGGCTCACCGAGCGCTGCTGGCGTACGGCGGCGGGATCGTGGTCGCAGACCGTGGTGCCGTCGGTCACGGTGCCGGCCCGGCTGATCGTGCCGCTGGCCGCGAGGAGCGCCTCGACCAGTGTCGTCTTGCCGGCTCCCGAGTGCCCGACCAGCACCACGTTGCGAATCCTGTCGGGCTCGCTCACCACCGGCGCGCCGCCGGTGACACCCTTCTCCTGATTTTTCTGCGCCATCGCGGCGCACCTCCCTCAGCCGGTGGTGGGTGGCGACCGCCGCGCGCGACGGGGAAGCGGGCCCGGGCGGGTACCGCGGCGATATCCTCCGGTGGTCTCCTGGACGACGGGTTCTCGGACGGGGGGTCGGTGAGCTGGCTCACCTCCCTGGCTCGATCTCACACCCGATGCCGACCCGGCACAAGCCCGCCAGGCGGGTCGGGACGCCCGGCCGTGTCGTGAGCGGCTGCCGGCCGTTATCGTGGGACCGCCATGGCGAAGATCTTCCAAGTGACGGCCCGGGCGGGCATGACCCGCGTCGTGGAGCCGATCGCGCGCGGGCTGCTCCGCGCGGGCGTGTCCCCCAACGCGGTCACCGTGACCGGCACCCTCGGCGTGCTCGTCGGCGCGCTCGGCTTCGGCGCGCGCGGCCACCTGGTCGCCGGCGCGCTGATCGTCACGGTCTTCGCGCTCACCGACCTGCTCGACGGCACGATGGCCCGGATGAGCGGCGGCTCCACCCGGTTCGGGGCCTTCCTCGACTCGAGCATGGACCGGATCGCCGACAGCGCCGTCTTCGGCGCGGTCGCATACTGGCTGGCCACCGAGCACCACTACTCGGGGGTGGCGGCGGCGCTGCTCTGCCTGGCCGCCGGCGGGCTGGTGTCGTACGTCAAGGCCCGCGCCGAGGGCCTGGGCATGACCGCGAACGTGGGCGTCGCCGAGCGCACCGAGCGGCTGCTGATCGTCGGGGTGGGCGGCCTGCTCACCGGCCTCGGCCTCGGCCCGGCGCTGCCGATCGCGCTCTGGCTGCTCGCCGCGGTCTCGATCTTCACGGTCGGGCAGCGCATGGTCCACGTGTACCGGCAGGCGGTCAGCCCGGAGTGAACCTCACCGAGTTGGGCCTGGTCGCCGGCTGGCGGGTGGCCCGGGCGCTGCCCCGGCCGGTTGTCGCCGCCGCCTTCCGGGCGGGCGCCGACCGCGCCCACCGCAAGGGCGGCGGGGCTACGGCCCGACTCCGCGCCAACCTCCGCCGGGTGGTCGGCCCGCAGGTGAGCGAGGCGGAGCTGGACGAGCTGGTCCGGGCCGGCCTGCGGTCATACGCCCGGTACTGGATGGAGGCGTTCCGGCTGCCCGCCCTGAGCCGTCAGCAGATCCTCGCCGGGTTCCACCTGGACGGCGCGGACCTGCTCGGCGCCGACGTGGCGGCCGGCCGGGGCGCGGTGATCGCGCTGCCGCACGCCGGCAACTGGGACGCCGCGGGCGCCTGGGTGGCCGCCACCGGATGGCCGATCACCACCGTCGCCGAACGGCTCAAGCCGGAGGCTGTCTACGAGCGTTTCCTCGCCTTCCGGCAGGGCCTCGGCATGGAGATCCTGCCCACCCACGGCGGCGACCGGCCGGCGTTCGACGTGCTGCTGGACCGAATCCGGGCGGGCGCGGTGGTGCCGCTGCTGGCCGACCGGGACCTCTCCGCCCGCGGGGTGGAGGTCGACTTCTTCGGCGCCCGGACCCGGATGCCGGCCGGCCCGGCCCTGCTGGCGATCCGGACCGGCGCGCCGCTCTACGTCACGTCGATGTGGTACGAGCCGGACATCGCCCGCGGCGCCCTGACCCAGGTGGAGCTGCCCGACCCGGCGAGCGGCCCGCTGGACGAGCGGGTCCGCGCGCTCACCCAGCGCATTGCCGACGGTCTGGCGGCGGGCATCGCGCGGCATCCGGAAGACTGGCACATGTTGCAGCGGATGTGGCTGGACCAGCGCGCGACGACCGACGGCGGCACGGGCGCCCCGGCGCAGCCGCCGGCCAGCCCCGGGACCATCTGAGGAAGCGGGCGCAAATGCGGATCGGCATCGTGTGCCCGTACTCCTTCGACGTCCCGGGCGGGGTGCAGAACCACGTCATGGACCTGGCCGAGGCGCTGATCGGGCTGGGGCACGAGGTGAGCGTCCTGGCCCCGGCCGACGAGGACGCGCCGCTGCCCGCGTACGTGGTGCCGGCCGGGCGGGCGGTGCCACTGCCGTACAACGGCTCGGTGGCCCGGATCGCGTTCGGCCCGGTCTCCACCGCCCGGGTGCGGCGCTGGATCACCCGGGGCGACTTCGACGTGCTGCACGTGCACGAGCCGCTCACGCCCAGCCTGTCGATGCTGGCCGTGCTCTGCGCGCGCGGGCCGGTGGTGGCCACCTTCCATACCGCGATGACCCGGTCCCGGGTGCTCTCGGCGGCGCAGGGGGTGCTGCAGATCCTGCTGGAGCGGATCACCGCCCGGATCGCGGTCAGCGCCCTGGCGCGCAAGGTGCAGGTCGAGCACATGGACGGCGGGGCGGTGGAGATCCCCAACGGGGTGGCGGTGGCGAAGTTCGCCGGCGTCGAGCCGTTGCCCGGCTGGCCGGGGGAGTGCGGGCCGGGCACCGGGGGGACGGTCGGGTTCCTGGGCCGGTTCACCGAGCCCCGCAAGGGCTTCCCGATCCTGCGGGACGCCTTCGTCGCGCTCGCCCCGCACCGGCCCGGGCTGCGGCTGCTGGTGGCCGGGCCGGGCGACCCGGACGACCTGTACGGGCAGTTCCCGGCCGAGGTGCGGGACCGGGTCAGCTTCCTCGGCCAGGTCTCCGAGGCGGACAAACCTCGCATGCTGCGCAGCCTGCACCTGTACGTGGCGCCGAACACCGGCGGGGAGTCCTTCGGGATGATCCTCACCGAGGCGCTCGCCGCCGGGACCACCGTGGTGGCCAGCGACCTCGACGCCTTCCGCCGGGTGCTGGACGGCGGGCGGGCCGGGCAGCTGTTCCCGACCGGCGACGCGGCGGCGCTGCGCACCGCCCTGGCCGAGCTGCTCGACGACGCGGACCGGCGGGCGGCGCTGACCGCCTGCGGCGACCAGGTCGTGGCGAATTTCGACTGGCCTGTGGTCGCCCGCCGGGTGGTGGAGGTGTACGCGGCCGCGATCGAGGCCACCGACGGCCGGGTGATGGACCAGGAGTGGGCGGGGCTGGGCTGAGCCGCGTGGCCGGTGGGGCCGATGTGACGGGCGCGCCGGCCGGAGGCCGCGCCGGACCGGACGGGAACGGAGCAGCACTACGATGCCGGGCATGTGGTGGGTGGTGGGCACGGTCCTGGCCGTCGGGCTCGTCGCGGCGTACCTGATCTGGACGGCCGGCCGGGTCGAGCGGCTGCAGGCCCGCGCGGAGTCCGCGGCCCGGGCGCTCGACGCCCACCTGCTGCGCCGCGCGGCCGCCGCCGCGGTGCTGGCCGAGCGGCGCTACGGCGTGGAGCTGTACGCGGCGGCCCGGATCGCCCTGGACGCCGTGCCGGAGGAGCGGGAGGCCGCCGAGAACGACCTCACCCGCCAGCTGCGCGCGGTCGAGCTGGACCCGGACGAACCGGCCTGCGAGGCGGTGATCGCCGCCAGCCGGCGGCTGGCGCTGGCCCGGCAGGTGCACACCGACCTGGTCCGGGACGCCCGGACGGCCCGCGGCCGCCCGTTGGTACGCCTGTTCCGGATGGGGCGCCGGCACGAGTGGCCGCAGTACTTCGACATCGACGACCCCACCCTCACCACCCGGGCCGACGTCACCACCGCCTGACGACCGTCCCGGCCCCGGCGCTCCCCGGGCGTGACACCGACCACAGAGCAGGCCACCCGGGGTCTGATTGGCTGTCGGATCCTCGTTGACCCCGTCGTAGCCTTTTCGCAGCCACCCCCGAGCAGGTCAAGGAGCGATGACCCGTGCCCGAATCCACCTCCCCGAACACCAACGCCACCTCCGTCGTCGGCACCGCCCGCGTCAAGCGGGGCATGGCCGAGATGCTCAAGGGCGGCGTGATCATGGACGTGGTCACCCCCGAGCAGGCCAAGATCGCCGAGGACGCCGGAGCGGTCGCCGTCATGGCACTGGAGCGGGTGCCCGCCGACATCCGCGCGCAGGGCGGCGTGTCCCGGATGAGCGACCCGGACATGATCGACGGCATCATCAACGCCGTCTCGATCCCGGTCATGGCCAAGGCCCGGATCGGCCACTTCGTCGAGGCGCAGATCCTGCAGTCCCTCGGCGTGGACTACATCGACGAGTCCGAGGTGCTGACCCCGGCGGACTACGAGAACCACATCGACAAGTGGGCGTTCACCGTCCCCTTCGTCTGCGGCGCGACCAACCTGGGCGAGGCGCTGCGTCGGATCACCGAGGGCGCGGCCATGATCCGCTCCAAGGGCGAGGCCGGCACCGGTGACGTCTCCAACGCCACCACCCACATGCGCAAGATCCGCAAGGAGATCCGCCGGCTCCAGTCGCTGCCGGCCGACGAACTGTTCGTCGCCGCCAAGGAGCTCCAGGCGCCGTACGAGCTGGTCAAGGAGATCGCCGAGACCGGCAAGCTGCCGGTGGTGCTGTTCACCGCCGGCGGCATCGCCACCCCGGCCGACGCGGCCATGATGATGCAGCTCGGCGCCGAGGGCGTCTTCGTCGGCTCGGGCATCTTCAAGTCGGGCAACCCGGCCCAGCGCGCCGCCGCGATCGTGAAGGCCACCACCTTCCACGACGACCCGGACGTGCTGGCCAAGGTCTCCCGCGGCCTCGGCGAGGCGATGGTCGGCATCAACGTCGACGAGATCCCGCAGCCGCACCGGCTGGCCGAGCGCGGCTGGTGACACGCAAGGCGGGGCCCCTGCTTAGCGCCTGAGGCATAGCAGGGGCCCCTCTTGGCAGCGAGAGGAGCGAAGGTGACCACACCCGTCATCGGGGTGCTCGCCCTGCAGGGCGACGTGCGGGAGCACGTCGCCGCCCTGGCCGGGGCCGGCGCGGACGCCCGCCCGGTACGCCGTCCGGCCGAGCTGGACGCGGTCGACGGGCTGGTCATCCCCGGCGGCGAGTCCACCACCATCAGCAAGCTGGCCGACATCTTCGAGCTGCGCGAGCCGATCGACAAGCGGATCGCCGCCGGCATGCCGGTGTACGGATCCTGCGCCGGCATGATCATGCTGGCCGCCGAGGTGCTCGACGGCCGCCCCGACCAGCGGGGCTTCCAGGGCATCGAGATGACCGTCCGGCGCAACGCCTTCGGCCGTCAGGTCGACTCGTTCGAGGCGCCGGTGGAGATCGACGGGGTCGAGGGCGAGCCGTTCCACGCCGTCTTCATCCGGGCCCCCTGGGTCGAGCGGGTCGGCGCGGGCGTCGAGGTGCTCGGCCGGGTCACCGAGGGGCCGGCCGCCGACCGGATCGTCGCGGTCCGGCAGGGCAACCTGCTGGCCACCTCGTTCCACCCGGAACTCACCGGCGACCTGCGGGTGCACCGCTACTTCGTGGACCTGGTCCGGTCCGCGGCCTGAGGCCGGGAGCAGTCCTTCCGTACCCTCGCGGGCATGTTTTCGGGCCGGCGGTTGTTGTCTCCCGGCGGCGGCCGGGCCACCCGCGGGCCCGTCCCGGCGTCCCGGCACGGGTGCCGGGTGTGACATGCGGGGACGCCCTCTCGGTAGGATTGCCGCGGTTCGGCAGGGCCATCGCTCGCCGCAGCCGTCCACGCGGAGCCGACCGGCCAGCTCCATCCGTACCGGTTGACCGTGGATTCGGCGCGGGCAGTCGACGCAGGCGTGGATCATCAAACGGAGGTATGAGATGTCTGGCCACTCAAAGTGGGCGACCACCAAGCACAAGAAGGCCGTCATCGACGCCAAGCGCGGCAAGATGTTCGCCAAGCTGATCAAGAACGTCGAGGTGGCGGCCCGGACCGGCGGCGGCGACCCGGCCGGCAACCCGACCCTCTACGACGCGATCCAGAAGGCGAAGAAGAACTCCGTCCCGAACGACAACATCGACCGCGCGGTCAAGCGCGGCTCCGGCCTGGAGGCCGGCGGGGCCGACTACCAGACGATCATGTATGAGGGCTACGGCCCGAACGGCGTCGCGCTGCTCATCGAGTGCCTCACCGACAACCGCAACCGCGCCGCCACCGAGGTACGCACCGCGCTGACGCGCAACGGCGGATCGTTCGCTGACGCCGGCTCGGTGTCGTACCTGTTCTCCCGCAAAGGCGTGGTGATCGTCCCCAAGGCGGGCACCACCGAGGACGACGTGATGATGGCGGTCCTCGACGCCGGCGCCGAGGAGGTCAACGACCTCGGTGAGGCGTACGAGGTGGTCTCCGAGCCGGGTGACCTGATCGCGGTGCGCACCGCCCTGCAGGACGCCGGCATCGAGTACGAGTCGGCCGAGTCCTCCCTCGTGCCCAGCGTCAACGTGCCGCTGGACGAGGAGGGCGCGCGCAAGATCTTCAAGCTGATCGACGTCCTCGAGGACTGCGACGACGTGCAGAACGTCTACGCGAACTTCGACGTCTCCGACGAGGTCATGGCCGCGGTCGGCTGACCCAGGCGCTGGATAGATACACCTCCCGGGTACATCTTTATCCGGGAGGTGTATTTCATGGCCAAGACCCTGCTGGACCTCGATGAGGACCTTCTGGCGGAAGCGACCGCGGCTCTCGGCACCACTACCAAGAAGGAGACGGTGACGGAGGCCCTCCGGCAGGCCGTGGAGTCCAGCCGCGAGCGCCGGCAGCGGGCCTTGGCCGATCTTCAGGAGGTCGCCGACGAGGGGGGCTTCCACTTCGAGCGGCTCAACGAGCTCGACCGGTGAAGTATCTGGTCGACACGAGCGCCCTGGTCCGCATGGTCCGTCGTCAGGTCGATTCGAGCTGGTCCGACCTCGCCGCCCGCGGCCTGATCGCCATCTGTGACCCGGTGCTCGTGGAAACCCTGACCATCGCCGACGCCAAGGCTTGCGACCGGGTCGAGCGGGGGCTGCGCGACCTCTACCCATGGGTTCCGGTTCCCGACGACGCCTGGCAGGTGGTGCGGGGCGGTGCGGCAGGAACTGGCCAGCCAGAGCGCACACCAGGGCCTGTCCGTCGCGGATCACCTGGTGATCGCCACCGCCATCCGCCTGAAGCTGGTCGTACTTCATCAGGACGCCGGCTTCGAGACCGCGGCCAGGCTCGTGCCGCAACTGAGCCAGGAGCGGATCAGCTGACCCTACCCGTGCGGTTCAGCCGAGGGCCTCGCGCCCGCGCCACGCCGCCCGCACCGACGTCCGCCCGTTGGTGCGCAGCAGCGACCCCTCGTACACCCGGGCGCCGGCGGCGACGAAGGCGAGCGCGGTCACCAGCAGCAGGGCCAGCGACACCAGCGGCTCCCAGCCGGCCGCGTCGCCGGTGAACATCCGCAGCGGCATCGCCGTCGGCGCCGAGAACGGCAGGTACGACAGGATCCGCATGGCGGTGGCATTGTCGTGCAGGAAGATCACCGCGAAGAACGGCAGCATGACCGCGAGCTGTACCGGCAGCGACACACCGCCGATGTCCTCCTGACGGGTGACCAGCGCCCCGGCCACCGCCCACAGCGCCGCCAGCAGCAGGAAGCCGAGCAGGAAGAACGGCACGAACCAGCCGATCGCCGGCCCGATCAGCGCGAGCAGGTCGCCGTTGTCGGCCAGCTGCATGCCCGCCACCGTGGCCACGGCGATCAGAGCGATCTGCCCGAGCGCCAGCACGCACGCCGCCATGATCTTGCCGGCCAGCAGCGCCCGTACCGGCACCGCGGCCACCAGGATCTCCACGATCCGGGTCTGCTTCTCCTCGGTCACGCTCTGCGCGATCTGCACGCCGAACATCTGCGACGTCGTGAAGAACACGAACGCGAAGGCGAACGGCACGAAGAAGGCGGCCAGCGGGTCCACCGCGTCCGGATCCAGCAGCCGCACCACCGGGCCGCTGCTCAGCGCCTTCACCACGTCGTCCGGGGCCTCGTCCAGGGCCAGCACGGTCGGCCCGGCGACCACCGCCGCGTCCACCTCACCGTCGCGTACCGCGCGCTCGGCGGCGGCGTCGTCGGCGACCGGCCGGACGTCGAGGCCGGCCTGGCGCAACGGGGCGGCGACGGACGCGGTGGCCGCGACCGCCGAAGGGCCGCCGGCCAGCAGCGCCGGCAGCACCGTCGCGCCGACGGCGATGAGCAGGAAGAACAGGGTGCCGAACAGGAAGGTCCGGTCCCGCAGCTTCACCCGGATCTCGCGGCCGGCGATCAGCCGGACGGCCTGGTACACGTTCACTGGTTGACCTCTCGGAAGATCTCGGCGAGGGACGGGGTGACCGGCCGGAAGGCACGGACCGGGCCGCGCGTGAGCGCCTCACGCAACACCCGCTGGTCGTCGGAGCCCGCTGCCAAGTCGAAGACGGCGCGGGTGCCGTCGAGGTCGACCAGGGTCACCCCCGGCTGGTCGCGCAGCCAGCCCGCGTCGCCATCGACGACCAGCTCGAACCGGGGCAGGGTGTACTCCGCCCGCAGCTCCTCCCGGCCGCCGGCCGCGCGGATCGCACCGTCCGCGATGATCACCAGGTCGTCGCAGAGCCGTTCCACCACGTCGAGCTGGTGACTGGAGAAGAGCACCGGTACGCCCGCGCGCGCCCGTTCCCGAAGCACCGAGACCACGGTGTCCACCGCCATCGGGTCGAGCCCGGAGAACGGCTCGTCCAGCACGAGGAGCTCCGGGTCGTGCACCAGCGCCGCGGCGATCTGAGCCCGCTGCTGGTTGCCCAGCGACAGCGTCTCCAGCAGGTCGTCGCCGCGCTCGGCGAGCCCCACCCGCTCCAGCAGCGCGTCGGTGTTGCGCCGCGCCGCGGCGGGGTCGAGCCCGTGCAGCCGCCCCAGGTGGACGACCTGCTCCCGGACGGTCATCTTCGGATAGAGGCCGCGTTCCTCCGGCATGTAACCGAACCGTCGCCGGTCCTGCCGGGTCAGCCGGGAGCCCCGCCAGAGGAGCTGACCGGCATCCGGAGCGAGTACGCCGAGAATGATCCGCATCGTGGTGGTCTTGCCGGCGCCGTTACCGCCGACGAAGCCGGTCATCCGCCCGGCCGTCACCTCGAAGGAGATGTTCTTGAGCACCTGGCGGTCGCCGAAGCTGCGATCGACACCGTCCAGGCGGAGCGTGCTGGTCATGGCAGTGGACGGTAGCCGGCCACGGACGGGATGCCGTCCGTCCGGCGGCTGATCATGGAGGTCCACCGCGCGGTGGACCCGGTCATCCGCCCGGCTGGACGATGCCGTGCTCGTAGGCGAAGATCACCGCCTGCACCCGGTCCCGCAGGCCGAGTTTGGCCAGCACCCGGCTGACGTGGGTCTTCACCGTGGCCTCGCCGAGGTGCAGCGTGGCGGCGATCTCGGCGTTGCTGGCGCCCCGGGCGAGCAGCTCCAGGACCTCGTACTCGCGTTGGGTCAGCGCGGCGGGCGGCGCGTCGGTGGGCAGCCGGGCCGGGCCGCCGGCCGGTTGGCCGGGCCGGGCGAAGGCGGCGATGACCCGCCGGGTGAGCGCGGGCGCGATGAGGCCGTCGCCCCGGGCCACCACCCGCACCGCGTCGATCAGGTCCTCTGGCGTGCCGTTCTTGAGCAGGAACCCGCTCGCGCCCGCGCGCAACGCGGCGAACAGGTAGTCGTCCCGGTCGAAGGTGGTCAGGATCAGCACTGCGGGGCCGTCCGGCCCGGCCTCGGCGGTGATCCGGCTGGTGGCCGCCAATCCGTCCAGGACGGGCATCTGGACGTCCATCAGGACGACGTCGGGTCGGGTTGCCCGGGCCATGGCCACCGCCCGCTCACCGTCGGCGGCCTCGCCCACCACCTCGATGTCGTCCTCCACCTCGAGGATGACGCGGAACCCCGTACGCACCAGGTGCTGGTCGTCGGCGAGCAGCACCCGGACGGCCCGGCGGGCGTCCACGCTGCCGCTCATGCCGGCACTCCGCTGCGCTCCCGTGCCGTCATGAGGTTCCACCGCGCTGTGCCGATGATTCGCTCGCTCACGCTCGCTCATGGCGCCCCCTCGCGGGTGAGCGGAATCCGGGCGCGGACCCGGAACCCGCCGTCCGGGCGGGGACCGACCTCCAGCACGCCGTCGTGGACCGCCACCCGCTCCCGCATGCCGATGAGGCCGAGCCCACCCCCGCCGGGCGGCTTGGTGGGCCGTCCGTCGTCGCTCACGTCGACCTCGATCTCCCGGGCCAGGTAACGGATCCGCACGTCCAGCACGGTAGCGCCGGCGTGCTTCACCGTGTTCGTCACCGCCTCCTGCACGATCCGGTACGCCGCCTGGGACACCGAGCGGGGCAGCGGCACCGGATCCCCGTACACCCCGACGGTGGCCGTCAGGCCGGCCTCGCGGGCGTTCTCGACCAGCTCCGCGACCTGCTCCACACCGGCGGCGGTCGACCGGGCGGCCTCGGTGCCGCCCCGGTCGCGCAGCACGCCGAGCATCCGGCGCAGTTCGTCGACGGCGGTCCGCGCGGTCTGCTCGATCGCGGCCAGGGCCGCGCGGGCCTTGTCCCGGTCCCGGTCGAGCACCCGCCGGCACGCCGCCGCCTGCACACCCATCACCGAGACGTGGTGGGCGACGACGTCGTGCAGCTCCCGGGCGATCCGGACCCGTTCGCCCATCACCGCCCGCTCGGCCGCCTCAGCCCGGGACCGGCGCAGCTCCTCCGCCTGCGTACGCAGCTCGTGCTCCCGGCGGGCGGCCAGCCAGGAGAGCTCGCCGAAGTAGTAGGCGAAGCCAAAGAAGATCAGGTTGAACAGCACGCCGTCGATGATCGCGGCCAGCACCGGCGGCACCGGGCCGACGGCCCCGGTGAACGGCGCCGCCGACAACTGGTCCATCCGCAGCGCCAGGGACAGGCCGAGCCAGGCGAACATCGCCACGATCACCCCGACCCGGACCCGGCCGGCCATGCGCCGGTCCGGCCCCCACGCGCCGAGGGTGTAGAGGGCGGCGAACAACGCGCCGGACGGGAGCTGGGTCAACGGGACGGAGCGGACCTGCCCGGCGATGAACGCCACCGAGATCACCACGGTGGTGACTACCGGCCACCGGCGCCGCCACGCCAGCGGCGCCGTGACCGCGAGCGACCACCAGACCTGCTCCGGCAGGGTGGGCGGGGAGCCGAAGGGGAACGCGCCGATGCTGCGAGCGAGGGCGAGGTCGAACAGCGCGAGGACGGTGACGGCGAGGGCAATCCAGGCGTCGGCTCGCCGCTGGCCGGCGGTCGGCGCCGGGCGGCGCCAGGGAACGGCAGGTGCGGTGCTCACCCACCGACCATGTCATCCGTCAGTCGACGGCGAACCTGCGGGCCACCGCGTCGAAGGCGGCCTTGCGGCGTACGGAGCCGTCGGGCAGCACCGCGACCAGCCCGTAGCCGGCGGTGTCCAGGTCGAGCTCCGGCTCGGGCCGGTGCGGATAGCTGAACGACGCGTAGGTGAAGACGAAGGCGCCGTCGACGCCGGCCGCGTCGGCCCGGTCCAGCAGGAGGCCGACCTCCTCGGCCTGCGCCCGCTCGTCCCGGACCACCGGCTCGCGCAGCCGGGGCGGGTCCGCGCCCCGGTCGACCACCGTCCAGGCGAGGGCGCCCCGGGCCTCGGCGCCCGCGTACGTGGCGCAGCCGAGCTCGGTGAGTACCACCGGCTTGCCGGGCCGGCGCCACCGCCCGATCGCCGCCGCCCACGCCTCCGGCGACTGCCCGCTGCGGTAGTGGTCCACGCCGACGAGGTCGAAGGGCCGCCAGTCGACGCTCTCGAAACCGAGCGCCGCGTACGTCACCGGACCCTGGAACCGGGAACGCGCCGTGGCGGCGGCCCGGCGCAGGTGCCGGTTGAGCGCCCACGGGAACGGGCCGTGGCGCAGCGTGCTCCACAGCAGCCGGCGCGGGCTGGTCATGGTGGCCATCCGGTCGGTGGTGGTGGCCCCGGCGACGATGCCGCGCAGGAATAGGGTCGCCTCCCAGCCGGCCACCAGCACCACCTCGGCGCCCCGGGCGCGCAGCCGCTCCCCGATGTCGGCGCAGCTGCCGAGTTGGAGGCGGGCGGCGGCCGACGTCGCGTCCGGCAGCGCGGGGGAGAGCCAGACCGCCAGCCCCGCCTCGGCGGCAGCCTCGGCCGCCACGCGCAGCCGGTCCAGGTTCTCCCCGACGAGTCGTACCGCGGTGGCGTGCAGCTCGGTGGCGATCACCCGCAGGTCGGCGCGGACCTGGTCGGGGTCGAAGTCCGGCCGGGACGGCCGGCCGGGCAGCAGTTCGACGCCTGTGTCGTAGACGATGCCCCGGACCCGCATGGCCACTCCTCATCGATACGAAACTCAGCTGACCGTACGCCGATCGCGCCCGTACCCTTCGCGGATGCTCGTCCCCGATCTGCCGCTGCGCACCGACCGGCTCCTGCTGCGCCCGTTCACCGCCGGCGACCTCGCCGCCCTGACCGCCTACCGCTCCCGGCCGGACGTCACCCGCTACCTCTACCACGAGCCGTACGACGACGTCGCCGCCCGGGCGGCGATCGAGCGCCTGCGGGGGCGCACCGCGCTGCGCGCACCGGGCGACGTGCTGAACCTGGCGATGGTGCTGCCGGCGACCGGCGAGCTGGTCGGCGACGTGCTGCTGACCTGGACCAGCGGCGAGCACCGGCAGGGCGAGATCGGGTACGTCCTGCACCCGGAGCACACCGGCCGGGGGTACGTCACCGAGGCGGCCCGGGAGATGCTGCGGCTCGGCTTCGAGGGCCTCGGCCTGCACCGGATCGTCGGCCGCCTCGACGGCCGCAACACCGCCTCGGCGCGGGTGCTGGAACGGCTCGGCATGCGCCGCGAGGCGCACCTGCGGGAGAACGAGTTCGTCAAGGGCGAGTGGACCGACGAGGTGGTCTACGCCCTGTTGGGCCGGGAGTGGCGGGCCGGAGCGGCCGAGCGCTGAGGCGGACACGTCCGGGCCCGGCGCCCCCGTGAGCGCCGGGCCGGGACCGCCTCAGGCGGCCTGCCGTCGGGCCTTGACGGCGCTGTCGATGAGGCCCCAGACGGTGACGGCCGCGGTGAGCACGACGGCCACCCGGGCCACGTCCTGCGCCCCTCCCTCACGCAGCCACTCGAACCGCTGGACCAGGTCCGGGTTGAGCAGCCGGTCGGTGAGCAGCAGCCAGACGAGTGGCACGGCGAAGGCGAGGTCGAGCACCGCCTTGGCGGCGACCAGCGGCCAGGTCCAGCGGCGGGCCCGGTACTTCGCGACCTCCAAGCCGATGTCGGCGACCAGGACCGCCAGCAGCAGCGGCAGCCAGAAGCTCCACAGCGCCGGGTCGATCATCGGCAGCCGCGAGCCGTCGCCCGACACCCAGGGCTGGAAGTGCTGCCAGGGGAAGAAGGCGATAGCGAGCACCAGGAAAACGATCGACGCGCAGCTGTCGACCAGCGTCACCTGCCGCTCCTCGGGTGCCTCGGGCAGTTGGTCGACGCTCCACTCGGGCAGGTTCAGCGGCGTGTTGGTGCGTTCGAGCACGGCGAAGCAGAGGGTGACCCAGAACGCGATCTGCACCGCGGTCTGCAGGGCGCTGCTCACCCCGACGCCGATCGCCCCGCCGGCGTCGCCCTCGACGGTGGCCTTGACCACGCCGGCAACGACGCCGACGATGGCCGGAATGAAGGTGAGCAGCGTCCGCAGCAGCCGCCACCAGAGCAGGTAGTAGCGCGGACCGATGAGCTGCAACCGGCGGTCGGTGTAGCGGGCGGCGAGCTGCTCGGGGTTGCCCAGCTCGGTGAGCACCGCGCGCTCCGCGCTGCCGCGGTCCTGCCCGGCGTCGGTGCGCCCGTCGATCATGTCCTCGATGGACGCGTGCAGCTCGGTCGCGATCTCGGTGCGGCGCTGCGCCGGAACCGCCCGGAGGGTGGCGGCGACGTAGCGGTCGGTCAGGGAACTCATCGGTCCACTCCTTCGATCAGGCTGGCGACGGAGGCCTGCACGGCGGCGAGGTCGTCGAGGAGGCGGTCCAGCAGCGCCTCGCCCTCGTCGCTGGTGCGGTAGAACTTGCGCGGCCGGCTCTCCTCGGTGTTCCACTCGCTGGTCAGCAGCCCCTGCTCCTCCAGCCGCCGGAGCAGGGGATAGAGCGTGTTGGCGTCGACCGGGAAGCCGTGCTCGCCGAGCCGTTGCAGCAGCGCGTAGCCGTAGTCGGGCCGGCGCAGGGCGACCAGGCTCGCCACCACCACCGTGCCGCGTCGCAGCTCCTGGAGATGGGTCCGGAGGACCTCCTCACTCACCATGCGTCACACGATACTGTGTGACACACACTATTTCAATCCCATGCAGCATCGTGCGGCATACGGGCATCGGAAGAGAGACCCGGAACACCCTCGGCGCGGACGGTGGAGCCGGTCAGGCGACCTGGGTAGGGTGAGTCGGTCGACTCCGACGCAGCCTTGATCCACACCCCGGGGGGCGCCACGCATGGGCGATTCGTTCGCGCATCTGCACGTGCACACTGAGTACTCGATGCTCGACGGGGCGGCGCGGCTCAAGGACCTCTTCGCCGAGGCGGCCCGGCTCGGCATGCCGGCGGTGGCGATCACCGACCACGGCAACATGCACGGCGCGAACGACTTCTACAAGCAGGCGATGGCGGCGGGCGTCAAGCCCATCCTCGGGGTCGAGGCGTACGTGGCGCCGGAGTCGCGCTTCCACAAGCAGCGGGTCAAGTGGGGCCGCCCCGAGCAGAAGAGCGACGACGTCTCGGGTAACGGCGCGATCACCCACATGACCATGTGGGCGGCCAACAAGACCGGCCTGCACAACCTCTTCACGCTCAACTCCCGCGCCTCCATGGAGGGCCACTACGTCAAGTGGCCCCGGATGGACATGGAGCTGATCGCCGAGCACGCCGAGGGCATCATGGCGACCACCGGCTGCCCGTCCGGCGCGGTGCAGACCCGGCTGCGGCTGGGTCAGTTCGACGAGGCGCTCAAGGTCGCCGCCGCGTACCAGGACATCTTCGGCAAGGAGAACTACTTCCTGGAGATCATGGACCACGGCCTGGACATCGAGAAGCGGGTCCGGGACGGGTTGATCGAGGTCGGCCGCAAGCTCGACATCCCGCCGGTGGTCACCAACGACTCGCACTACACCCGCGAGGAGCAGGCCGAGGCGCACGACGTGCTGCTCTGCGTGCAGACCGCCAGCAACATCGACGACCCCAACCGGTTCCGCCTCGAGGGTGGCGGCTACTACATCAAATCGGCCGATCAGATGCGCGCGGTCAACACCTCGGAGCTCTGGCAGCTGGGCTGCCGCAACACCCTGCTGATCGCCGAGAAGGTCGACCCGACCGGGATGTTCGAGTTCCACAACCTGATGCCGCGGTTCCCGATCCCCGAGGGGGAGACCGAGGAGTCCTGGTTCCGCAAGGAGACGTTCAAGGGGTTGGCCCGCCGCTTCCCCAACGGCATCCCGGAGGGACACGTCGCCCAGGCGGAGTACGAGCTGGGCGTCATCGTGCAGATGGGCTTCCCGTCGTACTTCCTCGTGGTCGCGGACTTCATCCAGTGGGCCAAGAGCCAGGGCATCGCCGTCGGTCCGGGCCGTGGCTCCGCCGCCGGCTCCCTGGTCGCGTACGCCCTGGGCATCACCGACCTGGACCCGATCCCGCACGGCCTGATCTTCGAGCGGTTCCTCAACCCCGAGCGCGTCTCCATGCCGGACGTCGACATCGACTTCGACGAGCGCCGGCGCGGCGAGGTGATCCGGTACGTCACCGACAAGTGGGGCGAGGACAAGGTCGCGCAGATCGCCACCTTCGGCACGATCAAGGCGAAGGCCGCGATCAAGGACTCGGCGCGGGTGCTCGGCTACCCGTACGCGGTGGGCGACCGGATCACCAAGGCGATGCCCCCGGCGGTGATGGGCAAGGACATCCCGCTGTCCGGCATCTTCGACCCGAAGCACCCGCGCTACGCCGAGGCGGGCGAGATCCGCGGCCTCTACGAGTCCGACCCGGACGTCAAGAAGGTCATCGAGACCGCGAAGGGCATCGAGGGGCTGATCCGGCAGACCGGCGTGCACGCCGCCGGCGTGATCATGTCCGCCGAGCCGATCATCGAGCACATCCCGCTGATGCGCCGGGACGCCGACGGGGCCATCATCACCCAGTTCGACTACCCGACGTGCGAGTCGCTCGGGCTGTTGAAGATGGACTTCCTCGGTCTGCGCAACCTCACGATCATCGACGACGCGGTCAAGAACATCCAGCTCAACCACGGCAAGGAGCTGGATCTGCTGGCCCTTCCGCTGGACGACAAGGCCGCCTACGAGCTGCTCGCCCGCGGTGACACCCTGGGCGTGTTCCAGCTCGACGGCGGGCCGATGCGCTCGCTGCTGCGGCTCATGAAGCCGGACAACTTCGAGGACATCTCCGCCGTGCTGGCGCTCTACCGGCCCGGCCCGATGGGCGTGGACTCGCACACCAACTACGCGCTGCGCAAGAACGGCCTCCAGGAGATCACGCCGATCCACCCGGAGCTGGAGGAGCCGCTGCGGGAGATCCTCGCCCCCACCTACGGCCTGATCGTCTATCAGGAGCAGGTGCAGCGCGCCGCGCAGATCCTCGCCGGCTACAGCCTCGGCCAGGCCGACCTGCTGCGCCGCGCGATGGGCAAGAAGAAGAAGGAGATCCTCGACAAGGAGTTCATCCCGTTCCGGGACGGCTGCCGCGAGCGCGGCTACTCCGACGAGGCGATCCAGGCGGTGTGGGACGTCCTCGTCCCGTTCGCGGGCTACGCCTTCAACAAGGCCCACTCGGCCGCGTACGGCCTGGTGTCGTACTGGACGGCGTACCTCAAGGCGCACTACCCGGCCGAGTACATGGCGGCGCTGCTCACCTCCGTCGGCGACGACAAGGACAAGATGGCGCTCTACCTTTCCGAGTGCCGGCGGATGGGCATCCAGGTGCTGCCGCCCGACGTGAACACCTCGGCCGGGCCGTTCACCCCGGTCGGCCGGGACATCCGCTTCGGCCTGGCCGCCATCCGCAACGTCGGCGCGAACGTGGTCACCTCGATCATGCGCTGCCGGGAGGAGAAGGGCGCGTACGCCGACTTCTACGACTTCCTGTCGAAGGTGGACGCGGTGGTCTGCAACAAGAAGACCATCGAATCCCTGATCAAGGCTGGCGCCTTCGACTCGCTGCAGCACCCGCGCAAGGGTCTGCTCGCCGTGCACGCCGACGCCATCGACGCGTACGCCGACGTCAAGCGCAAGGAGGCGGTCGGCCAGTACGACCTCTTCGGCGCCGGCTTCGGCGACGTGGACGCCGGCAGCAGCACCACGGTGATGCCGGTCATCGGCGAGGGGGAGTGGGACAAGCGGGACAAGCTCGCCTTCGAGCGCGAGATGCTCGGCCTGTACGTCTCCGACCACCCGCTGTTCGGCCTGGAGCACGTGCTCGGCGCGGCGGCCGACTGCACCATCGCCGCCCTCTCCGAGGAGGGGACCGTGCCCGACGGCGCGGTGGTGACGCTGGCCGGGATCCTCTCCGGCGTGCAGCGCCGGGTCACCAAGCAGGGCCGGGCCTGGGCCTCGGCCACGCTGGAGGACCTGGCCGGTGGCGTCGAAACGCTGTTCTTCCCCAACACCTACGAGGTGATCGGCCAGTACATCGCCGAGGACGCGATCGTGGTGGTCAAGGGGCGGGTGGACCGCCGCGACGACACCCCACGGATCATGGCGATGGACATGTCCATGCCGGACATCAGCAGCAACCCGGCGAACAAGCCGGTCACCCTGACCATCCCGGTGCACCGCTGCACGCCGCCGCTGGTGGAGAAGCTCAAGGAGACTTTGGTGCTGCACCCGGGCGACACCGAGGTGCACGTCAAGCTGCTCAACGGCGGCAAGGTGACCACGCTGCGCCTCGGGCCGTTCCGGGTGGCGGCCACCACCGCGCTGATGGGCGACCTGAAGAGCGTCCTCGGCCCGGCCAACGTCAGCTGACCGCAGCGGGCCGCGCCAAGATCGCCCGCCTGAGCCGGCCGCACGCTCGAACCGGCCGATGCTCGACCGCTAGGGGCCCGAGGTTTGGCGCTCTCGTCGGGCTGGTCGATATTTGTCCCCTATTGTAGGGG
>NZ_VSFA01000299.1 GCF_008119785.1 Micromonospora sp. MP36 | reverse complement strand
TGCGGGGTATCCGGACGCCGCTGAGCACGACGTCGATGCCCGCGTCTTCGAGAACGGTGTCGAGCAGGGTCGGGAACTTCCCATCTCGGTCCCGGATTAGGAACCGGGCGCGGTGGCCGGCGTCCTCGAGGTCCATGACGAGGTTCTTCGCCGCTTGCGTCACCCGCGTGGCGGTCGGGTGCGCGGTCGCGCCCACGACCCGGATGCGTCGGTTGGCGTGCTCGATCACCGCGAGCACGTACATCCGCGTTCCGGTCAGGGTGACGGTTTCGAAGAAGTCGCAGGCGAGCAGGGCGTCGGCTTGGCAGCGGAGGAAGTCGGCCCAGGTGGTGGAGGTGCGCTCGGGCGCGGGGTCGACTCCAGCCTCGTTGAGGATCTCCCACACGGTGGAGGCGGCGATCTTGATCTCCAGGACGAGCAGTTCGCGGTGGATGCGGTGGTAACCCCAGCTGGGGTTCTCTCGAGCCAGGCGCAGCACCAGCAGGCGGATGGAGCGGACGGTACGTGGGCGGCCCGGCCGCTTTGGCCGGGAAT
>NZ_VSFA01000298.1 GCF_008119785.1 Micromonospora sp. MP36 | reverse complement strand
CGGCAATGCCGGCAGCGTTGCCGTTCCTGCTTCGCCTGGCGGCCGACCCGGATGTTCCGGTGCGGTCCGCCCTGCTCGACCTCGTGGTCGTCACCGCTGAACTGTCGAAGCCGGTCGACGCGGATGATGAGCGTGCGGTGCTGCTGCTCGGCAACGACAACGATCATCCGGAACGCGAGCAGTGCAGGGTCGTGTTCTCTGAGCATGTGTCCCTGCTGCGCACGCTGCTTGACGACGACACGTTGAACGTCGCCGACAGAGCGTGGCTTCAGCAAGTCGTTGGATTGCAGTAGCGAGCGTTCGATCGTGTTGGGTCAGGTCAGGTTCCGTGGCGGCGCCCCGCGGTGGCGGAATCCTCGAATTCACCGAGGCCCTCGGCATCGCGGAGTTCCTCGGCTAAAAGATCACGCGCGGATCGCGGCACGACCGATGGTTCGACCACGTCGTGCCTGTCACGAAGCGTGGCGCCCGGCCGGCGGCAGATCCGGGTGGCCGCAGCGGACGCGACCTGCGGCATGGGCGGGCGCTCTCGGAAGTGCTGCAAGT
>NZ_VSFA01000297.1 GCF_008119785.1 Micromonospora sp. MP36 | reverse complement strand
ACGTCGCGGATGGCGGCCGGGTAGCCGGCGTCGCGCAGGGCCCCGACGAGGGTGACGGCGCGGATGGAGTGGCCGCCGAGGTCGAAGAACGAGTCGTGGATGCCGACCCGCTCGACGCCCAGGACCGCAGCCCAGATCGCGGCGATCCGGTCCTCGTCCGGGGTACGTGGCGCGACGTAGGCGGCCCCGGTGGGCAGGGCCTGGGCGTCCGGCGCGGGCAGGGCCCTGCGGTCGAGCTTGCCGTTGACGGTCAGCGGCAGCTTGTCCAAGGGCACGAACGCGGCCGGGATCATGTACTCGGGCAGTCCGACCGACAGCGCGGCGCGCAGCTGGGCCGGCGCGGGCAGCTGACCGTCCGGGGTCAGGTACGCGACCAGGATGTCGCCGCGCAGCAGCACGCGCGCCTCGCGGACGCCGTCGATCGCGGCGAGAGCGGCCTCGATCTCGCCCAACTCCACGCGGAAGCCGCGGATCTTGACCTGGTCGTCGGCCCGGCCGACGAACTCCAGGCTCCCGTCCAGCCGACGGCGGGCGATGTCACCACTACGGTACAG
>NZ_VSFA01000296.1 GCF_008119785.1 Micromonospora sp. MP36 | reverse complement strand
CACTCAGTTAGTCACCCGGCGAGTCGCTAGGGTCCCTACCATGGTGTCCTTCAGCCCTGCAGAGACCGAACGACAGTGGGACTACGAGCTGCTTCAGGACGGCGCGGTCTCCGGCTTCCACGATGAGAAGCAGCTCGACCACGTCGTGAGTGAGCTGGTGAGCCTCGGATACGGCGTCGCTCAGACTCGCGGTGGCAACGGAACGAGCCTGCTCGGACAGCTCCTCTCCCAGGTGACGATGCGGTACTGCGGCTGGTCGGTCCAGAATCTGGATGCCTTCTGTGACGCTCTGCGCTACATCGACTTCACCGGGGTTACGGGGTGGGCTCTCGTCATCCGCCAGTTCGACGAGCCGTTCGGAGCCGATCCGCAGTGGACCGTGGCCATGGCCGACACCATTGCCCAGGTCTCGTACGAGCACCTGCTCATGGGAAACCGACTCCTCGCGTTGTTGCACAGCCAAGATGAGAACGTGACGCTCGGCCGGCTCGGTGGTCACGAGCACTCGTGGCGCTAGCCCTCCGGCTGTAGCCCATAGAGAACCGTCAGCTTGGGAATCGG
>NZ_VSFA01000295.1 GCF_008119785.1 Micromonospora sp. MP36 | reverse complement strand
ACGGTGCGCCGCGAGCAGTGGCGGCTGATCACCAGCCTGACAGACCACGCCCGCTACCCCGCCCGAGAGCTCGTGGACCTCTACCACGAACGCTGGCAGGCCGAGACCACCTACTACTCGATCAAAGCGACCATGCTCAACGGCCGTGTCCTGCGCTCCCACAGCATCCCGGGGATCGAGCAGGAGGTATACGCCCTACTCACCGCCTACCAAGCCCTCATCCGCGCGGCCGCAGACGCCGCATCAACCCAGCCCGGCATGGACATGGACCGGATCAGCTTCACGATCCTCATCGAAACCGCCGTCGACACGATCACCACCGCCAGCGCGATCCTCCCTGACGGCCCCGCCGACCTCCTCGGCGCAATAGGCCAAGCCGCCCTGGCCAACCTCCTGCCCGCACGGCGCCGCCCCCGCGTCAAAGCCCGCACCCGCAAGAACCCGACCAGCAAGTACAGCCCGAACACCGGACAACACCCAACAACCACACAGACCTACAGCTTCCACGCCGAAATCACACTCTTCGAGAAAGGACTTGCCTCCCGCCCACGGCGCTAAACGCAACGGCGTTGAC
>NZ_VSFA01000294.1 GCF_008119785.1 Micromonospora sp. MP36 | reverse complement strand
GTGTTGACGGCGTGCAGGCGTTCGATGAGTTCGCCTCGGTCCCGCGTGGGGTCTTTGCGGGCGACGTCGAGGAGCGTGCGGGAGATCGCCAGCGGGGTGCGCAGTTCGTGGGAGGCGTTCGCGGCGAACCTCTGTTGCTCGGCGACGTGGGACTCGAGTTGTTCGAGCATCGAGTCGAACGCGTCGGAGAGTTCACGGAATTCGTCCTGGCGGCCCTTCATGCGGATCCGATGAGACAGCGCCCCCCTCCCTGCCATCCGTGCCGCATCCGTGATCTGTGTGAGTGGTGCGAGCATCCGGCCGGCGAGGATCCATCCCCCCAGGAGGCCGAACACGAGCAGGAAGAGCATCGCCACGGCCGCGGCGGGGGCGAAGGTGTGCACAAGGAGGTAGCGGTTGGGCGAGATCCCGAGAAGGCCCTGGGAGTTGTCGGGTACGTAGCGCAGCAAGAACCCCCACACCACGGCCAGCAGGAGAGCGCCGGCGACGGCGAGGAACCCGGCGTAGCTGAGGGTGAGTTTCAGTCGGGCGCTGAGCCCTGGGCGTCTAGGCATGCGTACTGCCGGGGGCGGTGGTGTTCCTGCCGGGGGCGGCGGTGCCCATACTG
>NZ_VSFA01000293.1 GCF_008119785.1 Micromonospora sp. MP36 | reverse complement strand
GCCGAGTCGGACCGGTTGAAGGAACGCAACCGACGGCGGGCGAAGCTCCGCTCGATCGCCAACACCGCCGCCCTACGTGGCGACCACGCGAAAGCGCACCGGATCAAGGTCAACAATCTCGGCACGATGAAGCGGGATCGGCAGGCCGCCCGGCATCGGGCGCGGGTGCGCACGGAGATCTTCACCGCCGTGCACGAGGTCGTCGACAAAGCGAACACGGTGATCGCTGAAGACCTCACCAAACGCTTCACCAGCCGTAAGAAGCTTCCCAAGAACATCAACCGGCGTCTCGCCGCGTGGACCAAAGGAGTCACCGCCGAGGCACTGAAAAGCGTGTCGGAGCGCAGAGGTTCTGCGCTCGTTCCCGTCAACGCCGCCTACACCTCACAAACCTGCCACCACTGCGGCGACTTCGGCCGACGCAGCGGGAACAGGTTTCACTGCACCCAGTGCGGGGTGGTGTGGCAAGCCGACGTGAACGCCGCGATCAACATCCTGCACCGAGCCGGCGACCCCGACATCGCCCTGCACACCCCACACCAGCGGGTGAAGCAGATCCTGCAGGACCGGACCGATCGCCACCGGACCAGACTGCCGGTCCAGGACTCCAGCCCAGC
>NZ_VSFA01000292.1 GCF_008119785.1 Micromonospora sp. MP36 | reverse complement strand
AGCGGCCGTGCGGCGACCAGAGGGTCGGGGTGGACAAGGGCTACACCGAAGCCCTCACCGACTCCGACGGCCAGCCCCACGGTAAAAAACTCGGCATGCTGTTGATCCGTGAGTCGGACCGGTTGAAGGAACGAAACCGGCGGCGGGCGAAGCTGCGCTCGATCGCCAACACCGCCGCCGCACGTGGTGACCATGCGAAAGCGCACCGGATCAAGGCCAACAACCTCGGCACGATCAAGCGGGATCGGCAGGCCGCCCGGCACCGGGCGCGGGTGCGTACGGAGATCTTCACCGCCGTGCACGAGGTCGTCGACAAGGCCGGCACCGTGGTCGCCGAGGACCTCACCAAACGCTTCACCGGGCGAAAGAAGCTACCCAAGAACATCAACCGGCGTCTCGCCGCGTGGACCAAAGGAGTCACCGCCGAGGCCCTGAAAAGCGTGTCGGAGCGTAGAGGTTCTGCGCTCGTTCCCGTCAACGCCGCCTACACCTCACAAACCTGCCACCACTGCGGCGACTTCGGCCGCCGCAGCGGCGACAGGCTTCACTGCACTACGTGCGGGGTGGTGTGGCAGGCCGACGTGAACGCCGCGATCAACATCCTGCACCGAGCCGGCGACCCCGA
>NZ_VSFA01000291.1 GCF_008119785.1 Micromonospora sp. MP36 | reverse complement strand
AGCACCCGGCACCGGGCGTAAAGGAGGGGACCGTGGATAGGGCGCCCGGTTTGAGCGTCCGCCTCAAGCTGACCCTCAGCTATGCCGGGTTAGTCATGCTGGCAGGTGGCTTGCTTCTCGTCACAGTGTGGGTGTTCCTGCTGCGTTACGTACCCGAGGTGATCGACAACCCCCAGCTGCCCGGTCCCAACCGCTCGAGTCTGCCCGTCCCCGGGTGGTTCGTACCAAACCGCTCCGACCTGCTCCGCGCCTTCGGCCCGAGAGCAGCCGCAGTGCTGGCCTTTCTGCTGATATTCGGCGTGCTGGGCGGATGGATTCTCGCCGGCCGGATGCTCGCGCCGCTGGCTCGCATCACAAATGCCACACGCGTGGCCGCGGACGGATCACTGTCCCACCGGATTCGCATGGAGGGTCGCAAGGACGAGTTCCGTGAACTCTCCGACGCGTTCGACTCGATGCTCGCACAGCTCGAAGCAAACGTCGCCGAGCAGCAGAGGTTCGCCGCCAACGCGTCCCATGAGCTGCGCACCCCATTGGCGATTTCGCGGACGCTTCTCGACGTCGCCCGCAACGATCCGACACACGACCCTGGCGAACTCATCGAACGCCTGCGCGCCGTCAATGA
>NZ_VSFA01000290.1 GCF_008119785.1 Micromonospora sp. MP36 | reverse complement strand
CGCCGGGCCAGGACCAGTCGAGCCGTTGTTTTCCGTTGGATCGGACGGCTGCCGGGGAAAGCCGGACGGCTCGGGAGACGTGGCGCCCGCTGCCTGCATCGCCTTGGACGGGCCGCGTGGCGTGCTGGTGGAGGCGAGCAGGATGGCGCTGGTGTCGGTGCTGGTCGTGGTGTTCGGCCGCGGGTGTGCGGCGGTCTGGCCGCGCAGGTCGGTGATGGTGGTGGGTCGCCCGTTCCCGTCGAACGCGGCCAGCAGGGTGCTGGACATGAACAGGTGTTGTAGCCACGCGTCTTGTTCCGGAACGTTTGGTTCGGTTCGGTTGACGGCCTCGGGCATCAGAGGGTCCCGCACCTGGATTCTCGGCGGCCCGGATTCCTGTGGCTGGCTGTAGAGGGCGAACACGTGCTGCTGTTCGTTCGGTATCGCGGCCTTGACCACGACCATCGATCCTGACGCGGCCCGCAGCGCGGCCAGCACGTCCTCTCCTGCGACTCCGTGCGGGTGGGGGCCGACAGGCTCGGGTACCGTGTCGAGGATTTCCATCAGTTGCGGCCAGCCCATATTGGGCGCGAGCCGCCCGTCGGGTCCGAGGATCCGGTCGTCGAACACCGCCCGGTTGCCCAGCCGTTTGTACTCGGTTTGGAACACATCGAGCGTGGCCGCCACGCACCACCACAGGTCGCCGCTGCTG